>NZ_JBXWMW010000001.1:0-753580 GCF_059610045.1 Ruegeria sp. YTSA168
CGGTTGTAGCTCAGTTGGTTAGAGTACCGGCCTGTCACGCCGGGGGTCGCGGGTTCGAGCCCCGTCAACCGCGCCATCACTGCCAGCCTTTGATCCGGGCAAACGGATCGGACATAGACCCAAAATGCGCGGTTGTAGCTCAGTTGGTTAGAGTACCGGCCTGTCACGCCGGGGGTCGCGGGTTCGAGCCCCGTCAACCGCGCCATTTTCCTTCGATCATATCATGTCATCAAAATGCAGGCCGTGCCCTGCGCGTTTGCGTTGCATGCTGTCAGAATGTGTCGGCAATAATCCGAAAGTTCCACCTTTGTTCTAACTTTTCTGTTGGAGACTCAGCGCCGCTCGCCTATTTCTAGGACACTTATGTGGTTGGGGGCCTGAATGGCTGAGCTGAAGAACATCGAAGTGCGCGGTGCGCGCGAACATAACCTCAAGGGGATCGACGTCGATATCCCTCGGGATCAGCTGGTGGTGATCACCGGCCTGTCCGGTTCGGGCAAGTCCTCACTGGCCTTTGATACGATCTATGCCGAGGGTCAGCGCCGGTATGTCGAAAGCCTGTCCGCCTATGCGCGTCAGTTCCTGGATATGATGGAAAAGCCGGATGTGGACCACATCAGTGGTCTTTCGCCGGCAATCTCGATTGAGCAGAAGACCACGTCGAAAAACCCACGTTCGACCGTGGGGACCGTAACCGAGATTTACGACTATCTGCGCCTGTTGTTCGCTCGGGCAGGGACGCCCTATAGCCCCGCAACGGGTCTACCGATCGAAGCACAACAGGTGCAGGATATGGTCGATCGGATCATGAAGATGGAGGAGGGGACGCGGGGATATCTACTGGCCCCCATCGTGAGGGACCGGAAAGGCGAATATAAGAAAGAGTTTCTGGAACTGCGCAAGCAGGGCTTTCAGCGTGTAAAGGTCGACGGTGACTTTTACGAGCTGGACGAACCACCCACATTGGACAAAAAATTCCGTCACGATATCGACGTGGTGGTCGACCGGTTGGTGGTCCGCGAAGGGATGGAGACCCGGCTGGCTGACAGTCTGCGCACCGCTTTGGACCTGGCGGATGGCATTGCCGTTCTGGAAACGGCCCCGCGTGAAGGTGACCCAGAGCGTATCACGTTCAGCGAGAATTTTGCCTGCCCGGTTAGTGGCTTCACTATCCCTGAGATCGAACCCCGGTTGTTTTCCTTCAACGCGCCGTTTGGCGCTTGCCCGGATTGTGACGGCTTGGGGGTGGAGCTGTTCTTTGACGAACGGCTGGTTGTGCCGGACCAGACATTGAAACTGTATGATGGGGCCTTGGCCCCGTGGCGGAAGGGTAAGTCTCCGTACTTTCTGCAAACTATCGAGGCCATCGCACGGCATTATGAGTTCGACAAGAACACCCCCTGGAAAGATTTACCCAAGAAGGTGCAACAGGTGTTCCTACGAGGATCGGGGGATGAGGAAATCCAGTTCCGTTACGACGAGGGTGGTCGGGTCTATCAGGTCACCCGTAGTTTTGAGGGCGTGATCCCGAATATGAAGCGCCGCTATCGCGAGACCGACAGTGCATGGATTCGCGAAGAGTTCGAGCGGTATCAGAACAATCGTCCCTGCGGGACCTGCGAAGGGTATCGCCTGCGCCCCGAAGCGCTGGCCGTGAAGATCGCCGGTCTGCATGTCGGGCAGGTTGTTGAGATGTCAATCCGAGAGGCGCTGGCCTGGGTTGAGGATGCACCAAACCATCTTTCGGTACAGAAGAATGAGATCGCGCGGGCTATTTTGAAGGAAATCCGCGAACGGCTGGGGTTCTTGAATAACGTCGGTTTGGAATACCTTACGCTGTCACGTTCAAGTGGCACTTTGTCCGGTGGTGAAAGCCAGCGTATCCGGTTGGCCAGCCAGATCGGCTCGGGCCTGACCGGCGTTTTGTATGTGCTGGATGAACCCTCTATCGGGTTGCACCAGCGCGATAATGATCGGTTGCTGGGGACGCTCAAGAACCTGCGGGATCAGGGCAATACCGTGATCGTGGTCGAGCATGACGAAGAAGCAATCCGCGAGGCGGATTACGTCTTCGACATCGGCCCCGGTGCCGGTGTGCACGGCGGGCAGGTTGTCAGCAAAGGTACTCCGGGCGAAATTGCGGCAGATGCGGCCTCGGTCACCGGGCAATATCTGGCCGGAACACGCGAGATTGCGGTCCCGACTGAGCGGCGCAAAGGCAACGGCAAGAAGCTGACCGTTGTGAAAGCGACGGGCAATAACCTCAAGAATGTGACCGCAGATTTTCCGCTGAGCAAGTTTGTCTGTGTCACGGGCGTGTCCGGCGGGGGGAAGTCGACACTGACGATTGAGACATTGTTCAAAACCGCCTCGATGCGGTTGAACGGCGCGCGGCAAACTCCGGCCCCTTGCGAGACGATCAAAGGGTTAGAGCATCTGGACAAGGTTATCGACATTGACCAGCGACCGATTGGGCGTACGCCGCGGTCCAATCCAGCGACCTACACCGGGGCGTTCACCCCGATCCGTGACTGGTTCGCCGGACTGCCTGAGGCGAAGGCACGCGGGTACAAGCCAGGGCGGTTCAGCTTCAACGTCAAAGGGGGGCGGTGTGAGGCCTGCCAGGGCGACGGCGTCATCAAGATCGAGATGCACTTTCTGCCTGATGTCTATGTCACCTGCGAAACCTGCAAAGGCGCACGGTACAACCGCGAGACGCTGGAGATAAAGTTCAAAGGCAAATCCATCGCTGACGTGCTGGATATGACCGTGGAGGATGCGCAGGAGTTCTTCAAGGCGGTGCCCTCGATCCGCGACAAGATGGATGCTCTGGCGCGCGTGGGGCTGGGTTACATCAAGGTTGGTCAGCAGGCCACGACCTTGTCGGGGGGCGAGGCACAGCGGGTGAAACTGTCAAAAGAGCTCAGCAAACGCTCGACCGGGCGGACGCTGTATATTCTGGATGAACCGACGACAGGTCTACATTTCGAGGATGTGCGTAAACTCTTGGAAGTGCTTCATGAATTGGTCGATCAAGGGAACACCGTTGTCGTGATCGAACACAATCTGGACGTTGTGAAAACCGCAGACCACATCATTGATATCGGCCCTGAAGGCGGCGATGGAGGTGGTGAGATCGTGGCGACCGGTACGCCGGAAGACGTGGCCGAGGTCGAACGCAGCCATACGGGCCGGTATCTCAAACCCATGCTGTCTGGGACGCGTGTCGCGGCTGAGTAGGGTGTATTGTATTAGTCGGTAAGGAAGCGAGGCTCTGCCTCGCGCTCCGACGTGTTTTTGGCGAGATGAAGGATGGATCGCAGCGCGTTAGCTGCGACCGCGTTTCTCGAACCTGGGCAGCATGGCCGAGAAATCCCGACCCAGGCCATTTTCTGTTTCGACAAATTGTTCGTAAAGCTGTGTGGCGGCTTGGCCCATTGGGGTATCCGCATCGGCGCTGTCGGCGGCTTGTTGGCTGAGGCGCAGGTCTTTCAACATCAACTCGGCGGCAAAACCCGGTTGATAGCCATTGTCTGCAGGGCTGGTCGGGCCAACGCCGGGTGCCGGGCAATAGGCATTCATCGTCCAGCTGTAGCCAGATGAGGTGCTGACTACATCGAACATCTTTTGACGGTCCAGTCCCAATTTGTCAGCCAAGGCAAAGGCTTCGCAGGTGGCGATCATGGTAACCCCGAGGATCATGTTGTTGCAAATCTTGGCCGCTTGTCCGGCCCCGGCCTCGCCGCAATGCACCGCCTTTTGACCCATAATGTCGAATAGGGGGGCGGCTTTGGCAAAGGCTTCATTGGTTCCACCTGCCATGAAAGTAAGCGTACCGGCGGAGGCGCCGCCGATCCCACCTGAAACGGGCGCGTCGACCGATAGCAAGCCCGTGGCATTGGCTTGATCAGCCACGGCGCGCGCGCTGTCGACATCGACGGTGGAGCAATCGACCAGTGTAGAGCCAGATTGCATATGAGGGATGATCTGATTTGCGACAACTCGGAGTATAGCGCCGTTTGGCAGCATCGTTATAACAACATCGGCTCCATGAACGGCATCGGCGGCGGTTTCAGCCACTTCCACGCCATCGACACTGACCTCGGCGGTATCGAACCCGCGCACCCGATGGCCGGCTTTTGCCAGATTGGCCGCCATGGGTGCGCCCATGTTGCCCAGCCCGATGAACCCGATTTGCATGACTTATTCCTCCTCGAAAGTCAGGGCGTCCTTGCCCAGGGGCTGCAACATCTTTGAAACCGCGACCGCAGGCACGATCATATCCGCGTATTGCCAGCGGGGATTGCGATCCTTGTCGATGATCTGCGCCCGAATGCCCTCCAACAGGTCACCGTGCTGCATGGCGCGGAAGGTGAAACGGTATTCCATTTCCAGCGCCCGATGCATGGTCAGCGCGGCCCCGCGCAGGCGGTGCAGCATCTCGACCGTGCAGGCGGTTGACAGCGGCGCGTTGCGCTCGAGCTTGGCAAGCGCTTTCGCCGCGAACTCTGATCCGTTTCCACGCAGGTTGGTGAGGATATCGCCAAGTGTTTCACCGCCAAAGCTGTCATCGATTTCGGATTGCAGATCGGCAAGGTCGCCGTTGGGCGGTGTTACCGCGTGTTCTGCGATCAAATCGGTATTGCCGGAGGCTTCCAGCATTTCGATCAGGTCTGCCCACTGATCCTGTGGGATGAAGTGATCGGCGAAGCCTGCAAGGATCGCATCGGCAGGCCCCATGCGATGGCCTGTGGTGCCCAGGAACTCTCCCAACCGGCCAGGGGCGAGAGCCAGCATCAGGGTGCCGCCAACATCAGGAACCAGCCCGATAGAACATTCCGGCATAGCGATCTGGGAACTTTCGCCAACAATCCGGTGGCTGCCATGGCAGCCAATGCCAACGCCGCCGCCCATGGTGAACCCTTGCAGGAAGCTGACGACAGGTTTGGGATATTCAAAGATAAGTGCGTTCAGCCGGTATTCATCACGCCAAAAGGTCTGTCCATAGGTGAAATTGCCCTGCGTTCCTGTCTGATAAAGTTCGGCAATGTCCCCGCCCGAGCAAAATGCTTTGTCACCCTCGGCATCGAAAATGATCAGATCAACCGCATCATCCTCACGCCAGTTGCGCAGGGCAGTGTCGATGGCCATGCACATGTCATAAGTCATGGCGTTCAGCGCCTTAGGGCGGGTCAGTGTGATGCGCCCGGCGCGCCCGGTTGTGCGAATGTCGATATCGGACATAGACCCTTTAGCCTTATGCAATCATCTGGCGCGCAACGATCACGCGCATGATCTCGTTCGTGCCTTCCAATATCTGGTGCACCCGCAGATCGCGCACAAGCTTTTCGATGCCATAGTCGGCCAGATAGCCGTAGCCGCCATGAAGTTGCAGACATTGATCCACGACCTTCGACCCGGTCTCGGTCACGAATTTCTTGGCCATGGCGCAGAACTTGGTTGCGTCAGGCGCGCCCTGATCCAGTTTCCAGGCTGCTTGGCGCAGAAAGGTGCGTGCGGCCTGCAGTTCAATCTCCATATCCGCAAGGCGGAATTGCAGGGCCTGAAACTGATCGATGGATTTTCCAAAGGCCTTGCGTTCTGACATGTATTGCAAGGTCATGTCCAACCCGGCCTGTGCCGCGCCCAGGGAACATGAGGCGATGTTCAGACGACCACCGTCCAAGCCCATCATGGCATATTTAAACCCGTCGCCTTCGACCCCGACCAGATTGCCCGACGGGATTTTGCAATCGTCGAACTGAACCTGTGCAGTGGGCTGACTTTTCCAACCCATCTTCTGCTCCAGCGCGCCAAAGCTAAGACCCGGTGTGCCATCCTCGACATAGACGGTAGAGATTCCCTTGGGGCCGTCCTGACCGGTGCGGACCATGCAGACATAAGCATCTGAATACCCTCCGCCTGAAATGAATGCCTTAGTGCCGTTCAGCGTGTAGCCTTCGTTCGTGCGTTCTGCGCGGGTTTTCAAGGCGGCGGCGTCCGAACCCGAACCCGGCTCGGTCAGGCAGTAGCTGAGGACTGTGTTGAGGCTTAGCACCTCGGGCATGATGCGGGATTTCAGGTCATCGCTGGCAAAACTGTCCAGCATCTTGGCGCACATATTGTGGATCGAGAGGAACGCAGCAACCGAGGGGCAGGCCATCGACAAAGCCTCGAACACCAGCGTGGCGTCCAACCGGGTCAGGCCCGAGCCGCCGCTATCCTCGGACACATAGAGCGCGCCGAATCCAAGTTCGCCGATCTGGGGCCAAAGCTCTTTTGGGATGGTGCCGTCGCTTTCCCATTGCCGTGCGAATGGGGCGATGTTTTCCTGCCCAAACCCATAGGCCATATCGAAAATCGCGGTCTGTTCCTCGGTCAGCCCGAAATCCATTGCTACCCTCCCGTCGGCATTGAATTGAACGGTTGTTTATTTCTCAATCGTTACAGAAATTTTTCAAGATCGGCAATCGCTCAGGCGTTAAGCCACATCGGCGCAGCGTGGTTTCACAGGTCCGCGTGGAATTCTTCGATCAGGTGCCGCACAACCGCCTGGCCTGGGTCCTCTCCCTTGGCGACAGCCTCGGCATGGACGCGGCGCTGGCGGGTGGCTGAGGTTCCGGTTTCGGCGACCTGACGCAAACGGGCAAGTTCGGTCATGGTGCCTAGGGCCTCGGCGTCTTCGGCCAGCAGCCCCATCAAATCTCCCACCAGATCAGCCATGGGTTTGATGGACCGATCCCCAAAATCGATCAGGCCCTCGCCGACCCCATAGCGTTGTGCCCGCCAGCGGTTTTCGCCGATCAGGAAACGATCATATTGCCGCCAGCGCAGATTCCGTGCTTTCAGGCGGCATAGCATCCGGGTCAGGGCCTGAACCAAAGCGGCCAAAGACAAGGTGTGTTCCAGCCGTGGCTGCACATCCATGATCCGTGTTTCCAACGTAGGGAACCGATGCGAAGGGCGCAGATCCCACCAGATTTTCGACGTGTCCTCGATAACGCCCAGTTCAACCAGAACACCGGTTGTCCGCTCGTATTCCGACCAGCCGCTGAAATCCGGGGGCAGGCCAGTTCGCGGCAGGTTGTCAAAGACCGTCAACCTGTACGAGGACAGGCCAGTATCTTCGCCATTCCAGAACGGCGACGAGGTTGAAAGCGCAAGAAGATGTGGCAGGAAGTAACACAACTGAGGCATCAGATCGGCTCGCAACGCTTGATCTTCGACCCCGACATGCACATGCATTCCGCAGATCAGCATGCGCCGCGCCACGCCGCCCAGTGCGTGTTGAAGGGCATCATAGCGCTCTTTCCGCGTGTGATGCTGGTCTTTCCAATTGGCGAACGGATGACAGGATACGGCGATTGGGCTGAGATTGTAGTGCGCCGCATGTTCCGAGACGCAGGATCGTAAGCGTCTAAGGTCCTCTCGCGCGCTTTTGATGGTGGTATGTGGTCGGGTTCCAACTTCGATCTGGCATTGCAGGAATTCGGGGCTGACCTGACCTTCGAAATCGGTCTGGCAGGCCTCCATCAGGGCGGCGGGTGCCTCGGTCAGTTGCAGGCTGTCGCGGTCGACCAACAGATATTCTTCTTCGATGCCCAGCGTGAAATCCTGCTGCATGGGCGGACCTCTCTTTATCGTGTTGATCCAGTGAATACGGAAATTGGCCTTTTGCCAAGGGTTTGGGGTTCTGCCGCTTGCAGAGGTCGGCCCTGCACAGGTAAGGAGCGGTAACTACCCCTCAGACCGGAGCCCGCCGCGTGAAACCCAGAAAATTCCCCCGGATTAATGCCGCGTTGGACCGTTTTGGCGTCAAACTGATCGACAAGGTCACCGAGCGGGAGGAGCGTGCACGGCTCGAAACCTTTGAACGGGCAGGGGGTCTGACCCGCCCGGCCTATGCCTTATCGCCGGGAATGGAGATGTTTGATATTGAGCCGCTGAAACAGGAATTTGCGCAGCATCGGGAGGCTTTGGCCGCGCTGAAAGACCCCGCGCGCAACACAACCGGCTATCGCATCGGCAATGGCTATTACGACAGCCCGGATGCGGATGCTTTGTATCTGATGATCCGTCGGTTCCAGCCAAATCGGATGATCGAGGTCGGGTGCGGGAACTCAACCCGTGTGACGCGGCAGGCGATCATCGATGGTGATCTGGACACAAAGATCACGGCCATTGACCCCTATCCCCGCGCCGATATCGCTCATGTGGTCGATGCGTTCGAACAAAAACGGCTGGAGGACGTGGACCCGGCGCTGTTCGACCAGCTTGAGGCAGGAGATGTCCTGTTTATCGATTCCAGCCATGTCGTGCGGATGTCCAACGACGTAGCGCACCTGTTCTGTCGGGTCATTCCTGCTCTGAAACCAGGTGTCGTGATCCACGTGCACGATGTTTTTTTGCCCTATGAATATCCCAAGCGGTTCTTTTATGACTGTCCGGGCTGGGGTGAGCAGTACATGCTACACGCAATGCTGCAATCGGGCGCGTTTTCAATGCTTTGGCCGGGGTATTACCTGCAACAGGATCGTCCCGATGCGGTCGAGGCACTGCCGTTTCTGGCCGATGGTAGGGCGCAGAGCATTTGGGTTCAGATCAAGGAACGGTGATCGCAAAGTGATCCGGCTTGGAACAAGGCCCGTACCCCTTTCCATAACAAGCTGGAGAGGAGAAGACAGCCATGTTTCGTCGTACGTTTATGGGCGCTGCCGCCGCAATCGCACTTGCCATGCCGCTAAAGGCCCAAGCTGCTGACATTGTCGACACCGCCGTTTCGGCCGGATCGTTCAGCACTTTGGTTGCAGCCGTTCAGGCCGCCGGACTGGTCGATACGCTGAAGGGGGATGGCCCGTTCACTGTATTCGCACCAACCGATGAAGCATTTGCTGCGCTGCCCGAAGGCACCGTTGAAAGCCTTCTGTTGCCCGAAAACAAGGATCAACTGGTCGCGATTCTGACCTATCACGTGGTTCCGGCCAAAGTCATGTCGGGCGATATCGCAGGCAAGCGCGCGAAGGTTCTGACCGTGCAGGGCGACCGCCTGAGCGTGAATGCCAGAAACGGCGTCAAGGTCAACGGCGCCGAGGTGATCCAGGCAGATATTGAGGCCAGCAACGGTGTGATCCACGTGATCGACGAAGTGATGCTGCCGGAGTAATCGCCACCACTCACGAAAAAGCCCCGGTCCTGATGGCCGGGGCTTTGCTGATTCTTGGGTATCGCGTTTCAGACCAGACGCACCTGCGTGCCGACCTGCACCAGCGGATACAGTTCTTCAACATGCTGGTTGTAAAGACCAATGCAGCCGGACGAGCTCTGACGTCCGATCTTACGCGTGTCATGCGTGCCGTGCACCAGATAGGCGGGCCAACCCAGATACATTGCGCGGGTGCCCAGTGGATTGCCGGGATCACCGCCATCCATTCGTACAGGCAGCGACGGATCTCGTTCCCGCATTGATGCAGTCGGGGTCCAGCTGGGGTTTTCGGCTTTGCGCACCACTTTGGTATAGCCGCGTTTTGTCAGTTCTTCGCTCATAGGAACGGAGCTTGGGTACAGCTTATAGGTCCCGTCAGGCCCCCAGTAATGCACAGCGCGGCTGGTGATATCCGCCAGTAAGCATCCAGAGCCCAATTCGTCAAAGTGATCCTGCCAATTCTGCTGTGAGAATGAGGATACATTGCGGCGCACCGGGGGTTGCGTGCTGATCGGGTCTTCGGCCTGCGGAAAGGCATCCAGGCTTTGGGCGCGCAACAACGCGGGCGTCGCCAGGACGGACGCTGCGCCCAACAGGGCAGAGCGGCGGGTCATGCGGGAATTGGACAATTCGGCCTCCGATTATTCAAACTGCTCGATCAACAAATCGCGTGTAAGATATTTCCGCAGGGCTTTGAATTCCAGCCCAAGTGGCTTGAATTTATCGTGAGGGCACAGGACTATCCCAATAGTTCGGCAAGTCTTTGCACAAAAAAAACCGGCCCTGATGAGGCCGGTTTCTTTTTTTCGGGATAAACTTTAAAGGCTTAGTCCATGGCCTTGAAGTTAAACTCGCCACCTTCCTTGATTCCCGACGGCCAGCGCGCGGTCACGGTTTTGGTGCGGGTATAGAACTTGAAGCTGTCCGGGCCGTGCTGGTTCAGGTCACCAAACATGGATTTCTTCCAGCCGCCGAAGGTGTGATAGGCCAGTGGAACAGGGATCGGCACGTTGATGCCAACCATCCCGATATTGATCCGGCTGGCAAAATCACGGGCGGTGTCACCATCACGGGTGAAGATCGCGGTCCCATTGCCGTATTCGTGATCCATTGCCAGGCCAATCGCCTCTTCGTAGGAACCGGCGCGGACAGTCGACAAAACCGGGCCAAAGATCTCTTGTTTGTAGATGTCCATGTCGGGCGTCACGTGGTCAAACAGGTGCGGGCCGACAAAGAAGCCATCTTCATAGCCCTGCAGGCTGAAATCACGATTGTCGACAACCAGCTTCGCGCCTTGCTCAACGCCCGAGTTGATCAGGCCGAGGATACGCTCTTTTGCCGCACCGGTTACAACCGGGCCCATATCGACGTCGTCACCCGCAGTGTAAGGGCCAACTTTCAGCTTTTCGACACGCGGGATCAGCTTTTCGATCAGGCGATCCGCGGTTTCTTCGCCAACGGGGACGGCGACTGAAATTGCCATGCAGCGCTCGCCTGCCGCACCAAAACCAGCGCCGACCAGCGCGTCTGCCGCCTGATCCAGGTCAGCGTCTGGCATGACGATCATATGGTTCTTGGCACCGCCAAAACACTGCGCACGTTTGCCGTTGGCGGTTGCGCGACTGTAGATGTACTGCGCGATCGGGGTCGAGCCCACAAAGCTGACGCCTTGAATGATTTCGCTGTCGAGGATGGTATCGACGGCTTCCTTGTCGCCATTGACCACCTGGAATACACCTGCGGGCAAGCCAGCCTCGATGAACAGTTCGGCCAGCATCAGAGGGACAGAAGGGTCACGCTCGGACGGTTTAAGAACCACGGCATTGCCACAGGCCAGGGCGGGACCCACGTGCCACAGAGGCATCATTGCCGGGAAGTTGAACGGCATGATTGAGCCGACAACGCCCAAAGGTTGACGCATCGAATACATGTCAATGCCAGGGCCTGCGCTGTCGGTAAACTCACCCTTCAGCATCTGAGGCGCGCCAATGCAGTATTCAATCACTTCCAGACCACGCTGCAGATCGCCCTTTGCATCCGGAATGGTCTTGCCGTGCTCGCGGCTGAGCGCTTCGGCCAGCTTGTCCATGTCGCGGTTCATCAGGCCGACCATTGCCATCATGACACGTGCGCGTTTCTGCGGGTTGGTCGCGCCCCATGCTGGTTGCGCTGCGGCGGCGGCCTCAATCGCTGCCGTGGTTTCGGCGGCACTGGCCATCGGGCATTTGTATTGAACTTCGCCCGTTGCAGGATTGAAGACATCGTCAAACCGGCCCGAAGTACCGGCAACATACGCGCCATTCAGGAAATGGGTCAGGTCTTGCATCGAAAACTCCTCTGAATCTGTTGCGCGCAGAATAGGCTTGCAGAAATGACCTGAACAGAGGCAATAATTCAAAAGCGCTTTGCAAAAATGCAAAAGGTAGATCATGAACCCAAATTGGGATGATATGAGGATTTTTCTGGCTGTCGCGCGCGAGGAAAGCCTGTCCTCGGCGGGCCGCATCCTAAAGATCGATCCTGCAACGGTCGGTCGCCGCATTGCACGGCTTGAGGCCAATCTGGACGCGCCATTGTTTACCAAATCTCAGCAAGGCTACATGTTAACGACCGCAGGGGAACGCTTGCTCGATCATGCACAACAGGCCGAAGAGGCGATGCGCGCCGCCACAGGGGCCGTGGTCGGTTCCACCAAATCGCTCAGCGGACAAATTCGGATCGGTGCACCGGATGGATCAGCCAATTATCTGTTGCCTCAGGTCTGTGCACAAATCAGCGATGCGAATCCTGACCTGGATATTCAAATCCTTGCATTGCCTAGGATTATCAACCTGTCCCGGCGCGAGGCGGATATGGCTGTCACGGTCAGCGCGCCGACAGCTGGGAAATTGCTGGTTCAGAAAATCTGTGACTACCAGCTGCACATGGTGGCCGCGCAGGACTATTTGGACCGTCACAACCCGATCTGCTCGGTTGCTGACCTGCAGGGCCATCGCCTGATCGGGTACATACCGGACATGATCTTTGACCGAGAGCTGGACTATCTGAACGACATAGGTATCGACCGCGTTGCGCTGGCGTCGAACTCGGTCTCTGTTCAGTTGCGGCAGGTGTCACTGGGAACCGGTGTGTGCGTCGCGCATGATTTCACGTTGCCGTTCCACCTCAACTTGCGGCAAATCCTAAAGGATCAGGTGAGTTTGACGCGCAGTTTCCACCTGGTTCGGCATCAGGGCGATCAGCGGAATGAGCGTTTGAATCGGTTCGCCGAGGCCCTGACCCAGGGCATTCGGGAAGAGGTCGCCCGGCTAGAAGCTGCCACAGCAGCTTGACAGGTTGCCCTGATCGCGCAACGCTTTGGAACAGATTATTATTCCGGAGGTGTTCTATATGCTCGTTCAGGCCATTCTGAAGTCAAAAGCCACGGAAGGCGTTGTTACCGTCAAACCTTCGGCGACGGTTTCTGACGCGTCGAAAATTCTGGCAGAAAAACGGATCGGTACTGTTATTGTCTCGGAAGATGGTGGTCAAACGGCGGCGGGTATCCTGTCTGAAAGAGATATCGTCCGCGAACTGGCTGTCAGCGGCAGCGGATGTCTGAACGAACCCGTCAGTTCGTACATGACCAAGGAACTGGTGACGACGACGCGACAGGCGACCGTGCAGGACATCATGTCCCGTATGACCGAAGGTCGCTTTCGCCATATGCCGGTGGTTGAGGATGGCAAGCTGATCGGGATTGTCACGCTGGGCGATGTGGTCAAGGCACAGCTTGCAGAACTGGCCATGGAGAAAGACGCCTTGCAAGGGATGATCATGGGTCACTAACGGGATAGGGGTGCTTCAAGCCCTTGCACCTGCGGCAAAGTTATGTTTGCTAGCGCAGAAATTTTATTGCGCGGGAGAGCCTGATGCGGGTTGGATTATATCCAGGAACTTTTGATCCGATAACCTTGGGTCATATTGATATCATCCGTCGGGCCGCTGCGCTGGTGGACAAATTGGTGATCGGTGTCGCGATCAACCGTGACAAAGGACCGTTGTTCACCTTGGAAGAACGTGTGGCCATGATCGAGGCGGAATGCGCCCAGTTGACCCAGCAGACCGGGACCGAGATTGTTGCGCATCCGTTCGAGAATCTGCTGATCGATTGTGCTCGCGATGTCGATGCGCAGATCATCGTGCGCGGGCTGCGGGCCGTTGCGGATTTTGAATATGAATTCCAGATGGTTGGTATGAACCGGGCGCTGGATGATACGATTGAAACCGTCTTCCTGATGGCCGAAGCACGGCACCAAGCGATTGCCTCAAAACTGGTGAAGGAAATCGCGCGGTTGAACGGGGACGTGTCGAAATTCGTCACGCCCCGCGTGAATGACGCTCTGAAAGACCGTTTAGGATAGCGCGCCCATTGCGGCGGCGGTGTCCAGCATACGGTTTGAAAAGCCCCATTCATTGTCATACCAGGCCAGCACGCGCACCAAAGTGCCGTCCGTGACTTTGGTTTCATCCAGCGACACGGTCGAGCTGTGGGCATCGTGGTTGAAATCGATCGAGACCAGCGGGCGAGATTCCGCAGCCAGGACGCCGGGGATCTTTGCTGCTGCCTCGACGAACAGGGCATTCACTTCTTCTTCGGTGGTTGGACGTGACACTTCGGCCACCAAATCAACGACCGAGACATTCGGCGTGGGGACCCGGATCGCCTGACCGGTCAGTTTGCCTGCAAGCTGCGGTAGCACCAGACCGACAGCCGAAGCCGCACCGGTGGTGGTCGGGATCATCGATAGGGCAGCGGCGCGTGAAAGGTAAGGGTCTTTACCCGCGTTATCATGAACGGGTTGACTGGCCGTGTAGGCGTGTACAGTGGTCATATTGCCATGCACAATGCCCAGCCCAGCATCCAGTGCCGCAGCGACCGGAGACAGGCAGTTGGTGGTGCAGGATGCGTTCGAGACGATCGTGTCTGCTGCCGTCAACTCGTGATCATTCACGCCGAAGACGACGGTTTTGACACCCCCATCACCGCGTGCGGGGGCCGAAATCAGTACTTTCTTCGATCCGTTCTTCAGGTGACGTTCTGCCGCCTCACGGGTACGGAAGACGCCGGTGCATTCCAGAACCACGTCGACGTCAGACCAGTTCAGCGCTTCGGGATCGCGCTCGCTGGTCAGGCGGATGGGGCCTGCACCAACATCCAGGCCTGCTTCGGTCAGCGTGACTTTGTTTGGATAGCGGCCATGCACGCTGTCGAATTCGAACATATGCGCGTTCATTTCCGGTTTTCCCAGATCGTTGATTGCGACGATCTGCACATCTGTGCGGCCTGTTTCCATCAAGGCCCGCAGAACACCGCGCCCGATCCGTCCAAAGCCGTTGATTGCCAGTTTGAGTGTCATGTCACGCTCCGTTCGTCAGCTGGCCCCGATACGGGGCTTGGTTAGCGCTAACAATGGCAGATTGGCACGAATGTCAAGCAAAACATCCGTCACCGCCAGAAGGCAATCCAGTCCAGAAACGCGTAAAGCTTTTTGCTGAGAAACACCAAATGTTCAGGGCCGAACAGTGCGTAGTCCAGAATCACCGCGCCAAGGAGCAGAAGCCCAAGCCATATAGCGAGTTGATTTGTCATTCTTTCCCCGAACGAAAAAGGCCCACCCAGATAACCTGAGCGGGCCCGAAGGTACAAGCGATGTGCAAAGGGTCAGTTAAGACGGCCCATTGCAACGGCCACATCGGCCATGCGCACCGAAAAGCCCCATTCGTTATCATACCAGGCCAGCACACGCACCATGCGGTTGTCGACCACGCGGGTCTGATCCGGCGCGAAGATCGAGCTTTCTTCGGTATGGTTGAAATCGGTTGAAACCAGCGGGGCGGGCTCAAAGCCCAGAACGCGTTGCATCGGGCCCTTGGCGGCTTCTTCGACGATGGCGTTAACCTCTTCGACGGTGACATCGCGCGCGGCGCGGAAGCTCAGGTCTACGGCCGAAACATTCGGGGTTGGAACGCGGATCGCCGAGCCGTCCAGACGGCCTTTCAGATTGGGTAGAACTTCACCCAATGCTGCAGCGGCACCGGTCGAGGTCGGGATCATCGACATGGCGGCTGCACGCGCGCGGTACAGGTCGCTGTGGCGGCGGTCCAGCGTCGGCTGGTCACCGGTATAAGCGTGGATCGTGGTCATGATACCATGTTCGATGCCAACACCTTCGTCCAAGACCTTGGCAAGCGGAGCAAGGCAGTTGGTGGTGCAGGAGCCGTTCGAGACCATGTTGTCATTGGCGGTCAAAGTGTTGTGGTTCACACCGAACACGATGGTCTTGTCGACGTTCTTGCCGGGCGCAGACAACAGGACCTTTTGTGCACCACGTTCGAGATGCGTTTTTGCTTTGGTGCCATCGTTGAACTTGCCGGTGCATTCCAGAACGACATCACAGCCTTCCCAGTCCAGTTCGTTCATGTCGTAGGTCGAGAACATCTGCATCGGGCCGCGACCCAGATCCATGGTGTTGCCTTCGATCGAGACGTCGCGGGGGAAACGACCGTGAATACTGTCATATTTCAGAAGATGCGCCGAGGTTTCCAGCGGGCCGGTGGCGTTGACTTTGATTACTTCGATATCGTTGCGTCCCGAGGCGGCGATATGCGATAGGGTACAGCGGCCGATGCGGCCAAAACCATTAATCCCGACCTTGATGGTCATAACATGTCTCCAGAATGCGCTTGCGTTGTTGGGCATATAGCGGTGAAACCCGAGTCTCAAAAGGGCAAAAATAGCATATTTTGAAGGTGTTAGCGCAAACCTGTCCCGATTGCGCTAACGCTTGCGCTAGCTGTTGGATCGGGTAGGGTCCGAAACGCGACAGGTGACAGGAAAGGAAGCGCGATGAGCGGTCTGTTGGCCCTTTTGGACGATGTGGCGGGGATCGCCAAGGTTGCGGCAGCTTCGGTTGACGATGTTGTAGCTGCCGCAGGTAAGGCTGGGGCCAAGACGGCGGGTGTGATTATTGATGACGCGGCGGTGACACCGAAATACGTTCAGGGTTTTGCCCCCGCACGCGAATTGCCAATCATCTGGCGCATTGCGCGCGGGTCTTTTTTCAACAAGCTGATTCTGTTGCTGCCCGTCGCATTGTTGCTGGCCAATTTTGCGCCGTGGCTGATTACGCCGTTGCTGATGATCGGAGGCTCATATTTATGTTTCGAAGGGGCCGAGAAGATATTCCATGTGCTGTTTCCCCATGGCAGCCACGTTATCGACGAGGATATGAAGAATCGCGACCCTGGCCATTTAGAAGAACAAAAGGTCAAAGGCGCGATCAAGACTGATTTCATTCTGTCCGCCGAGATTATGACCATCGCGCTGGCGGCGATTGAGGCGCCGAACCTATGGATGCAGGCCGCGACCTTGGCCGTTGTCGGGATCGGGGTGACCGTGGCTGTCTATGGTTCGGTCGCACTGATCGTGAAGATGGACGACGTTGGGCTGTTTCTTGCGAGGAATGCGCCAACGCCGATTGGCCGCGGCATCGGTCGCGGATTGGTCAAGGCCATGCCTGTGGTGATGAAGCTGCTGTCGATCATCGGCACTGCCGCGATGCTTTGGGTTGGTGGGTCGATTGTGATTCACGGGCTTGAAGTGCTGGGCTATGGCTGGCTGGGTCACCATATCCACGATTGGGCTCATGCGATTGGTCATATGGTGTCCGAGCAATGGGTCGGAGCAGTGGAGTGGATCTCCAAGGCAACAATGGATGGCATTTTCGGATTGGTCTATGGGCTGGCGCTGATCCCGGTGGCAACCAGGATCGTTGCTCCGTTGATGGGGATGGTTTCAGGGTCGAGCAAACAGCACTGAAAACCCTGTTTGTGACGTCGGGTCGTTGTGGTCGCAAGCCGAACAGCAGATACGCTGTGACCTGAAACACAAGAACTGGAATTCAAATGTCGTCACATACCCTAACCGAGGTTCTTGAGAGCCGAACGCCGGCGGGCGATGGTCTGAGCTATCCTGTGCCATCCAACTGGATGCAGGGCCGGACCACTTTTGGCGGGTTCTCTTCCGCGCTTATGCTGGATGCGGTTCGCGCGCAGCATAAGGATTTGCCACCCTTGCGCTCGGCGTTGGTGAATTTCACCGCACCGATTGGAACCTCACCGATCATCGGAACAGAGGTGCTGCGACAGGGGCGGAATGTGACCATCGTCAATGCCCGCGCTCAGATCGACGGGAAAGTCGCAGCCATGGCGACGTTTTCCTTTGGTCATCCTCAGGATAGCCATGTCGCGTTTGACTACCCGGCCAAACCTGCGGAAGACCCTGAGGGCACAGGGACTTACTTCCCGCCAGATTTGCCCAGACCTCCTATCCCGTTCCTTCAGAATTTCGATGTCCGGCTGATCGAGGGCGCGTTGCCGTTCTCGGGTGCCGAGAAAGGATACCTGCGCCTTTGGGCCCGACATAAAGACCCGCGTATGTGGGACCGGATGGAAGGGTTAATCTCGGTGGCTGATCTGCCGCCACCTGCCATCTATCCAACGCTGAAGAAACCCGGTCCAAACTCGTCAATGAATTGGATTTTCAATGTGTTGGCCGAAGATATTCAAACACGTGACGGCTGGTTCATGCTGGAGCATCAACTGACCGCCGGGCGCGATGGCTATAGTTCTCAGGTCATGCGGGTCTGGAATACTGACGGTGCTCTGGTCGTTGACGGGATGCAGTCGGTTATCATTTTCGTCTAACAAAAAAGCCCCGGTCTGGACCGGGGCTTTTGACGTTTTCAGGCGGGGATCAGCCCAGCAGATCTTTGACCTTCGCAACTGTCGCCTCAGCCGTAATGCCGAAATGCTTGTACAGCTCACCCGCAGGGGCCGAGGCGCCAAAACTGGACATGCCAATGAAGCCCGCCTTGGCTTCGCGGCCACGTTCACCCAGCAGCCAGCGGTCCCAACCACCGGCACGCACGGCGGCCTCGATACCGACGCGCACAGGGCCCGCAGGGAGAACGCGCTTGCGATAGGTTTCATCCTGCTGCGCGAACAGCTCCATGCAGGGCATCGAGACGACGCGGGTGCCGATACCTTCGCCTTCAAGCAACGCTTTGGCCTCCATCGCCAGCGAAACCTCGGATCCGGTGGCGATCAGGATCGCCTGACGTTTGCCTTCGGCCTCGGCCAGAACGTAAGCGCCTTGGGCGGTCAGGTTCTTGGCTTTGTGATCCTTGCGCACGGTCGGCACGCCCTGACGGGTTAGCGACAGAACCGAGGGGCTGTCCTTGAAGGTCAGCGCCAGTTCCCAGGCTTCAGCGGTCTCAACGGTGTCGGCGGGGCGGAACACATAGGTGTTCGGCGTCGCGCGGCTGATCGCCAGATGCTCGACCGGCTGGTGGGTCGGGCCGTCTTCACCCAGACCGATCGAATCGTGGGTCATCACGAAGACCGACGGGATTTTCATCAGCGCGGCCAGACGCATCGACGGGCGAGCATAGTCGGTGAAGGCCATGAAGGTACCGCCGTAGGGGCGGATGCCACCGTGCAGCGCCATACCGTTCATCGCAGCGGCCATGCCATGTTCGCGGATACCGTAGTGGATGTAGCGACCCTTGCGGTTTTCGGGAAGGAATACACCCATGTCAGCCGATTTGGTGTTGTTCGAACCGGTCAGGTCGGCCGAGCCACCAACTGTCTCGTTCATGATCGGGTTCACGACGTTCAGAACCTTTTCGGACGAGGCGCGGGTGGCCAGTTTCGGCTGCTCTTCTGAAACCTGTTTCTTGAAGGAACGGATTGCTCCAGCCAGCTTTTTGTGTGCTTCAAACGCATAGGCGCGGTTGAAATCGGCCTGCTTGCGTTCGGAAAGCTGCGCGAAACGCTCTTCCCAGGCGGCGCGCTCGGAGGCACCACGGGCACCGATGGCTTCCCATGCGGATTTCACATTGGCCGGGATTTCGAACGCATCATGCGGCCAGTCATAGGCTGCCTTGGCCGCCTTGAGCTGATCCTGATCCGTCAGCGCACCGTGACCTTTTGAGGTGTCCTGCGCCGCGTGACCCAGCGCGATATGACTTTCGCACGCGATCATCGTCGGCTTTTTCGACGTTTTGGCCTTGGCGATGGCCGCGTCAATCGCCTCGGGATCGTGCCCGTCAATCTCGATCACCTGCCAGCCCGAAGCGGCAAAGCGTTTCACCTGATCGGTGCGGTCTGCGATATCGACGGTGCCGTCGATGGTGATGTTGTTGTTGTCCCAGAAGACGATCAGCTTGCCCAGTTCGTGGCGACCGGCCAGAGTGATCGCCTCCTGGCTGACGCCTTCCATCAGGCAGCCGTCGCCTGCGATCACATAGGTGTAGTGATCGACCACCTTCTTGCCGTAATGGGCGCGCTGGATTTCCTCGGCCATGGCAAAGCCCACAGCGTTCGAAATGCCCTGACCCAGCGGGCCGGTGGTGGTTTCGACACCGTTGATCAGAAAGTTTTCCGGGTGGCCCGCAGTTTTGGCCCCTAACTGGCGGAAGTTCTTGATCTCATCCAAAGTCACATCCGCGTGGCCGGTGAGATAGAGCAGTGAATAGACCAGCATTGAGCCGTGACCGGCGGACAGGATGAACCGGTCGCGGTCGGGCCAGCCGGGGTTTGCGGCGTCGAATTTTAGGTGCTTCTCGAACAGCACGGTCGCGACATCAGCCATGCCCATTGGCATGCCGGAATGGCCGGAATTTGCGGCGGCGACGGCGTCAAGGGTCAGGGTGCGTATGGCCGCAGCTTTGTCCCAGTGTTCGGGGTTTGCATTGCGCAGCGCAGTCAGGTCCACGGGCGTTGTTCCTTTGGATTACATGCAGATTGCGGCTCAATACCATCCAGCCCTCAAAGTGCAAGTAGAACCGGGTTTTGCATAGGGTTTGTGCTTCAACAGCGCAGTCCAAGTTGTTGAAACCAAACAGTGGGTATTTTCCATCGCATTCCGCTAGACTAGGCGCAGGCCGGGCGTGATGTTGATTCGGATCGCCCTGCAACAGAACGAACCTTGATAAAGAGGTGACAGGGGCATGAGCCAAATCGAGGAACTACAGCATCGCATCATCGCCGCGATGGAGCGTATCGGCGCAGGTGTCGATGCCATGCAGCACGCGGCCCCCGGCGGCGAACCGGTGGATGACAGCCTGAAGATCGCGCTTGAGGAGGAGCGGGTCGCCAATGCCCAATTGCAGGAGCGGTTGAAGTCCCTGAAAGAACGGCATGATCAGGAAATGGACAGCCTGCGCGCTGAACTGGATCAGGCGCAGGCATCGTCTGGTGACAACGCCGAGGTCGAGGGGCTGCGCGAACAGCTGGCGGAAGCATCGACCAAACTTGCAAGCGTTGAAGCCGCCCGGTTGGAACTGGCCGAGGCCAAAGAGGCGCTGGAAAATTCAGAAGAGCTTGACGCTTTAAAATCCGAGAATGCGCAGCTTCGATCAGAAATGGACATGCTGGCCGATACTGCGCCCATCCAGGCCGAGTTGGATCAGTTGCGGGTGCTGGTGGAACAATCCAAACAGATTGAGGCGGAAAATAGCCGGCTGCGGTCAGAACTTGCCGATACCGAACGGGTGGATGATCTGAACGCCGAACTTGATATGCTGCGTGCCGAACGGGCCAGCCATGGGGCGGCAATGTCGCGTCTGGACAGCGATCTGCAACGGATGCGCAAGGCGAACGCGATGCTGCAAAGCTCGCTTGATGAATTGCGCGGGGCAGCAGAGCAGGGGCTTTCGGTCGTTGAATTGCTGGATCAGGCCACGGCTGCTGAACTGGAGGCGACCCGCGCGGAACAGGCCTCGGATGCGTCCCAGGCACATGCCATTCTCGCCCGGCTTGAGCCCTTGCTCAGCAAAGCGGAACTGGCAGAAGGTGAGGTAGAGTGATGCCCGAAGTGACCATTCATATCGGCGGACGCGGCTTTGAAGTGTCCTGTCAGGACGGGGAAGAGGCGTTTCTGCACAGCGCCGCCAAGATGCTGGATGACGAAGCGCAGGTTCTATCAGATCAGATTGGCCGGATGCCCGAGGCACGGATGCTGTTGATGGCAGGGCTGATGCTGGCCGACAAAACCGCAGCGACGGATGACAAGGTCAAGGCATTGGAAAGCAAACTGGCCGAGGTTCAGGCCGAGCTGAACACGTTACGCGCCGCACCTGCGCCAGAGCCGGAACGGGTTGAAGTAGCCGTGGTGCCCCCGTCGGTAACTGACACATTGGCCGAACTGGCCGCACGGGCCGAAGCCTTGGCTTCCGTGATCGAGGAGAAGAAATCCCAATGACCATTATGCGATCTTTGGCCTGTACCGCCGTTCTGACCCTGTCTGCATCAGGTGCATCCGCAGAAATCGACATTCTGACCGTGAGCTTCACCTGTGAGAATGGCGTGCCGCTGCCTGTGACCTACTTTAACGCCGCAGATGGGTCTGGCGCTGCGGCGACGGTCTTGGACAACACCCTTGTCTCGATGCGTCAGGTCGAAAGCGGGTCGGGCATTCGCTATGAATCCGTCAATACCAACGGGACGTATATCCTGCGCTCAAAAGGATGGGATGCAAGCATAAGCTATGCGGCGACAGAAGGTGCCGCCGACGAGCAGATTATCTATCAGAACTGTACCAGCCGTTAAGGATGGATCAGGCGTTTGCGTCGCGGATTTTGTCTGCGGCGTCTTTGTTGTAGTCAACGCCGTTTTCGTCAAACAGTGTGTCCAGCTCACCTGACAGGGTCATTTCGGTGATGATATCGCAGCCACCGACGAATTCGCCTTTGACATAAAGCTGAGGAACGGTCGGCCAATCGGAATAGTCCTTGATGCCTTGGCGCACCGCTTCATCGGCCAGAACGTTCACATCCGCATAATCGACGCCCATATAATTCAGCACACCGGCCACGCGGGACGAAAACCCACATTGCGGCATCTCTTTGGTGCCTTTCATATACAGCACAACATCATTGGCTTTGACGGTTTCGTCGATCTGGGTTTTAACATCGGTCATTTTGCGTTTCCTTCAAAGATCGCGTCTATGGCTGTCGTTTAATCCTTGTCGCCACGCGTTTTCGTCGTTTGTTTTCTTTACTAGGTCTAGGTCAGTCGCTTCCATTCCCAATGGTGGTTTCTCATCGGGATCGGGCGGATTCCAGCCATCCATTGATTTCAGAACCTTCCAAAGAAACTTGATCACTCCGGCACTTTTGTGGTCAGCGCCAGCGCGTGCAGATCTCCATCTGGACCGTCCATCTTGCCTTTCAAGGCAGCGTAGACAGCGCGTTGCTGCTGCACGCGGTTTTTTCCGCGAAAGCTCTCATCCACGATCATGGCGGACATGTGAACGCCATCGCTGCCGCCAACCTGTATTTCCGCATTCGGAAAGCTCTCGCGCAGCAGGGTTTCAATTTCGTGGGCGCTCATCGGCATGTAGGTTTCTCCTGAAGGTCTTTCCCAAGATGTAGAGCGGCATGTGAGCCCGCGCAAGACGTGCTGCGCAGGATCAGGCGACAGCAGCCGCGAAACTGGTACGGAACGTTTCGGTCAACTCCGCCAACGGCGCTTCAGAGCCGCCAATTTTCACGGTATCGCCGGTAAAGCGCCCGACCGACACCAGCGCCACACCGGCCTGACCGGCGGCAATCATCAGCGCCTCGGCCTGATCAAAGTTGCAGGCGACCAGATAGCGCGCCTGATCTTCGCCAAACAGGAACTCGGTCGGGGCCTCGTCGAGATGTACGCCGACACCGACGGCTTCGGCCAGTTCGAACGCGGCGAGTGCAAGACCTCCATCGCCGAGATCGGTGCAGGCCTTGATCATCTCGCGATTGGCGCGGATGAAATCACCATTGCGCTTTTCGGCATCCAGATCGACATGCGGCGCGTCGCCGTCTTCGCGGTTGAACACCTCGGCCAGCAGGGCGGATTGGCCCAGATGGCCCTGGGTTTCACCAATCATCAGAGCCACATGGCCCTCACGAACCTCGTTGCCGATGATTTCATCACTGTGGCTGAGCAGGCCAACCGCACCGATGGTCGGCGTGGGCAGGATCGCCTGACCGTCTGTCTCGTTATACAGAGAGACGTTGCCTGATACGATGGGCACGTCCAGTGCGCCAACGGCGGCACCGATGCCTTGAATGGCACCGACGAGCTGGCCCATGATCTCGGGTTTTTCGGGGTTGCCGAAATTCAGGTTGTCGGTGGTCGCCAGCGGTTTGGCCCCGACAGCAGTCAGGTTGCGATAGGCTTCGGCCACCGCTTGCTTGCCGCCCTCAACCGGGTTGGCGCGCACATAGCGTGGGGTCACGTCGCTGGTGAAGGCCAGAACCTTGTCGGTACCGTGCACGCGGACCATCCCGGCCCCCAGACCGGGCGTGCGGGCGCTGTCGGCCATGACCATGGTGTCATATTGTTCATAGACCCATTGCTTGCCGGCATAATTCGGTGAGGCGAGCAGGGCGCGCAGACCATCGATGGGATCGATCTGGGGCACATCTGCCAACTCCTCTGCTTCGGGCGTTGGTTCCCATGGGCGGTCGTATTCCGGCGCGGTTGAGGAGAGTTTCGACAGGACCAGATCGGCTTTGACCTCGCCATTATGCATAATCAGGAAGCGGTCTTCGGCGATGGTTTCTCCGACGATGGCGAAATCCAGATCCCATTTTTCGAACACGGCGCGGGCCTCGGCCTCAAGTTCGGGCTTGAGGACCATCAGCATGCGCTCCTGCGATTCCGACAGCATCATCTCATACGCCGTCATGTTCTCTTCACGCTGGGGGACGTTCTCCAGATCCAGACGCACGCCCAGACCACCCTTGTCACCCATCTCAACAGCGGAACAGGTCAGGCCCGCAGCCCCCATATCCTGAATCGAGATCACGGCACCGGTTTGCATCAGCTCCAGCGTGGCTTCCATCAGGCGCTTTTCGGTGAAGGGATCGCCGACCTGAACGGTGGGGCGTTTTTCTTCGATTGTGTCGTCGAATTCGGCCGAGGCCATGGTCGCGCCGCCAACGCCATCGCGCCCGGTTTTCGCGCCCAAATAGACGACCGGCATACCGACGCCCGAGGCGGCGGAGTAGAAAATCTTGTCGCTATCGGCCAATCCGGCTGCAAAAGCGTTAACCAGACAGTTGCCGTTATAGGCTGGATGGAACCGAACCTCGCCGCCCACGCACGGGACGCCGAAGCAGTTGCCATAACCACCGATGCCCTCGACCACACCATTGACCAGCTGGCGGGTCTTGTGATGGCCGGGCTCGCCAAAGGACAGAGCGTTCATCGAGGCAATCGGGCGCGCGCCCATTGTGAAGACGTCGCGCAGGATGCCGCCGACGCCCGTGGCTGCACCTTGATAGGGTTCGATGTATGACGGGTGGTTATGGCTTTCCATTTTGAAAACCACCGCCTGACCGTCACCAATATCGACCACACCAGCATTTTCGCCCGGTCCACAGATGACTTGGGGCCCCTCGGTCGGAAGGGTGCGCAGCCATTTTTTGGATGACTTGTAGGAACAGTGTTCATTCCACATGGCAGAAAAGATGCCCAGCTCGGTAAAGGTGGGTTCCCGTCCGATGATGTCGAGGATCATCTCATACTCCTCGGGCTTGAGCCCGTGTGCAGCAATCAGATCGGGTGTGATGGCGGGCTCTTGCATCGTCTGTCCTGTGTCCAAATGGGCTGAGATTGGGCGCCTTTTAGGGCAAGGGGCCGCCTGTGGAAAGGGCCAAGTGGGCGCACCCGAATATGTCCAAAGAAAAACGGAACCGGTATCGCAACCGGTTCCGTCCAGATCCCCTGGTCCCAGAGGTCGAAAGCAATGGCTGTTTGATCGGCTTAGGGCTGCTTCTGTGCGGTGTTGGCCGCATCTGCCGCAGCGGCCCCAACGGCTGCTTTTTGCTCCTCGGTCAGATTTTCAACCTCTTCCAGTCCTGGGATCGCAACGCGCACCTCGCGGCGAGCAAAGTCGATACCGTTTTCCTTGAACGATGCCTTGACCCGGTTGAAGATTTCCTTGCGCAATGTGAACTGCTTGCCCGGCTTGGCCATGAACTTGCCGCGGATGATCATGCCCACATCATCAAAGTCAAAAACGCCCTGAGACTTGAACGGCTGCAGGAAGCCATCCTTGTGGGTCTCGTCCTCCATCATCTCTGCACCGATCTTTTTGAAGATCTTCTTGACCTTGTTGGGGTCGGTATCGAAAGGCACGGTGAATTTCAGTTTCATAATGACCCAGTCGCGGCTGTAATTGGTCAGTTTCTGAATCTCACCATAGGGAATGGTGTGCACCGGCCCGCGGTGGTGGCGCAGCTGCATCGACCGGATCGAGATTTTCTCGACCGTGCCGGTTGTTCCGCCCACGTCCACATATTCGCCGACCCTGAAGGCATCATCGACCAGAAAGAAGATGCCGCCGACGATGTCGGAAACCAGTTTCTGGGCGCCGAAACCGATGGCGAGACCCAGGATACCAGCACCGGCCAGAAGCGGCGTGATATCCAGCCCCAGGGCCCCGAGTGCCAGAAGCGCGAAGATGACCGCGATCGCCACCTGCGCTGTCACACGCAGAAGCGGCAGAACGGTCGCCAGACGAGAGCCACCCGCGCCACCGCCTTCGCCGGCCTCTTCATCCGGGCTCTGCTCGGATGCGGTCATCTCTTTCGCCAGGCGGCGGTTGATCCAAAGCGAGACACCTTCGTTCAGGATGTAACCCACAGCGATGATGATAAAGAACTGGATGACACGACTGCCTTCTTCCCCGCCGCCACCAGCGATTTCACTTAGGTTCAGGTTCCAGGCACGCGCGATCATCAGGATCACGAAAATTCCCGCCACAACACGGCCAATCCGAATGTAGCTGCGCTTGGTGGATTTATACGCTCGTTCCGCTACAGGCCCATCGCCCAGCATTGGTGGCTGAAGGTGGCGGACCAAACCCCTGATCAATGTGTCTAGCGCCGGAGCGATCAACAACCAGAACATGGTCGTGAAATGAGCACCTTGCAGCAAGATAAGTCGGATCGCCGGATCGCGCTGAGCGGCAAGGAATTCCACCAGGAGCCAAATCACCGCCGATACACCGATTGCGAAGTAAGGATAGTAGTGGGCGACTTCCTCGTCGAACTTGGTGTGATCCGGGTCAGTACCCAGCATCATCTGAGATAAGCCTTCGCGCGCTTTCCATGCGATCACACCGATGTAGATGTGGGTGCCAGCATTCAACCAGAAACCGATACGTGTTTCGCCGCTTGTCACGCCGTTCAGGCCGTTGAAATGCAGCAGGAACAAAGTGAAGCCTACGAGGATCAATAGTCCGATCAAATTGCGATGCAGGAATTTCGCCCAATGGTCGTCAATATTGACCAGCCGGAATTCCGCTTTGTTTGGTGCAAGAACGAACCGTGATGCCGCGGCGCCAAGACGTGGGACCCAGATCAAATAGAACACGAACGGAGCAGCGTAGGTTATTTGCTCGGGTGTCAAAAGCCCACGGCCGGCGGCTCGAATAACAACATAGAAGACGACAAGGCCGGCGATTTCCTTGCAGAATCGGACGAAAAGATAGCTGACCGCGCCCCAAAGATCGTTTTCATCCGCGACCTCTGCTTTGGGTTGCCATTTTCGCGTGAGCAAACCAAACAATTTTTCAGCCACAAATCCAACGACCAGAACGCTGGCAATGAGACCGATCAGCAGTAACGCACCATTGCCACCAAACTTCTCGATAAAATTCTCGACTGCATGCGCCTGTGCGCTGAACAAATTCGGTATTGTGGCAATAACATGAGTCCAAGATGCGACCATCTCGGCCCAGATCTCGTTAATCTCGGTGATCGGGTCTTCGTGCTCTTCAGCGTTGGCTGCGTTTTTCTCAGCAACCGCGTCCAGACGTTCCAGCAGGATTGACCTGACCTGATCATCCGACATGCGCGCAACCATATCATCTACCTGTTCCGGTGTCAGGTCGTCTGGGATTGTCACGCTGGTCGGCGTATCCGTTGATGGGGTCCCAGGAACCTGCGCATGAAGCGGGAGGGTGAGGAACACGATTGAGGCCAGCGCCAAAATCAGGCGGAGTGGGTGAAGCATGAATTTTCCCTCGATCTTAGATATGCGATCATTTTTTTGTGATCATAGGGTGCACCTGCCTGTTTTCCCAGATTTATTCGCGCCTTGAGGGATGCAAATGCCGTCAAACCAAAAAAAAGGCCGAGCACTAAGCTCGGCCGTAGTCCAACAGGGAGGTATGAAGATGATGAGCGTTTCAGCATCACCGCCTTCGAGAGATCATTTAGGTGGCAGTTTGCAAACGTTCAAGGAATAACACCCTGTGCATTCAGCATGTCCGATATGCCATCAGCGCATATCTAGAGTTTACCCATCTTTTTCAGCTGTTTACGCTGTTCGATGATCTCGTCCTGTACAAAGTCGCGGAAGGCCGCGACGCGTTTGGAATGCCGCAACTCCTCGGGGTAGGCGAGATAGACAGGGACATCCGCGGTTTCGATATCCGCCAGAACAGGAAGCAAGTGCGGGAAGTCTTGCGTGACATAATCCGGCAGCACGCCGATCCCGAGATTGTGCAAAACACCCTGAAGCACGCCGAAATAGTTGTTCACAGTCAGCAGTGAATGTGGATTGCAGGTCATCAAATGACGCACCATTGCAGCGCTTGCGCCTACCTGCGGGGCGGCTGGGGTCTGGCAGATCAGGCGGTGATCCTTGATGTCCTCCAGCGAACTCAGCATGCCGCCATGTGTTTCAATGTATTCCTGCGTTGCATACAGCATCATCTGAACAGTCATCAGGCGCTTGCGTACCAGATCGGCCTGGCTGGGCTCTTTCATGCGAATGGCTACGTCAGCCTCGCGCATGGGCAAGTCCAGTACACGTTCTTCCAACATCAGGTCGATGTTCAGGTCGGGATATTCCTCGTAAAGCTTGGGAAGACGCGGGGCGAGCCACAATGTGCCAAAGCCAAAGGTCGTGGTGACGCGTAAAACGCCAAAAACTTCTTCTTCGCTGTCGCGGATACGGGCAGCTGCTGTATCAAGACGTTTGGACATGGCCGAGGTGGCGTCAAACAGCAACTCGCCCTGTTCGGTCAAGATCAGGCCGCGGGCATGGCGGTGAAACAGGGTTGCGTCGAGTGATTCTTCCAAAGCGCGGATTTGGCGGCTTACGGCGGATTGAGACAAATTGAGTTTGTCGCCCGCATGGGTCAGACTGCCTGCGTCTGCAACTGCGTGAAATATTCTAAGCTTGTCCCAATCCATCGCCGCAACTTTCGTTATCCTCGGGAAGACCTATATGAAATAGGTAACAAGTTCCACAAACAAACCATGAAATGCTTAGGTTTCAGTGGATAAACTCTATACAGGTCAGTAATTATGACCTAATATGCGCGAAGATAAAGCACACTGATCTGACGAAGGGAGACGTCTGATGAGTCAGCCACAGATTTCGCTGAATGACCGGTTTGATCTTGAGAAATCACCTGTTCTTTTGAACGGGACGCAGGCGCTTGTGCGGCTGATGTTGATGCAGAAGGCGCGCGATCGGCATGCGGGCTTAAATACAGCGGGTCTGGTGACCGGCTATCGTGGTTCGCCGCTAGGCGCGGTCGATCAGCAGATGATGCGCGCGCAAAAGTATCTGAACAAAAGCGATGTGACCTTTCAATTCGGATTGAACGAGGATCTGGCCGCGACCGCGCTATGGGGCAGTCAGCAGGCGGGTCTGCGTGGCGATGGCAAATTCGATGGGGTTTTTGGCCTTTGGTATGGTAAGGGCCCGGGCGTTGATCGGTCCGGCGATGTAATGCGTCACGCGAATATGGCGGGTACAGCGCAGCATGGCGGCGTGTTGATGGCCATGGGCGATGACCACACGGGCGAAAGCTCGACCGTGTTGCACCAATCGGAATGGTCTTTGGTCGATATGTATATGCCGGTGGTCAGCCCGGCGGGCGTTCAGGAAATTCTGGATTACGGCATCTATGGCTTTGCGCTTAGCCGTTTTGCGGGTGTCTGGGTCGGGTTGAAGACCATGAAAGACACGATTGAGGTCACCTCGGTTGTGGATGGCAACCCAGACAGGATGAGGTTGGTTCGCCCGGAATTTGACATGCCCGAGGGTGGGTTGAACATCCGGCTGGGCGATACACCCCATCTGCAAGAGGCACGTGTCATCGACTATAAACGCTTCGCGGCAGAGATGTTCTGCAGGGCCAACAAGCTGGACAAACGGGTTTGGGGCAAGCCCGGTGCCAAGATCGGCTTTGTCGCGGCAGGCAAAAACTGGCTGGACCTGACCCATGCGCTTTCGCTGTTGAATATCGATGAAGCCGAAGCAGTACGTCTGGGCATTACGACCTACAAGATCGGTCAAACCTTCCCGCTGGACATGACCAGTTTCCATGACTGGGCAGAGGGGCTGGACTTGATTGTGATCGTTGAAGAAAAACGAAAACTGATCGAGGTTCAGGTCAAAGAGGCCATCTTTGACGATCGTCGCGGTCGGCGGGTCTATGGCTGGTACAAAGGCGGCGCAGGGGCGTTGCATCGGGAAGAGTTGTTCCCGACCCGGGATGCGCTTGATCCGATCATGATTGCAGAGAAGTTGGGCGAAATCTTGATCGAAGAAGGCCGCGACACAGACGGTGTACGCGCAGGCCTTTCAAAACTGTCCGAGGCGCGCCGGGCTGATAATGCGCAGGAAATCGCAACGCGCCTGCCGTATTTCTGTTCGGGCTGTCCGCATAACAGCTCGACCAAAGTACCTGAGGGCAGCCGCGCTTATGCAGGCATTGGTTGTCACTACATGGTGCAGTGGATGGACCGTCAGACGACCGGTTTCACCCAGATGGGGGGTGAGGGCGCGAACTGGATCGGCGAAGCCCCGTTTTCAACCACCAAACACGTGTTCCAGAACCTGGGCGATGGGACGTATAACCATTCGGGCGTCCAGGCGATCCGCGCGGCTCTGTCGGCGGGTACGAATATGACGTTCAAAATCCTCTACAATGATGCAGTCGCCATGACCGGCGGGCAGGGGAACGAAGGCGATCTGACCGCCGAACGGATCGTGGCCGAGGTCAAGGCCATGGGCGTTCAGCATGTCGCGCTGGTCTATGACGAAAAGGAAGACGTGAATTTGGGCGCTCTGCCTGCGGGCGTGGAAAGCTTTGAACGCGCAGAGTTGATGAAGGTTCAGGACCGGTTCCGCGAGATCGAGGGTGTCTCGGTCATCGTCTATGTGCAGACCTGTGCTGCCGAGAAACGTCGCCGGCGGAAGCGGGGCGAGTTTCCGGATCCGGACAAACGTGTGTTTATCAACACCGATATCTGCGAGGGCTGCGGCGATTGCGGGGTGCAATCCAACTGCGTCTCAATCGTGCCGAAAGAGACCGAACTTGGCCGCAAACGTGCGATTGACCAATCCAGCTGTAATAAGGACTTCTCGTGCCTGAACGGGTTCTGCCCGTCATTCGTGACGCTGGAAGGTGCGAAAATCCGAAAAGAAGCCACGAAGCAGCTTGATCTACCCGATCTGCCAATGCCGAAGCTGCCCGAAATCAACGGGACCCATAACGTTGTTATCACTGGCGTCGGAGGCACCGGGGTTGTCACGCTGGGGGCTATCCTTGCTCAGGCCGCACAGATCGACGGCAAAGGGGCTGGTATGATGGAGATGGCCGGTCTTGCCCAGAAAGGCGGCGCGGTCCACATCCATTGCCGTCTGGCGAACACACCTGAGGATATTAGCGCAATACGCGTGGCCACAGGTGAGGCGCACGCGCTGATTGGCGGCGATCTGGTTGTCTCTGCCGGGGCCAAGACGCTGGGCTTGACACGGACGGGTCAAACCGGCGCTGTAGTGAACAACCACGAAACTGTAACCGGTGATTTCACCCGAGATACCGAATTCCGCATCCCCAGCGATCAGCTGGAACTGGCGTTGCAGGCACGTCTAAAGGATGGGGTGAGCCTGTTTGACGCGACCGATCTGGCAAAAACCGTTATGGGGGATTCGATCTACTCAAACATGATGGTATTCGGGGCCGCTTGGCAGCGGGGCATCTTGCCGGTTAGCCATTCGGCCATTATGGCTGCGATCGAGCTGAATGGCACAGCGGTCGAACGGAACAAACGCGCCTTTGATATCGGCCGTTGGGCGGTTCTGTTCCCAGTCGATGTTCAATCCATCCTGTCACCCTCTGTTGCTGAGATGCCAAAGACGCTGGATCAAATGATCGATTTCAGAACCCAGCACCTGACTGACTATCAATCAGCGCATCTGGCCAAACGCTACCGCAAGCTGGTCGACGACATTCAGGATGAAACGGTGCGTGAATCCGTGGCAAAAGGCTATCATAAGCTGTTGTCCTATAAGGATGAATATGAGGTCGCGCGGTTGCTGCTGAGCAGTCGTGACAAGGCCACGGCAGAGTTTGATGGCGATTTCAAAATGACCTTCCACCTGGCTCCTCCAATCCTGGGCGGGACGGATGGCAATGGCAGACCCCGCAAACGTGCCTTTGGCGAATGGATGATGGGGCCATTGAAATTGTTGGCCCGAATGAAAACGCTGCGCGGCACGCCGCTGGATATCTTTGGCTATACCTCTGAACGCCGGATGGAGCGTGCGCTGATCAAGCAATATGAAAGTGACATGAAACAGGTTCTGCCTCTTTTATCGCTGGACACGCACGACGCCATCGCAGCCTTGGCGCGTTTACCGCTGGACATCCGTGGTTTCGGCCCCGTTTTGCTGGAAAATGAGGCCAAAGCCGCAAAAAGGCGCGAAGAATTGCTGGCAATCATCCGCAGCGGAGGTCCAGAATTGCGCGCTGCGGCGGAATGAGGCGTCACAAATCTGTCACAAGAGCTAGGCAAAAGTGTCGCTTAATTTATAATGCAGGCGAAACAACGGAGTCCGTAAATGCCCTCGCGCCGCCATGTCGTTCGTGACATTTCCTATGCCCATTCTGCCGAAACCAAGGGTGGCCGAATGGTCATCAAGCTTATGGAAAACACAACTGGTCGGATCCGTCTGATCAAACGTGCGGATGGGTACGAAAAAGACGTGGCCAGCGGGCGTGACTTTTGGGCCGTCATGGTTGAACGCTACGGTCTGACCTTGGATGTCGTTGGTGGAGCGTTGTCGAACATCCCTAAAGACGGTCCGCTGATCCTGATTGCCAACCATCCCTATGGCATCCTGGACGGGTTGATGATGGGGCACATGCTGTCCGAGATGCGTGGAGATTTTCGCATCCTAGCGCATCGGGTTTTCCGTAAGGCGGAAGAGCTGAATCGCATCATCCTGCCGATCTCGTTCGACGAGACGAAAGAGGCGATGAAGCTAAACCTTGAAACCCGTAAAACCGCGCTGAACTATCTCAGCGATGGCGGGGCGATTGGCATTTTTCCGGGGGGTACGGTGAGCACGGCGGTCAACCCGTTTGCCTATCCGATGGATCCGGGCTGGCGTGGGTTCACCGCGCGGATGGTGGCCAAATCAAATGCCACCGTGGTGCCGGTATTCTTTGACGGCCACACTTCGCGCATGTTCCAGATCGCCAGCCATTTGCACAACACTTTGCGCATGGGTCTGCTGATCAAAGAGTTCAAAAAACGTGTGGATACTCCTGTCAAAGTGGTGATTGGCGAGCCCATCGGGCGTGACGTTCTGGACCCGTTGGGCAAGGATACGCGCAAGATGATGGATTTCCTGCGCAAAGCCACGTATGAGCTGTCTCCGAAGCCGTTGAAGTCTTATGACTACGGCTATGAATTCGAGGAACGGCATCGCGCCTGAAGGGGCAAATGGCAGTAGGCATCTTTGATTCCGGTTTGGGTGGTCTGACCGTCCTGAACGCCGCGCAGAAACACCTGCCGGACGTTGATTTCCTGTATTATGCGGACAGTGCGCATGCGCCTTATGGCGTGCGCGATCCCGACGATATCTATCAGCTGACCCGTAAGGCCGTGCACGACCTGTGGGATCGCGGCTGCAATCTTGTGATTCTGGCCTGCAACACCGCAAGTGCGGCGGCGCTGCGGCGGATGCAGGAGGCCGGTGTGCCCGAGGGCAAGCGCGTTCTGGGCGTCTTTGTGCCCTTGATCGAAGCCCTGACCGAACGGCAATGGGGCGACAATTCACCCCCGCGTGAAGTGGCGGTTAAGCATGTGGCGCTATTTGCCACGCCTGCGACCGTGTCCAGCCGTGCGTTTCAGCGGGAACTGGCGTTCCGGGCGATTGGTGTCGATGTCGAAGCACAGGCCTGCGGCGGTGTGGTCGATGCCATCGAAGATGGCGATATGATCCTGGCCGAAGCACTGGTGCGCAGCCATGTGGATGCGCTCAAACGCAAGATGCCAGAGCCTCAGGCCGCCATTCTGGGGTGTACACATTATCCCCTAATGGCCGAGGCTTTTCAGGCCGCATTGGGCCCGGACGTACAGGTGTTCAGCCAGGGCGACCTGGTTGCCGAAAGTCTGGCGGACTATCTGCAGCGCCACCCCAATATGCTGGGCAAGGGCGGCAGCGGGTTTCTGACCACGGGCAAGCCAGGGTTTGTTAGTGACCGCGCGACACAGTTCCTCCGACGACAAATCAAGTTCGAGGCAGCCTGACTTAGGTCAAGGCGTATCCTTTACGATATTCTGAGAATAAAGACCGTCACATCGGCGGTCACATCCTGTGACACATGTAAAGAAGAGGTCTGATATGACCCACAAAATCGCAATTCTGGGCGCTTCCGGTTACACGGGCGCTGAACTGGTGCGGCTGATCTCCGAGCACCCGAATATGGACATCGTTGCCCTGGCAGCCGAGCGCAAGGCAGGATTGTCTATGGCGCAAGTGTTCCCGCATCTGCGCCATATGGACTTGCCGGATCTTTGTAAAATCTCGGAGATCGATTTTTCTCAGATCGATCTGTGTTTTTGTGCGTTGCCGCATAAAACCAGCCAGGAGGTAATCCGGGATCTGCCGAAGGACTTAAAGATTATCGATCTGTCTGCAGATTTTCGGCTGCAGGACCCGAATGAGTACGAGAAATGGTACAGCAACCCTCACAGTGCGTTGGAACAGCAGGAAGAGGCTGTCTATGGCCTGACCGAGTTCTACAGAGACGATATCCGCGCCGCGCGACTGGTCGCTGGCACCGGTTGCAATGCGGCAACCGGCCAATATGTGCTGCGGCCGCTGATCGCCGCCGAAGTGATCGATCTGGATGATATCATTCTGGACTTGAAATGCGCAGTGTCCGGGGCAGGGCGGGCGCTGAAAGAAAACCTTTTGCATGCTGAGCTGAGCGAGGGCACAAATGCCTATGCTGTCGGGGGAACGCATCGGCATCTGGGCGAGTTCGATCAGGAGTTTTCGAAGCTTGCTGGCCGGACGGTGCACATACAGTTTACGCCCCATCTGATCCCGGCCAACCGGGGGATTCTGGCGACCACCTATGTGAAGGGCGATCCGCAGAGCGTCTATGAGACATTGGTCAAGGCCTACGCCGATGAACCCTTTGTCGAAGTGCTGTCAATGGGCGAGGCGCCATCGACCCACCATGTGCGCGGCTCGAATTTCTGCCACATAGGTGTGGTTGCGGATCGGATCGAGCGGCGCGCGATTGTTGTTGCGGCACTGGATAACCTGACAAAAGGTAGCAGTGGCCAGGCCTTGCAGAACGCCAATCTGATGTTAGGTGAGGACGAAACCAAAGGCCTGATGATGGCCCCGCTTTTCCCGTGAGGACGGTATGAAATCGCTCAAGAAACGTCGTCGGATACAGGTCATTCTGGTCGCGGTGGTGGCCTTGTTCGCCTCAACGGCGTTGATTGGATGGGCCTTGCAGGACGGAATCAATTTTTTCCGTTCCCCCAGCGATGTGATCGCCGAGCCGCCGGAACCTACGGAAGTTTTCCGGATTGGTGGTCTGGTCGAGGAAGGCTCGATCCTGCGGGGGCAGGGCGAGACTGTACGGTTTATCGTCACCGATGGTGGCGAAAGCGTGCCGGTGGCGTTCACAGGGGTTTTGCCCGATCTGTTCTCGGAAAACCAGGGGATGGTTGGTACGGGTCGCTATGTGAACGGTGTGTTCGAAGCGACTGAAATCCTTGCCAAACATGACGAGACCTATATGCCGAAAGAGGTGATGGACGCGCTGAAAGAACAAGGCGTTTATCAAGATCCCAGTGACAGCTGAACGCAGCGCTGCTGCGTGCCTCCGGCGGAGGTATTTTTGAACAGAAGAACAAAGGGTGTTGCGCGTAGCGGGCGGGTAGCGCCCTGTGTCGTTTGGGGATATTAAGTTTACTGCCGGACCGTTTCACCTGACAGAGCATTCAGGGGACGACATGCAGACGGTTCTGGAGATAGCGACAGAGATTGTGGCGCGGGAAGGCGGATTTGTGGATGATCCGGATGATCTCGGTGGCGCGACGAATTTTGGTGTGACCATTCACACCATGCGACGACTGGGGCTTGATCTGACAGGTGACGGTCAGATTGACACAGGTGATGTGCGCGCGCTCAGCAAGCAGCAAGCGATTGACATCTTTGTACGGCATTACTTTGAAAAACCTCGGATTTCAGCATTACCTGCCGTACTGCACGCATCGGTTTTTGACATGTATGTCAATGCGGGCAGCCAGGCCGTGAAGATCCTGCAGCGTTTGTTGCGCGAGATGAGGTTTGACGTTGCAGTGGACGGTGTCATCGGGCCGCAGACGATGCGCGCCTGTGCGCAGGCAGCGATACCGGGTGAGGTTGCCTTGCGCGATGCCTATGGGGTGGCGCGGCGGAACTATTACTTTCGTTTGGCAGATCGCAGACCCGCCTCGCGCAAATATGCGCGCAGCCGTGCGGGTGGCAAAGGGGGCTGGATCAAACGGGCCGAGGAATTTTTGTCGCCAAAATACCACCTGAGCGCGGCGCAGTTTCAAAAGAGGGTCGCGGCATGGGGCTGATATCGGGCATCCTGGGTTTTCTGTTTGGTGGCGGGCGAAATGTTGTGCGTGAAACGGCCGAGGTTTTTCGGGAAAACGCCGAAGAGGGTGCGCAGCGGGCATTGACGGTTCAAAGCCAGGCGATGGCGCAATTCGGGGCCGAGTTTCAGGTGCCGCGCAAGGGCGCGTTTGACCGGTTCATGGATGGTTTGAACCGTTTGCCCCGCCCGGCGCTGGCTTTGGGGACGTTGGGCTTGTTCGTGGCTGCGATGATCGATCCCTTATGGTTTGCGGCCCGAATGCAGGGCATTGCGCTGGTGCCGGAACCGCTATGGTGGCTATTGGGTGTGATCGTTTCATTTTACTTCGGCGCGCGTCATCAGGCCAAGGCGCAGGAGTTACAGCGCGAGATTTCTGATACGATGATACGAGCGCCCAAGGTGCTGGCCAATTTGCGTAGTCTGGCGCAGATGCGTAGTGACAGCCCAGGTATCGCCGATCCGGGCCCGGATGCGGGTTTGCAGATCGAGGTCACACAAGCGGATGACAATCCGGCATTGACCGAATGGCAGCGACTGCAGCGCGCCTGAGCCGCGACACTATGTGCAGAAGAAATAGGCGAAAGTGATTGGCGAACCGCCTGCTTGAGGGATATATCCCGAAGCATGATTACAGAGCTCGGTCACTTCGCCCTCATCCTCGCTTTTATGATCGCGATCGTGCAAAGCGTGGTGCCCCTGATCGGGGCAGCAAAACGCTGGACCGGTTGGATGGTCTTCGCCGAACCTGCGGCGATTTCGCAGTTTTTGCTGACGGCGTTGTCTTTCGGTGCGCTGGTCTGGGCGTTTACGACGTCGGACTTCTCGCTTCGGATCGTGGTGGAAAACAGCCATTCGGCGAAACCGATGATCTACAAGATCAGCGGGACCTGGGGCAATCACGAAGGCTCGATGCTGTTATGGGTTCTGATCGTGACCTTATTCGGCGCCATGGCCGCGCTGTTTGGCGGAGGGCTTCCACCAACCTTGAAAGCGCGGGTTCTGGCGGTGCAATCGGCTGTCGCCGTGGCGTTTTTTGCCTTTATTCTCTTCACGTCGAACCCGTTTGACAGGTTGGCCGTGGCGCCGTTCGATGGGCGCGATCTAAATCCGCTGCTGCAGGATCCCGGCTTGGCGTTTCACCCGCCGTTCCTGTATCTGGGATATGTGGGCCTGAGCATGGCGTTCAGCTTTGCCGTTGCAGCGTTGATCGAAGGCCGTGTCGATGCAGCCTGGGGCCGGTGGGTGCGGCCCTGGACACTGGCAGCCTGGGTGTTTCTGACCATCGGCATCGCACTTGGGTCCTGGTGGGCCTATTACGAGCTTGGCTGGGGCGGGTTCTGGTTCTGGGACCCGGTCGAAAACGCTTCGTTCATGCCGTGGTTGCTTGCAGCCGCATTGCTGCATTCGGCCATCGTTGTTGAAAAGCGTGAGGCGTTGAAAAGCTGGACCATCCTTTTGGCGATCATCGCCTTCGGCTTTTCGCTGATCGGGACATTCATTGTACGTTCGGGTCTTTTGACCTCGGTACACGCCTTTGCCACTGACCCAGAGCGGGGCGTGTTCATCCTGATGATCCTTGTCTTCTTTATTGGCGGCGCACTGACCTTGTTTGCGGCCCGCGCTCAGACGATGGAAGCCAAGGGTGTGTTTGGCGTTGTCAGTCGCGAAAGCGCACTGGTGGTGAACAATGTCCTGCTGGCAGTCAGCTGTTTTGTCGTCTTCGTGGGAACGATGTGGCCGATGGTGGCCGAGATGATGTTTGACCGGACACTTTCGGTCGGGCCGCCCTTCTTCAACTTTGCCTTCACGCCATTCATGGTTCTGCTGGGTCTGGTTCTGCCGATCGGGTCACTGCTGCCTTGGAAGCGCGGCAAGCTTGGGAAAACCGCCTGGTCGTTGCGCTATGCGTTTCTGCTGGCGCTGGCCGTGGCGCTTTTGGTTTGGGCCATGCAGACGGGGCGCAGTGCGCTGGGGCCGGTCGGGCTATTTCTTGGGGTCTGGATTACCTGCGGCGCGATCCTTGATCTTTGGAGCCGAACTGGCCGCAAAGGCAGCTTCAGACGGCTGTTCCGTCTGCCCGGTGCGGATTGGGGCAAGGCCGTTGCCCATACCGGCTTGGGTGTCACGATCTTTGCGATTGCCGGTCTGACCGCGTGGGAGGTTGAAGACATCCGTGTTGCTCAGCCCGGAGCACCCTTTGAGGTTGGACAGTTTACTTTGACGTTGGAAGATGTGCGGCGTGTACAAGGGCCGAACTATTTCTCGACCACCGCTGATGTTTCAGTCGAGACAAACGGGCGGTCATTGGGGATGCTGCATCCTGAAAAGCGGGACTATCCCGTCGCACGTATGCCCACGACCGAAGCCGCGATTGACTATCGCATTCTTCGGGACCTCTATGTGGTGATCGGGGATCAACAGGCCGATGGGGGCTGGGTCGTGCGGACCTATATCAAACCGTTCGCCAATTGGATTTGGGCAGGATGTATCATGATGGCGCTGGGAGGTGTTCTCAGCCTGTGCGATCGCCGTTTCCGTGTCGCTGCCGGCGCGCGTAAAACGCCAGCGGCCGGGGTGCCGGCGGAATGAAACGCCTGATCCTGATCATGATGCTGTTGGCCGCCCCGGCATATGCTGTGCAGCCTGACGAAGTCCTGGACGATCCGGTACTTGAGCAGCGGGCGCGTGATCTGAGCGCCGAATTGCGGTGTCTGGTGTGCCGGAACGAAAGCATTGATGAAAGCAATGCAGACCTTGCCCGCGATCTACGCCTTTTGGTGCGCGAACGGCTGGTTGCCGGGGATAGCGACGAAGAAGCGATGGCCTTCATCGTCGACCGCTATGGCGAATATGTGCTTCTTCGCCCACGGCTTTCGGGTTCGAACCTGATGTTGTGGCTTGCCGGCCCGATCATGCTGCTGATCGCGGCAGGCATGGGTTGGAACTTTGTGCGCAACCGCTCGAAAGCCCATGCCTCCGAGGTCAGCGATACCCTCAGCGATGAGGAAAAAGAGCGGCTTAACAAGATTCTCAGCGACTGACGTTCGGTTCTACTTTCCCTTGCGATGTGAATAGTTCAGGTTTCGCAAAATCTGGCGTGAGGAGAGACTTTATATGAACTACGAAACGATCCTGTTGGATATCACGGACGGTCTGGCTGTTCTGACATTCAACCGCCCGGACAAAATGAACGCACTGACCACGCAGATGCGGGCCGAGATTACACATGCGATGAAAGAGGCCGCTCGCAATGCGCGCTGCGTGGTGCTGACCGGGGCTGGACTGGCTTTTTGCTCGGGACAGGATCTGGGCGACGCCTCATCAACCGGAAAGATCGACTTGGAACGGTCCTTGCGCGACGAATATGAGCCGATGCTCGACTCGATCCACGATTGCCCGGTGCCGACCATTGCGGCAGTGAACGGCGCGGCTGCGGGGGCAGGGGCGAACCTGGCCTTATGCGCCGATGTGGTGATCGCAACCGAAAGCGCCTATTTCCTGCAGGCCTTTGCCCGGATCGGGCTGTTGCCGGATGCCGGTGGCACTTGGTTCATGCCGCGCCAGATGGGTTTGTCCAAGGCGATGGGCGCAGCGCTTTTTGCTGAAAAGATCAGTGCCCGTCAGGCCGATGATTGGGGCCTGATCTGGGAAGCGGTCGCCGATGACGATTTCGCCGCGCATTGGCGCAAGCGCGCCGAGTATCTGGCAAATGGCCCAACGGCTGGATTTGCAGCCATAAAAACGGCGCTGCGCGGCACCTATGAAAACACGCTGACGCAGCAGTTGAAGACCGAGGCGAGCCTTCAGGGAGACTGCGGGCGCTCGCGTGACTTTGCCGAAGGTGTCGTAGCCTTTCTGGAAAAGCGCCCCGCCAAGTTCGAGGGGCGCTGAGCGCGATCAGGCCCGGCGGCGCCGACGCGTGCGCCGTTCCGGGGCTGTGTCTTCTCCGGTGCCGTCGGAGGCCGACGAAAATGGCCCCAACGCATCAGCGATCTGATCCAGCGTTGGGCGCTCGGCCCGTGCGGTTGTGTCCAACGCCTCGCGCATTTTCTCGACATGGGCAGGCATTGTGCCACAGCAACCACCGATGATCTTCGCACCTGCATCCCGCGCCATGACGGCGTATTGGGCCATCAGATCGGGCGTTCCGTCATACTTGATGCTGCCATCGACATATTTCGGGATGCCTGCATTGCCTTTCGACACCAGCGGGCGTTGTGTGCCCTGTGCGACAAAGCCCAGAACGGTACGCATGATATCCGATGAGCCGGTGCCGCAATTGGCACCAAAGGCCAGTGGCGGGTTCTCAAAAGTTTCGACCAGTTGTGCCAGATCGGCCGAGGTTACGCCCATCATCGTGCGACCGGCGGTATCAAAGCTCATGGTGCCGCACCATGGCATGTCGGCCAGAGCAAACGCCTCGGCCGCGGCGCGGAACTCTTCGGGGGCGCTGATGGTCTCGACCCACAGGACGTCTGCGCCGCCTTCTTTCAATGCGGCGGCCTGTTCGTGGAACATCTCGACCGCGTCGCTGTGCGACAGGCTGCCGACCGGCTCCATGATCTCGCCCGTGGGCCCGACAGAACCGGCCACAATAACGGTGCGCCCGGACGCATCGGCCACTTCGCGGCCAAGCTCGGCCCCGATCCGGTTCAGCTCGGTCACGCGGTTCTGCGCATCATGCAGTTTCAAACGCGCTGCTGTTCCGCCGAATGTGTTGGTCAGGAACAGATCGCTGCCAGCATCGACCCAGCCCTGATACAAAGCCCGGATCTTGTCAGGCGAATCCACATTCCACAGTTCAGGCGCATCACCCGATTGCAGCCCCATGTTGAACAGGTTGGTCCCCGTCGCACCGTCGGCCAGAATTACATCAGCGGTGTTCAGCAGGTCAGTCAGCGCATTTGTCATGAAAAAAGCCCGAAAACTGGCGCAAAGCGCCATTGTGAATAACAGACGCCCCGTGTCACATGACCGGGGCGTCAAATCAAATTCATAATACTCATGAAGATCATGAGTGGCGCTGCAAAGAGACTTAGATGTCGGCCTCGGCCATCACCTGTTCTTTGGCTTCGACCAGAAGTTCCGCCATCTTCGCACGAATTTTGGCTTCATCGGCAAGATCGCCCAAGTAGCTTTTGACTGCATTGACGACGTCATCTTCGTTGACGTGCTTCAGGTCGGTTTGGACCAGTTCCTGACCGTATTTGCGCGCCTGTTCTACGGTTTCGCCCTTCAGGGTCGAGGCCCAGACAGCCATGAACCGGTTGCGGCGCATACGGGCGATGAATTGCATTTTTTCGTCATGCGCAAATTTCGTTTCAAACGCATTTTCACGTTCGTCAAAGGTGGTCATGAGACAGGGACCTCTTGGGTTGCGATTACTCTGATGATGATATGACCATACGGCAGCACGGGTGCAAGGGATTTGCGCTGTGTCAAAGTCTCGCTGCCTTGCAAACTTGCGGGGAAGGGGGGCATGGACTATGAGGGCGCCAACCGGCGGGACTCATTCCCACTGCTCAGACTGGAAAGGTCGCTTATGGCGCGTCGCAAGAAAATCTACGAAGGCAAAGCCAAGATTCTGTATGAAGGTCCCGAACCGGGCACAATCGTGCAGTATTTCAAAGATGACGCCACCGCGTTCAATGCGGAAAAGAAAGACGTGATTGACGGCAAGGGCGTTCTGAACAACCGCCTGTCTGAATTCTTCATGAACGGCCTGAACCAAATCGGCGTGCCGACCCATTTCATCCGTCGCCTGAACATGCGGGAACAGCTGGTGCGCAATTGCGAAATCGTGCCGCTGGAAATCATCGTGCGCAACTATGCGGCCGGGACGATGTCCAAACGTCTGGGCATTGCCGAAGGCACGCAGTTGCCGCGCCCGATTGTCGAATATTGCTACAAAGATGATGCTCTGGGCGATCCTTTGGTCACCGAGGAACATATCGCCGCCTTTGGCTGGGCCAGCCAGCAGGATATGGACGATATCCTTAGCCTTGCCCTGCGCGTGAACGATTTCATGAGCGGTGTCATGATGGCCGTTGGAATTCGCCTGATTGACTTCAAGATCGAGATCGGCCGCGTCTTTGATGGCGACTATCAGCGCCTGATCGTCGCCGATGAGATCAGCCCCGACAGTTGCCGCCTATGGGACATCGAAACCGGCCAGAAACTGGACAAGGACGTCTTCCGGCGCGATCTGGGCAATCTGACAGACGCCTATTCCGAGGTCGCGCGTCGTTTGGGCGTTCTTCCCAAAAGCAATGTGACCAAGCCGACGCTGATCAACTAGGCGATACTGGTCTGAATTCCGTGAGAGCGCCGCTGATCCTGAGCGGCGCTTTTTCTTTCCAGAGAGTTTGACAGCTTATGCGTTCCTGATCATGTTTGGATCTAAGCAGCCAAATTGCTTGCGGTCGGGGTGATCTAACGAATGACGGAATTGTTTGATCAGGCAGTTTTCCTGAAGTTTTTGGCCGCTGTGCTGGCGATTTTCAACCCTCTCTACAATATCCCGATCTTTCTGAGCATGACCAAGACCTGTTCTGCATCGGAACGGCGTCATGTTGCGATTGTTGTGATGATTTCTGTCACGATAATTGCGTTAGCCGCTGTGCTGATAGGCGAAGAAATTCTTGGGGTTTTTGGCATAGATGTGCCGTCTTTTCGGATCGCGGGCGGTATCATCATTTTCGGAATAGGTATGTCGATGCTGAAATCCGAGGATCGCGCGCCAGGGGATCAGGCCGCCGTAGCGGACGGACATCAAAGAAAGCTGAATTTCGCGGTTGTTCCACTGGCGATCCCTTTGACCATTGGTCCCGGCACGATTGCGATAACCATTGTGTTTTCTCATCAGTTGTCTGACGGCGCGGAAATCCTGACGCTGGGTGCTGCGATATTGATTGCCTGTGCAATTGTCGGGTTGGGATTGTTGTTCGCGGATCAAATCTCGCGCCTTGTAGGCGAGACGATGATCAACGTTGTGACCCGTATCATGGCGATATTGTTGGTGGCCGTTGCAGTCGAAATGGTTTTGACCGGCACATTCCATGCGATTGATGCGCATTATCCTGCTTTATCCAAGGGCGACGGCTAGGAAACCACCTGCGGCAAACTGCGGATCATACAGGGTTGTTCAACGCACCCAACCACGCTATCCCCCGCGCAACGGAATAGGGCCGGCCAGCGGCCCCCAGGTGGAGTTGCGAAAATGAAAGCACGGGTGCATGTGATGCTCAAGAATGGGGTGCTTGACCCTCAGGGTGAGGCGGTACGGCACGCACTAGGCGCCATGGGCTTTGATCAGGTCGAAGGTGTTCGGCAAGGCAAGGTGATCGATCTGGAGCTTGCAGAGGGCGCGACCGAAGCGGATGTGACCGAGATGTGTGAAAAGCTGTTGGCCAATACGGTCATCGAGCGTTACGAGATCGAACTGGTCTGATCCAGACCCAGCAGGAGGGTTCGCCATGCGCGCTGCCGTTATCGTCTTCCCCGGATCGAATTGCGACCGGGATCTTGCCGTGGCTTTCAAGCAAGCCGGTTTTCAGGTCGATATGGTCTGGCACAAAGATGCGACGCTGCCGGACGGCGTTGATATCGTCGGTGTTCCGGGCGGATTTTCCTATGGCGACTATCTGCGCTGCGGAGCCATCGCGGCCCAGTCGCCGATCTGTCAGGCGGTGGTCGATCATACCAAACGCGGCGGGTATGCAATGGGGGTCTGCAATGGATTCCAGATTCTCACCGAAACCGGCATTCTGCCAGGAGCATTGCTGCGGAATGCGGGCCTGAAGTACATCTGCAAGACGGTGGGCCTGAAGGTTGAAACCAGCAGCAGCCCGTTTACCGAAGGCTACAACGCAGGTGACGTGATCGGAATCCCGATTGCCCATCATGACGGCAACTATTTCGCCGATGACGATACATTGTCCACGCTGCGGGACCAGGACCGCGTTGCGTTCACCTATACCGAGAATCCGAATGGTTCGGTCGGGGATATCGCTGGCATCCTGTCGGAAAATCGTCGCGTTCTCGGGATGATGCCGCATCCGGAACGGGCCGCGGATCAGGGGCATGGTGGCACCGACGGTACGGCATTGTTCCGCGCATTGTCGGGCGTTCTGTCGCCAGCGTGACTTGAGGTCAGATCATAGCGCGCGTACCTTCTGGGGATGAGTACAGAGGTTCGCACTGGCTGGTCCAAACTTTTAAGACCCTTTCGCGGCGCGCCGCTGGGCTGGAGATTGCGACTGGCCGTTTTCGTGCTCTTGGCCGCCACTGTTGTGACGGTCTGGACAACGAACCGTTTGCTGACGGATCGCTTTACCGAAGATACGCGAAACAGGGCCGAGCTCAGGCTGACGCTCGACTCAGGCAACCTGGTCAGTGAGCTGCGCCGCAATGCCATCGTGCCGCAATTGCTGGCGCGGGATCCGACGCTGATTTCTGCCCTGCGCTCCAGCGACTATACGCTGTCGACCCAGCGCTTGATTTCATTTGTCGAAGAGATTGGCGCTGCGTCGCTGATGCTGCTGGATAGCGATGGGCGGTCTGTTGCCGCCACTGATCGTAACCGTCTGGGCGAGGCGCATCGTAACGCGCCTTATTTTGTGGATGCGATACGGTCAAATTCGACGATTTTCTCGGTCATCCCGCGTGAGGCCGGTGGCTATAGTTTTGTCTATTCACGCCGTATCCAGGGCAACTCGGACATACTCGGCGTGATCGTGGTCGAGGTCGATCTGCAGAAATTCGAAACTGCCTGGGCGCGGATTGCGCATGCAGTGCTGGTCACCGACAGCACGGGCAACATCATCCTGTCGACCGAACCACAATGGCGCGGATTGAATGAAGAGGCGGCGATGCTGCGTCAACCGCCGCTCAGCGCCATTCAACGCGCGATCCGCGTGACCACGGATTGGACCGCGCTGCCGCCGGATGCCTATCTTCAGGGTGAGGCGGTGATGCGGATGGAAAAACGCATTCCGTTTCGGGGCTGGCAAATGACATCTTTCACCACATTCGAGTCGGTGCGCGAGCGGGTGAACAGTGTTTTGGCGCTCGAGATCATGGGATTTGCGATTCTATTGGCGCTGGCCTTCTATGCGCTCAGCCGTCGGGCCACCTTGCGGATGACGTTGTTCCAGCGCGAGTCGGCAGAGCTTCGCGCATTGAACGCAAGGCTACAGCGGGAAATTGCTGAACGGGAACGGGTTGAAAAGACGCTGGATTTGGCCGAACAGACGCTTGCCCAAAGCTCGAAACTGGCCGCGTTGGGAGAGATGTCGGCAGCGGTGAGTCACGAGTTGAATCAACCTCTGGCTGCAATGAAAACTTATCTGGCCGGTGCACGGCTGCTGTTGCGCCGAAATCGGCCCGAAGAGGCATTGGCCAGCTTTGGCCGCATCGACGGTCTGATCGAGCGGATGGGCGCGATTACCCGGCAACTGAAATCCTATGCGCGCAAAGGGGCGGATGCGTTTTCACCCGTAAATCTTGGAGAAGCACTAGCTTCGTCACTGTCGATGATGGAACCTCAGTTGCGCCAAAGGCATGTGAAGATCACTCAGATCCTGCCCGAGGAACCGGTGCTTGTGAATGGTGATCGGATGCGCATCGAACAGGTCATGGTTAACCTGTTGCGCAATGCGCTCGACGCTACCAAATCGGTGGCTGAGCCGGATGTGGAGATTATCCTGGCTGCAGGCGATACGGCGGTGCTGACCGTGCGCGACAATGGCTATGGGATCGATGATATCGAGAACCTGTTCGAGCCGTTCTATACTACCAAGCAGCCCGGCGATGGCGTCGGGCTGGGGCTTGCCATCTCGTCCGGGATCGTGAACGACCATGGCGGACGGCTAACTGCGCGCAACGGCCAGCACGGCGGCGCGGTGTTTGAAATGCAATTGCCCATTTTGGGCAGTGACGGCCTTGAGGCCGCAGAATAAAAGGGAAGACTATGGCCCAAGCCATGAAGATCGCCATTGTGGATGATGAACAGGACATGCGCCAGTCGATCAGCCAATGGCTGGCATTGTCGGGGTATGACACCGAAACCTTTGCCAGCGCTGAGGATGCGCTGAAGGTTCTAGGCCCCGAATATCCGGGGATCGTGATCTCGGACATCAAAATGCCCGGCATGGACGGCATACAATTGCTGAAGAAGTTGATGGGGGCAGACAGCACTCTGCCGGTCATCATGATCACCGGGCACGGTGACGTGCCCATGGCGGTTGAAGCGATGCGCGTTGGCGCGTTCGATTTCCTTGAGAAGCCCTTTAACCCGGACCGTATGTCGGAATTGGCGAAGCGAGCCAGCAATGCCCGCCGTCTGACCTTGGACAACCGGGCCCTGCGTCGAGAGCTATCAGGCGGCACGCAGATCATGAACAAACTGATCGGTGCCAGCCCCGTGATGGAACGTTTGCGTGAGGATATTCTGGATCTTGGTCAAGCCGATGGTCACGTGCTGATCGATGGTGAGACGGGGACAGGTAAGACCCTTGTTGCGCACGCTCTGCATGCGGTGGGTAGCCGGGCGGGCAAGAAATTTGTTCTGGTTTCCTGCGCGGCACTGGAAGAAGAGGCTTTGTCCAAACGCCTGTTTGGCCCGATGATGCCCGAGGACGCCCAATTGCCCGCGATTGAAGAGGCGCGCGGTGGAACACTGGTTCTGGAAGACGTCGAAGCGTTGAGCGATACGCTGCAGGCGCGCTTGCTGAGCGTGATGAACGAACAGGGCACTCCGGCAGAAACGCGCATCGTAGCGATTTCGAACCTGCAAGAGGCTGGAAAGACCAGTGAAGACGTGCTGCGCCCTGATTTGTTTTACCGGCTGGCAGCGCTGCGGATCACCATGCCGCCTTTGCGCCAGCGGGGTGAGGATATCCTGACTCTGTTTACCCGTCTCAGCGAGCAGTTTGCCGAGGAATATGGCTGTGATTCACCGCAGGTCAGTGCACAGGAAGCCGCGCAACTGTTGCAGGCCCCTTGGCCAGGGAATGTGCGTCAATTGATCAACATTGCTGAGCGTGCGGTGCTGCAATCGCGGCGGGGGTCGGGGACGATTGCGTCATTGTTGATGTCGGATCACGAGGAAATGCAGCCGGTGATGACCACCGAAGGCAAGCCTTTGAAGGAATATGTCGAAGCGTTTGAGCGGATGCTGATCGACAACACGATGCGCCGCCACAAGGGATCGATCGCGTCGGTCATGGATGAGCTATGCCTTCCGCGCCGGACGTTGAACGAGAAGATGGCGAAATACGGTCTTCAACGATCGGATTATTTGTAAAGGAAGAGAGGGGGCCAGCCCCCTCTTGAGCCTCCGGCTCAATTCACCCCCGAGATATTTTTGGCCAGATGAAGGGGATCCTGCGCTGTGTTGGCGGGCGGGATGCAGTTTGCCCATTGTGTTTTCCACAGGACTGCTTTTATTGTGTCCGGACGGGCCGGACCTTTTTCGTGTCTTTAAGCCCCGATTTTTTGAGTTTCGCTGTTTTGCCAAAGGTGAACGTTGGTTTTCATCGCAAAGCAGACCGATTGTGCCCCGTTACATGGGGCAGTGGAGTGCCTGAGCCCGATGCGTCGGGCGAAAGGAATAAATGGGCAGGCAGCGGTGAGCCGCGCCTGTCGGAGAAGAACCGCGATGACGCGCGCGCAACGTTTGAAAGACCGGGCAGGGGGCCAAAGCGCCAGACCCTGCCGCGCGCCGTCTGATATCGCTCTGACAAGACACCTTCCCAAATGCGCCTGTCCGCCTGGACAGGTCAGGACAACGCGTTTGGCGCGGTGCACCAAGGACACATGGCTAAGAAAATGCTTATCGATGCCACCCACGCGGAGGAAACCCGCGTCGTGGTGGTCGACGGAAACAAGGTCGAGGAGTTCGACTTTGAATCCGAGAACAAACGCCAGCTTGCTGGCAACATCTATCTTGCAAAAGTAACACGGGTCGAGCCTTCGCTGCAGGCGGCCTTTGTGGATTATGGTGGGAACCGGCATGGTTTCCTGGCGTTTTCCGAGATTCATCCCGATTACTACCAAATCCCCGTCGCCGACCGTGAGGCGCTGATGGAGGAAGAGCGCGCTTATGCCGAGGCCATGAAGGCCCGGGATGAGGCGGAGGAGGTCAAGCCGAAAAGGCGCCGTCGCTCGCGGACCAAGGCGGCGGATGTGAAATCCGACGATGCGGTCGAGTCGATTGAAGTGTCGAACGAACCGACCGGCATGGAAACCATCGATCTGGAAGACGGTGAAGAAGCGGATCTGTCGGTTGAGGAAGGAACTTCGCCGGCGGATCGTGTTACCGAAACACCCGTTGAAGAACCGGTTGATGACGTTGAGACCTCTGATGACATGGCTGTCGAAGAGGCTGCGCAAGAGGTGGTGGAAGACGCTGCGCCGGAGGAGGTGTCCGAGGGTGAGGCGGTAACGGATGTCGAGGAGCCCGCGGAACCCGAACAGGCGGAGCCTTCCAGCGAAACCGAAGAGGAAAAAACTGACTCGGATACCGATGAAGGTGAAGAGGGTGAGGCGCGATCGGATGCGACTGAAAAAGACGCATCCATCGAATCTGTGGCTGACGAGGATGACAGCGAAGATATTCGACCGCCACGCAAACCCCGCCCGCGCCGGTACAAAATTCAGGAAGTCATCAAGGTCCGTCAGGTTCTGCTGGTTCAGGTTGTCAAGGAAGAGCGCGGCAACAAGGGTGCGGCGCTGACCACCTACCTGTCGCTGGCCGGTCGTTACTGTGTTCTAATGCCCAACACGGCCCGTGGCGGCGGCATTAGCCGTAAGATCACCAATGCACCTGATCGGAAAAAACTGAAAGAAATCGCCGCTGAGATCGACGTGCCAACAGGTGCTGGATTGATCATCCGGACCGCGGGGGCCAAGCGCACGAAGTCCGAGATCAAACGCGACTATGAGTATTTGCAGCGTCTGTGGGAGCAGATCCGCGAGCTGACGCTGAAATCCATCGCGCCTGCGAAGATCTATGAAGAAGGCGACCTGATCAAACGGTCGATCCGGGATCTGTATAACCGCGATATTGATGAGGTTCTGGTCGAAGGCGAAGGCGGTTACCGCATCGCTAAGGACTTCATGAAGATGATCATGCCGTCTCACGCCAAGAACGTGAAACGGTATGAGGATGCGCTGCCGCTGTTCGCGCGCTATCAGGTGGAAAGCTATCTGGCGGGGATGTTCAACCCGACCGTGCAGCTGAAATCGGGTGGCTATATCGTGATCGGCGTAACCGAAGCGCTGGTGGCGGTCGATGTGAACTCAGGGAGGGCGACCAAGGAAGGCTCGATCGAGGAAACGGCGCTGAAGACCAATCTTGAGGCTGCGGAAGAGGTGGCACGCCAGTTGCGCCTGCGCGACCTGGCGGGTCTGATCGTGATCGACTTCATCGATATGGACGAGCGCAAGAATAACTCGGCTGTCGAGAAGCGCCTGAAAGACAAACTGAAAACCGACCGTGCACGCATTCAGGTGGGCCGCATTTCTGGTTTTGGACTGTTGGAGATGTCGCGCCAGCGTCTGCGCCCCGGCATGCTGGAGGCGACCACGCAGCCGTGCCCGCATTGTCATGGCACCGGTCTGATCCGGTCGGACGACAATATGGCGCTGTCGATCCTGCGTCAGATCGAAGAGGAAGGCACCCGCCGCCGCTCACGCGAGGTTCTGGTGCGCTGCCCGGTTGGCATTGCCAACTTCCTGATGAACCAAAAGCGCGAGCATATCGCTCAGATCGAGGCCCGTTATGGCCTTTCGGTGCGTATCGAAGGGGATCTGCATCTGGTCAGCCCGGATTTCTCGATGGAGAAATTCAAGACGGCCAGTCGGATCGTGCCCGAGGCGACAGCCCCGGTTGTATCCGTCGATGCGTCGCTGATGGATTTGGTCGATGAGACCGATGAGGACGAGGTCGAGGAAGAAACCGTTCAGGCCGAAGAAGAGGTCAAGCCCAAGCGCAAACGTCGCCGCCGTCGCCGTAAGAAGGGCGGCAGCACATCCGAGCAGCAGGATGGGGATAATGACGCGTCCGATGCAGCCGCCGATGACGCGCCTTTGGAAGACAGCACCGAGGAAAGCGCTCAGGAAGACTCGGAGACCACAGGTGAAGAGGAAAAACCGGCCAAGCCGAAGCGCCGCCGGTCGCCACGCCGCAAGAAAAAAGACGTCGAACCTGTTGCGGCGGAGGTCGAGGTAGCGGATGCTGGGGTTCAGCAAGATCCTGAAGTGCAATCGACAGAGGATACATCGGTTGAGCCATCAGAACCTGCGACAGAGCTAGAAGTAGCCGAAGTAGTGGTCGAAGACGCGCCTGCTCCGGCAGCGCCTGAGCCGGAACAGGCTGAAGCTGAAATGGAAGCTGAAGACCCCGTTTCTGCCGAAGAGGTCACAGAACCCGCGGCCGAAGAAGTCCAGGCCGAGCCCGTTTTGGAAACCGTTGCGGAAGAGCCAGAGCAACCGAGCGACCCTGCCAAGCCCAAACGGCGCGGCTGGTGGTCGCTGGGCGGCTAAACCAAACAGAAAAGGCGGGCCATGTGCCCGCCTTTTTCATTGCCGGGGCCGGGCTATAATCAGCCTTGTTTCCGAATCAGATAGACCTGCTGCCCGTCCTCTTCACCTTGTGAGATCAGCTTATGGCCGCTCTCGGCACAGAAATGAGGAATGTCGATGACTGCGGCCGGATCATCGGCCAACACGCGCAGCACCGCGCCATCTGCCATGAATTTCAGCCGCTTGCGTGCCTTCAGCACGGGCAACGGGCAAAGCAGCCCCAAGGCATCAAGGGTCTCGGTTGGATGTGACATATGGGTCAGATATTTCGACTTTGTCATGGTGTCCAGCATGCAACCACGAGGTTGTGACCGAATGGCCCCGTGACGAAGCCGCCTGCATAACATATGTGCTGGTCTATGTTCGGAATAGATATCATCGACGCGGGACTTCTACCCGCCATGTTCATCGCCATGATCGGCGGGTTGATCAGCTTTTTGTCGCCCTGCGTATTGCCGATTGTGCCACCCTATCTGGCCTATATGAGCGGTGTGACCATCAACGAGATGCAGGATGAGGCGCGTGCCCGGCGCAAAGCCACGCTATCTGCGCTGTTCTTTGTGTTGGGTTTGTCGACCGTCTTTTTGTTGCTGGGGTTCACCGCTTCGGCCTTTGGGGCATTTGTTCTGAAGAATCAGGAGCTTTTTGCCAAAGCTTCGGGCGCGGTGGTGATCATCTTTGGCCTGCATTTCCTGAACGTGTTCCGTATCCCGCTTCTGGATCGTGAGGCGCGGGTCGAAACAGGTGATTCCGGAGGATCCGTGTTTGGGGCCTACATATTGGGTCTTGCCTTTGCCTTTGGCTGGACACCCTGCATCGGCCCGCAGCTTGGCGCGATCCTGTCGCTGGCCGCGTCCGAGGCTTCGGTGGCACGCGGCACGCTTCTGCTGGGCGTATATGCGGCGGGCCTGGGTATTCCGTTCTTGTTGGCCGCGATGTTCCTGAACCGCTCGATGAGCGTGATGAACCGGATCAAACCCTATATGGGTACGATTGAGAAAGTGATGGGTGGGCTATTGCTGTTCGTCGGAATCATGCTGATCACCGGTCTGTTCACCGAATTCAGCTGGTGGCTGCTGGAAACCTTCCCGGCGCTGGCGGTACTGGGCTGATCCATCTTACCTTGGCCGCAATGCTGCGTTAACCTGCGCAGCAGAAGGTAAGGCCATGAGCAGTCAGACAAAACAGCCACAGGTGCGCAGGCGGCGGGTGTTCTACATCCCTGGCTACGACCCGATTCCTGCCCGACGCTATCGAGAGCTGTATCGGACCGAATCCCAGCAGCAGGCTGAGATTTCGGGATATGACATCGCAATTGCGCCGAAATCGGGCGATGGGCCTTTTGGTTGGCAAGTCACCTCAACTCAAGACGGGGTTGAAGTAAAGACAGAGTTTGAGGTTCTGGTCTGGTCCGATATCGTTCGTGACAGCATGTCCGGGTCGATCTTGGAGACCTATCTACAGCTTGCCAGCACGGCCTGGATTTACATTTCGACTGGTACATTGCGGCGTCTGCGCAAGCTTCGAAAAGGGCCGGTGATTGCAGCGCTTTATCCTGTCGGGATGCTGCTTTTGCAACTGCTTGCCGCATTGGGCGTTGTGATCGGTTTAACCGCATTGCTGCAGATCTGGATCGGTGCGTGGTCGCTGTTGCCCGCACTGGCTTTGGCTTACACACTGCTGCACTGGTTCCGAAAGATCGACAATCGCCTGTTTGCCTACTACCTGATGCATGACTACGCTTATTCCGCGCGGTTGAACGGGGAAACACCGGCCGAGTTGCAACAGCGTCTGGATGAATTCGCCGCGTTGATCAGTGCTTCCTTGCAGGACGATGTGGATGAGGTTCTGATCGTCGGCCACAGCTCCGGAGCGCATTTGGGCGTGTCAGTCCTGGCCGATGTCATCCGTACCAACCAGGGCGCGCGGCGCGGTCCAACTCTGTCATTCCTGAGCCTGGGGCAGGTGGTCCCTATGGTTTCTTTCCTACCTGATGCCACGAAACTGCGGGGCGATCTGCGGTTTCTTTCAACGCAAGACACGGTGACCTGGGTGGATGTCTCGGCCCCCGGAGATGGGTGTTCCTTTGCGCTTTGTGATCCGGTCGCGGTCAGCGGCGTTGCCGGGCCGGATAAGATCTGGCCTTTGGTCCTATCAGCGGCCTTCACACAAACGCTTTCACCCGCGCGCTGGCACGCGCTGCGCTGGAGGTTTTTCCGACTGCATTTTCAGTATCTCTGCGCGTTCGACCAGCCCGGCACCTATGACTACTTCCGCCTTACCGCCGGGCCACAGACGCTGGGTGCGCGGTTCGCAGACCGACAACCATCGAAAACCCGCATCGAAACCCCTGTTTCCAAATACAGAAACGTCACTCCATGACGCCGCCCAAGCCAAAATCCCGCCCGGATCGCGTCTCGCTATGGCGTTACCTAAAACTGTTTCGGCAGGATTTGCTCTCGGCGCAACCTCAACGCCTCTATCGAGCCTGGATGGCTGAGTTTCGCACGCCGTTCTTCCGATCCTACATGATCAACCAGCCTGATCTGGTTGATACGGTTCTCAAAAAGCGACCGGATGATTTTCCGAAATCCAGCCGGATCAGCGAAGGGTTAAAGCCCTTATTGGGGAACTCAGTATTCCTGACCAATGGCGAGACGTGGAAACGCCAGCGGCGCATTATTGATCCGGCCTTTGAAGGTGGCCGTCTGAAAGATACCTTTCCGGCGATGCGAGCCGCGGCTGAGGCTTGCGTGGATCGGCTGTGCAACCACACAGGTCAGCAGATCGAATGTGAGGAAATCACCAGCCACGCCGCAGCCGATGTGATTTTTCGCACGCTGTTTTCCGTGCCGATCGAGAATGAAATCGCCACAGAGGTCTTTCAGAAGTTCCGCGCCTATCAACGTGCACAGCCTTTGTTGAACCTGGCCGCCTTTGTGCCTTTGCCGCGTTGGCTGCCACGGTTTCACTCTGGGAACACGCGCCGTAATGCAAGGGATATCCGCGCTCTGATTGGTCGGCTGACATCAGAACGGGCCAACGCGATCAAACAGGGGCAGGCCCCGGATGATCTGGCCACGAAGATCATGACCACATCTGATCCCGTCACGGGTGAGCGGTTCAGCACCGATGAAATGGTCGATCAGGTTGCGATCTTCTTTCTAGCGGGGCATGAAACCAGTGCCTCAGCATTGGCCTGGACGCTATTCCTGATGGCACTTTATCCGGAATGGCAGGAAAAGGTCGCAACCGAGGCCCAAGTACTGAATGATCAGACATTCAGCGCCATGTCTCGCCTCAAGATCAGCAGGGATGTCTTTCGCGAAGCGCTGCGTCTTTATCCGCCTGTCCCGATGATGGTGCGACAGAACACGTGCCCCGAACAGTTCCGCAACCGCGAGGTTCGCAAGGGCTCACAAATCGTCATCAGCCCCTGGCATCTGCATCGACAGGAAAGGTTATGGGACAATCCGGATGCGTTCGACCCCGCCCGCTGGAACACCGAGAATGGTAAGACCTGTCAGCGAGAGGCTTACATTCCTTTCTCGGCAGGCCCCCGTGTTTGCACAGGTGCCGGGTTTGCGATGGTCGAGGGGCCGTTGATCCTGTCTATGCTGCTGCGCACCTACAAATTCGAAACAATCCCCGGCAAAACGCCTGTTCCCGTCGCACATCTGACCGTCAGATCAAAGGATGGTATCTGGTTGCGCTTGGTTGAGCGCTAACAAACTACCATCCCCCCACGCCGTACTGTATTCGAAGGACAACGGAATCAGGTTTGAACGGGAAAGCATTATGTCCAAGGCAGAACAGCGCGCGCAGATGTCCACAGGCGCAGGGTTTATCGCAGCACTGGATCAAAGCGGTGGATCAACACCAAAAGCGCTGGCGCTTTATGGCGTGGATGCTTCGCACTATGGTTCGGACGAAGAGATGTTCGGGGAAATCCAGAAGATGCGTGCGCGGATCATTCTGGCGAATGATTTCACCAAGGACAAAGTGATTGGCGCGATCCTGTTTGAACGCACGCTGGGTGAGCAGATCGAAGGCCGGAAAGTGGCTGATTACCTGTGGTCGGTCAAAGGCATCGTACCGTTTTTGAAAATCGACAAAGGCCTGGAAGATCAGGCAAACGGTGTTCAGTTGATGAAACCGATTCCGGGTCTCGCTGAAACTCTGGGCAAGGCAGACGGTGTGTTCGGCACCAAGGAACGATCGGTTATTCATGAGGCAAACGCCGAGGGTATCGCAGCCGTGGTCGCGCAGCAATTCGACGTTGCACGCGAAGTTCTGGCCGCTGGAATGGTTCCGATCATCGAGCCCGAGGTGAACATCCATTCCGAGACCAAGGCCGAGGCCGAAGACCTTCTGAAGGCTGAAATCTTCAAGAACCTCGACCAGCTGGATGTAGGTCAGGATGTGATGCTGAAGCTGACGATCCCCAGCGTTGCGGGTTTGTATGATACGGTCGCGGATCACCCGCGTGTTGTACGTGTTGTTGCCCTGTCTGGCGGCTACTCGACCGAACAGGCCTGTGATCTGCTGGGGCAGAACGGTAAGATGATCGCGTCCTTCTCGCGCGCGCTGACCGAAGGGCTGTCAAAGCAACAGTCTGATGCGGAGTTCAACGCAGCCCTGAGCGGGAACATCGACAAGATTTTTAACGCTTCCTGCTAAGTACTAGATATGTTTGACAAAATCGCGGCGCATCTGCGCCGCTTTTTTGCGCAAGGCGCAGCCTTCGGCGTGATCATTGATCAATCCCATCGCCTGCATAAACGCAAAAACTGTCGTGGGCCCCACGAATTTCCATCCGCGTTTCTTCAAATCCTTCGACATAGCGATGGATTCCGCTGATGTTGAGGCGGTTTGCGGTGGCGGAGGGGTCTGAGGCTCGAACCGCCAGACATAGGCCGCAAAGGAGCCTTCGGAGGCCACCAGTTCCTGCGCGCGGCGGGCGTTGTTGATCACGGCTTCGATTTTGCCACGATGGCGGATGATGCCAGTGTCTTGTATCAGACGCTCGACATCTGCATCAGAAAACGCCGCCATCTTGTTGAAATCAAAGCCACAAAAAGCCGCGCGAAAATTCTCGCGCTTGCGCAGGATCGTCAGCCAGCTGAGGCCAGATTGAAAGCTTTCGAGGCAGATTTTTTCGAACAACCGTTGGTCATCGGCCACGGGGTATCCCCATTCATTGTCGTGATACTCCAAAAACTCCGGCGCGGCCTTGGCCCAGGCACATCTGGGATTACCATCCGGGCCGATAAATGTGTCGCTCATGCATGTACACTTTTTGTTCCTATCTGACGCTATACCGATTAGCGCAGGGCTGGCAAGGATCAAAGCTTGTTGCGATACCAGTTGAGGATAAATACGCGAATGGCCGAAGCGAGACCCGTTTCCGGGTCACGCTCGACATCAATATCGGCCGCCAAGGCGTTGATTGGTTGATTTTTTTCAAGCGCAATGTCCCGAAAGGCACGCCAGAATTCATCTTCTAAAGACACCGATGTGCGGTGCCCTTTGAGAGTCAAAGAGCGTTTGACGGGGCGACCGCTCATTCATCCAACTCATGATTGTTATGATCGCGTTTCTGCTTATCCTGCTGCAGTTTCACGACCTCTTTTTCAGCTTTGGTGCGCCCAAAGGCGACTGCGTCTTGATCTGCACGGGCCTTTTTCTCGGCCCGTGCTTTCTCTTTCCGATACCGGTTCAGATTGACCGGCTTACCCATCAGTCTTTCGGGCCAATCATCTGTTCGGGCCGCACGACGGCGTCAAAGGTTTCTTCATCGACAAAGCCCAGCGCGATGGCCTCTTCCTTAAGCGTCGTGCCGTTCTTATGCGCGGTTTTCGCAACCTTGGTGGCGTTGTCATAGCCGATCGTCGGGGCCAATGCCGTCACCAGCATCAACGATTCCTTCATCAGCTTGTCGATCCGCGGCTCGTTGGCCTTGATGCCCAGCAGCATACGCTCTGTAAAGCTGTCGGCGGCATCGCCCAGCAATTGGATCGACTGCAGAAGATTGTAAGACATCATCGGGTTGTAGACGTTCAGTTCGAAATGCCCCTGCGATCCGGCAAAGGTCATCGCGGCGTTGTTGCCCATCACATGGGCCGCGACCTGTGTCAGTGCCTCGGCTTGTGTCGGGTTTACTTTGCCAGGCATGATCGACGAGCCGGGCTCGTTCTCGGGCAGGATCAGCTCACCCAGACCGGACCGGGGGCCAGAGCCCAGAAAACGGATGTCATTGGCGATCTTGTAGCAGCTACCGGCAATCGTCGCCAAAGCACCGGACAAGAAGACCATGGCGTCATGGGCGGCCAGCGCCTCGAACTTGTTCGGAGCGGTTACAAAGGGCAGGCCGGTGATCTCGGCCATATGCCCGGCCACTGCCTCACCCCAGCCGTTCTGCGTGTTCAGGCCGGTGCCAACCGCCGTTCCGCCCTGCGCCAGCTCATAAATCCCGGGCATCGCGGCATGAACGCGGGCAATACCCTGACGGATCTGATGGGCGTACCCGCCAAATTCCTGACCCAATGTAAGGGGCGTCGCATCCTGTGTATGAGTCCGGCCGATCTTGATGATGTCTTTGAATTCTTCGGCCTTTTGTTCCAAGCCCGATGCCAGCTTCTCAAGGCCGGGCAGCAGAACATCACGCACGCTCATGGCCGTGGCGATATGCATGGCGGTGGGGAATGTATCGTTCGACGACTGGCCCATGTTGCAGTGATCGTTCGGGTGCACAGGGTCTTTCGAGCCGATAATGCCGCCCAGAATCTCGATGGCGCGGTTGGCGATGACCTCATTTGAGTTCATGTTCGATTGCGTGCCCGATCCAGTCTGCCACACGACCAAAGGGAAGTTGTCGTCAAACTTGCCTTCAATCACCTCACCTGCGGCCTGGATGATCGCATCGGCGATCTTGGCATCCAGCTTGCCGGTTGCCTTATTCTCGGTTGCGCAGGCTTTCTTGATCACGCCCAGCGCCCGCACGATGGCCACGGGCTGTTTTTCCCACCCGATGGGGAAGTTCATGATCGAGCGCTGCGTCTGTGCGCCCCAATATTTGTCGGCAGGAACCTCAAGCGGGCCAAAGCTATCGGTTTCGGTGCGGGTCTGAGACATCGGGTACTCCGTCTGGTATGCAGTCGTATGCCGTTTAGCTGCCATAAGCGTATCGCGCAATCGGCCAGTTGCGCGCACCTTAGCCCTATGGCTGCCAAAGGTATAGCGCCGGACTGCGTCATTTTGTTTATGCCCCGTGGTTTTGTGCCATTGTGCCCTGGGCCTGCTTAGCTAGAATAAACAGGCTTCGGTCGAGGAGGACGAGATGCCCGGTTCCATACGGTTTATGCCCTTGAAATCCATCGCGGCGGCTTTGGTCGCAACACTGTGGTTCGCGCTATTCAGCAGTGTCGCTCAGTCCGCTGAAATCGAGCCCTTCATCGGTGACTACATCGGATCCGCAAATGTGGTCGATACAGATGGCACATCAACCCCGCGCGATATGAGCGTTTCCATCCATGAGACCAGAAACGGTTTTAATGTCAGTTGGAAAACCACGACCTATAAGCTTGACGGGCGCGTGAAGGAGCAAAAATTCTCGATCGATTTCCGTGCCTCGGATCGGCCGGATGTGTTCTCAGCTGCGATGAAACGCAATGTGTTCGGGCATGAGGTGCCATTGGATCCGATGCAGGGCGAGCCCTTTGTCTGGGGTCGGATCGAAGGCGATACTCTGACTGTGTTTTCACTGTTTATCAATGAATCCGGCGGGTACGAACTTCAACAATATGACCGGACACTTGCTGAAGGCGGTCTGAACCTGTCATTCTCGCGCTTTATCGATGGTCAGAAATCTCGCTCGGTTGAAACCTTCCTGAAAAAGCAGTAAACCCCGCGTCGCGGCGGGGTTTAGAAGACTATTTACGGAAGCTGTCCAGCGAGACCACATCAGCGTCGTGATGTTCTTCGAGGTCTTCAACCTCGATCGATTCTTCGACCAGATCATCCTCATCCAGCTCATCCTCGGGGCTTTCAAAGCGCAGGCCAAATTCAACCGAAGGGTCAACAAAGGTTTTGATCGCCGCATAAGGGATATACAGCGGTTCGGGCGCGTCGCCGAAATTCAGCGTGATGGCAAAACCAGTATCCCCGACCTCAAGGTTTTCGAACCAATGCTGCATGACAATTGTCATCTCTTCGGGATAGCGATCATGCAGCCAGTCCGCGATTTGAACACCCGGTTCGCGAGTGTCGAAGGTGATGAAAAAATGATGGGCACCGGGCAGCCCGGTTTCGGACACATCGGTCAGAACAGTTTTGATAAGACCGCGCATGGCGGTGTGCATTAGGTTTCCATAGTCAATGTCTTGCGACATGGGGTATCCTCGAAAGTGGTCGTCCCTAGCATAGGCGTTTTGATGGGAAACGAAAGAGCCGGAATTGATGGATTGATCAAAGAAGATGCAGGCAAATTCCAGCGCCCATCATGATCGATAACACCGCTGCCATTCCCAATTTTACCCTAAAAACCAAGACCGCAGCGGCACTGGCCAGCAACAGCGCTGTGATGTCCAATGACCCAAGGGCGGGAACCGGAAGCGAAAGCAGCCCCCATTGAATCTGGGACACGTCCCGGAACAGAACATTCAGGGCAAACCACAGTGACAAGTTCAGAATCACACCCACGACCGAAGCCGTGATTCCCTGCAACGCTGCGGCCAGTCTAGGCCTCTCCGCGAGCCGATCCAGATAGGGGGCAGCCAGGAAAATCCAAAGAAAGCAAGGCACAAAAGTCGCCCAAAGCGCCACCGCACCCGCAGCAAGTGCCAGAGAGAGCCCACCGCTGATTTGACCCGTCAGCATAGCCACAAACTGCGTAACCAGGATCAACGGGCCTGGGGTGGTTTCTGCAAGGCCCAGCGCGTCAATCATCTGACCTGTGCTGATCCAGTTGTATTGGTCGACGACTGTCTGGGTCATGTAGGCCAGCACAGCATAGGCCCCGCCAAAGGTCACAACGGCAAGACGGGCAAAGAACCAGCCCAAATCGCTAAGCAATTGGTGCCCGGACAGCGACAGCGCGAACAGTGGGCTCAGCCACAGCGTTAGCCAGATCGCGGCAGTGCGAAAGGGATTGGCAAGGGTCGGAGCAGGGGCTGTCACCTCCTGCAGTGCTGCGCCTTTGAATGAGGCACAACCCCAACAGGCCGCTGCCAGAATAATCAGCGGAAACGGTATGTTGAACAGGAATATCCCCAGGAACCCCAACCCGGCGAGGACGCGGTGCTGCCTATCCGACAAAGCCTTGCGCGACAGGTTCCGAAGGGCTTGCAGAACAATGACGATCACCGTGGCCTTGATCCCAAGAAAACCAGCCTGAACCAAAGGTAGATTACCGAACGCCGCATAAAGCATAACCAGAACAGCAATGACCGCAGCACCGGGCAACACAAACAGGGTTCCGGCGATCAAACCGCCTGTGACGCCGCGCAGCCTCCAACCTGCATAAGTGGCAAGCTGCATGGCTTCGGGCCCCGGCAACAACATGCACAGCGACAAGGCTCTCAGGTAGGTTTGCTCGTCCAGCCAGGGTCTGCGCTCGACCAGTTCCTGATGCATCAGCGAGATCTGAGCCGCTGGCCCCCCGAAGGACAGCAACCCGATCCTGCCGAACACGCCAATCAGTTCGCGGAGCGTTGGTGTCATGACTTCCGGTCCGTCGGCCAATCGTGGGTTTCGTCAAACCCGTCGCGGGCCCAGCGATAGAGCGCATCATACAGATGCATTCCCGCCGTCAGGTTTTCGTGATCGTCGCGGTACTGCCGGGACAGGCCAACCGAAACGGCCAGCAAGCCGGCAGCCTCGGGGGCGAGGTCGTGGCGATTGGTATCCGCGGCCCGCACAACTGTCGCAAGCCGGTCCAAAGCATCCGACCGCAGGCGCAGCTCGTCCAGTAGTGTGTCGAATGTACAGCTGTTGCCTCGGTGGCTCCAGAATGTGTTTTCGATATCAAACGGTGTTGCGTTGAATTTCTCTGCAACGCTTTCCACTTCGGAGGGTGCGACGAATAAAAACCTGGCCTTCGGATCGACAAAACGCCGGATTAACCAGGGGCAGGCGATGCGGTCTATTTTGGGCCGATGGCGTGTGACCCAGACTGTGTGACCGTTGAGGACGGACGGCAAGGACGTAGTAGGGATGCGCAGGCTTTCGGGAAGGTCGCGCCAGCCATACATGCCACCTTCAAGATATTCTGCGGCACAGCCTTCACTGCGCAGCCATGAAACGACCCCTTGGCTGAGTTTCTTTCCTTTTTGGCAGATAATCACGCTGGGGCTATTCGACACACGTTGAATGAGGCCGGCAATATCAGTGGCTGGATGACGGGCTGACCCGGCGATCAGATAGGGGTCGGCCTCAAAATCTGCGTCCAGGCAGATATCCACAAGCATCGGAGCTTGGGGTGTTCCAATCAAGCGCAACAGTTGCTTTGGGGTAATGGAGTTTGGCGATGCCATAGCATGTTTCCTTGCAATCTCGGATACATGCGAAACTTGGGCTTGCGCCTCACGGGGCGTTCGCAATCTTACCCCATGGCCCTTGCTAACGTGCAAGCGGCCAAAGGGTCAAGATTGTGCGGGTTTGATTTAAACCCAATCCAATCGCTGCCCCGTCATGCAAACCGGCAGCGTATCCTCTGGGAACTGACCAAGCTGTTCGAAAAGAGAGACAAAATCGAACTGGTTATAAGCCTCAACCATCTTGTCACCTTTGAAGCGTGCCATCACCTGACCTGTCACCTCCAGCGGGGCGCCATTGTCGGCGCGGAAGGTTTTGACATGAAGGATTGCCGATACCCAATCACCGTTTTCGACGATCTTGGGCATCTCAACTGAAATCTCGCCCAGAATATGCCGAAAGGCCATGACGAGATCACGGAAGTCATCCGCACCGACTTGCATTTCAGGGATCAACCCTTCTGCCATTGTGTCGGGCGCGAAATACTGATCAATCGCATCGGTGTTTCCTTGTTCCCAAACCTCGGCATACCAGGCTTTGAGTGTATCTGTATGAGTCATCCCGGCTCTCCTATCTGTTTGAGACGACAGTGAGCAAAAGGAATGAAGAAACTCTAAATCTGCGCAGAAAAAGAATTAAACTCAGACATAAGATGAATTGGAAATGCAGGTTTCTGTTGCCAGGTACCTGCGAACCCCGCCTTACGCGGCTAGGCGCAAGGGCTTAAGTTTCGGTCTTGCTACTGCTTACGCAGCAACTGCAACCGGAGCACGATTGTCGTTTGCAATTGTACTAGTTTCGCCGGTAACGGTGGCAGACAGCCGAGACAAAGCTAACCCCTTTAGACGTTCGTCGATCCTATTTCGGCCCCAAAATCCTCAAACGAAGGATGGTTGGTGGAGCCGCCGGGTACCGCCCCCGGGTCCGATCCGCTTATTACGAGCGCGTTTATGTCCATAGTCCCGAAGGACATACCCTATATAGGTGAGGTTTCTTCGGGTTGCAAATCCTGAATGAATGAAGGCTGTCCATTATTTTACAGTATGTTACGCAGCTTTGTTGAAGTTCGCTGCAATCAGCCAGATCGCCAACACAAGTTCGATTCCACCAAACGTCGCGGCTTTAACAAACGGTGGGTTGTCCAGCACTAGAGACACGAACCGCCCCAATGCGGCCCCGGCATAGACCACGCCCAGCATGGCATAGGCCATCGGTGCGTTCAGCCAGATCACCGCGATCCCGGTGACGACAAACAGCCCACCGACCGAAGCGCGTAGCTCGCTTAACCCCATGTTGCTGTTCGTGGGCGCAAGATCTAACGCGTTGGCCGTATAGGCCGGGGCCAGAAACCCGAAAAGGCCAAAGCCAATAGTAAGCAACGCGGCAATTACGTTCAGGGTGGTGATCATGTCGGCCTCAGAAATAATACAGTCTGCTACAGATAATCTGTTGGTTTGCAAAGGAAAGGTAAAGGAAAGGTATTGTTTGATCAGGCGGGTTTGCGTTTGCGTTCGGCCACATCCTGGGCCAGTTGCCGTGTATAGGTTTCCAGTTCGACCAATGCGGAATCGACGGTTTCAGCGTTCATGGCTTCCAGCGCATCTGCAATTTTCAAATGATATTCTATGATCGCTTCGCGGGATCGGGCAGTAAAGGTGATCATGTTCATCAAGGGCTGCATGGCCTCGACCGCGCCAGCCAGCTGATAGGACAGAACCGGATTACCAGCACCATCGACAAGCGCCCGGTGAAAAGCCACATCTGATGCGCAGAACGCTTCGTCTGTCAGACCGGGCTGGGCTTGTCGAAAAATCTCGGCCCGCATCGTGGCCAGTTGGTCCGCCGTGCGACGCTTCGCCGACAAGGGTGCGCAGGCGCGTTCCAGCGCATACCGCGCCTCACACGCCGTATCGAACCGCACTGCATTCATCGACAAAAGCAATGTCGAGGTGGTGATTTGCTGAGAATAGGCATCCTCAAAGCTGAGTCGATTGACAAAGGCACCGCCGGTCGCGCCGCGCTGGGTCCTGATCAGAGACTGTGCCGCCAGTCGTTTCAGTGCCTCACGCACGGTCGGGCGCGACACCTGAAATTGTTCTGCAAGCTCTGATTCCGACGGCAGACGCTCATCGACAATCAATTGGCCGGATACGATCGCGTCCCTGATGGCCTGCGCGATTTGGGCCGACAAATCAGCTGGTTTCTGAGGGTCGATCTTCATGTCTGCACGCCTGAGGGTCAGATTTTATTTGTCTGACATTTAAAAGTCTGACATTTGAATTGCAAGGACTGAGTCGGGAGGGGCGCATGAGTCGCGCGGTTCTACGCACTGGAACATGGCTGGGCTTTTACGCAGCCATTCTATGGGCGTGGTGGATAATGTTCTCGATGAGCCGCGAGATGGATCTGGATTGGATCGGTCGGCCCGGCCCAATGGGGCAGGCCATGGCGGCGATGGACCCGCGGATGGACATGTACATGCCCATGGCAGAGTTCGCTCCGCTGTTCTGGATGTGGGCCATCATGATGGCCGCGATGATGCTGCCAACCTTGGTTCCAACACTGCGCAGCTATGATGATCTGATCCACAGCGCCAACGGAACGCGTGCCGGGTGGCTGGGTGTTCTGGCCGGGTACGCGGTTGTCTGGGTCGGGTTTGCGGCTCTGATTACAGGGATTCAGCTTATTTTGCTGTTCGGCGGGGTGGTCGATATGCTGGGGATTGCCAAATCCGGCTGGGTCGCCGGTGGGTTGATGATTGTTGTCGGTGCATTCCAGTTCTCACGCGTAAAAGAGGTGTGTCATGGGGTGTGCCACGCACCAATGACTTACTTTCTGGGACATTGGAAAACAGGCTTCACCGGCGGTGTGCGTATGGGCTTGGGCTTGGGTGCGTTCTGTGTCGGATGTTGCTGGGGCTTCATGGTGCTTGGCTTCGTCGGTGGCGTCATGAGCTTGCTTTGGATGGGTCTGGCGACGGTGTTCATGGTGTTGGAGAAACTTCCCCAAATCGGGCATCGCGTGACGCGGCCCATGGGGTTTCTATTAATTGCAGGTGGTGTGCTGTTGCTGGCGTTCCCCTTGAACTACGGAGGATAAGCGAATGGCTAAGAACAGAAAGATTGATGCCGATAGGCTGCCAATCAGCCAGCGGATCGACAGTCGGATGCCCAATCCCAAGCGGCGCGAGATGAGCCCGACGGAGTGGGGCATCAAAGGCGAGCTGATCCTGAACTGTTCCTGCGATGTGTTTTGTCCTTGTGTTGTCTCACTGGGCGCACATCCCCCGACCGAGGGCCATTGCCATGCGTGGATGGGCGTGATCATCGACGAGGGGCATTACGAGGGCGAAGACCTCAGCGGTCTGAACGTGGGTCTGCTGGTCGATATTCCCGGTCGCATGGGCGAGGGGCAATGGAAGGTTGCCGCCTATGTTGACGAACGCGCCAGCGGCAAGGCCTATAACGGGTTGCTGCAGATATTCAGCGGTCAAGCGGGCGGCACTACGGGCTTGTTTACCATGCTGGTGAGCGAGATTATCGGGGCCGAGCGTGCTCCGGTCCAGATCGAACGCGATGGGACCAAGCGCCGGATTGTGATCGGCCGTAAAATTCAGGGCGAGATTGAAATGCTGGCCGGGAAAGACCCCGAACATCCGGTGATGGTCTCGAATTCGAAATACTGGATGGGGCCGGATATCATCGTTGCGCGTGGATTGAAATCCAAGGTTCGGGACTATGGTCGCGTTTGGGATTTCGGAGGCAAATCCGCCGAGATTTGCCCGATCGACTGGCACGGACCAAAGTGATGATTACCGGAGCCTATGCCCGTGAAATGGCGCGGTATAATCATTGGCAAAACAACCAGTTGTCAGAGTTCCTTGAGGCGCTGACTGAAGAAGAGTTGACCCGCGAACGCGGTGCGTTTTTCGGCTCGATCTTGGGCACCGCGAACCATCTTCTCTGGGGCGACTGGATCTGGATGTCACGTTTCGACAAGGGCGATGGACCCGAGGCCAATATCCATCGTCCCGGCGGCGGAATCCATGAAAGCGTGTATCTGTGCCCTGATCTGGACAGCTTGCTGAGCCTGCGAAACCCTATGGATACCCGTATCTCAGACTGGGCAGAGACGCTGGGAAATGATCCCATATCAGGGCTATGTACCTGGTATTCGGCGTCAAAAGAAGCCGACGTTACATTGCCTTACGCGCAATGCATCATGCACTTTTTCAACCATCAGACGCATCACCGCGGTCAGTTACACAAAATGCTGACCGAGACCGGCTCTGGCGCGCCGGTCAGCGATCTGTGTTTCATGCCAACGGAGGGCTGAATGCCGCAAATATCGTTGTCTCGCCGTCTGCGGCGCACACCATTCTCGGAAGGTGTCGAGGCCGCAGGGGTCAAAGGCTATACGGTCTATAACCGCATGCTGTTGCCGACGGTGTTCGAAAGCGTCGAGGCAGACTACCGTCATCTTAAGTCCCATGTGCAGGTTTGGGATGTCTCCTGCGAGCGACAAGTGGAACTGCGCGGGCCGGACGCTGCGCGACTAATGCAGATGCTGACGCCGCGCGATCTGCGGGGCATGCTGCCGGGGCAGTGCTACTATGTGCCTATCGTGGATGAGACCGGCGGTATGCTAAACGATCCGGTGGCGGTGAAACTGTCTGAAGATCGCTGGTGGATATCCATCGCTGACAGCGATTTGCTGTTGTGGGTCAAAGGCTTGGCCAATGGCTACCGGCTGGACGTGTTGGTGGATGAGCCGGACGTATCACCTCTGGCCATTCAGGGGCCCAAGGCCGAAGAGTTGTTGGCGCGGGTGTTCGGGGACCGGGTGCGCGATATTCGGTTCTTCAAATTCGATATGTTTGAATTCGAGGGGCGCGATCTGGCCGTTGCCCGCTCGGGTTATTCCAAGCAGGGCGGGTTCGAGATTTATGTCGAGGGTGGTGATATCGGGATGCCGCTGTGGAATGCGATTTTTGATGCGGGCCAAGATTTGCAGGTGCGCGCAGGGTGCCCGAACCTGATCGAACGGATCGAGGGCGGGTTGTTGTCTTATGGCAATGACATGACAGACGACAACACGCCGCATGAATGCGGATTGGGCAAGTTCTGCAATACGCATACGGCGATTGGCTGTGTCGGCAGGGACGCTTTGTTGCGCGTTGCCAAGGAAGGCCCGGTGCAGCAAATTCGCCCGATTGCGATTGAGGGCGACGCGGTACCGCCCTGCGTGGAGCCTTGGCCCGTTTATGCAGACGGAAAACAGGTCGGTCAGGTGACATCGTCTGCCTGGTCACCTGATTTCGCGACCAATGTTTCCATTGGGATGATGCGATTGAGCCATTGGGACACAGGAACCAAGCTTGAGGTGGAAACGCCTGATGGGATGCGGAACGCAACGGTACAGGGGCATTTTTGGATCTGACACGGGGGAAGGGGGCTCTGCCCCCGTCGCTGCGCGACTCCCCCGGGATATTTTGGGCCAGGTGAAATGATGGGCCGGGCCAGAGAGAACGAAAGGACTATGAATATGTTCAATGCATTGGTGATGGATAAGGATGAAGAAAGCGGCCTGGCGAACGCTTCGGTCAAGCAACTTTCGACCGAAGATCTGCCGCATGGCGAGGTGACCGTTGCCGTTGAGTATTCGACGGTGAACTACAAGGACGGGCTGTGCCTGTCGCCGAAAGGGGGTGGTTTGGTCCGGAACTACCCACATGTGCCAGGGATCGATTATGCCGGAACGGTCGAGGCCTCATCGGACGACCGCTACAAGCCGGGCGACAAGGTTGTTCTGACTGGTTGGCGTGTGGGAGAGGCTCATTGGGGTGGGTATTCACAGAAAGCCAATGCGCGGGCCGATTGGCTGGTTCCCTTGCCGGACGGTCTGGATGCACGGCAGGCGATGGCGGTTGGTACGGCGGGCTTTACCGCGATGCTGGCCGTCATGGCGCTGGAAGATCATGGGCTGACACCGGATCACGGGCCTGTGCTGGTAACAGGGGCCGCGGGTGGTGTTGGGTCAGTGGCGACCGCGATCCTGGGGCAGCTTGGCTATGAGGTTGCGGCTGTAACCGGGCGACCCGAGACTGGGGATTATTTGAAATCGCTGGGGGCAACGACGATTGTACCGCGCGAAGAGCTCAATGAAACCACCAAACGCCCGTTGGAAAGCGAAACCTGGGCCGGGTGTATTGATGCCGTTGGCGGTGACATGCTTGCGCGCGTCTTGGGTCAGATGAAGTATGGCTGTTCGGTCGCGGCTGTGGGTCTTGCAGGCGGCGCGGCCCTGCCAACCACGGTGATTCCCTTCCTGCTGCGCGGCGTGAACCTGTTGGGCATCGACAGTGTGATGCAGCCCTATGACAACCGCGTTCGGGCCTGGCAGCGGATCGCAAGCGATCTGCCAATGGAGAAGCTTGAGGCGATGGTGCATCCCGCAACCTTGTCTGATCTGCCAACACTTGGCGCAGATATCCTGAAAGGTCAGGTTAAAGGGCGCGTTGTGGTCGACGTCAACGCCTGATTTGATACCACGGTAAGGGCAGGTCATGTTATGGGCCTGCCCTTGCTGATTAAAAGCTGGCGAAAACGACCGAAACTCTGCTGGTCATTGCCGCAATTCCTGCCCATGATTGCTATACATCCCAAATGTGATGGCGTAAGACCCATCCAAACAGCACTTGAAGACGGGGAGTGAGCAGCATGTCTGACGACTTCGAACTGGACACCGATGATCTGAAACGCCGCATGGATGGCGCCATGTCCAACCTCAAAACAGAATTTGCATCATTGCGGACGGGTCGGGCCTCGGCTTCGATGCTGGAACCGGTGATGGTGGACGCCTATGGGTCGATGACACCGATCAACCAGGTTGGCACGGTCAATGTGCCGGAACCGCGGATGGTAACGGTCAATGTCTGGGACAAAGGCCTTGTAGGCAAAGTCGAAAAAGCGATCCGCGAAAGTGGTTTGGGGATCAATCCTCAGTTGAATGGCACGATCATCATGTTGCCGATCCCGGAACTGAACGAAGAACGCCGCCGCGAGCTGGGGAAGGTTGCGGGGCAGTACGCCGAAAGCGCGCGGGTTTCGATCCGCAATGTGCGCCGTGACGGGATGGACCAGATCAAAAAGGCCAAATCGGACGGCATGTCCGAGGATGACCAGAAGTTCTGGGAAAGCGAAGTTCAGGACCTGACGGATGCGATGATTAAGGCTGTTGATGCAGCGCTTGAGACCAAGCAGTCCGAAATCATGCAGGTCTGAGCTTATCTTATGCCCAAGGATCCCCAAACTGAGCCAGGACCTGGTCCGCGCCATGTGGCGATCATTATGGATGGTAATGGCCGCTGGGCGCAGGCACGTGGGCGACCCCGATTGTTCGGTCATCACGCTGGCGCGCGTCGCGTGCGCGAGGTGGTCGAAGCCTGTCCGGGGCTGGGGATCAAGTACCTGACCGTCTTTGCCTTTTCGACCGAGAACTGGAAACGAACTCAGGTCGAAGTGGCGGGGCTTATGAGCTTGTTTCGCCGCTATATCATCAAGGAAACCAAGACGCTGGCCGAAAATGGCATCCGCGTGCGGTTTATCGGGGATCGCGTTCGGCTGGATTCAAAGCTCATCGAGCTGATGGATTCTCTGGAAGAAGAAACCAAGAACAACGATCTGGTGCATTTGACCGTCGCCCTGAACTATGGCGGTCGGGATGAGGTTGCCCGCGCGACCAAACGGCTGGCGCGCGATGTGGCCGAAGGGCGATTGCATCCCGATGATGTGGACGAAGAAACGCTGCCCAAATACCTGGATACGCGGGTTCTGCCGGATCCTGATCTGGTGATCCGTACCAGTGGCGAGGCGCGTATTTCGAACTTTTTGCTGTGGCAATCCGCCTATTCTGAATACGAGTTCATCGACACGCTGTGGCCCGACTTCACCGCGGCCGAGCTGGAATGCCTGTGCAACAACTTTGGATCGCGCGAGCGGCGTTTCGGAGCAGTTATCGCATGAGCGATGGCCGATGGTCTGATCTGACGACGCGCGTTCTGTCTGCCATCGTGCTTGTCGCCATCGGTGCGATTGAGGTCTGGCTGGGCGGAATCTGGTTTGAAACCTTCATCGCGGTGGCCTGCGGGTTGATGGCTTGGGAGCTGGTTCGGATGATTGAGCCCGAGCGCGCAGGCATCGCCGTGCAATTGGGAGTTCTGACCTGCGCGGTGGTTTTTGGTGTCGCAGAGCTTTGGCGTTTTGAATTTTCGCAGGTTTACACGCTACCGATCATAGCCGCGCTTGCTTTGGTTTCTGCCGGGCAGGTCAAGCAATCGCGCGGGTTGTGCGCGGTGTTTATGCTGTGGATTGCCGGGGCAGGGCTGGGCTTTATCTCGATCCGAGAGACGATGGGCTTTACAGCGATGATCTGGCTGATTGCCTTGGTCGTGGCAACTGATGTGGCGGGATATTTCGTGGGCAAGGCCGTGGGTGGACCGAAGTTCTGGCCCAAGGTCAGCCCCAAGAAAACATGGTCTGGTACAGCAGGGGGCTGGGCAGCAGCTGCAATGGTTGGCATCCTGTTCGCCGTCCAGGGCGGGTTTGGCGTGATGTTCGTGGTGATTTCAGTACTGGCTTCGATGGCCAGTCAGGCTGGTGACATTGCTGAAAGCGCGGTCAAACGCAGGTTTGGGATCAAGGACAGCTCGAATCTGATCCCCGGCCATGGCGGGTTTCTGGACCGGTTTGATGGAATGATGGGTGCGGCGCTGTTCGTGCTTTTGGCGGGTTTGATCTATTCACCCGGGGCGATGTGATGCGCAAGGTTTCGATTTTCGGTGCGACCGGTTCGATTGGCCAGAACACAATTGATTTGATCGCGCGTGCGCCCGATCACTATGACGTTGTCGCCCTGACCGGGGGCACCAATATCGCTCAGCTGGCCGCAGATGCCCGTAAGTTACGCGCCGATATCGCTGTGACGGCTTATGAGGACCGGTTGCCCGACCTGCGCGATGCGCTGGAATGTTCAGGCGTCGAAGCGGCCGCTGGTGCGCAGGCGCTGTCCGAAGCGGCGGCGCGGCCTGCAGATTGGGTCATGTCAGCTATCGTGGGGGCGGCCGGGCTGGCCCCGGGGATCGAGGCGTTGAAGCAAGGCGCGACGCTGGCACTGGCCAACAAAGAAACGCTCGTTTGTGCCGGGGCCTTGGTGCTGGACACAGCCAAAACGCATGGCGCGCGCCTGCTGCCGGTGGACAGTGAGCATTCAGCTGTTTTTCAGGCACTTGTGGGCGAGGATATGGGCGCGGTTGAGCGGATCATCATCACAGCCAGTGGCGGGGCCTTTCGGGATTGGCCCGTCTCAGACTTGGCCAAGGCAACGGTTGAACAGGCCTCAAGCCACCCGAACTGGGATATGGGGCAGCGGATCACCATCGACAGCGCCTCGATGTTCAACAAGGCGCTTGAGGTGATCGAGACCAGAGAATTCTTTGGGGTAGACCCGCAGCGGATCGAAGTTCTCGTACATCCTGAATCTATCGTGCATGCGCTGGTTGGGTTTCGGGATGGTGCGGTGATGGCCCATATGGGCGCGCCCGATATGCGCCACGCCATTGGCTACGCGCTGCATTGGCCGCACAGACAGCGGCTACCGGTCGAACGGCTCGACCTGGCGGCGATTGGGCAGCTGAATTTTCAAAAGCCCGATCTGACTCGTTACCCCGCGCTCAAACTGGCGTGGGATGTCATGGAACGCGGAGGACTATCGGGCGCTGTTTTCAATGCCGCCAAAGAGCGGGCGCTGGATCACTTTATCGCGCGTCGGATCGGATTTCTGGACATGGCAGATTGTGTTGCCATGGTTCTGGACAGATTTGATGCGGAACAATGTCTTATTGATGCCCCTTTGACACTTGATAACGTACAGCAAACGGACCATCTGGCACGGCAATGGGCAGATGACGCCGTGCACAAACGAGCAGGATAGAATATTGGACGTACTTTCCCTGATCCCGCAATTCGGAAATTTGCTTTGGACGATTGTGGCCTTTGTGATCGCTTTGTCCGCCATCGTGGCTGTGCATGAATACGGGCATTACATCGTTGGTCGCTGGTCTGGCATTCATGCCGATGTGTTTTCCATTGGGTTCGGCCCGGTGTTGTGGAGCCGGTTCGACAAGCGTGGCACAAAATGGCAGATCGCGCTGCTGCCGTTTGGGGGCTATGTCAAATTCAAGGGTGATTCCAACGCGGCCTCGGGTAAGGACGAAGAGGCGATGGAAGAGATCGCCGAACAAAGCCCTGAAGAGCTGCGCAGTACCATGCATGGCGCGCCGCTTTGGGCCCGTGCCGCAACCGTTGCGGCTGGCCCAATATTCAATTTTGCCATGTCGATCATCGTTTTCGGGATGATCTTTTGGTCGCAAGGTGTGTCACGCGAACCTCTGACAGTGGGTGAATTGCAACCGTTGCCGGGAACCGTTCAGGGCCTTCAGGTGGGGGATGAGATCGTCGCCATTGCCGGTATCACGACACCGGATTTTGATGAGGAGAGCAACTGGAGCGAATTCACCGGGTCGCTGCCTGTTGAACCTGTTCTGGACTATACCGTAATCCGCGATGGTGAAACGCTGGATGTCGAAGCGCCTTGGTTGTTCCCACCGCTGATCCGTCAGGTTGCACCGCGCAGTGCCGCGATGGACATCCAGCTTGAAGCGGGGGATGTGATCACCGCCGTCAACGGGCAGCCAATCTTTGCCTTCGACCAGCTTAAGGAATTTGTCGAAAGCTCGGATGGTCGCGTATTATTGCTGAACGTTTGGCGCGACGGGGCTGATCTGGAATTTGCTCTGGCCCCACGGCGCACGGATGAGCCCCAGTCCGAAGGCGGCTTTATCACTCATTGGCGTATCGGGATCGTGGGCGGCATGATGCTGGAACCTGCGACTCAGCCCGCTGGCATTTGGGATTCGCTGACGGGCGGTGTCAGGCAGACCATCCGCATTATCGACGGATCGCTGTCGGGGATGTGGCACATGATCACCGGCGCGATCAGTACCTGCAATATCTCCGGCCCGATTGGCATTGCCGAAACCTCGGGTGCGATGGCCAGTCAGGGTGCGCAGAACTTCATCTTCTTTATTGCGGTTTTGTCGACCGCTGTTGGACTGCTGAACCTGTTCCCAATTCCGGCTTTGGATGGCGGGCACCTGGTCTTTTATGCTTATGAAGCCGTTGCCGGAAAGCCGCCCAGCGACCGGGCGCTCCGGATTTTGATGACGGTGGGAATCACCCTGATTCTCAGCCTGATGTTGTTTTCGGTAACAAACGATCTGTTCTGCTGATTGTGACGCCGCGCGCACAACAAAGCCGCATTCTTGCCTCAATCTGGCGTTAGTGTTTTTGCCAAATTGAGGGCCGACCATGACACAAGCACTGCGCAAATCCTATCAAAGCTTCAGCTTCCTGTTCATGTTGAACTGGGATGCATTGCTGAGTTTTGCGGTCACCGCTTTGGCCCTTGGTTTAGGTGCTTATCTGGCCGGTTTCTGATTCTGGCTCTGCGTATCGGCACAGTATGAGGGCGATCAAATGCCAGATGGGCGTTTTGGCCTTTTGACAAGCACATCCAGACCCGTTACTCAGCATTAAAGTCTTAGAATTCTGGGTTGAGATAAAAATGACCGACGGGCGAGGCGCGGGCACATCCTGCGGGGGGCGTAAGTCTTCAAACAAGATTTTGTGGCAAACGCTCACGTTTCTTTTCCTTTTTGTTGCGGCAAGTTTACTGGCAGTGCCAAACGTTGCGACCGCGCAAAGCTTTACGATCAATTCGTTTGACGTAGATGGAAACCGGCGTATTGAGACCGGCACGATCATCGCAAGAACCGGGATCGAACCGGGCCAGACGGTGACAAGCGGTCAGCTGAACGATGCCTATCAGCGTTTGCTTGACAGTGGTGTTTTTGAAACAGTCGAATTGACACCGCGCGGCACAACCCTGGTGATCGAGGTTCAGGAATACCCGACGATCAACCAGATCAGCATCGAGGGGAATCGGCGTGTCAAAGACGACGTCTTGCTCGAAGTGATTTCGTCGCAGCCCCGTCGTGTGTTCACGCCTCAGGCCGCCGAAGCGGATGCCGATCTGATCGCTGAAGTCTATTCGGCACAAGGTCGTGTGGCTGCGACCGCGATCCCCCGTATCATCCGCCGCAGCGAAAACCGGGTGGATCTGGTATTCGAAGTCTCTGAGGGCACCACGATTGAGGTGGAGCGTGTCAGCTTTGTCGGCAACCGCGCCTATTCCGACCGTCGCTTGCGCCGCGTGCTTGAGACGAAACAGGCCACCATTCTACGTACCTTTTTCCGCAGCGATACATTCATCGGTGACCGGATCGAGTTCGACAAGCAGGTCATTCGTGATTTCTACCTGTCGCGTGGCTATATCGACTTCCGTGTAAACAGTGCCAATGTTGAGTTCACCCGCGAACGCGATGCGTTTTTCCTGGTGATGAATGTAACCGAGGGACAGCAATTCTCATTCGGTAAGATCACCACTGTCAGCGAGATTCCAGGCGTGGACGCCGCAGCCTATCAGGCTGCGCTGAAAATCAAGCCGGGTGTTACGTATTCACCCACGCTGATCGAAAACTCGATCGCTCGGCAGGAACGGTTGGGCGTGAAACAAGGCGTCGATTTTCTGCGGGTCGAGCCGCGTGTCACCCGGAATGATCGCGACCTGACGCTGGATATCGAATTCGTCCTAAGCAAGGGCCCCCGCGTCTTTGTTGAAAGGATTGATATCGAAGGGAACACCACAACGCTGGATCAGGTGATCCGTCGCCAGTTCGACACGGTCGAAGGAGATCCGTTCAATCCGCGTGCGATCCGTCAGGCATCAGAGCGCATCAACGCTTTGGGTTTCTTCGCCACAGCAAGTGTTGAGCCGCGCGAAGGGTCAAGCCCAAGCCAGGTCATTCTGGACGTGGATGTTGAAGAACAGCCCACGGGTTCACTTTCGCTGGGCGGTAGCTACTCGGTATCGGACGGTATCGGGCTTGCTGTTGCGTTGAACGAATCCAATTTCCTTGGGCGTGGTCAGAATCTTGGTTTTTCCATCTCGACTGCGCAGGAATCCGAACAATACACCATCAACTTTGCAGAACCTTACCTGTTGGGTCGCAGATTGCGCTTTGATCTTGGGCTTGGTCTCTCGGGGACCAACTCTGGGTTTGCAAGCTACGATACCCAACGCCTGTTCTTTAATCCTCAGCTGACCTACTCAATCGGTGAGCTGTCCGCATTGCGCCTCCGATATGGTTGGGAGCGCAGTGAAATGACTCAGCAGGATGATGAAATCAACGGTGCCGTTATTTCATCTGAAATCGAGCAAGGTAAGCGTACGACAAGCTCTCTCGGTGTATCCTATGTATATGACAGCCGTATCGGTGGATTGAACCCCAATGCCGGCGTTTTGTTCGAGGTCGGCGTGGATGCCGCGGGTCTTGGCGGAGATAATCAGTTCTTCAAAACGACGGCCCGCGGGATTGCGCAGACGCGCGTGTTGAGTGAAGAGGTGACCTTGCGTGCGACGCTTGAACTTGGCGCTTTGCATTGGTCCGGAGATGATTTCAGCCGTACAGTCGACCGATTTCTGCTAGGGCCGAGTGTGTTCCGAGGGTTCGAACCTGCCGGTCTTGGCCCACGCGATCTGTCCAACGGTCAAGATGACGCTATTGGCGGCAATTATTACTGGGTCGCTCGCTTTGAATCCGATTTCCCATTGGGCCTGCCAGAGGAACTGGGTCTCCGTGGAGGCGTGTTCTATGATGTTGGGAACCTCTACAATATTGACAATGTGAACACAGCTGGCGCGAACATCGTTGGCGCAGATGGTTCAATTCGCCATGTCATTGGTCTTTCTGTCCTCTGGGAAACACCCTTCGGTCCGCTGCGGTTCAACTTCTCGAAAGCTCTAAAAAAAGAAGAATTCGACAAAGAACGGAGCTTCGACCTAACCGTTCAGGCAAGGTTCTGATCTTTCATGGCTGACCACGGTCTCAACCTTCTGCAGGGCCCCCTTCGGGCCCTGTGTGTTTTTCTGGCCTGTGTTTGGGCTCTCCCAAGCTCGGCGCAGCAATTGGGTGTGTCTCAAAACGTCGTAGTGACGATCTCCAGTGATCGCCTGTTTACGGAATCCCAGTTTGGTCAGCGCGTCTTGCGCGAGATTGAGCAGGAAGGTGCGTTGCTGGGCGAGGAAAATGAACGCATCATTGCTGAACTGAGCGCTGAAGAACAAATGCTTACCGAAAGACGTGGTGAACTGACACCGGAAGAATTTCGTCCGCTGGCGGAAGCCTTTGACACAAAGGTTCAGTCTCATCGCGCGGGGCAGCGTGCCAAACTGGACGCGCTGGCCCGTCTTAGCGAAGACAGTCGTCAAAGGTTCTATGAGTTGGCGCGTCCGGTACTGATCGATCTTTTGCAGGAAAGCGGCGGCTCGATCATTCTGGAACGCTCGAATGTGCTGCTCAGCTCGGACGCGTCGGACATCACCGATGTTGCGATAGACCGGATCGATGATGCAATCGGAGACGGAACCGGCCTGCAGGACGGCCAGGGCGAATAGACGGGTCCGCTTGCCCTTATGCGCCTGTATTGCTAACCACGCGAGAACTGAGACTTCCAAGACGGGATTTGTGACTTATGACCTCGGAAACCAAAAGCGCCGACATTCAGCTGATCCAGCGCATATTGCCGCATCGCTATCCGTTTCTTTTGGTCGACAAGGTGGTTGATATTGACGGCTATCAATCAGCCGTTGGTATCAAGAATGTCACCATGAACGAGCCGCATTTCCAGGGTCATTTCCCCGGTACTCCGATCATGCCAGGCGTCACCATCGTCGAAGCGATGGCGCAAACTGCCGGTGTCATGCTGGGCGTTGGCATGGACGTGATTGATACCGAACTGCTGATCTATTTCATGAGCATTGATAAGTGCAAATTCCGCCGCAAGGTTGTGCCTGGCGATGTTCTGGAGATGCATGTGGAAACCCTGCGCGGCAAGAAAGGCGGCAAGCTGTTCAAGTTCAACGGCCGGGCCACTGTCGATGGTGAAGTTGCCGCCGAAGCCGAGTTTTCGGCCTATGTTGATTGGGACATGGAAAAAACGGCATGAGCGGCATTCATCCCAGCGCAGTCATAGAAGAGGGCGCTCAGATCGGGCAGGGCTGCTCGATTGGCCCGTTCTGCCATATCGGGCCTCAGGTGCGGTTGGGCGATCGGGTGGAACTGAAATCACATGTTGTCGTGACTGGCGACACCTCTGTCGGTGACGATACGGTTATCTTCAACTTCTCGGTTATTGGCGAAATCCCTCAGGACCTGAAGTTTGGCGGCGAGAATACGCGGCTGGAAATCGGCCAGCGCAACCGGATACGCGAGCATGTGACCATCAATACCGGCACCGATGGTGGCGGTGGTGTGACGCGTATTGGTGACGATTGCCTGCTGATGGCGGGCGTGCATGTGGCCCACGATGTTCAGATGGGCAATCGGGTGATCATGGTGAACCATGCGGGTGCAGCCGGCCATTGTATCATCGAGGATGATGTGATCATCGGGGGTATTTCGGGCCTGCATCAATGGGTGCGGGTTGGTCGCGGTGCCATCATCGGCGCGCTGACCATGGTGCCCAATGACGTGATTCCCTACGGTCTGGTCCAGGCCCCACGCGGGGAACTGGACGGGCTCAACCTGGTTGGCCTGAAACGGCGCGGCGTTTCGCGCGAAGATATCTCGGCGCTGCGGGCGGCCTTCAAGGAACTGACTGTAGGTGATGGGACGTTTCAGGAGCGCGCCCATCGCGCGGGTGAAGGCACTGACAGTGAATATGTCCGGCGCATTGTTGAATTTGTGACCGGTGACACGGATCGTTCTTTCCTGACACCAAGGAAGTAAGCGCATGCTGGCTTTGATCGCAGGCACAGGTGTCTTGCCGGATGAGGTTGTGGCCGCTTTGGCGGAGCGCCCGTTGATCTGCGCGATGGAGGGGTTTGAGCCCGATACGCTCAGACCAGACATCGTGTTTCCGCTGGAACAGCTGGGCAGCTTTGTCGCCGAGTTGAACGCGCGCGGTGTAACTGCGCTTTGCATGGCTGGTGCAATTCAGCGACCGGGCGTCGATCCTGCGCGGATTGATGCGGCGACTTTGCCATTGGTTCCGATCTTGCAGAAGGCGATGACCTCTGGCGACGATGGCGCGTTGCGCGCGGTCATCGGTATCTTTGAAGATGCGGGCCTGACGGTCAATGCCGCTCATGAGATCGCACCGGAGCTGCTTCTGTCAGTTGGCTGCCAGACCGAGGCGCAACCATCTGAGGCAGATCTGGCCGATGCGGACCGGGCAGCCGGTGTTCTACGTGCCATGGGCAACGCCGATATCGGGCAGGCGTGCGCCGTGTCCAAAGGGCAGGCTTTGGCCGTTGAAAGCATTTTTGGCACCGCGTGGATGTTGCAATCCTTGACCCAACGTCCGGATGCAGGCGGCGGTATTCTGTTCAAAGCCCCAAAGCCTGCGCAGGATCGGCGGGTAGATTTGCCCGCAATAGGCCCCGAGACGGTGACCAGCGCCGTGGCAGCCGGATTGACCGGTATTGTCATTGAAAAGGGCGGTGTGATGGTGTTGCAGCGCGACCAAGTGATTGCCGAATGTAATCGTCTGGGTCTGTTCTTGTTCGTGCGCGAAAGGGCGGTTTGATGCGCGTCTTTCTGGTCGCCGGTGAACCTTCGGGCGACCGGTTGGGAGGTGCGCTGATGGAAGGGTTGAAGACCCTGCTTCCAGATGTGGAGTTTGACGGGGTCGGCGGGCCACTGATGCAGGCAGAGGGCTTGAACAGTCGGGTCCCGATGTCCGAGCTTAGCGTTATGGGCCTGGTCGAGGTCCTGCCCAAGTTCTTTCATCTGAAACGCCGGATCGCTGAAACCGCACAAGACGTGCTGGACACGCGGCCAGATGTGTTGATCACCATCGACAGCCCAGATTTCTCGCTGCGCGTGGCCAAGATCGTCAAGGCTTCCAGCAACATTCGCACCGTGCATTACGTGGCCCCAAGCGTCTGGGCCTGGCGTCCGGGGCGCGCGGACAAGATGGCCAAGGTGATCGACCACGTTCTGGCGTTGCTGCCCTTTGAGCCGCCCTATATGGAGCGCGCGGGGATGGAGTGTGATTTCGTGGGCCATCCGGTGGTGAACGAACCGGTTGCGTCCGAAAAAGACATCCAAGGATTTCGCGCGGATCATGATCTTGGCGACGCGCCCATCGTGCTGGCTTTGCCTGGCTCTCGGCGAGGTGAAGTCGAGCGGCTGGCCCCGATCTTCGGTGCGGCACTGGACCAGTTCCTGAAAGATCGTACCGACACCCGCGTCGTGGTTCCGGCGGTTGCACATATGGTCGATGCGGTTACGGACCACATCAAGTATTGGCCCGGTCGGCCGGTTGTTGTTGATCCGCGCAATTTGCCATCAAACGAGGCGCAGGTGCAGAAAAGAGCAGCCTTTGCCGCCGCCGATCTGGCATTGGCGGCCTCTGGTACGGTCTCGTTGGAATTGGCAGCTCAGGCGACGCCTATGGTGATCGCCTACAATCTGAACTGGCTAACCACGCTGATCGCCAAACGCATGGTCAAGCTGGATACGGTCACTCTGGTCAATCTGGTCTCGGACAGCCACGCAGTGCCTGAATGCTTGCTTGAAGACTGCATCCCCGAAAAGATCGCAGCTGCGTTGGAGCAGGTATCCACAGCGCCAGATACACAGGATCAAGCCATGGCAACGACTATGGAGCGGCTTGGGCGAGGCGGCGAGGCGGCGGGTCTGCGCGCAGCAAGGGCCGTTTTGAACAGAATGAACACGTGATGTTGGATCATGCGATCTTTGCTGCTTCAGCCTTTGTGGCGCAGATCTTGACCAATCTCGACAATCTTGCCGTCTTGGTTGCGCTAATGATGGTATCTGGTCCGCGCCGCGCCATTGCAGGGTTCCTGTTTGCGCAGATGATCGTGATCACCATCGCTTTCCTGCTGGCATTGGGGGTCGATGATGTGGTGCCGCACTGGGCAGGCTATTTGGGAGTGATCCCTTTGGGTCTTGGCTTCATCGGAGTTCTTCGCCAATTCCAGGGAGAAGAGACGCCGCAGGGCGCACACATATCTGCGGGTGCGTCGACCTTGGTGACCATGCTGCTGTTTGTCAGCCTGTCCATGGACACGTTTGCTGTTCTCGCGCCGCTCTTGGCGGATTCCACCCCGAGCTATCGCTTTGCCGGGGTCGCTGGGGCTGTAGCGGCGGCGCTTACCCTGTGCGCGCTTGCACTTTTGGGCGCACGCGCGCCAATCATGGCCGGAGGTTTGGCGCAACGGCTTGAGACGCTTGTGCCTTACGTGATGATCTGCGCCGGGATCTACATCCTCAGCAACTCATGGACTGACGCGATCTAGTACCCGCGCCAGATCCAACCACCGCCAAAGATGCGGCTGCCTTCATTGGCGTAGAACACACAGGCCTGACCCGGCGAGATCCCTTCCTCGGGCGTCAGCAGCTCCACCTCGGCGGTCGTGTCGGATAGCGGGCGGATAATCGCCTCACGCGGGGGGCGGGTCGAGCGGACTTTGACCGACAAATGCCATTCGCTGCGCGCGGTGAAGGGCTCATCCCCCAGCCAGTTGATCTCGCGCACCGGAATGGTTCTGGTCGCCAGCATTTCTTTGGGTCCGACGACAACCTGTTTCTTGTCCACGTCCAGCTTGACCACATAAAGCGGGTCGCTGAGGCCGCCGATGCCCAGGCCGCGGCGCTGACCGATCGTATAGTGAATGACACCATTATGCTGCGCCAATACGCGACCGTCGGCATGTACGATCTCACCCGGTTCCGCCGCGCCGGGGCGCAGTTTTTCGATCACGCTGGCATAGTCGCCGTTGGGCACAAAACAGATGTCCTGACTGTCGGGTTTATCCGCCACAGCCAGCCCATATTGCGCTGCCATTTCGCGCGTTGCGTGCTTTGAGGGCAGGTGCCCCAGAGGGAAGCGCAGAAAGTCCAACTGCTCGGGCGTAGTCGAAAATAGGAAATATGACTGATCGCGGTTCGCATCCTCGGCGCTGTGCAACTCCGGCCCATTCAAACCCATCTTTCGCTGGATGTAGTGGCCCGTGGCCATGCAATCGGCTTCAAGATCTTTGGCGGTTTCCAGCAGGTCCTTGAATTTCACCCTCTCATTGCAGCGGATACATGGAACAGGTGTCGCGCCGGCCAGATAGCTATCGGCGAATTCGTCAATCACCGCGTCTTTGAAGATGTTTTCATAGTCCAGAACGTAGTGCGGAAAGCCGCGTTCTTCGGCTACACGGCGCGCATCATGAATGTCGATTCCAGCACAGCACGCACCTTTCTTAGCCAATGCAGCGCCATGATCATAAAGCTGCAGGGTGACGCCGACCACGTCATAGCCCTGATCCGCCAGATAGGCGGCAACAACCGAGCTGTCGACACCGCCAGACATGGCAACCACCACTCGCGTTTCCGAAGGTGGTTTGGCAAAGCCAAGCGAATTGAGTTGGGTCTCGGCGGCGACGGCCATGGCGATTCCAGTCCGGGTTAAGAAAGACCGACAGAATATAGGAAAATTCTACACACTCTCAAGGGGCGGTTTCACGCCACATTAAGTAGGCTGATGGCAGCTTTGTCGCAGCAGGAAAAGGGTAGAAAGATGTATTTGCACAAAGTTGAAGGGCCGCGATCTGTCACCCTGCCGGATGGCACGGTTCTGTCGCGCGCCGATCTTCCGCCCGCCGATACACGGCGTTGGGTCGCGTCGCGCAAAATCATCGTTGTGCGCGGGGTTCTATACGGCCTGATCACCTTGTCTGATGCCAAAAAACGCTATGGCATCAGCGATGAAGAGTTCAATACGTGGGTTTCTGCCGTTGCCGAACATGGAATCGATGCATTGAAAGTAACCGCGCTAAAAAAATATCGACAACCTAAAGATGAAAGTGAATAAATGATTCAACGGTAACGCCAGATTAACCATTTTTGATCAGGTTTGAATTGAATTGAAGATTTTTGACCTGAATTGGAGCAGTGAAATGAGAATACTTCTTGTCGAGGATGATCCAACCACATCCAAAAGCATCGAATTGATGCTGACGCATGCAAACCTGAATGTATATGCGACGGATTTGGGGGAAGAAGGGATCGATCTGGCAAAACTCTATGATTACGATCTCATTTTGCTGGACTTGAATCTGCCGGACATGAACGGGCATGAAGTATTGCGCCAATTGCGGATCGCACGGGTGGAAACCCCGATCCTGATCCTGTCCGGGGCTGATGACACAGAAAGCAAGATCAAGGGCTTTGGATTTGGCGCGGATGATTATCTGACCAAACCGTTCCATCGCGAGGAACTGGTTGCCCGTATCCATGCGATTATCCGGCGTTCGAAAGGGCATTCGCAATCAGTGATCCATACCGGTCGGGTTGCCGTAAATCTGGATGCCAAAACGGTTGAGGTAGATGGCCAGACCGTGCACCTGACCGGCAAGGAATACCAGATGTTGGAGCTTTTGAGCCTGCGCAAGGGCACGACGCTGACGAAAGAGATGTTCCTGAACCACCTCTACGGTGGCATGGATGAGCCAGAGTTGAAGATCATCGATGTGTTCATCTGCAAACTGCGCAAGAAACTCAGCAATGCCACCGGTGGCGACAATTATATCGAAACAGTCTGGGGGCGCGGTTATGTGCTGCGCGATCCTCAATCCGACAGCATGGACGAGACCCGCATCGCGGTCGGCGCCTGACATCCGAACACTTGTGCCGCCGTTGGTCCAGGGCGGCACCCACACTCACGGCTCAGCACGTCTGGACCTAGCCATGGCCTCGCCCTATCACTGATGTCCAAGAAGACGTGACAGGGCGAGGCCATGAGCTACTCCATTCCAACAGAAGACCTGACCGAAGATCAGGCCCGTGGCGAGCTTGCACGGCTGGCCGAGGTGCTCGTACGGGCCAATCAATTGTATCACGGCGCAGATGCACCCGAGATATCAGACGCGGACTACGATGCGCTGAAACGGCGGAATGCCGAAATCGAGTCGCGGTTCCCGCATCTCAAGCGTACCGACAGCCCCAGTGATCAGGTCGGCGCCCGCGCGGCAGACGGGTTTTCTAAGGTCACCCATGCGGTGCGCATGATGTCGCTTGGCAATGCGTTCGACGATGAGGATGTGGCCGACTTTGACCGGTCGATCCGAAAATACCTCGGGTTGGATGACGATGCGCAGCTTGCGTATACGGCGGAACCGAAGATCGACGGTCTGTCCCTTTCGTTACGCTACGAAAACGGTAAGCTGGTTCAGGCGGCCACACGCGGTGATGGTGAGGTAGGTGAAAACGTTACGGCCAACGCCCGAACGCTGACTGATGTTCCCCAAACCATCGAAGGCGCGCCTGCGATTCTTGAAGTTCGGGGTGAGGTCTACATGTCGCACGCAGATTTTGATGCGCTCAACCTGCGTCAAACCGAAATCGGCGGGAAAACCTTTGCCAATCCCCGAAATGCCGCCGCCGGATCATTGAGACAGCTGGATTCGGAAATCACGCGAGCCCGTCCGCTGCGGTTCTTTGCTTATGCCTGGGGTGAATTATCAGAACCGCTTTCTGACACTCAGAAGGGCGCGATTGACCGCTTGAAAGGCTTTGGTTTCTCAACGAATAATCTGACCCGCGAATGCAAAACCACGGATGAGATCCTGGCCCACTACCGGCAAATCGAAGCACAGCGCGCCACGCTGGGCTATGACATCGACGGTGTCGTCTACAAGGTCAACGATCTGGCGCTGCAGGCACGATTGGGGTTCAGGTCAACCACGCCTCGCTGGGCGATTGCCCATAAATTTCCCGCAGAACTGGCCTGGACCCGGCTTGAAGCAATTGACATTCAGGTTGGGCGAACCGGTGCGCTCAGCCCCGTTGCGCGGTTGCATCCGGTGACGGTGGGCGGCGTCGTTGTCTCAAACGCCACATTGCATAACGAAGATTACATCGCAGGCCGTGACGCCAAGGGCGGCACCATCCGGGACGGAAAGGACATTCGGGTCGGTGATTGGGTACAGGTCTACCGTGCCGGCGATGTGATCCCCAAGATCGCAGATGTCGAAATTTCCAAACGCCCAGATGACGCAGTGCCTTACGATTTTCCAACGCGATGCCCCGAATGCGGCAGCGAGGCAATCCGCGAAGAAGGCGATGCGGTACGGCGCTGCACGGGTGGCCTGATTTGCCCCGCGCAAGCTGTTGAAAAGCTGAAGCATTTCGTCTCGCGCAAAGCCTTTGACATTGAAGGCCTGGGCGCAAAGCAGATTGAGATGTTTTATGAAGATCCTGAGTTGCCGATCAAAACGCCAGTCGACATCTTCACGCTGCAACAACGCGATGCGGGCAATCTGACCAAATTGGCCAACCGCAAGGGCTGGGGCGCGCAAAGCGCGGGCAATCTTTGGGCCGCAATTGATGAAAAGCGCAATATCGGGTTCGGGCGTTTGCTGTTTGCTTTGGGCATTCGCCACATGGGTGAGGCCGCGTCGAACCTAATCGCCACTCACTATGGCAGTTGGGCCGAGTTTGAGACTGCCGTGACCGCAGCGGCCACCTTCGAAGGGCCCGAATGGGAAGAGCTGCTGGGCATCGACGGAGTCGGTGAGGTCATGGCCCGCGCGTTGGTTTCAGCCTTTGCGCAACAAGCGGAACGGGCCAGCATCGATGATCTAGTCGCCCAGTTGCAGGTAGAAGAGGCAAAGCGCCCCGACACCACTGACAGCCCGGTTGCGGGTAAAACCGTCGTCTTCACCGGAACGCTTGAAAAGATGACCCGCGCCGAAGCCAAGGCCCGGGCTGAGGCGTTGGGTGCTAAGGTCTCTGGCTCGGTCAGCAAGAAAACGGATCTGCTTGTCGCGGGGCCGGGTGCCGGGTCCAAAGCCAAGAAAGCCGCAGAGCTAGGCATAGAAACACTGGATGAGGATGGCTGGCTACAGCTGATTAACGGCGCATGAGTGGACGGCCCGAACAGCTATTCCCTTTGTTTGCCGGGTTGGAAACGTTAGAGGGTGTCGGCCCCAAAACGGCGCAGGCCATGGCGCAAAGCGGGATCGAAAGCCCGCGTGATGTGCTGTTTGGTCTGCCTTATGCGGTGGTTGACCGGCGTCGGCGCGAAACCATTCAAGGCGTTGATTTACCATCGACTTTGACAGTTGAGGTAACCGTTGGCGTGCACAGACCACCACGTAACAAAGGTGGTGCTTATCGGATTCATGTCGAAGACAGTCAGGCCGATTTCCAACTCGTGTTCTTCCACGCGCGGGGCGATTATCTGAAAAAACTGCTACCGCAGGGATCGCGCCGCGTGATCTCGGGCAAGCTGGAGCTGTTTGATGGTATGGCGCAAATGGTCCATCCCGATCATATGCTGCCGGTTGAGCAGGCACAGGATATCCCTGAATTCGAACCGGTGTATCACCTGACCCAAGGCGTTACCCAAAAGACCGCATTTAAAGCCGTCCGCAGCGCTTTGGCCCGCGCGCCAGACCTGGCCGAATGGGCCGATCCGGCCCAGGTGGCGCAACAGAAGTGGCCAGGTTGGAAGAGCGCTGTCGAGGCAGCGCATAATCCGCAGGGCGCCGATGATGTGGCGGCGTTTTCACCCGCAAGAGAGCGCCTGGCCTATGATGAGCTTCTGGCCCATCAGTTAACGCTGGCTTTGGCGCGCCAGATTGAGCGTAAAGCGCGGGGCATCGTCAGTGCTGGAACCGGCGCGTTGCAATCGAAGGTCTTGGGTAGCCTGCCTTATCGTCCAACCGGGGCTCAGACCCGCGCCATCGAAGAGATTTCTACCGATATGGCGTCGGATGCGCGGATGAACCGTCTGTTGCAGGGCGATGTCGGCGCGGGGAAAACGCTGGTCGCTTTTATGGCGCTTCTGATCGCGGTCGAAGCTGGCGGGCAGGGCGTAATGATGGCCCCGACCGAGATATTGGCGCGGCAGCATCTGGAGGGATTGCGCCCTCTGGCTGAAGAGGCTGGCGTGGTGCTGGAAATCCTGACCGGACGCGACAAAGGGACAGAGAGGCGGGCGAAACTGGCTGCCCTGAAAGCTGGGGATATTCAGATTCTTGTCGGCACACATGCCGTTTTTCAGAATGACGTGGAGTTCTGCTCTTTGCGGCTTGCCATCGTTGACGAACAGCATCGGTTTGGTGTGCGCCAGCGGATGGAATTGTCAGAAAAGGGGCAGGGCGCGGATGTACTGGTGATGACGGCCACGCCAATCCCGCGCAGCTTGGCACTGGCGCAATATGGCGACATGGATGTCTCGGTTCTGGATGAAAAGCCGCCTGGTCGGAAGCCGATCAAGACCGCCATTGTCAGCACCGGCCGTATGGATGAGGTTGTCGCGCATCTACGTCGCGCGATTGATGAGGGGCGGCAGTGCTATTGGGTCTGTCCTTTAGTGGACGAATCCGAGGTATCGGACCTGACCGCTGCCGAAGAACGGTTCAAACGCCTGCGTGCTATTCTGGGTGAAGGTATTGTCGGTCTTGTACATGGCCAGATGCCGCCAGCCGAGAAAGACGCGGCCATGGCGGCCTTTCAAACCGGCGACACCAAGGTTTTGGTGGCCACGACTGTCATCGAAGTTGGCGTAAACGTGCCCAACGCCACAATCATGGTGATCGAACGGGCCGAAATCTTCGGTCTGGCGCAGCTGCACCAATTGCGCGGGCGTGTGGGCCGGGGCGACGCGGATTCGACCTGTTTGTTGATGTATCAACCGCCGCTCAGCGAAGGTGGGCGCAAACGATTGGAAGTGCTGCGAGAAACCGAGGACGGCTTTCGTATTTCGGAAACCGATCTGCAGATGCGCGGCGCGGGTGACCTGATCGGAACTGCACAGTCGGGATTGCCAAAGTTTCGTATTGCCGATCTCGAACGGCAGGCCGGGTTGATGGCGGTGGCGCAATCGGATGCCCGCGCGCTGCTGGGTAAAGACCCAAAACTGACCTCGGACCGGGGTAATGCCGCGCGCGTTCTGCTGTGGCTGATGAAACAGGATCAAGCGATCCGTTTGATTTCAGTGGGTTAGGTTGATAATCCCTTAAAGTTCACAAATGTTCTCAAAAAGTTCTTTACCGACTCAGGGAAATATGAGAACAAAAGGTCAACAAAGGATTAAATCTTCGACCGGAGGTGACCCAATGCTGACCCAGATCAAGACCGCGTTTAGCCGTTCGCACACGACAATCCTGCAGGATGTCGCGGGGGTGGCGTCCTTGGTTGTCATGCTGATGGTTGCCCTTCACCTTCCGGTTGGATTCTAAACCTTTCTGCCTGCGATCTCGTGCCGATCAACCCGCGCCTGTCATCCCCATTACGATCAAGGGTGACCTGCCTGTCCCAAACCCCTTGAAGGGGCCATGCCTCGGCCCCGCGCGGTGTTCCGGACCCCACGCGAGACACGCATAGACTGCCGCCGCCCTTCCCGCCCGGAAGGAGCGGCGGTTTTTTTATAGCTGACCAGTTTTCATGATTTCCAGCATGGCCGACAAAACCGAATTGACGGCGACCGAGGCCAGGATCATGCCCATCACGCGGCTGATGATGGCTGCCCCGGAATGACCGATCAGGCGAATGATCGGCTCTGCCAGCAACATCAGAACAAAGGCGATCACCAGCACAGATAACATGACCAAGGCGGTGATGCCCTGATCTGCCGCGCTGTAGCGGTTGTTGTCGGTCAGAATGACGATCGCCAGCATCGCTCCGGGTGAGGCGAGGGAGGGTACTGCCAGCGGAAAAATCGCCGGATTGTGCTTATGGGTCGTATCCTCTTTGTCATCCTCGGCTGCGCGCTGTTCAATGTCCTGCTTGCTTTCCCCAAAAATCATGGTCAACGCGAACAGGAACAGGATGATGCCACCGGCAACCTGAAACGAGTTCAATCCGATATCCAGCGCTTCGATCAAAAGCTGACCAAAGACCAGGAAGAACAGCAGCACACCGGCACTGATCAGGGCGGCCAGAACGGCGACCCGCCTGCGGGCCGATGCCGCAAGACCTGCGGTCACTGCGATGAAAACCGGGATTGTACCGATGGGGTCAATCACGACCCATAGGGTTACAAAATGCTCAAGTAAATTATTCAAACCAAACCCCTCTAACCAGTTGTGGAGAGGTTAGACGGGAACGTGTGAAAAAGCTACGCTCAGGCGCAGTTGGCCTGTTCGGCAAGTGCAATGGCTTCGGCCGTGGCGTCCAGACACAGCAGGATCGAGGCATGGCGGTTTTTATATTCTCGCGCCGGCATCAGAACCTCTAGCCCATCAAATGGCGCATCAGGAACCGAGCCGTCCTTTTTCAACATCGCTGCAAGCTGATCTCGCGCCGTTTCGATCTGCGCCCGTGTCGCGCCGATCACCGCGTCCCCAACAACCGAGGCCGAGGCCTGACCCAGCGCGCAGGCTTTGACATCCTGCCCAAAGGCACTGACACGCCCATCCTGCAGTTTCACATCCACGGTCACAGTTGACCCGCACAGGGGCGAGCGTTTCTTAACCGTTGCATCGGGATGGTCCAATCGTTCGAGATGGGGGATATCTGCGGCCAGCGCAAGAATTCTTGCCGAGTACAGCTTTATCAGATCGTTTTCGCCACTCATGGCTTTCCCTCGTTGCGTGTTCCCCATACATAGTGGCCAGCCCTTGGGATGCAAAAGGTTTTTCTGATGACTGATCCAATTGTGTTTGACACCGCAACCTTGAAATACAATGAGGCAGGGTTGGTTCCAGCCATCGCGCAAGATCATGCATCGGGCGAGGTTCTGATGATGGCCTGGATGAATGCACAAGCGATTGAACGCACCCTGGAAACAGGTCGGGTTACCTATTGGTCAAGGTCACGGCAGTCCTTCTGGATCAAGGGCGAGTCTTCGGGTCATACGCAGGAGTTGATCGATTTCCGCGTTGATTGTGACCGGGATTGTCTGTTGGTTCTGGTTGACCAGAAAGGTCCTGCCTGTCACACGAACCGGCGCAGCTGTTTCTATACCGCCATCCGGGACGGGGATGAAACCGAGCTGATGAAACCGATGGAATAGGTAACGCAAACACCACGCGTTCGGCGAAGATATTCCAGATAAGATAAGGATATGGTCAAAGACCGACCATGGCCCGAATATCTTCTGGGCTTGCCCCGTTGGCTCGGTATTTAGAGATCGCGCGCGCGTCGTCTCGTTTCGCCAGACGTTTGCCTGCGTCGTCACGGATCAAATCGTGGTGGAAGTATTCGGGTACTGGCAGCTCCAAAAGGGCCTGTAACAGGACGTGGATGCGCGTGGCATCGAACAGGTCCTGACCGCGCACAACCCGCATGATCCCTTGCGTGGCATCATCCAAAACGACGGACAGATGATACGAGGTGCCCATACCGCGGCGGGCCAGAACGACATCTCCGATCGCTGTGATCAACTCTTCCGGCGAGAAACGGACTGTTCCGGTTTCGCCTTTGGGGCCTGTGCCATGTTCGGTGAACTGTCCGGCTAAGGCATTACTGTCAAAAACGTGTTGCGCCGCTTTGGCCATATCCAGGCGCAGCGCTTCGTTTTGTGGGCGGGGTGTATCTTCTGAATTAGGTATGCGGTGCCGACATGTGCCCGGATAGATCACACCATCAGGGCCCAATAACGGTGCGCCTTCCTGAGGGGCGCTGACCGCTGCGGCGATATCTTTGCGGTTGCAGCTACACGGGTACAGAAAGCCGCGCCGCCAGAGTTCATCCAGCGCTGCATCGTAGATTGCCTGACGCTCGGATTGGCGCATGACGGGTTTGGGCCAGCGCAGGCCGAGCCATGTGAGGTCGTCATAGATCTGCGCCTCCCAGTGCGGGCGCGATCTGGATTGATCGATATCTTCAATCCGCAGCAGAAATTCACCACCTTCAGACGCCGCCATATCATGGGCCAGCAACGCCGAATAAGCGTGCCCCAGATGCAAAGGACCCGTCGGAGATGGCGCAAAGCGCGTGGTGAATGTCACGTCTTTTCTAATACATACACGTCAGACTTCATGTTCAGACCCGGCAAATGAGGACCGTGTTCGCGGAACAAAAGTCGTGCCGCACCCATATCCAACCAGTCGTTCAGCCGCGCTGTATAGGTGTGATCCGCGAGTGTGTGATCGTTGAAGGAAAATGACAACATTCCACCTTTGGGCAGTGCGTGCATCAGCATATCCAGCGTTTCAGGCGGGGCTGCACCTGCGCCGATAACGCCAATTGCCGTGATCGCGGTATAGGCACTGCTGGTAAGCGGTGCTGGATCGGAGATTTCAAAGCTGGACAGGGTTCTGTAAACCCCTTTGGTTTCTGCGACTGCCAGCATGTTCGCGGTTGGGTCCATGCCGTCGATGACTTCGAACCCGGCATTTCGCAACGCGACCCCGGACAGACCGGTGCCGCAACCATAGTCCAGAACCGGCGTCTGCGCTTCGGGCTTTTGCGACCAGAGCGCCTGAGCCACGCGATCTGGTGTGGCATAGCCTTGCTCGGCCACTTCGGCCTCATAAGTCGCAGCCCATTTTTGGTAGTGCGCCTCAGTCTGTTCGGGGGTTTCCAGATCGTAGGTGCTTTTGAAGAATTCGTCGCTCATACACCGATGGTAGGCTGAACCTTTACGCTTCGTCCAGTCAGCAAGCAGCCAACCAGTTGTTCCATTCCGTTTTGGCACGATCTGTGTAGGCTTTGTAACGGTCCTTGCGCCCGCGACGACCACCTTTCAGGCCATCGACGGGGCGGAACAGGCCGAAATTCACATTCATCGGTTGAAAGGTCTTTGCCTCGGCTCCGCCAGTGATGTGGTGGATCAAAGCGCCCATCGCGCTGTCTTGTGGCACTTCGGGCAGCGCATGCCCCAGAATCTCGGCAGCCGCAAGTCGCCCTGCCAAAAGACCCATCGCGGCGCTTTCGACATATCCCTCGACCCCGGTGATCTGACCGGCAAAGCGGATATTCGGTTTGGATTTCAACCGCATCTGCGCGTCCAGCAAAGTGGGCGAGTTGATAAAGGTGTTGCGATGGATACCGCCCAAGCGCGCGAAGCTCGCGTTTTCCAGGCCGGGGATCATGCGAAACACCTCGGTTTGTGCGCCGTATTTCATCTTGGTCTGGAAGCCCACAATATTAAACAGCGTGCCCAAGGCATTGTCGCGACGCAATTGCACCACGGCATGAGGTTTCACGTCCGGTTGGTGCGGATTGGTCAGGCCAACGGGCTTCATGGGACCGTGGCGCAGGGTTTCGCGACCGCGTTCAGACATGACCTCGATCGGCAGGCAGCCGTCGAAGTAACCGGCTGTCTCGCCTTCGTGGAATTCGGTTTTGTCGGCGGCCAGCAGGGCATCAATGAACGCCTCATACTGATCCCGGTCCATAGGGCAGTTCAGATAAGCCGTCCGCTCCTCTTCCGTTTCGCCCTTGTCATAGCGTGACTGCATCCAGGCCTGACTCATGTCGATGCTGTCTGCATAGACGATGGGTGCGATGGCATCAAAAAAGGCCAGCGATTCCGCGCTGGTTTCGGCCCGGATCGCCTCACCCAGAGCCGGAGAGGTCAGGGGGCCGGTGGCGAAGATCCAATGCCCGTCATCGGGAAGGGATGTTACCTCTTCATCCGTCACGGTTATACGGGGGTGGGCGCGCAGCTTGGCGGTGACATCCTCGGCAAACGGATCGCGGTCGACGGCCAGCGCGCCACCGGCGGGCAAGCGGTGCGCATCGGCTGTGGTCATGATCAAACCGTTTGCCGCGCGCATTTCCCAATGTAGCAACCCAACGGCATTCTGCTCATCATCGTCGGACCGGAATGAATTCGAACACACCATCTCTGCCAGATTGCCAGTCTGGTGTGCGAACGTGCCGATAGTGGGGCGCATTTCATGGATGACTACATCCACGCCCATCTCTGCGGCTTGCCATGCGGCCTCGGACCCGGCCATGCCGCCGCCTACGATATGCAAAACTTGTGTCATGCGCTGCCACATAGGGCAGGGGGTAGGCAGACGCAACTCACGCATCTGTATTTAGCGCTGATTTTCAGGAGGGGTCTTGGGGTCGCCGCTGCGGGAATGTCAACGCTGGTGAGAGAAACCAGCTCGGAGGGACCTTCCGCCCACGGCGACCCAAAAGTATGTATGAGGCCTCGGCCTCGTCTCAGCTTTGCCACAGTGCTGCCCTTTTGAAAAGTGCTAAAATGAAAACAGTGGCAAAAAAAGTGCCTGACAATTGCGTTATTGGGTCCAATTCGGGGGGCGTTTCTCGATAAAGGCGGAAATGCCTTCTTCTGTATCCCGATGCAGCATATTCTGCGCCATTATCTCTCCGGTATAGGCATAAGCCTGATCCAGCGGCATCTGAACCTGTTGATAAAACGCTTCTTTCCCGATTTTCACAGCGCTTCCCAACTTACTGGCCAGCTGCTCTGCAAGCGAGATCGTCTCATGTTCCAGCAGCATTTCAGGGACCACGCGATTGACCAACCCTAGTTCTGCTGCGCGTTCTGCTGTGATGAAATCACCGGTTGTCAGCATCTCAAAGGCCAGTTTTCTAGGAATATTGCGGCTGAGTGCAACCATAGGCGTCGAACAGAACAGGCCGATATTCACGCCATTCACGCCAAACCGGGTGCCTTCGGCTGCAACTGCCAGATCACAGGTCGCCACCAACTGACATCCCGCCGCTGTCGCAATGCCGTGCACTTGCGCAACGACGGGCTGTGGCAGGGACTGGATTGACATCATCATCTTGGCACAGCGATTGAACAGATCCTGAAAATAAGCTTTGCCGCCATCCTCGGATTGCCGGCCTGCTGTCATCTGTTTCAGGTCATGCCCGGCGCAGAAGGCTTTGCCCGCACCCGACAGGGTAATGGCGCGGATCGATCTGTCCTCGCGCAGTTTGTCGAACTCGGCTTGCAGGGCCGCCAGCATCTCATCACTCAGGGCGTTCAACCGATCCGGCGCATTCAATCGAAGCTGCGCGACCGCGCCCGTGTCGTTACGTTCCAAAATTGCCATCTTGCCCTCCTGCTGGCTGTTGGGCCAACTCTAGGGTGCAAGATACAGGAGGGGAAGCATGGGATTGGCGCTGAACAAGGACGAACTGTCACAATACCTTGCCGAGGTGTTCCCACAGGTCCATAAGGACTTCGTGGTCGAGGCACTGGACGAGGATAGCATCACCATGCGCCTTGTTGTGGCAGATCGTCACTTGCGCCCCGGTGGCACAGTGTCTGGTCCTTCGATGTTCGGGCTGGCAGATGTCTGCGTTTACGCCATGGTTCTGGCGCGCAAAGGTCGCCAGTCGCTTGCCGTAACAACCAACAGTTCGCTGGATTTTCTGCGAAAACCGGAAGGCGGCAAAGATCTGATTGCTACATGTCGGTTGCTGAAACTCGGGCGCAGCCTGGCTGTTGGGGATGTGCTGATCTACTCAGAAGGGTCAGATCAGCCCGTTGCTCGCGCAAGTATGACCTATTCGCTACCACCGGCGGGGTCGGCTGCGGCCAAGTTTGGATAAAAAACGGCCGGGGATAAACCCCGGCCCAGGAAGAGGTCCCAAAAAATGGGACTGGGGATCAATCAGAGCTGCCAGAAATGGCGGCTTATTTCACGTTTGGCCTGCATTGGGGTCAGACCAACATCCTCAAGAAGCCGGTCATCCAGATAGCTCAGGTTAATGCGACTGCGACGACGGCGTTCCCATTGAGTGACCGCCGCCGCAAACCGCACGGCCAGCGCGGCGATCAGCGGCAACCGGGGGCTGTCGTTCAGCAGCAAGAGGGCGGGGTTGTGCATTGTGCGTGTCATCTCAGTATTCCTTTCCAATTGTATTGACACAAAGTATTGATGTTCGATATATGTATTTGATACATTCGAGATTGTGTCAAACGCAAAGGAAGAATTGTAATGGATACAATTTGGCCGAACACGCTGCCAAAATCCAAGGGGCCAAAGTATACTCTGGTTGCTGATACAATACGAAAGGCTATTGATAGCAAAACCTTAGATATCGGCGCCAAACTACCACCGGTGCGGGAACTGGCGTATCGATTGAAGATTACACCCGGCACTGTCGCGCGCGCCTATACGATTCTCACCGATGAGGGTTTGCTACAAGCCGAGGTCGGACGTGGTACATTCGTAGCCCCGCCGAAATCACCGATTCTGGATGATGTCTGGTCCAGGCAATTACATCTGGCCGAGGCGCAGAACACCAACCACGTCAGCCTGTTTAGTCCCAGGCTGGTGGATATGGGGCAGGTGTCGTTGATCCGCGAATGTTTGCAGAAAGTCTCTCAGTCCGATCCCGCGTTGTTCATGAACTATCCCACGCGCGATGCGTATCAGCCCATGCGCCGGGCGGTGGTTGATTGGCTGTCGGATCTTCCGCTGGGCCCGCTGAACGATGATGACATCGTTCTGACCCATGGGGGGCAGAACGGGCTGTGTCTGGTGTTTCAGACCATCCTGCAAGGCCCTAAACCGGTCGTTCTGGTCGAGGACCTATCGTACGCCGGTTTCCGTCGTGCAGGAGAATTGATGCGCGCCGAAGTGGTCGGTATTCGGATGGATAAATGGGGCATTGATCCCGGAGCCATGGAGCATGTTCTGCGCCAGACCCCGGCGCAGGCGGTGTGCGTATCACCTGAGGTTCAAAACCCAACCGCGACGCACACCCCCTTGGAAAGGCGCAAAGAAATCGTCGAGATAGCGCGGAAATTCGATGTGCAGATCGTTGAGGATGATTGCTATCGAATGGGTGATGCCAAAGAACCCAGCTTCCGCGCCCTCGCACCCGAACGTGGTTGGCATGTGTCTTCAATCTCAAAAATTCTAACGCCTGCATTACGGGTCGGCTTTGCCATCGCGCCCAGAGAACGCAGCGTGGGTCTGCGCCGGTCTGCCGAATACGGGTATTTCGGATTGGCTCAGCCACTGGCTGAGTTGACCCGTTTGCTTCTGTCTGATCCACGAACACGCCAGATTGCGCAGAATGTGCGTAGCAAAATGACTGAATATGTTCACATAACGGTAAACGCTCTGGGCGGGTTCGATCTGAACTGGGCACCCGATGTTCCGTTCGTCTGGCTGAACCTACCATCGGGCTGGCGCGCTGCCGCCTTTAGCCGTGCGGCTGAAAGGGAAGGGATACAGTTGCGTTCTGCGGATGAATTCGCCCTTCGGGACGGTCGCGCACCAAACGCGGTGCGCATTGCCATGAACGGGCATGTCTCGCTGCAGCGATTTGAAGACGCGATGATGCGCCTGCGTGCGTTGCTGGACAATCCGCCGGAACAAATCAGCGTTTAAGTTGGGGTAAAATGATACCTAATTTATAAGATATTGAAATAGAACGATAATAACTTGTTTGTGCGTATTGACCCGGTTGTTGTGTAGGTCTAAACCCCATCCATCGAATTCGGGCCGCTCTGTTCCAGGGCGGTCTTTCACATCAAACAGGACTATCCTGCCATGAAAACCTTTTCTGCAACACCTGCAGACATCGACAAGAAATGGATCCTGATCGACGCCGAGGGTGTTGTTCTGGGCCGTCTTGCCTCGATCGTCGCCATGCGCCTGCGTGGCAAGCACAAAGCGTCGTTCACTCCGAACATGGACATGGGCGACAATGTCATCGTGATCAACGCTGACAAGATCCAGATGACCGGCAAGAAGCGCGAAGAGAACTTCTACTGGCACACTGGCCACCCGGGCGGCATCAAGTCGCGCACCAAGCAGCAGATCCTCGAAGGCGCACACCCCGAGCGCGTCGTGACCCAGGCGGTCAAGCGCATGCTGCCGGGCAACCGTCTGGCGCGTCAGCAAATGACCAATCTGCGCGTTTACGCCGGTGCCGAGCATCCTCATGAGGCGCAAGCGCCCGAAGTTCTGGACGTGAAGTCCATGAACAAGAAAAACACCCGGAGCTAATGACCGATGGCTGATCAGATCAATACTCTCGAAGAGCTGAGCGCCGTCGCAGGCGTTGAAACCGTGACTGAAGAAGTCATCGTGCGTGAACCCGTACGTGACGAACTGGGCCGTTCCTACGCCACCGGCAAGCGTAAAGACGCTGTAGCCCGCGTTTGGATCAAGCCGGGTTCCGGCAAGGTCACCGTGAACGGCAAAGACCAGGACAAGTATTTCGCGCGTCCGGTCCTGCAGCTGATCCTGCGCCAGCCGTTCCAGATTGCTGGTGTGGAAGGCGAATTCGACGTTGTCGCAACCGTCAAAGGTGGTGGCCTGACCGGTCAGGCCGGTGCGGTCAAGCACGGCATTTCCAAAGCGCTGCAGTTGTACGATCCCAGCTTGCGTGGCGCACTGAAAGCCGCTGGCTTCCTGACCCGCGACAGCCGCGTTGTGGAACGTAAGAAATACGGTAAGCGCAAAGCGCGTCGCTCGTTCCAGTTCTCGAAGCGTTAATCGCTGCGAATATTCCAAAAGGAAAGGGCTCGCATCTGCGAGCCCTTTTGCTTTGTGAGGTTGAGTGGTCTACTCCTCATAAACGAGGTTCCAGGCCCCGTTCTCAACCATGTTCACAAAGACTGTATCAGCGCCCTGATGATCGTCCGCGCTGTACGAGATATGATTGCCGACCAACTCATCCGTATAGTCCAGCGTTTCCATCGCGGCGATAAAGCTGTCATGGGTCAGGTCGGGGCCGGCGGCTTCCAACGCTTTGACCATCATCTCAGCGGCAGAATAGCCCAGCATTGCAAAGCCGACCGGGTCTTCGCCTGTGGCGGCCTTATATTCCTCGATAAACGCGGCAGGGACGGGCTCATCCGCGCGCGCCCATAGGTCCTGCCAGGATGCAGCGGCGTAGAACCCATCGGTTACACCACCTGGAACCTGCGCCACAACGGTCAGGAAGCTGGCCGATGTGCCTAGGAATTTCATATCCGTCAGGCCCATCTTCTTGGCCGTTCCCACAACGGTAATCGCCTGACGCACCCCAAGCGCGATGGTGACGATATCACAGCCATCTTCCTTAAGCTTGCTCAGCGAGCCAACAAAATCCGTTTCATCCGGTTTGTGCGTGGTTTCCGAAGCAAATGAGATACCTGCCTCTTCCGCGCCCGATTTGCTACCGTCCAGGATTTCCTCACCAAAATCGGTAGGCAGATACATGGTGCAAACAGCCTGCGATCCGAACTCGCCCGCGAGGTATTTCACGCCAACGCGCGCCTGGTCGTAATAGGTTGAAAACGAAGTGAACTTGTTCCTGACCGGCTCTTGCAGCATTTGCCGTGCAGCGGTTAGGGGGGCAACGTTGGGAATGCCTTTCGGATCCAGCAATTTGAATCCGGCCAGGTTCATGGGCGTGCCCAGCGATTGCAGCATTGCGAATACCTTGTCGCGGTTCAGCAGCTTATTATAGCCCTGCATCGCGCGCGGCATCTGATAGCCGTTGTCCTCGACCACATAGCGGATCGTGCGACCATGCACGCCGCCCGCTGCATTGACCCGATCAAAGACGACATTCGCGCCTTTGGTGGCCGGAACACCCACGGCGGCGAAAATACCGCTGAGGTCATTGACCGCGCCGATCACGATCTCATCATCGGTCACACCCTGCGTTTGTGCCCAGCCCATTGTGGCCGACGCTGTCAAAGCCGCAACAACTGTTAGCCGGTTTATCAGCTTGCTCATAATTCTCCTCCCGTTTCGTGCTTTGGTTAAGTGTACATGTCTTCAATCAGATGTGCGTGTTTCTTTTCCACTGCGCCGCGTTTCAGTTTCATCGTCGCGGTCAGTTCTTCATCTTCGGCCGTCAACAACACGTCGATCAGCCTGAAATCCTTGACCTGTTCGACGCGGGCGAAATCCGCGTTTACCGAAGCGACCTCGGCTCCGATCAGCTCTTTGATCTCGGGTGCGGCACAAAGTGAAGCGAAGTTCGAGAAGGGAATTTTCCGGTCCTGCGCGAATTTCTCGACATTCTCCTGATCGATCATGATGAGCGCAGTCAGGAACTTGCGCTGATCGCCAACGATCACGGCGTCCGAGATGTAGTGGCTGAACTTCAGCCGGCTTTCGATCTCGGCTGGGGTGATGTTCTTGCCACCAGCCGTGATGATGATGTCCTTCATTCGACCGGTGATCGAGACATAGCCATCCGTGTCAATCGTTCCAACATCGCCTGTGCGCAGCCATCCATCATCGGTGAAGCTTTCAGCCGTCTTGGCGTTGTTGCGCCAATAGCCCTGAAAGATGTTCAGACCTTTGATCTGCAATTCGCCTTCGTCCGAGACCCGGATATCGCAACCTTCGGCGGCGCGTCCGATGGTTCCTATACGGTTCTGATCGGTGGTGTTCAGTGATGCCAGACCTGCGGTTTCAGTCATGCCGAACCCTTCGACCAGCGGTACACCAATGGCCCAGTACCATTTCAACAATTCAGGCGAGATTGGGGCCGCACCAGATCCGCCTCGGCGCATTTTGTCCATGCCCAGCATCCGCCGCAGGTTGCGCAAAACCAGACGATCCCAAACCCAAAACTGGGCGGCGATACCCGCCGGGACAGGCTGCCCTTTGCTCAGGTACTCAGCCCGCGCCAGACCGGCCTTAACCGCCAGACCAAACGCAATCCGCCCTAAGGGTGTTGCGTCCTGTGACATGATTTGAACCTGAGCATAAATCTTCTCCCACACGCGCGGCACAGCAGTGAACGTGGTGGGTGAGACCTCTTGCAGGTTCGCAAAAACCGTTTCCGGGCTTTCCGCGAAGTTTACCGTGCATTTGGAGGCTAGCGGGAAGTAAACTGAAACATCACGCTCCAGAATATGGCATAACGGCAGGAAACACAGCTGTTCATCGCTGGCCTTGGCAGGCAGCGCCCGCGCGCCGCTTTCCATGGCGGCCAGAATATTCTCATGGCTCAGCATCGCGCCCTTGGGCTGGCCGGTGGTCCCCGATGTGTAGACCAGCAAGGCGGTGTCGGATGGTCGGGCTTGGGCGATTTCTGCTTCGAACCGGCCCGGTTCCTCTGCCTCGGCCTGCTGGCCAAGGGCATAAAGCTGATCGATCATCATACAGCGCGGGTGGTCGAGGTCATGCAGGCCCTCATCTTCGAGGATAATGACCTTTTGCAACTCGGGAACCGCGTCTTTGATCTCAAGAAACTTGTCCAGTTGCTCTTCGTTTTCGACAATCAGAAAGCGGCTGGTACTGTCGGTGATCAGATATTGCACCTGACTGGCTGCATCGGTCGTATAAATACCGGATGAAATCCCGCCGACGCATTGAATGCCCATGTCGAACCAGGCCCATTCCTTGCGGTCCTCGGAGAGGATCGAGACGACCTGACCGCGCTCAAGCCCTAACTTACGCAAGCCAAGCCCGATCCACTTGGCGTGCTGCCAATAGTCGGCCCAGGAGTAGGATCTCCAGATCCCAAGATCTTTTTCCCGATGCGCCGTGCGTTCTTCAAGATCTGCACAGCGGTTCTGGAACAGCTCCGAAATCGTGACCGCACCGTCGACCCGCACGGGGCGCTGCCCAGCGGTTGCGTTAAACTGAACGCCATTGATGTCGATCTGCGGGGGCAGGGGGGTGCTGTCCATCCGCGTCACCTCCACGTCTTTTTGCGTTTCCAACGGCGGTTTTCACGTGCGCCTTCTTCCTGCACGCCCAGATAGAAGTTCTGGATGTCCTCGGATTGCAAAAGCTTATCGGCCGCACCGTCCATCACGATCCGCCCGACCTCCATCACATAACCATGATGGGCCAGTTCCAACGCCGCGTGAGCGTTCTGTTCGACCAGCATCATTGTCATGTTCTGTTCTTCGTTCAGACGTTTCAGAATGCCAAAGATTTCCTGCACCAGCAGCGGTGACAGACCTAGCGAGGGTTCGTCGAGCAGCATGATCTTGGGGCTCGCCATCAGCCCCCGGCCGATCGCCAGCATTTGCTGCTGCCCACCTGACAGCGTCCCGGCCTCTTGCCCGCGACGCTCTTTGAGAACCGGGAAGTAGCTGAACACCATCTCTCGGTCCCGTTCGATCTGGGACTTGTCCTTGGCCGTGTAGGCCCCGAGGCTGAGGTTTTCATTGACCGTCAGCAGGGGAAACACCTCGCGTCCTTCGGGGACATGCACGATACCCTGTTGCACGACCTTATGCGGCTCGGATCCCTGAATATCCTGCCCGTCAAAGGTGATCTTGCCTTTTTCGGGGTCCATGACACCCGAAACCGTTTTCATCAGCGTGGTCTTGCCCGCGCCATTGGCCCCCAGGATCGACACGATCTGACCCGGATGCACATCCAGCGAAACGCCTCGAATGGCCATGATCGGGCCATAGAAGCTTTCGATATTGCGGATTTTCAGGATCGGCTCTCTCATGAGGCTTTTCCCAGATAAGCCTCGACCACGGCAGGGTGGGATTGTACCTCAGCCGGAGTGCCGAGGGCCAGTTTGGCACCGTCGGCCATAGCCAACACGCGATCAGATACGCCCGAAACCAACCCCATATCATGCTCGACCATCAAAACGGTGATCCCCATCTGACGCCGAATGTCATCGATCCACCAGCGCATGTCGATGGTTTCCTCAACCGACAGCCCCGAAGCGGGTTCGTCCAGCAGTAACAACTTGGGATCGGTGGCCAGCGCGCGGGCCACCTCGACCACTTTGCGAACCCCATAAGGCAGGCCCGAGATCATCTTGTCGCGATAGGCTTGCAGATCGAGGAAATCGATGATCTGTTCGGCTTTCTCGCGGTTTTCCAGCTCTTGCCTGCTGGCAGAGGGCAGAAACAAAACCTCGGACAGAAGGTTGGTTTTGCGATGCCGGTGCCGACCGACCAGCAGGTTGTGAAGCACCGTTGCATGTTCGAACAGTTCGATATTCTGGAACGTCCGTGCCACGCCAAATGCAGCCACGCCCGACGGTTTGACCCGCAACAGATCATGATCGTCAAACCGGATCGAGCCTGCGACAGGGTCGTAGAAGCGTGAGATCAGGTTGAATACCGTCGACTTGCCCGCGCCATTGGGGCCGACGATGGCAAAAACTTCGCCTTCTTCAACCTCGAAGGAAAGATTATCGACCGCCGTGACACCGCCGAATTTCAGGGTGACGTTTTCAAACTCAAGCAGGCTCATCTCAGACGCTCCGTCTTGAGATAGGATTTCTGCCGTTTGAACATGTCCTTGCGGTAGAAGGGGAACAACTCGAACCATGTACGGATTTTCAGCCAGCGGCCATACATGCCCAAGGGTTCGAACAGGATGAAGGCGATCAGGATCATGCCGAAGATGCCGAATTCCAGCCCCGGAATGGCGACTGTGCTACCGCCAAAGATCGCGCCGACATATTCCTTGGAAATCGACAGGAATTGCGGCAGGAAGCCAATCACGATGGCCCCCAGAAACGCGCCATGGATCGAGCCCAACCCGCCGATCACGATCATCATCAACAACTGAATCGAAATCAGGACCGAGAAGGTTTCGTTATTGAACGCCCCGGAAAACATACCCATCAGCGCACCGGCCCAACCAGTGACAGCACAAGATAAGGCAAATGAGATCATCTTGGTGCGCGCGATATCAACGCCCATGGCTTGCGCGGAAACCTCTGAATCCCGTACCGCGATAAAGCTGCGCCCCAATGGCGCGCGCAGCAGGTTGATGTAGCCGAGCGTGACCAGAACTGCGACGCAAAGCACCAGCCAGAAGAACGGGGCGGGGGTGCCCCAACGATCGACGCTCAAGCCAAAGATATCGACGCCTCCGATGAATTTGCCCGCGACACCACCGGTTAAGGGTTCGCTCAGAACAATCACGTCATCCATCAGGATCGACAGCGCCATGGTGAAGATCGCCAGATAGATGCCATGCAAGCGTAGGGCAGGGATGGCGACGGTGACTCCGGCTACTCCGGTCAACACACCGGCAAGCGGGAACGCGATCAAAAAGGGCACCCCCGCTTCGATCAGTATCACGTTGGCATAGCAGCCAAACGCCAGAAACGCAGCGTGGCCGAGGCTAACCTGCCCGGTATGCCCCGTCAGGATCATCAGGCCCAAACCAGCGATGGCCCAGATCAGAACATTGGTCAACTCACCAAGATAGAAGTCGTCTAGCCACCACGGGGCCGCTGCGACGACAACAAGCAAGATCAGATAGAGGCTCAGCTGATAGCTGTCTTTCCAAGGGCGGATATCCTGCATGTAATCGGTTTTGAAAACGATACGCATGGCTCAGACTTTCTTGACCCGAACCTGGCTAAACAGGCCATTGGGTCGGAAAATCAGCACGGCCAGCAGCAGCGCATAGGGGGCGACCTGGCTGTATCCGGCGGCGATATAGCGGCTGGCAAAGGGCTCTATCACGCCTACGATCAACCCGCCCGCAAGAGCGCCGGGCAGGCTGCCGAACCCGCCGATCACGGCAGCGGCGAAGGCTTTGATCCCCAACAGGCCGGTGGTCGGGTCCACCGATCCTTTGGCAGCAAAGAGAATGCCCGCGATCCCCGCGACAACCCCGGCAAGCGCCCAGATGAAACCCTGCACGCGCTTGACCGGAACGCCCATATAATAGGCCGCCAACTGGTTCTGCGAGGCACCTTGCATCGCCAGCCCAAGCTTGGTTTTGCTGAAAAACACGTAAAGCCCCCAGGTCAGCAGGATGGTGACGACGATGACGGCCACATCCTCCATCCCCAGAACAAGCCCGCCAAAGCGGACCTCTTTCCCCGCCAGCGGATTTTGCAGGGTATGAGGCTCATGCCCCCAGATCAGCCCCGCGACAAAGCGGATCACAAAGCCCAAGGCGATGGTTAGGATCACAACGGCGGTCTGGCTTTCCCCGAACATGCGGCGGATGATCAGCCGATCCAGCAGATACCCTAGCGCGCCCATGATCCCGAGTGAGATTGGCAACGCCATCCAGAAGGGTAATCCCATATATTCGGTATTCGTCAGGCCAATGGTGACAAAGGCCCCCAACATCATGAAATCGCCCTGGGCGAAATTTACGGCTTCGGTCGCCTTGTAGATCAGAACAAAACCAAGCGCGATCAGGCCGTACACACACCCGTTCGCCAGCCCGCTGATCAGCAGCTGCGCGTTATCCAAGCTTTCCTCCCCATGCCTGTGATCCGGCGTTCGTACTACTATGGCGTGATAATCACCTTCCCGTCACTCTTTTTCAGCGCATCGGCGAGATTTGGGATCAGATTGCGGAGTGTAAGCCGTTCCGATACATCGGTTTTCCACCGCCCGTCGGCAAAGCGCGCTTGCACTTCAGCCACCACGCGCATCTGATCAGCGGGGGGTGTGGACATCATCCATTGGGTCAGCCAGAACCCTTCGATCTGTTTGCCCATAAAGATCAACTGACCGGTTTGTGTCAGGGTTGGGTTCTCGCTGCCAAGTTTACCATAGCAGACCCAACGTGCCTTGTTCGGCATGGAGCAGAAGATCTGTTCCGAGAGTTGATCCATCACCGCATCCAGGAACATGCGGGGTTTGAGTGACGCGCTCAGTTCAGAGAATTTCTGCGCAACATCCGCATCGGTGGTAACCAGCACCTCAACCGCGCCAAGGTCTTTGAGCATATCAACCGTTTCGGCCCGTCTGACCAGAGCAATGGGCTTCAGACCCAGATCGCGCCCCAGGCTACACATCAGCTTGCCCAACTGGCTGGTCGCAGCAGAAATTATAAAGGCATCGCCTGCCTCTTTCGCCATGTCGACCATCGCCATCGCGGTCAGCGGATTGACGATCTGTGCCGCGCCGTCATCGTCCGAGATATCCGGGCGCAGCGGGATGCACATCTGCATCTGGGTCACGACATATTCGGCCCAAGCACCAGAACCTGCCGCAACAAATGCCACGCGCTGCCCTTGCAGGGCCTCGGCCCCTGTGCCGGAGGCCACGACGTCCCCACAGCCTTCAAACCCGGCTACAGCGCCTTTGATCCGAGGCTGGCCATATTCGCCCTTGATGAAATGCAGATCAGACGGGTTTACCGATGCAGTGCGCAAACGGATCAGGACCTGCCCGGAACCAGGCTGGGGAACGGGCAGTTCCGCCTCGGCCAGCCAGTCACCAGCATTCTCGATCGCCGGACCGGTCATAGTGCCGGAATATCCATCATGTTTGAGAATAGTCGCGAACATCGTTTTGGGAATTTCAGTCACAGATGCGCCCTCAGTTCAGCGCGCTTTCCCGTGAATTCTGAAATCAAATGAAGACGGGCAAAAGCAACGCGGTTGGTTTGAGGGCAAGCCAAACAAATGGGCGGTGCGGCGTCAATCGCGTGTTGTGCTGACGTAACGGAATTGGCAACGTGTTACACAGAAGCAGGGCCAGCCCTCAGGGCTGACCCCATTTTCTTTTACTGTTGCGTCAGCAGGTTGCGCAGGTCCTGGATCTTCTGCAGCAGAGTTTCTGGCGACGCTTTGATTTCGTCAAAAATCTGGATCGCCTGCGTTTTCAACTCTTGCGTCAGGTCGCTGTCCTGAACAGATGTCACCATCGCATCATAGTCGAACTCTCCGGCGGTCAGCAGCCCGTCCTGCAGCCAGGAATTGAACAGTTCCTGCCCCTGATTGGCCAGCGCAGCGACTTCCTCTCCCGCCTGATCCGCGGCATCCGAAACCGATGACGCGGCTTCGTTGGCCTGATCTGCGGCGGTGTCCAATGCGTCAGATGCAGCATCCTGAGCGGTGTCTACAGCATCACTGACAGCCTCCTGCGCGTCCGTGACCGCGTCATTTGCTGCGTCGCCAGCAGCATCAGCAGCGTCATTTACAGCATCGGCCGTATCCTGCACAGCGTCCTGCAATGTCTCACCCGGAGTTTGCTCTGCCTGGTTGAAATAGAAATAACCGCCAGCGCCGATTGCAGCGATGACAATGGCCAGAATAAGTGTACGCGACATGTGTGTCTCCTTTGAAATATGTGTCGCCGAGATGGGATAAAACTATCTGTTCTTAAAGGGGAATTCTTTGTGCTTTTCTGCAACTGCGAGATATGGGCCAAGCTACGCTGATCCCGTGTCATCTGCGCGGCAAGAACACGCCCAACACGAGAAAGAACTGCAGTTTGTTGTGGTAGTGTCTTATAAAGAAAGCTGCGCTGTACCGAGCAAAACAAGCTGGCGGAGAGACAGGGATTCGAACCCTGGGTGGGCTTGCACCCACAACGGTTTTCGAGACCGCCCCGTTCGACCACTCCGGCACCTCTCCGCGGGGGTCTGTGAGGGGGGGATTTAGTTAGGAACGCGCAGGGGTGCAAGCAGAAAATTCCGGAATTCGGCAAAGCCGCGTTTTTCCATTGCCTATAGGGGTAAAACACCTAGGCTCATCCCTATGACACATCAACCACGCCGCTTCGCCCCTGCCTTTTTCGCCCCGTTTGTCGCGCTGATCCTTTTGCCATCACTTGTTATGGCCGCCAATCGGGATCGGATTGAGGCTTTTCTTACAACTACCGGATTTGACGTCGCACTGGAAAGCATCGCTTTGGCATCCGGTTCGGCACCGCAAATGCTGGGAATTGATCCAGAAGGGTTCGGGTCTGATTGGACACGCTTGACGGAAGAGGTTTTTGACACCGAAGGCATGCATGAAACCGCTGTGTCGATCCTTGAGGAAACCCTAAGCGATGATGCGCTGAAACATGCGGTCGAGTTTTATGCCTCGGATCTGGGTCAGCGCCTGGTAGAAGCTGAAAACGCCTCGCACATGGAGAAAGATGAAGACGGCAAACAACTGCAAGGGCAGGAGATTTTTGCCGCGCTGGTCCAGGCTGGATCGCCGCGGGTTGAAAGCTACAAACGGATGAATAGTGCCATCGACTCCTCGGGAACCGCCTTGCGAGCGCTGCAGGAGATTCAGGTGCGGTTTTTGCTGGCTGCAAGCGCTTCTGGCGTGATCGAATTGCAGTTGAGCGCTGATGAGCTGAGGCAAATGTTGAAAAGCAATGAAGCCGGCATGCGACAATCCTTGCAACTTTCGGGTTTGGCGGGGGCGGCCTATACGTATCAGGCGTTCTCGGATTCCGAAGTTGACGACTATGTGGACGCTTTGGAACATCCGCTTATGCAGGAGGTGTATGAGCTGTTGAATGCCATACAGTATGAAATCATGGCCATGCGCTTCGAAGTGCTGGCCGCTCGCATGGCTGAACTGCACCCCGCTCAGGATATTTGATGCGCCTTTTGTACCTGTTGTCAGTGCTGCTTGCCGGGGCTTGGCCTGCGTTCGCGAGTGAGAAAGCCGAAGAACTGGCTGAGGCTATGCGGCTTGACCAAGTGGCGCAAATTCTTGCGGAAGAAGGTGACATATATAGGCGCGAAGTGGATGAAACGCTGCTGGACAATGCGGGCGGAGATTTCTTTCAGGCCCAAGTTCAGGACATCTATGATCCGACCTGGATGCGCAACCAGATGCGTGACGCGTTTGCCGCCCAGATGTCCGACGCACAGATGGATCAAGCCATCGTCTTTTACCAAAGCGATCTGGGTCAGATGGTCGTTTCGCTTGAAAACTCGGCCCGGCGCGCCTTTCTGACCCCCGAAATCGAAGAGATGGCGCAGGAGAGGTTCAAGAACACTCAGACTGACTCGGTTTTGTACGAACTTGTGGCAGAGTTCATTCGGGTTAATGATCTGATCGAACAGAATGTGCAGGGCGCGCTGAGCGCCCAATACAGTTTCTTCAAAGGGATGACACTGGGCCAGCCCGGCGACGATGCCGAGTTGTTGGCGCAGCTTTTGGCCGAACAGGACGCCAAAACAGATGACACGACCGAGTGGCTCTATTCCTTTCTGCTGATGGCTTATGCACCGCTGGACGAGGCTGAGATGCGCGAGTATATCGCCTTTTCCAGAACCAAGACCGGGCAGGCGCTGAACACCGCGTTGTTCGATGGGTTTGACCGGATGTTTGACACCATTTCGTTCCAGTTGGGCGAGGCTGTGGCGCAGGTTTTGAACGGGTCCGATCTTTAGCCCGCTTGGGTGTTGACTTTGCCCCCCAATCCATGGATAAGCGCGCAACCCGGCCGGAATACCGCGCCGGGTAACGTTATTATTTGACCCTTGGTTCTCCCGAAGGTCATTCATCACAGCCCGAAAAGGGCGCGCTGTTCGAGGTGGCGTAAGCCGAAAACACCCATGCGGGGACCACAGAACGCGGTTTGGAAAAGGAAAGACGCATGTTTGCGGTCCTCAAGACTGGCGGCAAGCAGTACAAGGTTCAGGCGGGCGATGTGCTCCGCGTTGAAAAGCTGGCTGCCGACGCAGGTGAAAAAGTTCAATTCAACGATGTTCTGATGCTGGGCGGCGACGCTCCGGTTGTTGGCTCACCTTTCGTTGAAGGTGCAGGCGTTCAGGCCGAAGTGATCGACCAGATCAAAGGTGACAAGGTCATCAAGTTCGTCAAACGTCGTCGTAAGCACAGCTCGAAGCGTACCGTTGGCCACCGTCAGAAGCTGACCCTGGTCAAGATCACCGACATCCTGTCGTCGGGTGCTGACAAGTCGGGTATCAAAGCTGCAACCGGTTCGGTTTCTGCCGCGGCTGTCGAAGCGGCTGCGCCGAAGAAAGCACCGGCCAAGAAAGCTGCTGCACCGAAAGCCGAAGCACCCGCTGCTGACGCAGGCGCAGACGATCTGAAAAAACTGTCCGGTGTTGGCCCGGCGCTTGAGAAAAAGCTTCTCGAAGCGGGCGTCACCACCTTTGCCCAGATTGCGGCATGGACGGAAGCAGACGTTGCTGCTATGGACGAGAAACTGTCGTTCAAAGGCCGGATCGAGCGTGAAGGCTGGATCGAACAGGCTAAAGAACTGGCTAAAGGCTAAGGAGAGAGAGAATGGCACATAAAAAAGCTGGCGGTTCCTCCCGTAACGGTCGCGACTCAGCGGGTCGTCGCCTTGGCGTGAAACTCTACGGCGGCCAGGCCGCCATCGCAGGCAACATCATCGTACGTCAGCGCGGCACCAAGTTCTGGCCGGGCGAAGGCGTTGGCATGGGTAAAGATCATACCATTTTTGCAACCACCGATGGCGCCGTGAAGTTCCACAAGGGACTTAAAAACCGCACCTTTATTTCGGTCCTGCCAGTGGCGGAGGCCGCAGAGTAAGCCGAGACCCAGAAGGTTTAAGAAAAATTCATGGGGGACCGGCACAACGTGCCGGTCCCTTTTTCGTTTTAACGCAGTCGTGATCAAAACAAGATGACAGTCGCAACCACCAGTTTCCTTCTGTTTGCCGCCAGTCAGGTCGGCACACCGGGACCAGCCAATATGGTCCTGCTGGGGACAGGTGCGCGCTATGGCTTTCGGGCTGCCTTGCCATTTGTTGCAGGGGTTATCCTGGGCAAGCAGTTGATCATCTGGCCTGTAGGATATGGCCTGATGCAATTGGCGGATCGGATGCCCTTGGTCTTTGAGGTGCTCAAATACGCCTCGGCGGCTTATATCATCTGGCTGGCCTGGAAAATCGCGAACCTGCGCTTGTCGCGTGGACAAAGCGATGTTGCAGTGCCGGGTTTCTGGGCGGGGCTGATCGTGCATCCGCTGAACCCGAAAGCCTGGGCCATGATCATAGCAGGCTTCACCGGCTTTGTTGCGGCTGGAACATCGACGTTTCAGGCGACTTTAACAATCGCGCTTTGTTTATTGTTTTGTCAGGCAGTTCTTCACCCAATCTGGACTTTTGCAGGCGATCGGATCGCTCATGCGGTTGAAGGACGGCCTATGGAAAAATATCTGATGTGGACGTTGGCGAGTGTCACAGTTGCGTCCGTACTTTTCGTGTTGTTCGGAGGAGGAGCACAGACATGAAACTTGAGATGATAATCAACCAGCCGGTCATCGAAACCGAGCGGTTCGACCTGCGCCCCCTGCGCCGGTCGGATATGGGTCTCATTGAATATTATGCAGGCGATGAGCGCGTGGCGCGTATGACCACGACAATTCCACATCCTCTGCCACCCGGTTCGACCGAGGCTTTTGTAACCCGTTCCATGGCAGATGAACGGGATGAGGATGTATGGGCGCTGGATGCCACCAAGGATGGCGGACCGGAACTGATCGGCCTCATCTCACTGCAAAGGCTGGATCGCAACCAGGCCGAGGTCGGCTATTGGGTCGCACCGGTTTACTGGAATACCGGCATTGCCTCATTGGCCGTTGAGGCGCTGGTTCTGGCCAACCCATTGCAGCATTCCAGCATGTTCGCCAGCGTATTTCAGGACAATCCAGCCTCGGCGCGGGTGCTGATCCATTGTGGTTTCGAATATCTTGGCGACGCCGAGACATATTCGGTCGCACGCGACGCAAACGTGCCCACCTGGACATATAGCAAAAAACTCTGACTTGTGGCCGATGGGGCCTTTGCAGTAGGGGACAGTCATGAAATTTCTCGATCTTGCAAAGGTCTACATCCGGTCCGGGGCCGGCGGTAGCGGCTGCGTCAGCTTTCGGCGCGAAAAATACATCGAATATGGCGGTCCCGATGGCGGGGACGGCGGCAAAGGGGGTACAGTCTGGGCTGAGGTCGTCGATGGGCTGAACACCCTGATCGACTTTCGCTATCAGCAGCATTTCTTTGCCAAGAACGGGCAGCCCGGCCGTGGGCAGCAGCGCACAGGTAAGGATGGTGACGACATTATCCTGCGCGTGCCGGTCGGGACAGAGATCCTCGATGAAGACGAAGAAACCGTGATCTGCGACCTGACTGAGGTCGGACAGCGGTTCCTGCTGGCCAAGGGCGGCAATGGCGGGTTTGGCAACCTACACTTTAAATCGGCCACCAACCAAGCTCCGCGCCGCGCCAATCCGGGGCAGGCCGGGATCGACCGCACGATCTGGTTGCGGCTGAAGCTGATTGCCGATGTAGGACTGCTGGGTATGCCAAATGCAGGCAAATCAACCTTCTTGGCCGCCACGTCGAATGCGCGCCCCAAGATTGCCGATTATCCGTTTACGACCCTGCATCCGAACTTGGGCGTGGTCGGCGTCGACAATGTCGAATTCGTTGTGGCCGACATCCCTGGCCTGATCGAAGGCGCGCATGAAGGGCGCGGGATCGGAGACCGCTTTCTGGGTCACGTGGAGCGCTGCGCCGTGCTGCTGCATCTGGTTGATGGCACCTCGGAAACTGTGGCCGAAGACTATCGCACCATCATTCATGAGCTTGAAGCCTATGGCGGTGAACTGGCCGACAAGCCGCGGATCACCGTGCTGAACAAGGTCGACGCGCTGGATGAAGAAGAACGCGAGCTCGCCAAGGCTGAACTGGAGAACGCCGTTGGCGGCCCTGTCATGACCATGTCCGGCGTCGCCCATCTGGGCGTGACCGACGTGCTGCGGGCCCTACGCGCTCAGATTGATGAAAACCGGCTACGCCAGAAACCCGTGGAGGAGGCCCAATCGTGGCAACCCTGACTGCAGCCCGTCGTTTGGTGGTCAAAATCGGGTCGGCCTTATTGGTGGACCGGCACTCAGGCGTGTTGCGTTCGGACTGGTTGAAATCGCTGGCACAGGATGTGGCCTGGCTGAAGGGGCAGGGCGCGGATGTCATTCTGGTGTCGTCAGGCTCGATTGCGTTGGGCCGCGGTGTTTTGGGCCTGCCCACCGCGACACTGCCATTGGAGCAATCTCAGGCCGCCGCAGCGGTGGGTCAAATCCGACTGGCCCGCGCCTATGAAGAAGCGCTGACCCCGCATGAGATCACTACGGCGCAGGTTCTGGTCACTTTGGAAGACAGTGAAGACAGGCGCCGCTATTTGAATTCGCGCGCGACCCTGGAAACCCTGTTGGGGCTTGGCGTTGTTCCGATCGTCAATGAAAACGACACCGTGGCAACTGATGAAATCCGCTATGGCGACAATGACCGTCTGGCCGCTCAGATCGCGGTCACGGTTGGCGCGGATCAATTGATCCTGCTTTCAGACGTAGATGGGTTCTACTCGGGCAATCCGAACGAAGATGCCTCGGCCACGCGCTATGACACCATCGACACCATCACCCCCAAAATTGAGGCGATGGCCGGCGATGCCGGGTCTGGCCTGTCAAAAGGCGGGATGAAGACCAAATTGTTGGCGGCCAAGATGGCAACGGCCGCTGGATGCGATATGGCGATTACTGAAGGGTCACCTCTTAACCCTCTGCAATCGCTTGAGAATGGCGCCAACTGCACATGGTTTACGGCCAAGCTGGATCCCCACGCGGCGCGCAAGCGTTGGATTTCGGCGATGAAACCAAGGGGTGAGATCACCGTGGATGAGGGTGCGGCCAAGGCGCTTGCAAACGGCAACAGCCTTTTGCCGGCTGGGATTGTCGAAGTCACCGGGGATTTCGGGCGCGGCGACCCGGTCGCGGTGCTTGATCCGCAAGCGCGGCGGTTGGCTCAGGGCATCAGTCGCTACACGGCGCAAGAAGCGGATGCGATCAAAGGGCGGAAATCGTCGGAGATTGAGGCCACGCTGGGTTATCCCGGCCGCGCGGCGCTGATCCACAGGGATGATTTGGCGCTTTAACGGCGCAGAAAGGGGCACAAGATGAAAGATCTCGACAATATTCCGGCCTTGATGACCGATCTTGGAAAGCGCGCTAAAGATGCGGCGCGCGAGCTCGCCTTTGCCAGCGCCGAACGCAAGCATGCAGCCCTGATTGCCGCCGCCGATGCGGTTTGGAGGAACCGCGCCGGGATCATAGAAGCCAACAAAAAGGACCTGGAATTCGGTCGCAACAAGGGCCTGAGCCCTGCAATGATGGACCGCCTGATGCTGGACGAGACCCGAATTCAGGGCATGGTCGATGGGCTACGCACTGTTGCCGAACAGACTGACCCTGTGGGTGAGGTGATCACCGAATGGGATATGCCCTCGGGCCTGCATATTCAGCGGGTGCGGACGCCCCTGGGTGTGATCGGTGTGATCTATGAAAGCCGTCCCAATGTCACCGCCGACGCGGGCGCGCTTTGCCTGAAATCCGGCAACGCGGTGATCTTGCGGGGCGGGTCCGAAGGCTTTCATTCGTCCACAGCCATCCATGCCTGTCTGGTCGAAGGTCTGAAAGCGGCAAACCTGCCCGAAGATTCCATTCAACTGGTACCGACCCGTGACCGTGCCGCGGTTCAGGAGTTGCTGACCATGACTGATTACGTGGACGTTATCGTACCTCGCGGAGGCAAAGGGCTGGTCGGGTTGGTGCAACGTGAGGCGCGCGTGCCTGTCTTTGCGCATCTCGAAGGCATTGTTCACATCTATGTCGACAAAGCCGCTGATCCGCAGAAGACGCTTGAGGTGGTGCTGAACGCCAAAACCCGACGCACAGGTATCTGCGGTGCGGCAGAATGCCTTTTGATCCATCAGGATATTGCCGAAACGCTGGGGCGTGATCTGATCGCTGCTCTGACCGCCGCAGGCGTCGAAGTCCATGCCGAGGGCGCTTTGGCCGTTGATGGCACGCTTCGAGCAACAGCCGATGATTGGGGCAAAGAGTTTCTGGACAGCATCATTGCGGCCAAACCCGTGGCCGATATTGACGCCGCCATCGCGCATATCCAGCAGTATGGATCGAACCACACCGATTGCATCATGACCGAAGATGATCAGGCGGCATCGCGTTTCTTTGAACGGCTCGACAGCGCGATCCTGATGCACAACGCCTCAACCCAGTTTGCCGATGGCGGTGAGTTTGGGATGGGCGCAGAGATTGGGATCGCAACCGGCAAGATGCATGCACGCGGACCGGTGGGTGCGGCGCAGCTGACCAGTTTTCAATATCTGGTGCGTGGCAACGGTACGATCCGGGCCTAGAATTTCAACGCTACGCGGGTCGAACTGGTTTCGACCGAGATCCGCCGTCCCATCGCGGCGGCCGCTTCAGGCAACAGTGCAAACTGCACCTGTGCAGGTGTGATCTTGCCCGAGGGGCGCCCAGTGGCAACACTTTTCCATAAGTCGCTGTCAACACTCATTTTATCAGCGATTCCAACAACCTGACAGCCCGAGCCATTGGTCGAGATTTCAACCTCACCCCCCAAGGGCATCGCGCTTTCGCAACACATCAGGGCCAGAAAGGCCAGCTTGACCTGATTGCGCGGCACCGGCTGTGTCAGGTTCCAGTTCACCCGAACGCGCCCGGCGCGCTCGATATCATTCAGCAGCTCTGCTATTTCGGTCTTGCCCAGGGGCTGATCGCTGGAGGCACCAAAGGCCACGCGAAAGAACCGGATGCGTGCGCCAGCGCTGCCGACACTGCCTGAGATCAACTCCATCTCGGGGCCTTGAACCGCGCCCACCATCTCAAGCAATTCCAACCCGTTGGTGATTGCCCCGATCGGGCTGATCAGATCGTGACAGATCCGCGATCCGATCAATTCGGCCAGGTTGACGTCTGATGCGCCCATGCGTACCTCCTGCTGTATCTGCCGCAGGATTCAAGGGACCCCTCATGACAGACATGAATGCTATTCTTGCACCGGGCATGTTTGTTCGCCACCCGGATTTTCCCGAATGGGGCGTTGGACAGGTGCAGTCCAACATCTCAGGCAAGATCACCGTAAATTTCCGCGAGCAGGGGAAAGTGGTAATCGACGGAACGCGCATCGCCCTGATGCCCGTCTTTGATCCGTGAAACTGGTTTAGGAAAGGTTAACAACCCTGACCAATAGCGCAGCAGTTGCGCACGGTCAAAAGACTGCGGTATCAGCCCCTAAACGAGAACGGATCCCCTTATGCCGGATACTGGCCCGACATTCACTGTAAAACTCGCCGAGACCGCGGCAGAGCTGCGCGCCGCACAAAAGCTGCGCTATGATGTCTTTGTGCGTGAACTGGGCGGTGGTGGAGACCTGGTGGATCACGAAGCGGGCTTAGAAAAGGACAGGTTCGATCCGTATTTCGATCATATGCTGGCCTATGACGACGGTACTGGGGAAATAATCGGCGTTTACAGGATGTTGCCGGGGGAGCTTGCAGCAGATATCGGGCAGTTTTATTCCGAAGATGAGTATGACCTGAGCGTACTGAAAAACAGCGGGCGCCGGTTGTTGGAGCTGGGTCGATCCTGCTTGCACAAGGATTATCGCGGCGGCTCGGCAATGTATCATCTTTGGAACGGGCTGGCCGGCTATGTCGCCGAGCGCCAAATTGAGGTTCTGTTTGGTGTGGCCAGCTTTCACGGCACTGATGTGGCCGCCTTGGCCCAGCCTTTGGCGATGCTGCATCACAACCACCTAGCGCCGCCTGATCTGCGCGTGCGAGCGCAGGCGGGTGTGTTCCAATCCATGGACCTGGTCGCGCCTCAGGATCTGGATCGCCGCGCCGCAATGGTTCAGGTACCCGCGCTGATCAAAGCCTATCTGCGGTTGGGCGGTTTTGTGGGCGAGGGGGCCTTTGTCGATCACAGCTTTAACACGACGGATGTTTGCCTGATCCTCGACACCGCGCGCATGAATGAACGCCAAAGGCGCATCTATGGAGGAGCGTAACGCGGTGAGCGATCCCCTTTGGAACAGCGAAGACGCCCCGGACCCGATTGAGCTGGGTCTGCTGGGCTGGAGTCTGGTTCTGCTTCGGGGGGTGCCCTTGGCCATTCTGGTCTTTGGCGGGCTGATCATCTTGCTGCTGCTGCGCCTTGTTGAACGGCCGCTATGTGGTCTGCACCGCCCGGTCACGCCGTTCATCACCCAATTTGTCTGTCGTAACGCTTTTCGCATCCTTGGAATTAAGTTCACGACATCGGGTGAGTTAATGCAGCAACGCGGAGCTGTCGTGGCCAACCACACTTCGTGGCTGGATATTTTTGCCCTGAATGCTCGTAAACGGATTTATTTTGTCTCAAAAGCCGAAGTGGCGCGCTGGCCCGGCATTGGCTGGCTGGCGCGTGCGACGGGCACCGTCTTTATTGAGCGGAACCCCAAAAAAGCAAAGGAACAGACCAAGGTTTTCGAAGATCGGTTGAAAGCCGGTCATAAGCTGTTGTTTTTCCCAGAAGGAACCTCGACGGACGGTTTGCGGGTTTTGCCATTTAAAACAACGCTTTTCGCTGCGTTCTTTAGAGAAGAGTTGCGCGATTTCATGTATGTACAACCCGTTACAGCCGTGTTTCACGCGCCAGATGGGCAGCCTGCACGCTTTTATGGCTGGTGGGGGGATATGGAATTCGGTCCACATCTGCTCAAAACGTTAGGCGCCCGGCGGCAGGGAGCGGTCGAGTTGATTTACCATGCACCGGCCAAGGTCAGTGACTTTGAAAACCGCAAAGCGCTGGCGGCCTGGTGTGAGCAAGCCGTTCGTCACGCACACAGCTTGGCACGGCTTGAAAAATAAGGGCATTTAGCCCTTGCACTGCCCCAAATCCTGCCTTATATGCGCGCCATTCAAACCCGCAGGCGGGGTTTGGGCTTTTTGAGGGAGACATCCTCATCAAGACCGCCGGTTGGAGCATCCGCTTCTTTCACCCCCGCCCAGGCGTAAACCGGAAAAGGAAATATAGCATGGCTCTTCCCGAGTTCTCCATGCGTCAGCTGCTGGAAGCTGGCGTTCACTTTGGTCACCAGACACAGCGTTGGAATCCCCGCATGGGCCCGTTCATCTACGGCTCGCGCAATGGCATCCACATCATGGACCTGACCCAGACCGTTCCGATGCTGGATCAGGCGCTGCAGGCGGTTCGCGACACTGTTGCAAAAGGTGGCCGCGTTCTGTTCGTTGGCACCAAGCGTCAGGCCGCAGGCCCGATCGCCGAAGCCGCTGAAAAGTCGGCTCAGTACTACATGAACCACCGCTGGCTGGGCGGCACGCTGACCAACTGGAAAACCGTTTCCCAGTCGATCAACCGTCTGAACCAGATCGACGAAGCGATGGAAACCGGCGCCGAAGGCCTGACCAAGAAAGAGCGTCTGGGCATGGAGCGTGACCAGGCCAAGCTGCAGGCTTCGCTGGGCGGTATCCGCGAAATGGGCGGCGTTCCCGATCTGCTGTTCGTCATCGACGTCAAGAAAGAAGCACTGGCCATCGCCGAAGCCAACAAGCTGGGTATCCCGGTTGTGGCCGTGGTTGACACCAACTGCTCGCCCGATGGTGTGGATTACATCATCCCCGGCAACGACGACGCAGCGCGCGCCATCGCTCTGTACTGTGATCTGGCCGCACGCGCCGCTCTGGACGGTATGACCGCTCAGATGGGTGCAGCCGGCGTTGACCTGGGTGCCTTCGAAGAAGCGCCGGTTGAAGAAGCCGTTGCCGAAGAAGCACCTGCAGAAGCCGAAGCAGAAACACCTGCCGAAGCGTAAGCTGCCCGTCACGTAAATGACATATGGGGCAGGGTAGACCTGCCCCAATTCCGTTTGAATTGAGGAGAGCCTAAAGATGGCAATCACAGCAGCAATGGTTAAAGAACTGCGCGACTCGACCGGCGCAGGCATGATGGACGCAAAAAAAGCGCTAACCGAAACCGGTGGCAACATGGACGAAGCCGTTGACTGGCTGCGCACCAAAGGTCTGGCCAAAGCGGCGAAGAAATCGGGCCGCACCGCAGCCGAAGGTCTGGTTGCTGTTCACGTCAACGGTGGCACCGGTGTTGCTGTCGAAGTGAACTCGGAAACCGACTTTGTTGCGAAAAACGCTGAATTCCAGGAAATGGTTGGCAAGATCGCATTTGCAGCTGAAGGCGTCGCAGATGTTGACGCGCTGCTGGCGGCTGACCTGGGCGGCAAAAACGTTGCCGATACCCTGACCGACAAGATCGCCACTATTGGTGAAAACATGTCGGTGCGCCGCATGGCCAAACTGTCGGGCGATACGGTTGTGTCCTACGTCCACAACGCGGCCACCAACGGCATGGGTAAAATCGGTGTTCTGGTTGCTCTGACCGGTGGTGACGAGGCGATCGGCAAACAGGTTGCGATGCACATCGCGGCTGTGAACCCGGCAGCCCTGTCCGAGGCGGACATGGATCCGGCCATCGTCGAGAAGGAAAAGCAGGTTCAGATGGACATCGCCCGCGAATCCGGCAAGCCGGAACAGGTGATCGAAAAGATGATCGTTGGCCGCATGAAGAAATTCGTCGCCGAATCGACTCTGCTGAACCAGCAGTTCGTTGTGAACCCTGATCTGACCGTTGAAGCGGCGGCCAAAGAGGCAGGTGCCACCATCACAGGTTTCATCCGCTTGGAAGTTGGCGAAGGCATCGTGGTCGAAAAAGAAGACTTCGCAGCCGAAGTGGCCAAAGCCGCTCAGGGCTAAAGCACTTCAAAGGCCTCGTTCTGGGGCCTTTTCAAAGCATCGAAACGGGTTGCGCGGTCGCAGCCCGTTTTTTTGTTTTCGTCAAACTGAGAATAGAATGGAGGGCCCCGCATGATGGGGATGGTCGAGGCCCCCCAAATTTCCGACCTAGCGACGCGGACAAATAGGCGCCCCTGTGTCAGAGTGATCAGAGAGCTTTGGTATTGCAAAGATCTGATCGAAGTGTTCCCTGGCTAAAGCCACCACTCACGGAACAAGACCAATTTGCAATTTTACCTACCAATTCGGAAGTCATGTTTTCCTTACCTAGGGTAAACCATCTTAAATACCCTTGGCGCTTAAGCTTCCATTAGGAACATCTGATTGTGCAGAGATGCCTTGAGAACGGCCTGTGCTGTGGTCTCAACAGACAGGGATTCGCGTGCAAGCCTCAGATGTTTTTCCACGGTTGCCGAGGTCAGCCCCATCAACAGCGCGATATCCTGCGTTGTTTTGCCATCGCCGACCCATTCCAACGCTTCGCGCTGCCGCTTTGTCAGAGCGCGGTTGGGCGGGTTGTAGGGCAGGGTCAGAATTTTCAGATGTGCCATATTGTTCATGAGCAATATGTCATCTCCGTGCTCCGCCCAGATCGCATCAACCTCTTCCTGGCTGATATCGCCCCGCGCAGATAGCGAAATCGCCCCTTTCGAGCGCAACGAGACCGAGTTGAAGCTGACCGTGTAGCCATTCACAACGCCCATCGATCTGTTGAAATCGATCACCCGCTTTTCTTCAGCGCTCATCTGCCCGGTGGACATCATCTGTTGGATCATCTGCCAACTGGCCGCGCCTTCATTGTCCAGCGCCCATTTGAGCATCGGGGCGTGGAAATACATCCCGCGCTGCAGAAAGCCATCCGTATAGGCCGGATCATGATTGGACAGGATCACAAAATCTTCTGGATCACCCAGGGAGGTTTCAGTCCGAAACTGGGTATAGCCATAGATCAGCCGATCAAAGCCGAACTGCGCCATCTGGCGGCAATGGGCATCCCAAAGCTCTTCCAGCGTTTTGGCGTAGCTTACGAAATGCAGATAGTCGTTTAGCTTCATCTGCCACCCGTGGACCCAAGATGCGTTGCTATGGCGTCTAGCGCCAGAACATAGCTTTGCACACCAAATCCGCAGATTTGCCCCAGCGCGACTGGCGCAATGTATGATTTATGGCGAAATGCTTCGCGCGCGTGAATATTCGACAGATGCACCTCAACCAGCGGCAACCCGACGGACGAGATCGCATCCATCAACGCCACGGATGTATGCGTATAGCCGCCCGCGTTCAGGATCAGCCCGTGCTGTGTTTCGCGCGCGGCGTGAATGGCATCAATCAGGGCGCCTTCGTGGTTCGACTGAAAATGGGTTACAGTCAGACCAAGCTTGGCGCCATGGTCAACGCACAGATCCTCGACCATCTGCAATGTGGTGCTGCCATAAACCTCTGGCTGGCGGGTGCCAAGCAGGTTCAGGTTCGGACCATTCAAAACCAGAATGTTCGTCATGTCTTTTTATTCCCCATCACTGGTTCATAGCCACGATTAGCCCGAGTTGTCTACTGCGCTTTGTTGCGAGGTGATACAATCCTTGCGGGCGGAGGAGCCGTCTTTCACGCCGTTCTGTGACCCTCAGGTCGCGTCCGGTGTGATGACCAGCTTGCCCAGCACAGAACGATCCGCCAGAAGCTTCAAAGCATCGGCAGCCTGATTGAGGGGGAACTGCGCGCTGATGCGGGGTTTGATTTGACCCTTTCCGTAGAGCGAAAATAGCTCTGCAACATTCTGCGCATGACCCTGGGGGTCACGGAACACCGACGCGCCCCAAAAGACGCCAACGATCTGGCACCCTTTGAGCAGCGGCAGGTTCAGCGGAAGGTTGGGGATACCGGCAGGGAACCCCACCACCAGAAAACGCCCGTTCCACGCCATACTGCGCAACGCGGGTTCGGCAAACGGCCCGCCGACGGCGTCATAAACAACATCCACGCCATTGGGACCAGCCAGCGCTTTGATCTGGCCCGAGAACGCCTTTTGGGCGTCTTTATCCATCTCGCTCGGATAGATGATCGTCTCATCCGCACCAATCTGTTTGCAAAATGCGGCCTTTTCGTCGGATGACACGGCGGCGATGACCCGCGCACCCATAGCTTTGCCCAGCTCAATCGCTGCCGAGCCGACACCACCTGCTGCACCGAGGATCAACAAGGTTTCACCGGCTTGAAGCGATGCCCGGTCCTTGAGCGCGTGATACGAGGTGCCATAGGTGAAAATGAAACAGGCCGCGTCCTCATAGGGCATGTCGTCCGGGAACTTGATGGCAGATGGGGCCTTGATCGTCAGATGGGTTGCAAACCCTCCATGACCCGTCAGCGCCAGAACCCGATCACCTGGTTCAAACCCTGTTACGCCCTCACCGATGGCCAGAACCTCTCCGGCGATTTCTCCGCCGGGGGCAAAGGGGCGCGGTGGTTTCATCTGATAGAGGTCTCGAATGATCAGCGTGTCCGGAAAATTCACCCCGGCTGCTTTCACGGCGATCAACAGCTCTCCCTTGCCAGGCGCTGGATCGGGCAGGGTGGTCAGTTCCAAAGTCTCTGGCCCGCCGGGGGCGACGCTGAGTAATGCTTGCATGTTGACCCTGTTGTCCCTGTTATTCCGGTATCGGAAACTTTTGAGGCTGGGGTATGTATTGTCAACGGCCACCTCTGGTTCCCGTCACGGCAACCGCCACCACGTGTAAGTGAGGAGACACGCATGAACCCCGAAACTCTTTTTTCACTTCAGGGTAAAACCGCGCTGGTCACAGGCGGGGCCACTGGAATTGGCCGCATGGCTGCCGAAGCACTGGTGCGGGCTGGGGCCCATGTGATGATCGCCTCACGCAAAGGCGACGCCTGCGCCGCTGTCGCCGAAGAACTCAACGCGATGGATGCGCCGGGAAGCGCAGTAGGGTTTTCGGGCGACCTGGGCAGCAAGGAGGGGATTGAGGCGCTTGTTTCTGACATCAACGCGCGGACCGAGACACTTGATATTCTTATGAATAATTCTGGTGTCAGCTGGGGGGCGCCGATGGGGCAATTCCCCTATGAGGCTTGGGATAAAGTGATGTCAGTCAACGTGACGGGCATCTTTGAGTTGACGCAGAGACTACTGCCGTTGCTGATGAAGTCTGGAACGGCCGAAGACCCAGCACGGGTCATCAACGTTGGCTCGGTGATGGGTGAGGTTCCTATGGGCGATGGCGCTTACAGCTATTCCGCCTCGAAGGCAGCCGTGCTGCATCTGACCAAAATCCTGGCCAAAGAACTGTCACCCTATCATGTCACCGTCAACGCACTGGCGCCCGGACCGTTTGTGTCTAAGATGACCGCTTTTGCAACCGCGGATGAAGATACGCGCGACAGGGTCGGTAAATCGGTGCCTTTGGGGCGTGTGGGCCGCGATGAGGATATTGCAGGCTGTATGCTGTTCCTCTGCGGTCGCGGCGGTGGCTATGTGACGGGGGCAGTCATTCCGGTGTCGGGCGGTATAAACGTGGTAACCGCTCCGAACATCTTTGCCGAAGCCCTTTAGGTGAGGGGCGGACATGACACCCAACACAGATTTGAACCTGGCAGCGATAGACACCTACCTGTCAGCGCATCTGAAAGGCTATAGCGGCCCGCTTGAAGCCAGAAAATTTGCGATCGGGCAATCCAACCCGACCTATGAATTGCGCACGCCCAAAAGGTCTTATGTACTGCGTCGCAAACCCCCCGGGGTGCTTCTGAAGTCGGCCCATGCGGTGGATCGCGAGTTTCGTGTACAAAGCGCCCTGGCGGATAGCTCGGTTCCGGTGCCCAAAATGCTGCTGCTATGCGAGGATGACTCGGTTATCGGATCGGCCTTCTACGTGATGGAGCATTTGCAAGGGCGCGTCTTCCTGCAACCCACACTGGAGGGAGAAAGCAACAAGGTCCGCAGCGCTGTTCTGGACGAAATGAACCGCGTTTTGGCAGAGCTTCATATGGTGGATATCGATGCCGTAGGCCTGTCTGACTATGGGCCAACAGGCAACTACTTCGAACGCCAGATCTCGCGCTGGACCAAGCAATATCGCGCTTCTGAAACATCTGATATCGCCGATTTGAACGCGCTTATCGATGCACTTACCTCTGCGATCCCAGACGATGACGGGCAACGCACGCTGGTGCATGGGGACTACCGCATCGACAACCTGATGTTTGCTACAGATGGGACGGACTGCATCGGCGTTCTGGATTGGGAATTGTCCACAATCGGCCACCCTTATGCCGATCTGGCCGCAGTGATCATGCAATGGCAGATGCCACCGGGCAAAGAGGGGCGCGGGCTGGCCGGTATTGATCGGGACCAACTGGGCCTACCCTGCGACGCGGACTTTGTTGCGCAGTATTGTGCCCGTCGTGGATTGCCGGGGATTGATAACTTCGGTTTCTATCTGGCGTTTAACTTCTTCCGAATGGCCGGGATTCTACAGGGTGTGTACAAACGCGCGCTGGACGGAAACGCCTCAGATCCGAAACGCGCCCAAGCATTCGGGGCATACGTTCCCGTTTTTGCGCAGCATGGCTTGGCTGCACTTAAACAAGATTAAAATATCGCGATAGAGCTCAGTTTTAGATCACTTATGTAGTGTCAGCTCCAGATCCAGATTGCCCAGACTGTTCTTTCCAAAGAACATCTCAGACCCTGCAAACATGCTAGGCACGCCAAAGACGCCGCGCTTGACCATGGCTTTGGTTTGTTCTTTTAGCAGCTGCTTGGTTTCCGGAGCGGCAATCGCCTCGCGGATTTTACGAACGGGCAGTTCTGCTTCACGCAGAATGTCGGTCAATACGCCAAGCTCCTCGACCTTCTGACCATGCACCCAGATCGCATCAAAGACCGCATCTATATATTTGGATTCCCATGATTTACCGGATGCATAGTAGGCGCCACGCATGGCAAATTTGCTATGGATCGGGAAATGCGGACTCATGTGGAAACTCACACTACGCCGCCGGGCAAAGCGGTGCAGATCGTGGGTCAAATAGGCCGTTTTTTGACGATTTTCGGAAAACGCCTCGAACGGGCTCTGGTTGTTGGTAGATTTGAACACACCGGACAACAGCACCGGGATCGGGTTGATCTTCGCCTTGTGCTTTTTGGCAAGTTCCGGCAGCATCTTATATGCAAGAAACGCGTTTGGGCTGCTGAAATCGTAAACGAAATCTATAGTTTGCGCCATGTTGATACTCCAATCCGGGGTGTCGGCAGATTTTAGAACCGGCACGCAACGAATCCGCGACAAGGGTCGTTTTTCAGTGGCAACAATCGCGTATGGCTTTGGTAAAGCAAAGCGTATTTTTCTGACATAAGCAGGATCAGGCAGGTTCTATGACACAATCCACTGCAAGTTTTGATCATGATCGGCTGAACCGAATACGTGTCTGGATGGAACGCTATGTCACCCAGCGCAGATATGCCGGAAGCGCCTTTCTGCTGCATCACCAAGGCGCCGAGGTGTTTTTTCATGTCTGTGGTCAGCGCAGCGTTGAAAACAACCTGCCATTCCAACGCGATACTCTGGCGCGGATTTATTCGATGACTAAGCCCATAACTTCGGTTGGATTGATGATGCTGGTCGAACAGGGTTTGATCCACCTTGATTCGCCGTTGTCTGAATTTATACCCGAATTCAATGATATACAGGCCCTTGTTCCCGGTGCCACCCGTTTGGATCAAACCGAAACAGCAACCAGTCCGACGCTGCATCACCTGCTGACGCATACAAGCGGTCTGAGCTACCCGTTCAATCCCGGCCTATTGCCTAAGGCCATGGAACAGCAGGATTTGCTGTTCAAACCTAATCAGGGCCCGTTGGCGGATCGGATCCATGATTTGACGCGCTTGCCATTGGCGTTTCAACCCGGTTCGCGCTGGGAGTATTCCGTCAGCATCGACGTTCTGGGGCGCGTGATCGAAATTGTTTCGGGCCAAGCGTTGGATCAATATTTCGACCAGCAGATCTTTACGCCTCTGGGCATGTGGGAAACCGGTTTTTTCGTGTCCAAAGGGGCAGGGGATCGTTTTGCGTCGCTTTATTCCCCCTTGTCGGGTGATGCGATGGCGCTGAACTCAGCCGAACGGGGCAGAGAAACACTGCGACTGATAGATGAGGCCGGGTCATCCCCATTTGAAAACACCTCGACTTTCTCGGGTGGTGGCGGATTGATAAGCACCATTGATGATTATGCCAAATTCGTCGAAATGCTGCGCAATCGAGGTATAGCGAATGGGCAACGCATTCTGGGACCCAAAACCGTAGATTTCATGCTTTGCAACCACTTATCCGGCGATATTGCATCGATGGGTCCCCGCAGTTTTGCCGAACAACCGATGGAGGGTATGGGCTTTGGCCTCGGTGGATCCGTGGTTCTGAACCCAGCAAGGATGCGCGTGCCCGGTTCAGTTGGCGATTTCAGTTGGGGCGGCATGGCCTCAACTTATTTCTGGCTGGATCGAGAAAACGAACTGAGCGGTATCTTTTTTACTCAGTTGTCGCCTTCCAGTTCTTACCCGTCACGAGCCGAGTTAAAGGCGCTTGTGCTAGGCGCGATGATTGATTGATCCGAACGCGACTGATAGGCGGATATCTGTCACACTCAGAGAGCAGAACATGACCGAAGCAGAACGCATTCTTCTTGATCTTTTGGATGTTGAACGTCTGGAAGTTGATCTGTTCCGGGGCACCGGGTCCGGTGGTGAAACCCCAACGCGTATCTTCGGCGGGCAAGTGATCGCGCAGGCACTGGCTGCGGCCTATAGAACAGTCGAAGATCGGCTGTGTCATTCGCTACACGCCTATTTCATCCGCCCGGGCGATCCTTCGATACCCGTTATATATCAGGTGGATAGAGCGAGAGATGGAAGTTCGTTCACGACCCGCCGTGTGGTCGCAATTCAGCATGGAAAACAGATATTGAACATGTCCGCCTCGTTCCATGTTCAGGATGAAGGCTGGGCGCATCAACATCCGATGCCGGATCTGGATGCGCCCGAAAGCTACCCGGCCCGATCCGATCTACGACATCAATATCTGGAGCGTGTTCCTGAGAAACTGCGCGGCGAATTATTGCGCGAACGTCCCATCGAGGTGCGTGAGGTGGATCATCTTGATCCGTTCAACCCCGTGGCCGCTGACGACCGCAATCAAATCTGGTTCCGGATGGGGGCCGCGGAAACTGCAGATACTCGCACTCAGCACCTGTTGTTGGCATATGCCTCGGATATGAGCTTGCTGAGTTCTGGCATGCGTCCACACGGGCTCAGTTGGTTTACCGGTCAGGTCAACGGTGCGAGCCTGGACCATGCGTTATGGTTTCATGCGCCGGTGCAGTTCGACAATTGGCATCTTTATGCGATGGATTCGCCGTGGACAGGGCAGGGACGGTCTTTCAATCGGGGCTCCATCTACACACAGGACGGAGTTCTGGTCGCTTCTGTTGCTCAAGAAGGCCTGATGCGTAAACCGAAGATTTAAAAATCCTCCACAAAGGTTTGATTTAACTTACGCATTCCACCTAACCAGCGATCATAATCTGCCGTTTTGTGTCGCATATAGTCGAGCACCTGAGGGTGCGGCAAAACAAGGAACTGTTCGCCCCGAATGGCCTTAACGCAGGCGTCTGCAACGTCTTCGGGTTCAAGCATACCATCAATGGAAGCGACCGATGTTTCGTGCCCGCGCGTCATCTCGGACCGCACTGCCTGAGGACATAACGCAGATACACGCAAGCCCTTGTGGCCGTAGGTCAGCGACAACCATTCGGCAAATCCAACAGCTGCGTGTTTTGTAACGCCATACGGAGCAGCTCCTGGCTGGTTCAGCAAACCAGCTGCAGATGCGGTGAACAGCATGTAACCCTGACCGCGCTCAAGCATTTTGGGCACAAGATGGCGTGCAGCCCAGACATGAGACATCACGTTAATGTCCCAGATGCGGTTCCAATCTTCATCTGGCACATCCAGACCGCCAAGCGTCAGTATTCCGGCATTGGCGCAAAACAGATCAATGGGCGCGATCTCCGCTTCAACATGGTCGATCAACGCCTTGATCTGAGTTTCGCTGGACACATCACAGGGATAGGCGTGACCACCGATGTGAGCGGCCAGCTCTTGCGCGGCCTCAAAGTCGATATCTGAACAGACAACCGTGGCGCCATCGTTGGCGAAGCGTTCCGCCAGACCTTTGCCAATTCCACCAGCAGCGCCAGTGATGACGACTGTTTTTTCTTTCAGTTCCATTTAACGGTTCCAAGGTTGGTGAGGTTGGTATGGTAAGTCATTGTTTTCAAGCGTCACGCCGTATCTATTATTTACCATAATACCAATTATGCGAAATATATATCTCGGTCATCTGGGCTACCTGCCAACCGCATGGTAGCCCAATTTCAAGCGTTTTCAGTAGAAAGCCTGCAGCCCAGTTTGCGCGCGTCCAAGGATCAGCGCATGGACATCATGTGTGCCCTCATACGTGTTTACTGTTTCCAAGTTGACCATGTGCCGGATCACGTGGAACTCCAGTGAGATACCGTTGCCGCCATGCATGTCACGGGCCATTCGCGAAATGTCGAGCGCTTTGCCGCAGTTATTGCGTTTGACGATCGAGATCATCTCGGGCGCAGCCTCGGCCTGATCCAACAAACGCCCAACACGCAGGCTGGCTTGCAGCCCCAAGGCGATTTCGGTTTGCATATCGGCCAGTTTACGCTGAAACAGCTGAGTTTGCGCCAAGGGCTTGTCAAACTGCTTGCGGTCCAGACCGTATTGCAATGCCGCATGCCAGCAGCTTTCTGCAGCCCCCATGACGCCCCAGCTGATGCCATAGCGTGCGCGGTTCAAACAGCCAAACGGACCTTTCAAACCCTGAACATGCGGCAGCAAGGCGCCCTCGCCTACTTCGACGCCGTCCATCACGATCTCGCCGGTGACGGACGCACGCAGGCTCAGTTTGTTTTCGATCTTCGGCGCGCTGAGACCTTTAAGGCCTTTGTCCAGAACAAAGCCACGGATCTTACCGTCATGGGCGTCAGATTTGGCCCAGACGACAAACACATCCGCAATCGGAGCGTTGGAGATCCACATCTTGCTGCCGGTCAGACGATACCCGCCGTCGATCTTCTCGGCCCGTGTTTTCATGCCAGCCGGGTCCGACCCTGCATCCGGTTCGGTCAGGCCGAAGCAGCCGATCCATTCACCCGAGGCCAGTTTCGGCAGGTATTTCCGGCGCTGATCTTCGCTGCCATAGGCGTAAATGGGATACATGACCAAAGAGCTTTGCACCGACATCATCGAACGATAGCCGGAATCCACACGCTCAATCTCGCGCGCGACCAGACCGTACGAGACATAGTTGCCACCCAGACCGCCATATTCTTCGGGAATGGTTGTGCCCAGCAGGCCCATTTCCCCCATTTCACGGAAAATCTCGGGGTCAGTTTCTTCGTTCTGATAGGCTTGGATCACACGCGGTTGCAGCTTTTCCTGCGCATAGGCGCGTGCGCTGTCGGTGATCATCCGTTCGTCTTCGTGCAACTGGTCGGTCAGGCGAAACGGATCCTCCCACGAAAATTTACCTAAATCGGGGGCATCTTTTGCCCGCAAGGTCGGTTTCGTCTGAGGCGCGTTCATTGTGCTTCTCCGTTGGATCAATTTTGCCGAACCCTAGCGCGGGTCTGACGCAAACAACAACAGGAGTTTGGCACATTGTGACAATCAGAGGTAAAGCGGCGTGAACGACCCAGCGCCCCTGCCCTTGGCTTCAGCCCAAGGCGTATCCGGCGCCACGCACGGTGCGCACCGGGTCTTCGCCCCCATGCTGTGTCAGCGCCTTGCGCAGACGTCCGATATGCACGTCGACGGTGCGCGTATCGACATAGATATCGCGACCCCAGACCCGATCCAGCAGCTGTTCACGGCTCCAGACACGACCAGGCTTTTCCATGAAAGTGCTCAGCAGGCGGAATTCGGTCGGACCCAGTTTCAACGGTTTGCTGTCGCGGCTGACTTTATGGGTTTCCGAGTCCAGAATGATATCGTCAAATTCCAACAGAATCCCGACCGTTGCCGGACGTACACGGCGCAGTTGGGTGCGCACACGCGCCATCAGTTCCACGACCGAATACGGCTTGACCACATAGTCATCCGCGCCTGTTTCCAGCCCGCGCACCTTGTCCACCTCTTCCGAGCGGGCCGACAGCATGATGATCGGGATCGAACGGGTGTCGGGCCGCGTTTTCAACCGCCGGCAAACCTCGATCCCGCTGAGATTGGGCATCATCCAATCCAGCACGATGATATCCGGGCAATCTTCGTCGACCAGCAACAGTGCTTCGTCGCCGCTGGCCGCTTTGGACACCCGAAACCCTTCGGCCTCAAGATTATACGCCAGCACTTCACGCTGGGCCAATTCATCCTCGACAACCAGGACAGTTGGTTGATCTGCGGACATGGTCTGCGTCTCCTAAACGGTTTGCGAGGTGTTGTCGGCCTTGGGCCGCGCATCCGCCGGACGTTCTCCCGTAACCAAATATACCACTTGCTCGGCGATAGCCGTTACGTGATCGCCCATGCGTTCGATATTCTTGGCGATGAAATGCAGGTGCATACAGGCCGAGATGTTGCGCGGGTCTTCGGCCATGAAGGTCAGGAACTCGCGGAACAGACCGTTATACATCTGGTCAACCTCTTCATCGCGTTCGATCACGTCTTTGGCCAGTTCATGGTCCCGCTGGATATAAGCGTCTAGCGCATCACGCAGCATCACTTCAACTTCGCGCGCCATGCGACGTAGGGCTGCGGCGCTGCCGTTGATTTCACCGGAATTGACCAGAACTGTGGTGCGTTTGGCAATATTCTTCGAATAGTCACCAATCCGCTCAAGGTTGGCCGATACTTTAAGAACCGACAGGACAAGGCGAAGATCGCTTGCTGTTGGCGCGCGCAGCGCGATCAGACGCGCTGTCTCTTCGTTGATCACTTCTTCCAGCGCGTCGATGGCTTTGTCGCCCTGTCGGACTTCTTGTGCCAATTCCTCATCACGGGATTCCAGTGACCGTGCAGCACCCATGATGGCGGCTTCTACCAGCCCGCCCATCTTCATGATGTGCGCCTGAATCGCCTCGAGATCGCGGTCAAAAACGGATGCAATATGTTGTTCGTTCATATCGGTCATATCTGAATACCTGTGCTCAGCCGATGCGGCCGGTGATGTAGCTTTCCGTGCGCGGATCTACGGGGTTGGTAAAGATCGTTCCGGTTTCGCCGAACTCGACCAGATTGCCGAGATGGAAGAAGGCGGTTTTCTGGCTGACCCGTGCGGCCTGCTGCATCGAGTGGGTCACAATGACCACCGAATATTGCGCGCGCAGCTCGTCAATCAGTTCCTCGACCTGGGCCGTGGCAATCGGGTCCAGTGCCGAGCATGGCTCGTCCATCAGCAGAACCTCGGGTTCTGTTGCAACGGCACGCGCGATGCACAAGCGCTGCTGCTGACCACCTGACAGGCCGGTGCCGGGGGAATCCAGGCGATCCTTGACCTCATTCCAGATCGCCCCGCGACGCAAGGACTTCTCAACGATCTCATCCAGTTCAGCCTTATTCTTGGCCAAACCATGAATGCGCGGGCCGTAAGCCACGTTATCATAGATCGATTTCGGGAACGGGTTCGGTTTTTGGAACACCATACCGACCTTTGCACGCAGCTGCACAGGGTCAACACGCTTGTCATAGATGTCTTCGCCGTCCAGCTTAAAGCTACCTTCTATCCGTGCGACATCAATTGTGTCGTTCATCCTGTTCAAACAGCGCAGGAATGTAGATTTACCGCAGCCCGACGGACCGATGAAAGCCGTGACAGTCTTATCTTCGATATCGACATTCACATCTTTGATCGCGTGGGTGTCACCGTAGAAGACCTGGCAGTCCCGGCATTCCAGCTTGATTTCATTGGTATCCACTTGTCTCTCCACTCGTGACATGTCGTTCATGGGTCTGCCCTTTTTACCAGCGGCGTTCAAAGCGGCGGCGCAGAATGATTGCGATGATGTTCATAGTCAGCAGGAAAATCAAAAGGATGATAATCCCGCCCCAGGCTTTTTCATAGAAGCCAACATCCGCGCGCGCGGCCCAGGTGTAGATTTGGGCAGGCATGGCCGAGTTCGGCTCGGTAAACCCGGCGATGAAGCCATCCGGGTAGCCACGGGCCACAAAGCCCACCATTCCGATCAGCAGCAGCGGTGCGGTTTCACCAAGCGCCTGCGCCAGACCGATGATGGTTCCGGTCAGGATACCAGGTGCGGCCAGCGGCAGAACATGATGGAATACGGCCTGCATTTTCGACGCCCCTACCCCAAGTGCGGCATCACGGATCGACGGCGGAACCGCCTTCAGCGACGCGCGGGTCGAAATGATGATGGTTGGCAGGGTCATCAGCGTCAGCACCAGACCACCGACCAAAGGTGCCGATTGCGGCAGGTGCATGAATTGGATGAAGACGGCCAGACCAAGGATACCAAACACGATCGATGGAACCGCGGCCAGGTTCGAGATGTTCACCTCGATCAGGTCCGTAAACTTGTTCTGTGGCGCGAATTCTTCCAGATAGATCGACGCGGCCACACCAATGGGCAACGACAGGCCCAGCACAACCAGCATCATGAAGAATGATCCCACGACAGAGGCACCGATTCCAGCACCGCCGGGGTTGTCCACGCCCGAGTCGGCCCCGGTAATGAAAGGCCAGTTGAAAACCTGCTTTATGATACCAGCTTGCTCAAGCGCATCGACCAGATCCAGGTCGCTCTTCTGCAGGAAACGGCTGTCCTGAATACTGTCACGTGACACTCGGCCCTTATAGTATCCATCAACCCGACTGGAGGCAGCCAGATCAAATTCGATAGGCTCGTCCAACTTGTCCGGATTTGCAGCATAGTACGTCCGGATTGTTCCGCCGACCTTGCCCAACAGACGCTCAATAGCGGCCTCGTCGAAATCGACCTCGAAGCCGCTTTCATCAAGTTCTTTGTTCAAGGCTGAAATGAACAGATCCGAATAGGCTTTGGTCTTGAACAGCGTGCCTTCGGCCTCTTCCTGCTCTTGCTGGGTCAGGGTAAAATCAACGCTGACAACAGTCCGGGTGAAGGCCGGAATGCCCTCGGACAGGATCGAGGCAAACAAGACGATCAGAAAGAACAGGCCTGTTGCAATCGCAGCTATGCCATAGGCACGGAAGCGTTTTTCTGCTTTGGCCCGTTTACGGGTCCGGGCGTCAGATGCAGTCAGTGAGACAGAGTGGCCACCCGTTTCAGGGGTTTGCATGCTTGCGTCGGTCATTCGTACTGCTCCCGGTACTTACGCACAATGTAAAGGGCAAAAACGTTCAGGCACAGCGTGACAACGAAGAGTGTCATGCCAAGCGCAAAGGCAACAAGGGCTTCGGGCGAGGCAAAATCAGCGTCACCAGTCAACTGGCTGACGATTTTTGCAGTCACTGTTGTCATGGCTTCAAAGGGGTTGAGGCTAAGCCTTGCAGCGGCCCCTGCCCCCAGAACCACGATCATTGTCTCACCTATGGCGCGCGAAGCGGCCAGCAGGATCGCACCTACGATGCCGGGTAAGGCGGCGGGCAAAACCACCTGACGGATGGTTTCAGACTGGTTTGCTCCCAATCCGTAGGACCCATCGCGCATCGCCTGTGGCACAGCGTTGATGATATCGTCGGACAGGGAGGAGACAAACGGGATCAACATGATGCCCATGACCAGACCAGCGGTCATCACCGCAGTACCAGCTTTCATCCAGCCCAGACCGCCATCTCCGAACACGCCTAACAACATCGGCCCCACAGTGAGCAAGGCGAACAGACCGTAAACGATGGTCGGGATACCGGCCAGCACTTCGAGCAGCGGCTTTGCGAAGGCGCGAACCGCCGGGGATGCATATTCGCTTAGATAGATCGCGGCAAACAGACCGATTGGCACTGCAACCAGCAGCGCAACAATCGAAATATAGAGTGTACCCCAAAGCAACGGGATAATGCCAAGATCAGATGCGCCACCGCGACCGGAAAAGCTGGGCGACCATGTCAGGCCAAAGAAAAAGTCAGAAGCGGGGTAAAGCCGGAAGAACTCCCAAGTGTTAAACACCAGCGAGAGCACGATACCGACAGTAGTCAGAATGGCGATTGACGCCGCGCCCAGCAGCATCATCCGGACACCCTGTTCGACGACGTTGCGCGCTCGATAATCGGCATTGGTTTGCAGCCAGCTGACTGCGGCGCCAACCAACGCGACAAGGATTACGGCAATCGACATAATCCGATAGCCGGTTGAATTCATGATGCGGTAGCTCTGCGCGCCGCGTAGGATCGGTTGTGTGATGTTCGAAGTCACAACCTGTCCGGCGTCTTTCAGACGCTGTGTCATGTCCGTGAATTCGGCTCGGGCGTTCCTGGCAGTTTCCTCGGTCATCGCGCCTTGGGCAACAGCATTATCCAGCCCGGTCGCAGCACGTCGCACCTCGGCCAGCAGCAGCCCGCGCGATGATCCTTCTTTGATCGCACTATCAGGCATCATACTTGAAACCTGAGAATTCACATAAAGCGGTTGAACAAGCAGCCAGATCACCAGCAATCCAAAGGCAGGAACGATTGCCTTCAGCGCAACATTCGCGCCATAAAATGTGGGAAGGGAGTGCAGGTTTCGGATATCGCCGCCGGCGCTGGAAAGTGCACGGGATCGGCCCAGCACATATCCGACCACAGCGATCGCAACAACGATCAAGAAAAGCCAAAGTATCGGCATAACACCCCCACTGGTCCGATTGGGAATTCAAAAAAAGAAGCGAGGGGGCGACGACTACGGCCGCCCCCGGCATTTAGACCAATGTCAGGCTTAGCTGCCCGAACCCATGGTGACTTCGTTGGCGATTGCGTCCTGAGTTTTTGCCAGCTCAGGGTCAGCAACCAGACCGTAGTTTGCCAGAGGGCCCGAACCGCCAGCGATTTCGTCAGCGACGAAGAACTGAGCGTATTCTTTCAGGCCAGGGATCACGCCGATATGCGCTTTCTTCACGTAGAAGAACAGCGGACGCGACACAGGGTATTCACCGGTCGAGATGGTCTCGGTCGACGGCGCGATACCCGACATGGTCGCAACTTTCAGCTTGTCGGTGTTGTTTTCGTAGAACGCCAGACCAAAGATGCCGATGCCGTTCGGGTTGGTGTCGATACGAGCCAGGGTCTCGGTGTAGTCACCGTCGATGTCGACCGATTTGCCATCTGTGCGAACGTCCAGGCATGCATCTTCTGCGTCATCTTCGCTCATGCCGCCAGCGATCATCGCTTCCATGGCGCCAGTTGCTTCACAGCCGATCAGCAGAACTTTTTCCTCGAACACTTCACGGGTGCCGTGCTTGGTGCCGGGGATGAAGGCTGCGATTTCAACATCGGGCAGATCGCCATTGAATTCGGCCCAGGAGTTGTAAGAGTTGTCAACGATCTCGCCGTCTTTCAGAACCTTCGAACCCAGAGCGTTGAAGATGTCTGCAGGCTCAAACGCGGTGAAGGCGGGGCCAGACTGCTGGCTTGCAAAGACGATGCCGTCATAACCGATGCGGACTTCCATGATGTCGGTCACGCCGTTTTCGGCACAGGCTTTGATCTCTTTTTCGCGGATCGCGCGCGATGCGTTTGCAACGTCGATGGTGTTTTCGCCAACGCCTTCGCAGAAGCGCTTGAGGCCAGCCGACGAACCACCCGATTCAACAACGGGTGTTGGGAAGTCGGTGTTTTCACCAAACAGTTCAGCAACGATCGACGCGTAAGGCAGAACGGTCGAAGAACCGGCAACCTGAACGTTGTCACGTGCGGCAGCAGCAGTTGCCGAAACAGCAGCGATCGCCAGCGCGGAAGCCGACAGTTTTACAAAGGACATTACAGTCTCCCTGAAAAGGATTAGCTGATCACCCCCATGATGATCTTGCGCGAACCCCTATGGGTCCTGAGTAAGGCTTTTGTGACAAGTATGTAACGCTTTTATGACGGCAGGAATTTTATTTGAAATTCACTTCGTGCCGCCGAATGTAATAAGCCTTAGGTTGCATTGGTCCAATATCTAAACCACCTAAGCGCTATCTCGGCAGAATAACGGTGAAGACCGACCCTTTGCCCAGATCGCTTTCAACCCGCAGACGTCCCCGATGGCGGTTAACGATATGTTTCACAATCGCCAGACCCAGACCGGTTCCGCCCAATTGCCGCGAGCGGTGGCTGTCGGCGCGATAGAATCGCTCTGTCAGTCGCGGCAGGTGCACCGAATCGATTCCGGGCCCTTTGTCCACGATCTGAACCCGCACGGCAGGACCACGCACTGCTGTGTCACGTTCAGAAGGTGCGATCCGCACCTCAACACTGCCTCCGCTGCCGCCGTATTTGATCGCGTTTTCGACCAGATTGGTGAAGACTTGACGCAATTGATCACTGTCCCCGGTGATGGAGACCGGGTCATCAGGCGCGGTCAAGGAGAGCACAACTCCCGCATCTTCAGCCAAGGGTTTCAGAGAATTAAGCGTCGATTCCAGCAAGCCATTCAACTCCAGCTGCTCTTTCGGGCGCACCCGTTCTTCGCTTTCAACACGGTTGAGTGATAAGAGATCACCAACCAGACGGTTCATCCGGTTCGCTTCATCCGTCATAATCTGCAAAAACCGATCCCTTGCCGCGGCATCCTCACGTGCCGGGCCGCGCAGGGTTTCGATGAATCCCATCAACGCGGTCAACGGCGTGCGCAATTCATGGCTGACATTGGCGACGAAATCACGCCGCATCTGAGAGGCCTGTTCCAGATGCGTAATGTCTTGAAACACCGCAAGAACAGCGCCCCCGGACACCGCGCCAATCCCGTTCATATAGCGGCACTGCATCTCGAATGTCGTGTCCTGGGCGCCATCGTTTGACAGATGTCGGGTCTTGCGCGGGCCTTTGCTGCGCAGGCTTTGCTCCATCGCGTCGATCACCTGCGGCTGGCGCAATATCGTTGCAAAATGACGGCCCAGCATGTTCTGGCCCAAAAGCGTGCGCGCATCAGTATTGGCGGCGATGATACGTTCGGTCTGATCAACCATCAGCGCCGGCATCGGAATGGCCGACACTATTTCCGCAAGTAAATCCTCTGACATCGTCTGTAACCTTATTCGCTTCGGCCTGTTAGGACACGGGCGTTAAAGTTTCACGAAACCTGCGCATATTTTCCTGATAGTATTGTGCGCTGAATGTGATCCGCTGCGCGGCAGAGTTGTCCAGTTGGCGCACGACCTTGCCAGGCGATCCCATCACCAGAGAATTATCCGGTATCTCTTTGTTTTCAGTGATCAAAGCCCCTGCCCCGATCAGGCAGTTCTTGCCGATCTTTGCCCCGTTCAGAACAATCGCGCCCATACCGATCAAGGTGTTTTCGTCTATGGTACACCCGTGCAGCATGACCTTGTGGCCAATGGTGCAGTTCGCCCCAATGGTTAAGGGAAAGCCCGCATCGATATGCATCACACAGTTTTCCTGCACATTGCTGCCTGCACCCACGCGAATTTCTTCGTGGTCCGCGCGGATCGTGCAGCCAAACCAGACCGATGCGCCCTGCTCCAGCACCACTTTGCCGATTAGATTGGCATCCGGCGCAACCCATGTATCTTCGTGAATCTCGGGGGCGTCGTTGCCTAAAGCATAGATTGGCATCACAGGGCCTCGAATTCATTTTGCAGTTTGCGCACGTGGTCTTGCAGCCTGGGTTGCTGAATACGACGCATGCGTTCGGCGCTGACAATTGTTTTCAGCTTTTCTTCGGTCGCATCCAGATCGTCATTGACCAGAACGTAGTCGTAATAACCCCAATGGCTGATCTCATCCCAGCTTTTGAGCATGCGTTTGGCAATCACGTCCTCACTGTCCTGACCGCGGGTTTCCAGACGGCGACGCAGTTCCTGGATCGAGGGCGGCAGGATGAAGATCGACAAGGCGTGTTTGCCAAGGTCGGAATTGCGAATCTGCACCTCACCCTGCCAGTCGACGTCAAACAGAACATCGCGGCCCGCATCAATCGACTCGCGCACCGGTCCGGCCGGAGAGCCGTAGAAATTCCCAAAGACGTGGGCGTGTTCCAGCATCTGGCCATCAGCGACCTGCTGTTTGAATGCGTCTTCCGTCAGGAAGTAGTACTCGCGCCCGTCCTGCTCACCCGGGCGCGGCGCGCGGGTGGTGGCCGAGATTGAAAATTCCAGCCCCTCATCCCAGGCCATCAGACGCCGTGCCAAGGTGGATTTGCCAGCACCCGAGGGCGAAGACAGGATGATTAGAAGGCCACGACGATCTGCCATTTCAATATGTTCCATCATTATTCAACATTCTGTACCTGCTCGCGCATCTGGTCGATCACAGCCTTCAACTCCAACCCGACCGCTGTGAGGTCAGCGCTTTGCGCCTTGGAACACAATGTGTTTGCCTCACGGTTGAATTCCTGCATCAGGAAATCCAGCTTGCGACCTACTGCCCCGTCCTGAGCTAGTAAATCGCGCGCAGCGGCAACATGTGCGGTCAGGCGATCAATCTCTTCGGTCACGTCTGCCTTGACCGCGATCAGCGCCAGTTCCTGCACCACCCGTTCCGGATCGGCACCTTGAGCATTCTCCATCACCCGCGTCAGGTTCTCTCGCAGGGCTTCGGCCATCTTGTCCTTGCGCTGTTCGGCCAGATCAGCCGCTTGCGTCGTCAGCTTGGCGACCTGATCCAACTGCGACGCCAAAACCTCGGCCAAAGCCTCACCTTCGGTTTGGCGCATCTGGATGAAGGCGTCCAGCAATGTAGGAAACGCCTTGATCAGATGCGCAACCAGAGGCGCAGGATCATCGCTCTCTGATCCCGCATCCATCATGCCCTTGAGGGCCAGCAAATCCGTCGCCTTGGACGGGGTCAGCGTAATACCTTTGGCCTCGGCCATGTCCTGCGTTTGCTGCAACGCCTCAAGCGCGGCTGCCATGGCGGCTGTATTCAGCGCCAGTTCAGTCAGCGCTTCATCACGGCTCAGGCGCATGGAAAGCGTCACGTTGCCACGGCTCAAAGACTTGGACAGGGTGGCGCGCAACCCGGCCTCAAGCCCGGTCAGCCAGTCCGGGACGCGGATACGCATATCCAGCCCCTTGCCGTTGACGCTGCGCAACTCCCACGCCCAACTATGCGGGCCAAACTCGCCTGTCCCCGAGGCGAACCCGGTCATGGATTTGATCATGACAGCCCTTTCTATGGCTTCCGCATTTTCAACACTTGCCGCACCTAATGCCATTGGCCTTGCAAGGGCAAGAGTTTGCTCAAGCCGCAATTCATCCGCAGAAGTTAACCATTCATTAAAGAATTCCTCCAAAATTGTATTAACCCGTGTCAATTTGGCCAAAGCAAAGGCTGTCGGGCCGCAGATGTCCCGGATGCGTTGCATTTTAAGAAAATAGCGGCTGAATGGCGTTAGGGTGATGGAAATGAAAACCTTTTTCGGGACTGATTCCGGGTCAGAATTTGGAAAGATCGTCGCAATGGATCGCTTTGACAGTGGACGTTCTCTTTCGCCGATCCGTCAGGCCGAGGCGTATTGGACCGCGCTGTTGTCCGGCGACGGAGTGCCCATGCGGTCGCAAATCGACCCGCGCGGGTTGGAAAACGTGCTGGAATATACGTTCATTCTGGAACGGATTGCGCCCGGGCTGGCTCGGTTTCGGCTGGCAGGCAGCCATCTGAACAAGCTTGCCGGCATGGAAGTGCGCGGCATGCCAATGACTGCGTTTTTTGAGGCCGAAGCGCGGCCCAAGGTCAAAGAGACACTGGAACAGGTGTTCAGCGCGCCCGCCACCGCCGAGCTTGGCCTAACCTCCAGCGGCGCATTTGGCCGCGCCCGTTTGCAAGCCCGGATGATCCTGCTGCCCTTGCGAAGCGATCTGGGTGATGTCAGCCGCGTGTTGGGCGTGATGCTCAGTGATGGTGCCATCGGGTCTACCCCGCGCCGCTTTACGATCTCGGACCAGCGGGTCAAGCAGGTTTCCGAACTACACAGCCCGGTTGAACCCCAGCGTGAGGCCGCAGGCTTTGCCGAAGATCAGACCGAGTTCAACCGAAAAAGCCATCTGCGACTGGTCGTCTCGCGCGACGACTAGACACCACAAAAAACGGCGAGCCATTAGCCCGCCGTTTCGTCTTTTGGATTACCCTAATCAGCTGGCCGCGCGTTTTGAGCCGTTCCTGCGCAGATTGGTCAACTCTTCCGCGACCAGGAACGCCAGCTCCAGCGATTGCGACGCGTTCAGACGCGGATCGCATGCGGTGTGATAGCGGTCCGAAAGGTCCTCTTCGGTCACGGCCCTTACACCGCCGGTGCATTCGGTCACGTCCAGACCGGTCATCTCAAAATGCACACCGCCGGGGATGGTGCCTTCGGCCTGATGCACACCAAAGAAGTCGCGCACTTCGCGCAGGACCGAGTCAAACGGGCGGGTTTTATACCCGGTGGCCGACTTGATCGTGTTGCCATGCATCGGATCGCAGACCCAGGTCACCTTGGCCCCTTCTTCCTTCACGGCCTTGACAAGACGCGGCAGATGCTCACCTGCCTTACCGGCCCCGAAGCGCGCGATCAGGGTCAGGCGACCTTCTTCATTGTCCGGGTTCAGTTTGGACATCAGAACCTTCAGGTCCTCGGCGGTTGTGGTCGGGCCGCATTTCAAACCAATCGGGTTTTGAACGCCGCGACAGAATTCAACATGTGCGCCGTCGGGCTGACGGGTCCGGTCGCCGATCCAGATCATATGGCCCGATCCTGCCAACCAGTTGCCCGAGGTCGAATCCAGACGAGTAAGCGCCTCTTCGTATTCCAGCAACAGACCTTCGTGGCTGGTGTAGAATTCGACGGTCGAGAACTCATGCGTGGTCTCCGCTGTGATCCCGGCAGCACCCATAAAGTCGATGCTGTCTTGAATGCGATCCGCGATCTCGGAATACTTCTGAACGTCCTGGTCATCGGCGAAGCCCAGCGTCCAGGCATGAACGCGGCTCATATCCGCGAAACCGCCAGTCGAGAAGGCGCGCAGCAGGTTCAGCGTCGCCGCGGCCTGTGTGTATGCCTGCAACATCTTTGACGGATTCGGAATCCGCGCCTCGGGCGTGAAGGCCAGTTCATTGATGATGTCACCGCGGTAGCTGGGCAGTTCCAAACCATCCACAACCTCGGTCGGTGCGCTGCGTGGTTTGGCAAACTGGCCCGCCATCCGGCCCACTTTGACGACTGGCACCTTGGCGCCATAGGTCAGCACCATCGCCATTTGAAGCATAACCTTGAAGGTGTCACGGATCGCATCCGCGCTGAATTGTTCAAAGCTTTCAGCACAATCCCCGCCCTGCAACAGGAAGGCCTCGCCGCGACCGGCAGCACCCAGATGTTGCTTGAGACGCCGCGCCTCACCGGCAAAGACCAGCGGGGGATACTGCGAAAGCTGCGCCTCGACTTTGGCCAGGGCGGCCGCGTCGGTATAGTCTGGCATCTGAACCCGGGGCTTGTTGCGCCAGTTCGTTTTCTGCCATTCGGTCATAGCCTTGATCTCCGCTGATAGTATTCAGGTCGTCTCTATACAAAATGCAAAGAAGAGTGACCATATCCCATTTGCGCCTCTTGACGCCGGAAACAAGCTTTGAGCATGGTGTCTGGCAAAATACGCGCGACGTAGGTGCAGCCGTCGTGGATTCGGGGAACAACAGCCATGCAAGAGCAACGCCAAGTTGTCACAGTGGACGGCGACACAGATAAGCCGGTCAACTTTGTATTTATCTTGTTAGACAAATTCTCGTTGCTGTCTTTTGCATCCGCGTTGGACAGCCTGCGCATAGCCAACCGCATGGCAGGCAAAGAGATTTATACCTGGTCGCTGGTCGGTGAAGGCGGCGACGTGATGTCATGCTCTGCCGGAACCACCTTCAAGCTTGATGCGGATCTTGGCGATCTGCGTCGTGACGACGTGATCATGGTGTGTGGTGGCGTCGATGTTCAAAGCTCGACCACCAAAAAAGTTTTGAGCTGGCTCCGCCGCGAGGCGCGCAAGGGCCTGAAAATCGGTGGTCTGTGTACAGCGGCCTATACGCTGGCCAAAGCAGGCCTGCTGGATGACAAACGCGCGACCATTCACTGGGAGAACGCTGACAGTTTCGCGGAAGAGTTTGACTCGGTTGAACTGACCAAATCGGTATTCCTGATTGACGGCAATCGTATGACAACTGCAGGGGGCACATCCTCAATCGATTTGATGCTTAAGCTGATCGCAGATGATTTCGGCGAAGAACTGGCCAATGCCGTCGCCGATCAGATGATCTATTCCTCGATTCGCACGGATCAGGACACGCAGCGCCTGTCGACGCCGACCCGTATTGGCGTTCGTCACCCAAAACTGAGCCAGGTCATCCTGATGATGGAGAAAAATACGGAAGAGCCAATCTCGCCCTCGATCTTGGCCAAAGATGTGGGCATGTCGACCCGTCAGCTTGAACGTCTGTTTCGCCGTTACCTGAGCCGCTCGCCCAAGCGGTACTACATGGAACTGCGCCTGCACAAAGCGCGCAACCTGCTGATGCAGACGGATATGAGCGTGATCAACGTGGCGCTGGCCTGTGGCTTTGCTTCGCCCAGCCATTTCTCAAAATGCTACCGGGCGCATTACAACACCACACCTTACCGGGAACGTGGATCGCAAAGCGGGCGGCTGTCGATCTGACATCTTAGTCGGATGTTAAACGATAGACAGCACCCTGCCCTACGGAAATGAACCAGATCGATCCGTCTGAGGCCTGAACGATATCGCGGACACGTTCTGTTTCCGGTCCCTTGATCTGCTCGACTTCGCGCAAGGGCGACCCGGACAATCGTGCGATGTAGTCAAATTTGAGCGAACCGACGAAAATGTCGCCTTTCCACCGCGGAAATAGATCGCCGGCGTAAACCATCAGACCCGAGGGCGCGATGGAAGGATCCCAATAGAACGCGGGCTGTTCAAGGCCGGGTTTCGAGGTGCCTTCGCCGATTTTCTCACCTGAGTAATGCGTGCCATAGGAAATAATCGGCCAGCCATAGTTCTTGCCCGACTGGGCCAGATTCACTTCATCCCCACCGCGCGCTCCGTGTTCTGAAACCCATAGCGTGCCGCTGGTATCCAAACCGGCCCCTTGCGGGTTTCTGTGGCCAAAAGACCAGATTTCGGGCCGAATGCCGGACTGCCCGACGAAGGGGTTATCGGCCGGAACCGTCCCGTCGCGGTTGATCCGGATGACCGAGCCCATGTGATTGCTTGTGTCCTGTGCTGAGGGCCGATCCCCCCGGTCTCCGATGGTTACGAACAGCGTTCCATCCTGCGCCTCGACCACGCGTGATCCGAAATGGCGACCGCCAGAACCGCCCGGCTCAGCCTCGAACAAGACACGCAGATTATTCAGGCGCTTTCCGTTTTCTGACAGGCGCGCAACAGCCAAGGCGGTGCCAGCCCCGCCCGCTTGAGGTTTGGAAAACGTCAAAAAGACCTCGCGGCTCTGATCAAAGTCACGCGGGATGGTAATGTCCAGCAACCCGCCCTGACCGGCAGCGGCTACTTTCGGAACGCCTGATACGCGGTTGGTTTCGCCATTCGACACATAGATCAGCTCTCCGTCCCGCTCGGTCACCAGAAAGCTTCCATCAGGTAGCAGACCCAGGCCCCAGGGCGTATCCAGCCCGCCCAGCATCTGAGTAACCTGAACCGGGCCATCTTTGGTTTGCAGCACTCCGGCTAAGGACGCGCCACCTGCGCAGATCAACAGAACAAGAGCAAAAAGCCGAAACATAGAAAACCTCCGCAGATTCGGGTTGCGTCACCAATACTGGCCGATACCCCCCAATAGATAGGTGCGCTTAGACAAAAAGCAGGCGTTTTAGGGGACTTTTCTTTTTCGAACAGCTTGCCTAGGGTCATGCCCAGTTGGAATACCAAATCAGGGAGTAACTTCATGAAAAAGCTGCTTACAGCAACTGCAGCAACCGCCTTGCTGGCGGGCACGGCCATGGCCGAGGATGTCAAACTGGGCATTCTGTTCGGCTTTACCGGCCCAATTGAATCGCTGGCCCCGGCAATGGGTTCAGGTGCCGAGATGGCGATTGCCGAAGTCACCGAGTCGGGCAAGCTGCTGGATGGCGCAACGGTTGTTGGCACCCGTGCGGATACCGGCTGTATCGACAACGGTCTGGCCACCTCGAACGGCGAGCGTTTCATCGCGGATGGCGTCAGTGGCATCATCGGCGGCGACTGCTCGGGCGTGACTGGCGCGATCCTGCAGAACGTGGCGATCCCGAACGGAATGGTGATGATCTCACCATCGGCCACCTCGCCCGGCCTGTCGACCATGGAAGATAACGGCCTGTTCTTCCGTACCGCCCCTTCGGACGCGCGTGAAGGTCAGGTGATGGCTGACATCCTGAACGATCGTGGCATCAGCTCGATCGCTCTGACCTACACCAACAATGACTACGGCAAAGGCCTGGCGGACGCGATCCAGTCGTCCTTCGAGGCATCGGGTGGTGAAGTGACCATCGTTGCCGCACACGAAGACGGCAAGGCCGATTACTCGGCCGAAGTCGGCGCGCTGGCCTCGGCCGGTGGCGACATTCTGGTTGTTGCGGGCTATCTGGACCAAGGCGGTCTGGGCATCATTCAGTCGGCGCTGGACAGCGGTGCGTTTGATACGTTCGGCCTGCCCGGCGGCATGATCGGTGACTCGCTGCCTGCAAATGTCGGTCCGGACCTGAACGGCTCGTTCGGTCAGATCGCCGGTTCGGGTGGTGAAGGTGCCGAGAAGTACTTTGCCATGGCCGAAGCTGCCGGTTTCGACGGCTCGTCGCCCTACTCGCCTGAATCCTATGACGCTGCTGCCCTGTTCATGCTGGCAATGCAGGCCGCAGGCTCGACCAGCCCGGCGGACTATGGTTCCAAGATCATGGACGTTGCCAACGCTCCGGGTGAGAAAATCTATCCCGGTGAGCTGGCGAAAGGCCTGGAGCTGCTGGCTGCTGGTCAGGACATCGACTATGTCGGCGCATCGGGTGTTGAGTTGATCGGCCCCGGCGAAAGCGCGGGTTCGTATCGCGAGATCGAAGTGACCGACGGCGAGAACAAAACCGTCAACTTCCGTTGATCTTCCGGACATCGTGCTAAAATCAAACAGCCCGGGCCTTGTGTCCGGGCTGTTTCAATGAAAAAAGGCCGCACCCCGGAAAACGGGGAAGTGACAAGAGTAGCCAGGACTGGCAGCTGGGGGAAAAGATGATCGTCGTCGATGACGTGCACAAGCATTTCGGCGGGTTTCACGCGGTGGATGGGGCATCGCTGGAAATCCGGAAAGGATCAATCACCGGGCTGATCGGGCCAAACGGCGCCGGAAAAACGACGCTGTTCAACGTGATTGCCGGTGTTTTGCCCCCGACCTCCGGCCGTGTTTTTATGGATGGCGAGGATATCACCGGCCTGCCACCGCATGATCTGTTCCACAAAGGCCTGCTGCGCACGTTCCAGATTGCACATGAGTTTTCTTCGATGACCTGTCGCGAGAACCTGATGATGGTGCCAGGTGCCCAGGCGGGGGAAATGCTGTGGAACACCTGGTTCGGGCGCAAGCGGATCGCGGATGAGGAACGGGCGTTGATGGCCAAGGCCGATGAAGTTCTGGAGTTCCTGACCATCGAACATCTGGCCGACCACAAGGCGGGTCAGGTTTCGGGTGGTCAGAAGAAACTGCTGGAGCTTGGCCGCACCATGATGGTGGACGCCAAGATCGTGTTTCTGGACGAGGTTGGCGCGGGCGTGAACCGCACCCTACTGATGACCATCGCCGACACGATCCTGCGCCTGAACAAGGAACGCGGCTATACCTTTGTGGTCATCGAACATGACATGGATTTCATCGGCAAGATCTGTGACCCGGTCATCTGCATGGCCGAGGGCAAGGTTCTGGCCCAAGGAACTCTGGATGAGATAAAGGCCAATGAGCACGTGATCGAAGCTTATCTGGGCACCGGCCTCAAAAACAAAGACAAGCTGGAGGCCCAAACATGACCGCTGGTGCGAGTGACAACCCCTATCAGGACGACAAGGGCAACAAGGATGCCTCGATCACCAACACCCATGGCGTTGGTACCATGACGCCCGCGCACACGAAAAGCGGCGAAACGCGCAAGGTCGAAGGCGGCCCCTTTCTGATCGGCGACACTATGACTGGCGGCTATGGCAAGGGCCCAGACATTCTGCACGACTGCACCATCTCCGTCGACAAGGGAGAGATCGCGGTCATCGTCGGCCCCAACGGCGCAGGCAAGTCGACGGCCATGAAAGCAGTGTTCGGTATGTTGGATGTTCGGTCCGGTTCAGTCCGGTTGGATGGTGAGGACATCACCAACCTCACCCCGCAGGATCGCGTCATCCGCGGCATGGGATTTGTTCCCCAGACCTCCAACATCTTCACCTCGATGACGGTGGAAGAGAACCTTGAGATGGGGGCGTTTATCCGGCGTGACGATTTTTCGGACACGATGGAGCAGGTCTATGAGCTGTTCCCCATCCTGCGCGACAAACGCAACCAAGCCGCCGGAGAGCTTTCGGGCGGTCAACGCCAACAGGTCGCTGTTGGACGCGCTTTGATGACCCAGCCCAAATTGCTGATGCTGGATGAGCCGACTGCTGGTGTCTCACCCATCGTGATGGACGAGTTGTTCGACAGGATCATCGAGGTTTCCCGCACTGGGTTACCGATCCTGATGGTTGAGCAGAATGCCCGTCAGGCGTTGGAGATTGCCGATAAAGGTTATGTTCTGGTTCAGGGGCGGAATGCCTATAGCGGTACTGGAAAGGAATTGCTGGCTGATCCCGAGGTGCGAAAGAGTTTCTTGGGGGGGTGAGGATGAGGCAACCATACGGTGCGACACTGCTCACTCTGTTCTTGCTGATGCCGCAGGTTTTATCGGCGCAAGTAACTTCGTTTGTGTGCAATTTCGATGTCGAGTGCACTCCTGACAACGGATGCGAAGAAAAAACGATGGACCTAATTTTCTTTTTGAATGAGCAGGGCCAAGCTTACATGCAGGGAAATGCAAACCTAGTTCAGGTTATTACGTTGGCAGGTGATCAGGCTTATTCCTTCGTAGAACCAGCAGGATTCGGCATTGTACAATCGACGTCGGTTCTAAGAAACGGAACCGCAGTTCATTCTCGGCACACTGCGATTGCGGGCGAGTTTGTAGTCTCCCAATGGCACGGCAAGTGTTCGACTTTTGGAGGAGCAAAGTAATGAATTTCCTCAACGTCCTTTTCCTTTTTGGCGCTCTCGAACTTCGTTCTTGTTCCCGCAATCGACCGAAGTCACCAATTTTTTAGAACATGCAGATTGATTTCGGTATCCTACGGTCTCAAATCCTCGATCACCTTCCCAACAATTCCACGCGTCGGCTGCAATCCGGTCACATTCTGCGATTAGCGCCGCAGCCTGAGAAGGAAACACTTTCACGGGTAAGCAAAATCCAGCCCCGTGAAATCAGCGAACCTTCTGGATGAAAACTCTATTCAGGACCCAAAAATGAAAAAATGGATGTGGGTGGCCGTCACCACCCTGTGCGCGACGGCCGCAACTGCGGAAGAACGTCACTTTGTCTGTGTCTCGGATCAGGACGGCAGCGAAGTACGGCTGGACCGTTTCGCCGAGGGAGATAAGGGCAAGATCACCACGGGAACGGCTGCAAGCGACGTGGTCGTATTGAAGGGGGTCGGCAATTTGACCTTTCTTTACATCGATGGCCAGAAAGTAATGACCTTTGTCGTCAATCTGGACGATATGAGCTATGACCTTTCGATCAAAGGTCCAAATGCAGGCACCGATCGCGGGTCTTGCACCGAAGCTGACGCCTGACCTTTTTACCTCTAAGTTTCAATATGATACATTTCTGCGTTGATATGCATAATGTATAGCCACCCGTTTGCTGCCCTATGCGCGGCTTGTGGATTCGCAGAAACAGTCATGATCCGTTCCACCCTGCACCAGAATTTCCACATGCAGGGTGGAAACGCCTGAAAATACCAGTGGAACAGGCTAAAAACCCGACCTCTTGTGTTGTGTCCCGCGACGGCGTTGTGCCATAAGGCCGCACCCGGTCAGAGGGAATGAATATGGACCTGTTAAATGCGCTTGTGGCGCTTTCGAATTTTGTGATCGTACCCGCAATTGCCTATGGCAGCCAATTGGCGCTGGGCGCGTTGGGGGTGACGCTGATCTACGGCATCCTGCGATTTTCGAACTTTGCGCATGGCGATACCATGGCCTTTGGTGCGATGATCGCTGTATTGGTCACATGGGCGCTACAAGCAGCCGGTGTCAGTTTCGATCCGCTGCCGACCGCACTGCTGGCCCTGCCATTTGCCATTCTGGGCTGTATCGTACTGGTGCTGATCACGGATCGGCTGGTCTATCGCTTCTATCGCGCGCAAAAGGCCAAACCGGTCATATTGGTGATCGTCTCAATGGGCGTGATGTTCATCATGAACGGTCTTGTGCGCTTTATCATCGGGCCGGATGATCAAAGGTTTTCGGACGGTGCACGGTTCATCGTCTCGGCACGGGATTTCAAGGCGATGACCGGGCTGCGCGAAGGGCTGGCAATCAAGACTTCTCAGGGTATTACCGTGATCGTCGCTGTTTTGGCGGTGGCGCTGCTGTTCTGGTTTCTGAACAAAACCCGCACGGGCAAGTCGATGCGCGCCTATTCGGATAACGAGGATCTGGCACTGCTGTCTGGCATCAACCCCGAGCGTGTGGTCATGATCACATGGATCATCGTTGCCGCTCTGGCGACGACGGCAGGGGTGCTTTATGGCCTCGACAAAAGCTTTAAACCCTTCGTCTATTTCCAGCTTCTGCTGCCCATCTTCGCTTCGGCCATTGTAGGCGGCCTAGGCAACCCGTTGGGTGCCATCGCAGGCGGCTTCATCATCGCGTTTTCCGAGGTGACGATCACCTATGCCTGGAAAAAGGTGCTGACCTATGTCGCGCCGGAAAGCCTTGCCCCATCCGGATTGGTGCAGTTCTTGTCGACCGACTACAAATTCGCGGTCAGCTTTGCGATACTGCTGATCGTGCTGCTGTTTAAGCCCACGGGCCTGTTCAAAGGGAAAGCGGTATGATCCTCGGTGTTATTGCATCAATTACGATCCCTTTGATCGCAGGTTTTGCTCTCGGCCCAGTTGGTTTGATTGCTGGGATTGCAGAGGTCGCGTTGGGGTGGGCCTACCGTTATGCGGTTCAAAGAGAAAATGAAAAGCTCAAAAACTCAGCGCTTTTTGCTGCTGTCGCGGTTCTCATATTGGCAACCGGGCTTGCGCAAGGCTGGAACGCGGCGATCCTGATCCTGAACATGGGGCTGATCTCGGCCATCATGTCCATCGGGGTGAACCTGCAATGGGGCTTTGCCGGCCTCTTCAACGTCGGCGTTATGGGCTTTGTCGCGCTGGGCGGTTTGGCGGTTGTTCTGGTCTCGACCCCTCCAACACCGGGTGCCTGGTCGGATGGTGGCTATGGTGTGATCCTTGCGCTTTTGCTGGGAGCCGCAACGGTGGTTGCCGCCGTGATGGTTGCGAAGAAGATGCCCAAAGGACGTGCGCAGACCGTCACCATTATCGGCATCCTGATCGTGGGTTTCTTTGTCTATCGTGCAGTCTTTGATCCCAATGTTGCGGCGATTGAGGCGATTAACCCTGCCGTAGCGGGCAATATCGGCGGTTTGAACCTGCCCGTTCTGCTGGCCTGGCCCGCCGGAGGTCTGCTGGCCGCTGGTGCTGCCTGGTTGATCGGGAAAACCGCGCTGGGTCTGCGCTCGGACTATCTGGCCATTGCCACTTTGGGCATTGCCGAGATCATCATTGCTGTGATGAAAAACGAAGACTGGCTGGCCCGTGGTGTGAAAAACGTCTACGGCATCCCGCGCCCCTCTCCCGTCGTTGGCTACGAGGTCGACCTGCAACAGGATCCAGCCTTCATCGCGCGGGCAGATTGGCTTGGGATTGACCCGGTCATCGCGTCGACATTGTCGGTCAAGCTGGGCTATTCGCTGCTGTTCCTGATCGTTCTACTGATCCTGCTCTGGATGGCGCAAATGGCGCTCAAAAGCCCGTGGGGCCGCATGATGCGCGCCATTCGTGACAATGAGGTTGCAGCTGAGGCGATGGGCAAGGACGTCACCCGCCGCCATCTGCAAATCTTTGTTCTAGGGTCGGCCATCTGCGGCATTGCGGGCGCTATGATGACCACGCTGGATGGGCAACTTACCCCCGGCACTTATAACCCGTTGCGCTTTACGTTCCTGGTTTGGGTGATGGTCATCGTCGGTGGGTCAGGCAACAATTTCGGTGCCGTTCTTGGGGCCTTTCTGATCTGGTTCCTTTGGGTTCAGGTTGAACCGATGGGCCTTTGGCTGATGAACCTGATCACCAGTGGCATGGCTGATGGTAGCGCGCTGAAGACACATCTGATCGATAGCGCCGCTCACATGCGATTGTTCACGATGGGTCTAATCCTGCTGATTGTTCTCAGATTCAGTCCAAGAGGGCTGATCCCCGAGAAATAGGCCGAAATCCTCTTAAATCAGATGGTCGCGTCGGCGAGAACCGGCGCGGCGTCTTGTTTCTTAAAGGTTTTTTGACTAAACCGGCCTACCATTACCGGCAACTGACACTGTTCAATTTGTTGGCACTCACTCACACCGCTCACCCGGTCCGCAAATGACCAGTAAACCAGTCTAAAGAGTAGTAAAAACCATGAAAAACCCGCTCACCAAAACGTTCGTATTGTTGCCGCTTGTTGCGACAGTCGCGGCCTGTATCCCCTCACCGAAAGATCTGGAAACGACACCTGTCCAGGTCCAGACCCCTAAAGGCGTTGTGACCTGCCAACTGTATCGCCAAGATCGCGTGACTTGGGATCGCGCCATCGATTTCCCGGCTACCAAGATGTCAGTGTCCGAGGCGGATGCCATTTGCCAACAGGAAGGCTTGCGCCGCATCGGCAAGTAAATTGTCGCATTTGATATGAGGCGCTCATGCCCCGCTGCGCCGATGGCGTCCGCGGGGCATATGCTACACATATTTGTCTGTTGAATTCGAAGGCCTTATCTGTTCCGGAACAGGCCACCGAGAATACCGCGCACGATGCGGCGGCCAGTGGTGCCTTTAAGCTCTTTGATCACAGCTTCACCCATGGCCGTGGCAAACGTGTCTTTCTTGCGCGTCACGCGCGAGGAAGATCGCCCGACGCGGCTGCCGGAGTATCGGCGGGCCGAGGCAAACTCCCGCTCCATCGCGGATTGCATCTCCACCACCTCATCAGCTTCGGCAGCTTCCGCCTCTTTGGCGGCGGTTTCAGCGCGGGCCTGAAGGATTTCAAAGGCCGACTTCCGATCAACCGGCGTGTCATATTTTGCCGACATCAAGGATGCCGCCATGACCGTTTGACGCTCTGCCTTGGTAATCGGTCCAAGCTGAGACCCCGGTGGGCGGATCAACGTCCGCTCGACCATCCCCGGCACGCCTTTCTTTTGCAGCATTGATGTAACGGCCTCACCGACGCCAACCTCTCGGATTGCGGCTTCTGTATCGAAGGTCGGATTTTCGCGATAGGTCTCAGCTGCAAGGCGCAGGTTTTTGCGATCCCGCGCTGTGAAGGCGCGCAGCGCATGCTGAACCCGATTTCCTAACTGGCCCAGAATGTCTTCGGGAACATCCGCCGGGTTCTGCGTGATGAAATAGACGCCAACGCCTTTGGATCGGATCAGGCGCGCGACCTGTTCGACCTTGTCTACCAGAACCTTGGGCGCATCATCAAACAGCAGATGCGCCTCATCGAAGAAAAACACCAGCTTGGGTTTTTCGGGGTCACCAACCTCAGGCAGTTCTTCAAACAGCTCACTCAGCAGCCACAATAGGAACGTTGCATAAAGCCGTGGCGACCCCATTAGCTTGTCCGAGGCCAGGATGTTCACCATGCCATGCCCAGCCTCATCGGTGCGCATCAGGTCTGACAAATCCAGAGCGGGTTCGCCAAACAGGCGCGTTCCACCCTGGTTTTCCAACACCAGCAACCGCCGTTGGATCGCTCCGATGGAGGAGGTTGAGACATTGCCATAGCGCAACGACAGCTGCGCCCGGTTTTCTCCAATCCAGACCAGCAGCGCTTGCAGGTCTTTAAGGTCCAGAAGCGGCATGCCTTCTTCATCCGCCACGCGAAAGGCGATGTTCAGAATACCCTCCTGCGCCTCGCTGAGTTCCATCAACCGCGACAGCAGCAGCGGGCCCATCTCGGTCACGGTCGTGCGTACAGGATGCCCCTGCTCACCGAACAGATCCCAGAAGGTGACCGGACAGGCACCATAGGTAAAATCGGAAAACCCGATGCGCGCGGCACGATCCATGAACGCCTGATGCAGCTTATGGGTTTCGCTGCCGGGCAGAGCCAGGCCGGACAAGTCACCTTTGACGTCGGACAGGAACACCGGAACACCGGCTTTGGAAAACCCTTCGGCCAGAATTTGAAGCGTTACGGTCTTGCCGGTTCCCGTTGCCCCGGCAATCAGGCCATGCCGGTTAGCATATTTCAGCGTCAGCCCCTGTGGCTGCCCATACTCGGCCCCGCCGCCGCCCAGAAAAATATCTTCGCCCATGTTTTCACTGCCTTAATATCCATCGCTCTGGGGCCAGCATACAAAGTTAACCTTTGACTGCGATAGTCAATTTGCGCGCTTTGTGGTGCCAGCTGCAAAGCCGCACTTCCTCCCTGTCGACTGGCCGTGCCTTCGGGCACGGCTTTTTTTCACGCGCGCCATGTTAAAGGTGAACTAAGCGGTATATTAATAATTCAGGTTAGCTGTTGACCGTTGCGTCCCCCTCTCGTAACGTTCGCTCATAACTAAGTCGGCCAGTCCGACGGGGAGAACCAATTCGAGAAGGGAGCTGCATCACCAGCTCCCTTTTTCTTTGAAGTACTGCTTCGAATTCCCATCTTTGCGGCAAGAAATTGTTCACTTTGCAACCTGTACGGCGCTTAGTGACTGACACTGATGGCGAACGGTGGTAGAGGAAGAAAAAACTCACTCAATCATCAAACCGAGGCATTCATGACTAAGAAACTCCTCTCGATCAATACACTCGCCGCTGCGCTGATCTGCGGTGCTGCAAGCGCGCAGGATACAAACACCACGGACGCTGAAACCGGCCTAGATCTGGGTGAAACCGGTCCACGCGTGGGTGAACAATTCGTCAAAGAAACCAGCGGAGATTGGGATGTCTCCTGTATAAAGGCGGCAGAGGGCGATGACCCGTGTGCCCTCGTTCAGGTGCTGAAAGGTCAACAAGGTGAGCCCATTGCCGAAGTATCGATCGGCAAATTGCCCGAAGGCGGTGCGGCCGTAGCCTGGGCCAATGTGATTGTACCGCTGGAAACACTGCTGCAAGCACAACTGGCACTGTCGATCGATGGCGCCCCGCGCAAGCTGTATAACTATCACCACTGTGTGCCAGTCGGTTGCGTTGCACAGTTGGGCCTGAGCCAAGGTGACATCGACGCGATGAAAGCAGGAAGCACCGCGATCTTCTCGCTGGTGCCGGCACGCTTCCCGGATCAGATTCTAGATATGGATATGTCGCTATCGGGTTTCACATCCGGATTTGACGGCCTGACCGTCAACGCGAACTAAACCAGACAAGCACATCGCCGCAGTGCATCAACTGCGGCGATTCTAATTTACTGTACCTTTTTTAACGCAAGCACAGCATTCAATCCCCCGAAGGCAAACGCGTTGCTGAGCGCGACCTCGACCTTGGCTTCGCGCGCTTCATTTGGCACCACATCTAATGCGCATTCCGGATCGGGTTCTTCATAGCTGATCGTCGGGGCAATGACCCCATCCCGCAGTGCCATGATACAGGCCAACAGCTCGACCGCGCCTGTGCCACCGATCAGATGTCCGTGCATGGACTTGGTAGATGAGATCATCAGATCATCTGCATGCGGCCCAAACACATCGGCAACCGCCGCGCATTCGGTCTTGTCATTCGCTGCCGTCCCAGTGCCATGCGCATTGATGTAGCATACATCGCTGGCGTTCAGCTTGGCATCCGCAAGGGCCCCTGCCATCGCGCGGGAGGCGCCCTGTTTGCTGGGCATGACGATATCGGATGCATCAGACGACATGGCGAAACCTACGACCTCGCAAAGAATGTCGGCGCCGCGTGCGCGAGCGTGGTCGTATTCCTCGAATACAAAAATGCCAGCGCCTTCGCCCTGCACCATTCCGTTGCGGTTGGCGCTGAAGGGGCGACAGGCATCCTTGGACATGACCCGCAGCCCTTCCCAGGCTTTTACCCCGCCGAAACACAGCATGGATTCGGACCCACCGGTGACCATGGCGGGCGCTGCTCCGCTGCGCACCATCTGAAAGGCCTGCGCCATCGCGTGGTTCGATGACGCGCAGGCGGTCGACACGGTAAAGCTTGGGCCCTTGAGGTTGTGTTCCATCGACACGTGGCTGGCCGCGGCGTTGTTCATCAACTTGGGCACAACAAAGGGGTGCACGCGGTTCTTGCCGTCTTCGTAGACCGAACGGTAATTGTCATCCCAGGTCGAGACACCACCCCCAGCCGTGCCCAGAACCACCCCGGACCGGGCCGCCAGTTCACCGTGAAACTCGATCCCCGATTGGTCGATGGCTTCTTTCGCGGCGGTCAGTGTGAATTGCGTAAATCGGTCATACAGAGTCATCTGTTGGCGGTTAAAGCGCCCTTCGGCCTCGAACCCGCGCACCTGTCCGCCAATCTTGATGGCTAGGCGATCCACATCGCGAAACTCCAGCTCAGAGATCCCGCAACGACCTTCGCGCATAGCCTCAAGCGTGTCAGGGACGGAATGACCCAGCGAATTGATTGTACCTGCCCCGGTAATAACGACCCGTTTCATTGTTCCGGGTCAGACCTTTTCCGATACAAGCTTCTCGATGCCTGCAATGATCGCGGCCACGTTCGAGATGTCGAAATCATTCGCTTCTGGCTCGTTGGCGTTGAAAGGTACTGTAATGTCGAACTCTTCTTCGATGGCAAAGATGCTTTCGACCAAACCCAGGCTGTCGATACCCAGATCCTCCAACGTGCTGTCGGGCGTCACATCCGATGGCTCCAGCACGGCCTGCTCTGCAATGATTGCGATGACGCGGTCGCTGATGCTCATGTCGATCCCCTGATTGTCAATCTGAGGATGATTTAATCCTTCGGGGGCTGTTTGGAAACAGCCTTTTTGAGTGCCTCGACGTCGCGGGCCAAACGCGGCAACCGGCGTTGTACTTTGTAGATCTCGGTATGAGTGTCCATCTTGACGCCCGGATAGCCCATAATGACGCGCCCGGCAGGTACATTCGACAGGATTTTGGTGCCGCCACCCGCGATCACGCCATCGCCGATGAAAATATTGTCAACAACCCCAGTCTGCCCGCCCAGCACCACGTTATTGCCAATCTCGACCGACCCCGACACACCGGTTTGCCCACACAGAAGGCAATCACGTCCCACACGGGTATTGTGACCCACATGTACAAGGTTATCCAACTTTGAACCGTCACCGATACGCGTGTTTCGGATCGTGCCATTGTCGATGGTACAGTTCGAGCCAACCTCGACGTCATCTCCAATTTCAACCGCGCCCAGCGAGTGAATACGCAGCCAGCTTTGCGCCTTGGCCGCGCCCTGATCTCCCAAGGTTTTGCGCGCGTTTTCAGCGCCCGATACCTCGGGCGTGACAAAACTGAATCCATCGCCGCCGACGCGCGCACCTGGCTGTGCGATGAAGCGATCTCCGATTTGGGCACGGGCCCCAATGCTGACCATTTCGCGCAAAAACGCGTGCTCACCCAAAACTGCATCGATTCCGATGCTACAATGCGCTCCAATCACCGAGCCGGTGCCAATCTTTGCGCGCGCACCTACTACCGCCAAAGGTCCGATTGAGACATTCGCACCAATTTCCGCAGTCGGATCAATCACTGCAGATGGATGGATGCCGGGCTCTACCCCCTGCCCTCTATCCAGCATGGATGTGATCCCTGCCATGGCCATGCGCGGACGTTTCACAAAGATCGCCGCACGCAAGCCCATTGCCTGCCAGTCTGCGCCTTCCCATAGAACCGCAGCGCGGGCCGAACCACCCGTAAGTGCCTCAGCATATTTCGGAGACATCGCCATGGCCAGATCAGTTGCACCAGCATCGCTCGGCTCGGCGGCCCTTACGATCGTGAGGTCGGTGTCGCCCTGACACTCAGCGCCAAGGCGGTCGGCGATTTGCTGAATCGTATACTGCATGACGGGCTTTCCTTTTGGCAGGATTTGCCCTTGTGCTTATCCCTGAACGTCCGGCAGGACCACCCCTGCCTTCTGCAGCGCCGCCCAAATCTTGGCATCGCGGCTATAGACATCGCGGCGATACTGAACCTCACCTTTTGGGCCAACATAGGCCGTGCGGTAGATCAGATGCACTGGAACTTTCTTATCCAGGTCCACCTTCGTCTCTTTGCCGCTGTTCAGCACACGGTGGAAGAACGCCTTTGGGTCCTCCTCCTGCAAAGCCAGCAGCGCATAGGCGAACTCGAATGGTTGCGCCAAACGGATACAGCCATGTGAAAATGCCCGCACTTCACGCGCAAACAAAGATTTCTGAGGCGTATCATGCAGATAGATGTTGTATTTGTTGGGGAACATGAACTTCACCAGCCCCAGCGCGTTGCTTTTGCTGGGGGGTTGGCGCATCGAAAACGGGAAGTTGCGCGCGGTGAACTGGGTGAAATCCACGGCTCCGCGATTGACCTGCCGGCCACTGCGATCGGTGATCTGAATATGGCCCACGGCATTCGGATTGGATTGCAGCTTGGGCAGATATTCCTTGGTGATGATCGAACGTGGCACATACCAACTGGGATTGATCACCATATGCTCCATCTCGTCCGAAAACTCGGGACTACGACGATCATGGACATTCTTGCCAATCACAGCGCGAGTCTCAAACGTGACCTGCCCGTCATCCACGATCTTGGCCGAGAAATCGGCCTGATTGACCAGGATATGACGCTCACCGCGTTCGCGCGGCAACCATCGCTCCCGCTCCAGCGCGACATGAACGGCTTTTAGTCGGTCTGATACCGGGCGGTTGATCTCAGAGATGGTGCCCTTTCCGGCAACCCCGTCGGGCTCCAACCCATGATCGGTCTGGAAGGCACGAACGGCAGCAAGCATGGCATCGTCATAGCTCGGGCTCGCTGTTGGCTTCAGATACCCCATCGTCACCAAACGGTTGCGCAGTTTGACCACTGTGGCACCCGTGTCGCCAAATTCTAACTTGGTCACGGGAACAGTAGGCCCCCAGCCGCCCTGATCCAGCAAAGCTTCCAACGCCAGTTTCTGCTTCATCAATGACCGGTATTGACGCGTTTGCGGCGCAAGTTGATCGAAATAGTCAGCCCCCTGGGCGTTCAACTGTTGCAAATGCTCTTCGGGGCTGCGGCGCTCGACTTTGCGGACCAGACCATCATCAATGCTGGCCGGGCGCAGCGCCCCTGCATAGAGATCGTCGGCATAGTCCAGAAACAGGGTCGTCAGCTCGGCCTCAAGCGCGCCAAGATCCCGCACCGAACGTGCCGTGCGCATCTGGTCCATCAGAGCGTCGATATCATAGCTTGCGGACGGCAACCCATGCATATGACTGCTTGACAAAGCCCTGATCAAAGCGGCGCGGCGATCGGCATGATCTTGCGAAGGACCCACCCAAACCGGTGCATAGCCGTTCGACCGGTAAAACACTGCAATATCGTCCGACGTTGGCATATGTTCGGCGACTGCCATCTGAAAGGCTGTGCCCTGCATCGCGTCAGAGGCCGTATTGGCCATTGCAGCCGTTGCCGCAAAACAGGCTGTTACAAGAATACTGGTACTGGTCCGAAATGCAGAGAACATGGGATGCCCTTGGTTATTCAATAGCTTGCACAGATGGGAATGTGCCGAATTACTATGATTTTGACGACAGGGCCTTGTCTATTCACAAATACCTTACCCTTGACCTTCTTTTTCAGCTGATGCGCGATTGCATCGCGGCGGTGCGAAAACCTCTCAGATGCGAAAAAAATATGTCGGAAATGTTGATTGCGCGAAAAGCTGCCGAAAATTCCCCCTTGTTCTGCAGAAAATCAAACAAAACTTGGCCCTCGAATCTGTTTGTGCCATAAATTCGCCATCTGGGATGGGAAATATTAAGACAGCGAACGTAACATCGTTCGCAGGCAGGATACAGTACGGGACGAAACAGAAAATGACCAAGAGCAGTACATCGGGCATGACCCGGCGTGCCCTATTGGGCGCATTCGCGGCAACCGCAGTCGCAGCCGCACCGACCTATTCCAATGCAGCAGGATTTCTTCGCGGTGGCGGCGATGTTCGTCGCATTCGCATGTATTCCGGTCGCACGGGCGAGCGGATCGATATGATATATTGGGTTGACGGCAAATACATCAAGGATGCTGTCAAAGAAGTGAATCACTTCATGCGCGACTGGCGCACTGACCAGGTCAAGGGCATGGATTTGCGCACCATCGACATCATGGCAGCCTCGCACAATCTGCTAGACGCAAGCGAACCCTATATGCTGCTGTCGGGCTATCGCTCCCCTCAGACCAACGCCATGCTGCGTTCCAAATCGCGCCGCGTGGCCCGGAACTCTTTGCACATGCTAGGTCAGGCCGCTGATCTGCGCCTGTCATCCCGTTCGGTATCGCAAATGGCCAAGGCCGCGATGTCCTGCCGTGCCGGTGGTGTGGGTCAATACTATCGGTCCAACTTCGTCCACATGGATTGCGGCGTCGTCCGAACCTGGCGCGGCTGACCCGCGCTGCCAAACCTAGCCGTCCCAAGCCCCCGCAGATCATCTGGCGGGGGTTTTGCTTTGCCTGTTCGACCCCAGGCCGAGTGGATAGGTGAAATTTGACGAAATGGCGCACCTGAGAGGATTCGAACCTCTGGCCTCTGCCTTCGGAGGGCAGCGCTCTATCCAGCTGAGCTACAGGTGCCTTGGCCGTTAGCTAACCCTGATCCGGTCCGGGTGCAACTGGAAAACTGCGCACATCCAAGGATCGCTTCAGGCAAACAAATCATGCGCCAGTTCAAGCGCTTCGATCAGCGTATCGACCTCATCGGTGGTGTTATAGAGGCCAAAGCTCGCTCGGCAGGTCGCCGTTACCCCCAGATGATCCATCAACGGACCGGCGCAATGATGACCAGCGCGCACGGCAACGCCTTTTTTGTCGAGGATGGTCGAGACGTCATGTGCATGCCCTGCCCCGTCCAGCGTAAAGCTAAAGATCGCGGCCTTATCCGGGCGAGTACCCTGAACCTGTAACCAGTTGAGACCTGCCAAGCGCTGCATCGCATAATCGCGCAAGCTGGATTCGTGGGCGGCAATGTTCTCCATCCCCAGGTCCATCATGTATTCCAGCGCCACGCCCAAACCGATGGTTTGCACGATACCTGGCGTGCCGGCCTCGAACTTCATGGGCGGGTCGTTGTAAATGACCTGATCCTTGCTGACCTCTTTGATCATGTCGCCGCCGCCGATGAAGGGGCGCATTTCGGCCATGCGGTCGGATTTGATGAAAATCGCACCCGATCCTGACGGACCGTACAGCTTGTGGCCCGTGATGGCATAGAAATCACAGCCGATCTCATCAACATTGACCGGCATATGAACCGCACCCTGACTGCCATCCACCAGCACCGGAACACCTTTGGCATGAGCGCTGTCGGTGATCGCTTTGACATCGACCACCGTACCCAAGACATTCGAACAGTGCGTGATCGCAACCAGCTTGGTTTTTGGGCCTATCGCGTCGAGCACCGCCTGAGGGTCGAGCCCGCCATCTGCATCGACATCAACCCATTTCAGAACAACGCCCTGCCGTTCACGCAAGAAATGCCAGGGCACGATATTGGCGTGATGCTCCATCACGCTCAAAACGATCTCATCCCCTGCCTCAAGCCTAGGCATCGCCCAGCCATAAGCCACCAGGTTGATCCCTTCGGTGGTGCCCGAGTTCAGAACAATCTCATCCTCGTTGGCCACACCCAGGAACCGCGCGATAGTGCCGCGCACGTTTTCATATTTCTCGGTCGCGAGGTTCGACAGGTAATGCAGCCCGCGATGCACGTTCGAATACTCATGCGCATAGGCCTGAGTCACCGCATCAATCACGATCTGCGGTTTCTGCGCCGAGGCCCCGTTGTCCAGATAGGTCAGCGGCTTTCCATTCACCTCGCGCGACAGGATTGGAAAATCAGATCGGATCTTCTGCACATCATACATGAGGTGATCTTTCTAAACGGGGGCCGCTGGGGCAAACATCAGGACAAACGGAACCGCAACCAGAGCAGACAGCAGTACGACAGCAAAGGATTTCCAGAGCGACCCAAACTGATGCGCCTGGTTCAGGAAATGCAGCGTGATATAGAGGCTCAGGATTGCTGTGGCGAACAACAACAGCGCCATGAAGACCGGAACGGTTAAGCTAAGGATCAAGGTCCCCATCAAGGCGGCGATCTGAAGGTATTGCAGCCAGATCGTCAGGATCATCATGTCGTCAAACGTGGCTGTGCCGCCCAACAGACGACCCACGAACAAAAATGCCAGGATGCTCAACATCATCGCACCCGCAGACCGGATCAGGACCAAGGGTACGCTGTCGATCACCGGGCCGGTTTCGCCGTCGCTCACAGGAACGGACAGATCAATACCCAACTGGATCAGGCAGTTGAGGACAACCGCCAGAAAGAAGCTCAACCAAAGAACCTCTCGTCCCGGGTTCAGAGCCAATAGCTGTTTTGCCGCTTCGGCGGGTTTTCTGATTGTCAGAACCGCCAGTTGACCCAGATGAGGAACATTCATTCTGCTGACCTTTGCACTTGCCTTAACCCCGATAACCAGAACCAGAAAAAGACAGCAACCCAAATCAACCCAACCAGGGTCAAAGCCGGGCCTGGGCCGATGAATCCGGCGACCAACCCATTCAGCAACACCAGCGGAGCCGAAGACAGTAAGGCCCAGAACAATGCAAGCCGCGCACCATAGGGCGTGCCATTGCCGCCCATCATGCGCGCTGCCCAATGCGACAACAGGGCAAGCGTGTAGAAAAACAGCGGCAAAATAAAGACAGAGCCCATCAAGGCCCCGCCCAGCAGCATATTCAGCTCGACACCTTCAATATGGGCACGACGTGCAAGGGCGGGCATCTGGGCGATGAAGGCGACAATGCAGAACGCCATAACGAAGATCAGCGCCCGATCTTCGCGCGGCCCCATATCCAGAAGCCGACGCACAACGCGCCCCGGCCCCCGATATGTGGCAACGATATCTGATGACACCGGCATCAGCTGCGGCGAGCCAGCCACCCTTCCAGCCGGCTGACCAAAGCCTCGGCCAGGGCGCTGTCTTCGACCTCATCCACGGCTTCGGCCAGAAACGCCAGCGTCAGCATGTTGGTCGCGTCTTTCTCTGGAACCCCGCGCGAGCGCAGGTAAAACAGCGCAGTCTCGTCAATCGCGCCCGAGGTTGACCCGTGCGAACAGGCCACATCATCGGCATAGATCTCAAGCTCTGGCTTGGCGAGAAACTGGCTGTCATCATCCAAAAGCAGTGATTGGCTGATCTGATAGCCATCGGTCTTCTGAGCCCCTTCCTTGACAAGGATCTTGCCCTGAAAAACGCCGGTCGCGCCGTTGCGCAAGACCTTCTTGAACACCTGACGGCTTTCGCAATTCACTGCGTCATGGGTGACGAAAACCGTGTCGTCGTGATGAAAATCTCCATCCCCGACACAGGCCCCGGCCACATGGGCAACCGCATCGTCGCCCGTCAGTTCGATGACCTGTTCATTGCGCGTCAGCACGCCGTTTACGGTCAGAGTGAAGGATTTGTAGACCGATTCCTGCCCGAGACGCGTGAACATATGCGTGGCAGCACGACGCTCATGATCGCGACCCTGCGCCCGGACATGGTGCAGCGTTCCGTTGTCGGCAATGTCGATCTCTGTGCATTTGTTAAAGCGCGACGCTGCTGGGCCGGTTTCCAATATGGTCGCCTCGGCACCGCTTTCCACGCGGATCACGTGGTGCAGGATCGCGTCAGAGGTTGGCGAAGCGTGACGATAGACCAAGTTGATCGGTTTTGACGCCTTACCGGTCACATGAATGGCCACCCCATCCGCCGCAAAAGCTGTGTTCAACGCAGCCAAAGGTCGTTGCACCGGCACCTGACCACGGGCTTCCAGAACGCCATAAAGGTCCTTGGCCCAGTGGATATCCTTGCAGCAAATATCTTCCAGCCGGTCGATGCTAACACCTTCCAGCGACAGATCATCGGATTCTTCAGCGCTGAAAACGCCATCGATGAATACGATCTTCAAGCTATCGAACTCATCGAAGATCAGCGCCTCGTCATCTGCAAACACGGCCGCGGGCAGCGCGGCGGGCGTGACCAGAGTATCAGGCTGTGTGTATTTCCAATATTCGTCGCGGCGCCCCGGCAGACCTGTTTCCAACACACGGGCCAGCGCATCTTCGCGGGCCGCGCGGGTGCAGCCTGCATCAGGCATGGTCAGCGCGGCCAGCCGCGCCTCGGTTGCGGATTGTTTGACTTCGGGCAAGGCCATCAGTTCACCTCGGCAAGAATGTCGGAATAGCCGTTGTTTTCAACCTCAAGCGCCAGCTCAGGCCCGCCGGTTTTCACGATACGGCCGTCCGCCATGATGTGTACAACATCGGGTTTGATGTGATCCAGCAGGCGCTGATAGTGGGTGATGACCAGGAAACCACGGCCCTCATCGCGCAGCGCGTTCACCCCTTCGGCCACCAGCTTCATCGCATCCACATCAAGGCCCGAGTCGGTCTCATCCATGATGCACATCTTGGGTTCCAGCATCGCCATCTGCAGGATTTCGTTGCGCTTTTTCTCACCGCCCGAGAAGCCCACGTTGACCGGACGCTTCAACATATCGGCGTCGATCTTCAGGGTTTTTGCCTTGGCGCGTACCTCTTTCAGGAAGTCTGCGGCGGACAGCTCTTCCTCCCCGCGCGCTTTGCGCTGGGCGTTCACAGCGGTGCGTAAAAAGGTCATGTTGCCAACGCCCGGAATCTCAACCGGGTATTGGAACGCTAGGAACACGCCTGCGGCAGCGCGCTCCTCGGGTTCCATCTCCAGCAGATCTTCACCGTCCAGCGTGGCCGCGCCTTCGGTGACTTCATAGCCATCCTTGCCCGACAGCACATAGCTGAGCGTCGACTTGCCCGAGCCGTTCGGCCCCATGATCGCATGCACTTTGCCGGCCTCAACCGTCAGGTCCACACCTTTGAGAATTTGCTTGTCTTCTTCTTCAAGCTGTACGTGCAGGTTCTTGATTTCCAGCATGTTTTGTCCTTTTGCGTATCGCAAGGGGTCGCTCGACCCCGAATCTGTTCTAAATTCTGAGAAAGTCGGGATTAACCCACTGATCCTTCAAGGCTGATGGCCACCAATTGCTGGGCTTCCATCGCAAACTCCATCGGCAGCGCCTGCAGGACATCCTTGCAGAAACCATTGACCACAAGGGCCACGGCCTCTTCTTCGTCCATGCCCCGCTGGCGGCAGTAGAACAGCTGATCATCGTCGACCTTCGAGGTCGTCGCCTCGTGTTCCACGCGGCTGGAGTTGTTCTTGACCTCGATATACGGAACCGTATGCGCCCCGCATTTGTCGCCAATGAGCAAGCTGTCACACTGAGTGTAATTGCGGCTTTCTTTGGCTTTCGGGTGCATCGAGACCAGACCACGATAGGTGTTCTGCGCCTTGCCCGCGCTGATGCCCTTGGACACGATACGCGATTTGGTGTTCTTGCCCAGGTGAACCATCTTGGTGCCGGTATCGGCCTGCTGATAGTTGTTGGCGATCGCGATCGAGTAGAATTCACCCTGGCTTTCTTCACCGCGCAGGATGCAGGACGGGTATTTCCAAGTCACGGCTGAGCCGGTTTCTACCTGCGTCCACATCACCTTGGATCGGTCGCCACGGCAATCGGCGCGCTTGGTTACGAAATTGTAGATACCGCCCTTGCCGTTCTCATCGCCGGGGAACCAGTTCTGAACGGTCGAGTACTTCACCTCGGCGTCTTCTTCGACGATGATCTCAACCACGGCGGCGTGCAGCTGTGCGGTGTCACGCTGAGGTGCAGTGCAGCCCTCCAAGTAGCTGACATAGCTGCCTTTATCGGCAATGATCAGGGTGCGTTCGAACTGACCGGTGTTTTCAGCATTGATGCGAAAATAGGTGCTCAGCTCCATTGGGCAGCGCACACCCGGTGGGATGTAGACGAACGAGCCATCCGAGAACACGGCTGAGTTCAACGTGGCATAAAAGTTATCCGAGACCGGAACAACGGTGCCAAGGTATTTCTTGACCAGCTCAGGATGCTCTCTGATCGCCTCAGAGATCGAACAGAAGATGACGCCCGCGGCCTTCAGCTCTTTCTGAAAAGTTGTCCCAACCGAGACGGAGTCAAACACCGCGTCGACAGCAACTTTGCGGCCTTCGGCAGGTGCATCCTCTGCACCTTCTACACCGGCCAGAATCATCTGTTCTTTCAGCGGGATACCCAGCTTTTCGTATGTGGCCAACAGCTTGGGATCGACCTCATCCAAAGACTTGGGTTTTTCCTCCATCGATTTTGGACGGGCATAATAATACTGGTCCTGAAAATCGATCTCGGGGTAGTTGACCATCGCCCATTTCGGCTCATCCATTTTTGTCCAACGCTCGAACGCGGCCAGACGCCATTCGGTCATCCATTCGGGTTCTTCGTTTTTCTCAGAGATCAGCCGCACGATATCGGGGTTCACGCCCTTGGGCGCATATTCCATCTCGATATCGGTGTCCCAGCCGTATTTATAGGTGCTGACCTCGCGCACCGCATCCACGGTTTCCTGATCGACACCTTCTTTTACCTGGGTCTGGTCCAAAGCGGCCATGTCCTTTACTCCGTCAGATCACGCGGCACGCGCGCGATGCTTTTTCTCTTTATCCAGCCACGTTTCAGCGAAACGCAGCACGTTCTCTTTTGTTGTCAGAGGTCCCAGCGACACCCGGATGGCGCTGGCTGCCGTGACCTCATCAAATCCCATCGCAGTCAATACCGCGCTGGCGCGAACCTTACCGCTGGAGCAGGCAGAACCCGCGCTCACCGCAAAACCCGACAAATCCATCTGCATCACCTGGGTTTCGCCTTTCCAACCGGGGGAGACAAAACACAGGGTGTTCGGAAGACGCTTCTGGCCTTTCCCGACAAAAATAGGTGATTTTATATTAGCCTCAAGAGCATTTTCTAGAATATTTCTAAATTCTTCAACCTGCTCCCAAACACCATTGGCCAGATCACGTGCAGCAGCTTCAGCTGCGGCCCCGAACCCCGCGATTCCAATGACATTTTCCGTGCCCGAACGCCGCCCCATTTCCTGCCCGCCGCCCTTGATCTGAGCCGAAAGATCGGTGCCGCGTTTCATGACGACAGCACCGACACCCTTGGGCCCACCCAGCTTATGGGCCGAGATAAGCGCCATTTGGACGTCCATCCAATTGAACGCGACAGGCAGTTTTCCAAAGGCCTGCGTGGCATCTGTCACGGCAAGACCAGATGGCAGGGTTTGTACGATGCCTGTTTCGGAATTCGCAAGTTGGAGCGTTGCCGTGGAGGGCTCCGCCAACTCAACCAAACCCGATGAGGAAACCGGGATATCTTCATTGATCCATGATCTTACGGCGTCATGCTCAATTGCTGCCCCGTGCAAATCCCGACCGGCAAGCGCCAGCGCGGCCCCTTCGGTAGAGCCAGAGGTAAACACGATATCCGCTCCATCAGCGCCAAACGCGGTGGCGATCTGCGCCCTTGCGCGTTCAATCAGCGCCTTAGCTGCCCGGCCTTCTGCATGCACTGAAGACGGGTTCCCGCAAACCTCCATCGCCGCAACCATTGCGTCCCGTGCCTCGGGCCGCAAAGGGGTAGTGGCGTTATGATCAAGATAGACGCGAGTCATGGATACATCTTTTTTCAGACACTAGGCGCGCATGCGAAGAACCGCAGGCTTATTCATCAACAATCGCAAACAGGCTTGGTACAGCAGGACATGGGGCAAGATCGTTTTTGATCACATCCGACAGGCGGGTCTGATGCAGGAACACATAGACATGCGCGCTCAGACTCTCCCACAGACGGTTGGTCAGCGATTGCGCCCGGCTGCCAGAGGACGCACCCGACGCACCAGCCCCCTTGGACAAGGCGTCAACAGTTTCATCAACGGCCGACAGGACCTCGACAACGCTGATCTCTGAAGCTGGACGTGCCAGGCGGTATCCACCGCCCGGGCCACGGACCGACGCCACAAGCTCGGCCCGGCGCAGTTTGACAAACAACTGCTCAAGATAGGGCAGCGAAATGTCCTGACGCTCGGAAATCTCGCCTAGCGTGACCAGCTTATCCGATGGCTGCAATGCGATATCGGCCAACGCAACCATGGCATAGCGACCTTTCGTCGACAGCTTCATTGTCATTCCCTCATGGCAAGATGCGCGCGAAATCATTGACGCCGCCGCCGCCAGTGCGTATCTCCGACGGACAGCGGCAATACGCGCCGCTATTAATTAGAACCGTTCTAAGGTGCCCGACGATTATCGTCAAGTATATCCGGGCTCGAAGAAGAAAAAGACAGGACCAAAGCACACATGCCCGAGGTGATTTTTCCCGGACCCGAAGGCCGTCTGGAAGGCCGCTACCACCCGCAAAAGGAAAAAGACGCTCCGATCGCCATCGTGCTGCACCCGCACCCGCAGTTCGGCGGGACCATGAACAACAAGGTCGTCTATAACCTGCATTACGCGTTCTACAACATGGGCTTTACCGTGTTGCGCTTCAACTTCCGCGGCGTAGGTCGCAGCCAGGGCGAATATGACCAGGGCGTGGGCGAGCTGAGCGATGCGGCATCGGCGCTGGATTACCTGCAGTCGATGAACAACAACTCGAAACACTGCTGGGTGGCAGGGTTCTCGTTTGGCGCATGGATCGGGATGCAGCTGCTGATGCGCCGCCCCGAGATCACAGGCTTCATCAGTGTCTCGCCCCCGGCCAATATGTATGATTTCTCGTTCCTGGCACCCTGCCCGTCTTCTGGCCTGATCATCAACGGCTCATCCGACCGTGTTGCGCCGCCGGCAGACACCACATCACTGGTCAACAAACTGCACGAGCAGAAAGGCATAACCATCACCCATACCGAGGTTGAAGGCGCCGATCACTTCTTCCAGGATCGCCACATGGACACGCTGATCACCGATGTCAGTGACTATGTGAAACGCCGCCTGACCGAGACCACGCGCTGATGTCAGACACCATCACAAGCCTCGCTGCCAAATTGGCCGAGGATACGATGAAGGTTATGGATGAAACCGGCGATGATCGATTCTTTGTCGAAGTTGGCGAAGTGCTTGGCGCGGCTTCTCAATCGCTGGAAGAGGCGTTTCTGACTGAAATTCGCGTGCGTTTGGCCGAACGCAAGGCCCGCGCCTTTGTCATCAAACGCCTCAGCACCCACCGCTCCAAAGTGAAAGCCATCGAAAAACAATGACGGATCGACTGTCGGCTCAAATCGCGTTTCTGAAACAGGCCGACAGGTTAAAAACGGTAGAACGCGCCAATGTTCTGCTGGATCAATCGCGCCCCGAAAACTCGGCAGAACACAGCTGGCATCTGGCGCTTTGGGCTTTGGTCATGGCACCTCTGGCTGCGGCAGATGTGTCGATTGATCGGGTCATCCGGATGCTGCTGCTGCATGATCTGGTCGAGATCATTGTGGGCGACCATCCCATCCACCTGGATACCGACTGGCAGGCCGTGGCGGAGGCCGAAGACCGGGCCGCGTCACAGCTCTTTGGTCTATTGCCGCCCGATCAAGCCCAGGAATTCCAGGCCCTCTGGCAGGAATTTGAACGCGATAAGACAGCCGATGCCCGTTTTGCCAAGATACTGGATCGCTGTCAGCCGCTGTTTCAGGTGCTCTGCGCAGATCAGCCTCAGCCAGCACATGTTGAGATAGCACAAGACAATATGGATGGTGGGCGCGTCGCCTATCTTACACAAGCGTTTCCTTTGGCCTTCGACCACGCAAAGGCACTGCTGCAAGGCGAGACCGCCGACACAAATGCCTTTACCACCCGGTTGCCGTTCCTAACCGAAGCTGATCAGCTGAAAACCGTCTTGCGCGCCTCACGCCTGATGACATCGGACAGGTTCGAAAACTCGGCCGAGCATTCCTGGCACATCATGCTCTATGCTTGGGTGCTATTGGAACATACCGAAACCGAAGTCTCGGTCGCGCGGGTGCTGCGTATGCTCCTGCTGCATGACATTGTAGAAATCGACGCCGGAGATCACCCCATTCACGGTCACGTGGATCACACGGCACAGGCCGCCGAGGAAGAGGCTGCAGCGCAGCGTCTGTTTGGCCTGCTGCCTGCCCCCCAGAACGCCGAGTTTTCGGATCTGTGGCATGAATTCGAAGCGGCAGAAACTGCGGATGCAGTATTTGCCAAAGCGGTGGACCGCTTCCAAACGCCCATTGCCAATCTGGAAACAGGTGGTGGGTCATGGATCGATTATAACGTCACCTACGCGCAAATCGAAACGCGGGTTCGGCCTGCAATTGAGACTGGCGCGCCTGCTCTATGGCGCTGGCTGCAGCCTCAGTTAGCCGCGTATTTCCAAACCCACGTCCCAGTGGACGCCTGACACGTAACGGAAAAAAGGAGCCCAAAGGCCCCTTTTCCCCCTACCGGATCAGATCGGCGCCTAAATCACGCTACCATCCAACTTTTGAACCATACTGGCTGCATCAGTATCGACGGACCCCCCGCCAGCAAGCCACCCAAGCGCCACAATAAGAAACGCGGCAAGAATCACAGTTTTTGCAAATAAAGTCATAAAATACACTCGGCAACAAAACACCAACTACAGCGCGTATGGTACATGATCTCGCACTTACCTAAAGTCAGGTATACCCGACCTCATAGCCAGCGCCATCACCAGCATGTCTGAATCCGCTTGCCTGCCTTGCTGATTCCGTGCTCAAGCTTGCCCGGCCCATACAAGATTAAGGTTATGACCATGCCCAAAGCCTACCTGATCCTGTTGATTGCGGTTTTTGCAGAAACGGTTGGGACAACGGCATTGCAGGCCAGCCAGCAATTCACGCGGTTTTGGCCATCGGTTCTGGTTGTGATCGGCTACGGGTTTGCATTTTATTTGTTGGGGCTGACACTGAAGTACATGCCAGTGGGCATCGTCTATGCCATCTGGTCCGGCCTGGGTATCTTCTTCATCGCCATTATCGGCTTTGTGGTCTTTGGGCAGAAATTGGACATCTGGGCGATCTTTGGTCTGTCGCTGATTCTGGCCGGAATCTTGATCATTCACCTGTTTTCGAAGACCGCGGGCCACTGAAGGCCGGTTAGGGCTGGTATATTTTGCCGCGCCGCGTTATGCGCGCGGCAACTTCCCGTTCAAAGGCTGACCTCTCATGGACCTGCGCAATATCGCAATCATCGCTCACGTGGACCACGGCAAGACAACGCTGGTGGATGAGCTGCTCAAACAATCCGGCGCGTTCCGGGAAAATCAGGCCGTGGCGGAACGCGCCATGGACAGCAATGATCTGGAACGCGAGCGTGGCATCACCATTCTGGCCAAGGCGACCAGCGTCGAATGGAAAGGCACGCGTATCAACATCGTCGACACCCCCGGCCACGCCGATTTCGGTGGAGAAGTCGAGCGCATCCTCAGCATGGTGGACGGTGTCGTCCTGCTGGTTGACGCGGCTGAAGGCCCGATGCCGCAGACCAAATTCGTGACCTCCAAGGCGCTGGCTTTGGGCTTGCGCCCGATTGTGGTGCTGAACAAGGTCGATAAACCGGATGCCGAACCGGATCGCGCGCTGGATGAGTGTTTCGATCTGTTCGCGAACCTGGGCGCTGATGATGATCAGCTGGATTTCCCATCCATGTATGCCTCGGGCCGCTCCGGCTGGGCCGACATGGAACTCGACGGGCCGCGCAAAGACCTGACCGCACTGTTCGACCTGATCGTCGATCACGTCCCGGCCCCAAAGCAAGCCGAAAAGAAAGACGAACCTTTCCGCATGCTGGCCACCACGTTGGGCAGCGACCCCTTTATTGGCCGCATCCTGACGGGCCGTGTGGAAAGCGGCACTCTGAAAGCAGGCGACAGCCTCAAGGCGCTCAGCCGCGACGGAACGCTGATCGAGAACTTCCGCGCATCGAAAATCCTGGCGTTCCGCGGTCTTGCGCAACAGCCTATAGACGTGGCCGAGGCCGGTGACATCGTCACCATCGCCGGGATGAGCAAAGCCACCGTTGCCGACTCGCTGGTCGCGCCACAGGTTGAAGAAGCCCTGCCCGCTCAACCCATCGACCCGCCGACCATCACGGTGACCTTCGGCATCAACGACTCGCCCCTGGCCGGTCGTGACGGCAAAAAGGTCCAGTCTCGCGTGATCCGCGACCGTCTGATGAAAGAAGCGGAGTCGAACGTTGCGATCCGTATCACCGACACTCCGGGTGGCGAGGCGTTCGAAGTGGCTGGTCGTGGCGAATTGCAGATGGGCGTTTTGATCGAAAACATGCGCCGTGAAGGGTTCGAACTCAGCATCTCACGCCCGCAGGTTCTGTTCCGCGAGGAAGATGGCCAGCGCCTGGAACCGGTCGAAGAAGTGACTATTGACGTGGATGACGAATATTCGGGCTCGGTCATCGAAAAGATCACCGGCGCCCGCAAAGGTGAACTGGTCGAGATGCGCCCGGCAGGTGCAGGCAAGACCCGTATCATAGCCCATGTCCCATCGCGCGGATTGATCGGTTATCACGGTGAGTTCCTGACCGACACGCGCGGCACAGGCGTTCTGAACCGCGTGTTCCATGACTGGGCCCCGCACAAGGGCCAGATTCCGGGCCGTCGCGCCGGCGTCCTGATCTCGATGGAGAAAGGTCAGGCCGTCGCTTATGCGTTGTGGAATCTCGAAGAACGTGGCCGCATGTTTGTGGGCCCACAGGCCGAAGTTTACCAAGGCATGGTAATCGGTGAGCATTCGCGTGACAATGATCTGGAAGTGAACCCGCTGAAAGGCAAAAAGCTGACCAATGTTCGCGCCAGTGGCTCGGATGATGCAGTGCGCCTGACACCACATGTTCAGTTCTCGCTGGAAGAGGCGATTGCCTATATCGATGATGACGAACTGGTCGAGGTGACACCAAGCGTTGTACGCCTACGCAAGCGCTATCTTGACCCGCACGAGCGCAAAAGAATGGCGAAATCCGCCTAAATTGTGGCAAAGTCAGGGTTTCAAAATCAGAAACAATGACGCGAGTGTGACATTTTTTCATCCATCGCAAAAATGGTGAATTGGGGCTGATTTGACCTAAGGTCAGGTTTAGCCCCTGTTTTTCATCATCAATCAACTTTAGGTAATGCTCAAGTTGATACTTTCACCACAAGTCCCTCTTGTAAATTCGGCCTAACAAAGGTGTATTCACGGCCAAAGTGTGACGTCGTTCATATAAAGCACGTTTTGATTGGTGCATAAGATCGACGCAGTTGGTAATGAGTTTTGAGGAGTAGCGCTATGCGCATTAAACCCCGTTTGTTTTCCGTCGTTTTTGCATCCGCAACAGCATCTTTGCTGACAGTTGGACCTAGCTTTTCCGATGGCACCTGCTCGGTGCGTACCGCCAAACAATCCGTGTCAACCGAGACGCTTTGCGCCTGTAACGTCGTCGATGCACGGATGCTGCGCTACATTCAGCGCCGCGCAGATTTCGAAGATATTCTGTCCCGCACTCTTCAGGCCTGCCCGGCTTTTGCAGCAGTTCTGACCGACTTCCCGACGGCATCGATCACAAATCCTCAGCGCACGGGTGATGGCCCCGCTGATGAGAACGGTGGTGATTCTGGTTCCGGTGGCGGTTCCAGTTCGGGCGGCGGCTCAAGTTCGGGTGGCGGTTCCAGCTCGGGCGGCGGCTCAAGCTCGGGTGGCGGTTCCAGTTCGGGTGGCGGTTCCAGTTCGGGTGGCGGTTCCAGCTCCGGCGGCGGCTCAAGCTCGGGTGGCGGTTCCAGCTCGGGCGGCGGCTCAAGCTCGGGTGGCGGTTCCAGCTCGGGCGGCGGCTCAAGCTCGGGTGGCGGTTCCAGTTCGGGTGGCGGTTCCAGCTCCGGCGGCGGTTCCAGCTCGGGCGGCGGCTCGGGTGATGGCGGTGGCACCGGTGGTGGCTCGGGCGATGGTGGCGGCTCGGGCGACGGTGGCGGCTCAGGCGACGGTGGCGGCTCAGGCGACGGTGGCGGCTCAGGCGACGGTGGCGGCTCAGGCGACGGTGGCGGCTCGGGCGACGGTGGCGGCTCGGGTGGCGGCAATGGCGATGTCGGTGCGACCGGCACAACCAACGACCCTTCCCCAAACGCCAACGTCTAAGGCAGATACAAAAAACCAGCAGCGTTAGCGGCTGCTGGTGTTCGTTACTACCAACATCTGAACGCGTTTAGCTGCTTCCGTAGACACCAACCCAACGACGCGGTTGTTTGGGGTCCTGCATGCGAAGGAAGAGATATCGTGTCGACGCCCAAGGCTTAATGCGGTTTGTCAGGTTATCCAAAACCAGATCACCGCTGTCAGAACGATATACCAACACCGCATGAGAGTTACGGCGTGTATCCAACACCGTTGCGATCAGAAGCTTTCTGGGGTCAATCCCCGCGGCGATCAGATCGCGTTTTTTCAGAAGGGCGAAATCTTCGCAATCACCACCCCGCGACGTAGGAAGCGCCCAACGTTCACGGGTCTTATATTGTGATTGATCGGTTACCTCGCGAATCGTCGCGTTGACATGGCGGTTCACACGCTGGACGATCTGCATTTCCTGCTGGCTGGTCAACGTGCCGGACCGCTTGGTGGCACATGCCCAATCATACTGACGGCACAATTGCCGCGCACCGGATGGCGGAGGAGAGGCTGAAACGATTGTGATAAACGCACCCTCAGAGGCATTTGCCGCAGGCGTCGCCCCGAGAGAGCCAAGCAGAATCGCAGCAGCACAAAGAAAATGCCCCGAGGCCGAAGTGGCGCGCCCCAAGACAGGCATGAGTTTCGTGCCGATCGATTTCATTCCTGATCCCCAATCCGTGTTCAACCATGCGATTGCCGTCAAACCGGACTCTGCCCTGTTTTCAGAAAATATCCGTAAACATGGCCCGTGATGCAATCATGGATGAATGTGGCGGCGAAAAAGGGCGGAATTTCGTCACTTACTATGACAAAGTTGGGCAAGAATTGGGGTCAGATTGCCACAATTATAACGGGAATATTGAACCTCAACCTTAGGTGATCAGGTTAAGGCTCTGTAATTAAACACATTTACTTAGAATATGATGCGCGGCGCGGAAGGTCTCAATCTCATCCTTCGCGCCTTGGCTGTTTTTCGCTTATAGCTATGGGCTTGCGCGACGCTGATCACAGCAAGTGATTCTCACTCGGTGATCTCGACAACAACCAGTTCACGCTCACTTGCTCCACGCGCGTGATTCAAAGCCGCCTGATAGTCGTCTGAGTTATAACACTCAACCGCCGCTTCGACCGATGGAAAGCGCGCAACGACATTGCGGGGGCGTTCTTTTCCTTCCAGCTGAACATAGCGCGCCGCACGTGCGATGAACTCACCGCCATGTTTTGCAATCGCGGGCCCTGCCAATTCGGCATATTTCCCATAGGCGTCCGCGTCGGTCACAGTCACATGTGCAATCCAAAGTGCAGCCATCTTATCCTCCCAATACCTGCTCGGCGGCCTTGATTGCGGCGTCAGAGTTCGTGGTGTCCTTACCACCGCCCTGCGCCATGTCCGGGCGCCCGCCACCGCCCTTACCTCCCAATTCGACAACGGCCGCTTTGACCAGGTCTACCGCGGAGACTTTGCCGGTCAGATCAGCGGTAATACCGGCAGCCACCGCCGCCTTACCGCCGGTATCCGCAATCAGCAGAACCGCACCCGAGCCAAGACGCGCTTTGTGCTCGTCAATCAAAGTTGGCAAGTCCTTGCCCGACACTCCGCGGAGAACCTGCGCCAGAAAGCTGACCCCGTTCACATCACGGGCCTCGGCCCCACTTCCCTGACCCGCGCCACCAGCCATCGCCAGATCGCGGCGCAACTGCGCAACTTCGTTTTGCAAGGCTTTCCGCTCATCCAGCAAGGATTTCACGCGCGCGACGACATCATCCGACTGCGCCTTTAACTCCAGCGCAACTTGTGAAAGCCGCTGATCCTGCCCGGACAGATAGCGGAACGCCTCATCCCCGGTCAGCGCCTCGATGCGGCGGACACCGGCACTGCTGGCGCTGTCGCCCAGCACCACAAAGGTTCCGATATCGCCGGTTTGGCGCACATGGGTGCCACCGCAAAGTTCAATCGACCACGTCTCACCATCCTGGCCCTTGCCAGTTGGCGCTTTGCCCATCGACACAACGCGCACTTCGTCGCCGTATTTCTCGCCAAACAGGGCCTGAGCACCCAATCCACGCGCGTCATCCGGCGTCATGATCCGGGTCTCAACGGTTGAGTTCTGGCGGATGAAGTCGTTCACCTCGCGCTCAACCTTTTGAATTTCCTCAGACGTCAACGCCTTTGAGTGGCTGAAATCGAACCGCAAGCGATCCGCGGCATTCAAGGACCCACGCTGCGCCACATGATCACCCAGCGTTTCGCGTAAGGCTTCATGCAGCAGGTGTGTCGCCGAGTGGTTGGCCCTGATCGAGGACCGGCGCGCGTGATCCACCTCAAGCTCGACCGCATCGCCCTTGGACAGCACGCCGCGCTCTACGGTCACCTTGTGCGCATAGACTTTACCATCCGCGAACTTCTTAGTGTCTTCCACGCGCGAGACATCTTCGCGTTCTTCCAAACGTCTAATCTCACCCATATCTCCAACCTGACCGCCGGCCTCACCGTAGAACGGAGTCTGGTTCACTACGACCCAGCCGGTACCACCCTGGTCGATTTTGTCGACCAAAGCACCATCAACGATCAACGCCGCGATCTGCCCTTCAGCCTTTTCGGTGTCATAGCCCAAGAAATCGGTTGCGCCAGCGGTATCGAGCACATCGAACCACACCGCCTGATCCGCCGCCTCACCCGAGCCGGCCCAGGCTGCACGGGCCTTAGCCTTTTGTTCGGCCATGGCTGCATCGAAGCCACCAGTATCCACGGTCCTGCCCTTCTCGCGCAGCGCGTCCTGCGTCAGGTCCAGTGGGAAACCGTAAGTGTCATACAGCTTGAAAGCGGCATCGCCCGGCAAGGCCGCGCCTTCGGGCAGGCCCGCCACTTCGTCATCCAGCAGTTTCAGACCACGGTCCAGTGTTTGCTTGAAACGGGTTTCTTCCAGTAACAGGGTTTCTTCGATCAGCGGCTGCGCCTGTCCCAACTCGGAGTATTGCGCGCCCATCAACTGCACCAATGATGGCACCAGACGGTGCATAACCGGATCTTTCGCACCCAGCAGATGCGCGTGCCGCATGGCCCGGCGCATGATGCGGCGCAGCACATAACCACGACCGTCATTGGAGGGCATGACCCCATCCGCGATCAGGAATGAGGTCGAGCGCAGGTGATCCGCGATCACCCGATGATGCACGTTCTGATCGCCATACGGATCAACACCCGTTGCATCTGCCGAGGCTTCGATCAGGGTTTTGAACAGGTCAGTGTCGTAGTTGTCGTGGCTGCCTTGCAGCAACGCGCCGATCCGTTCCAAACCCATGCCCGTATCGATCGACTGCATGTCGAGCTCGACCATCGAGCCATCCTCGAACTGTTCGTTCTGCATGAAAACGATGTTCCAGATTTCAATAAAACGATCACCGTCTTCCTCTGGCGATCCCGGAGGGCCGCCCCAGATGTGATCGCCGTGATCATAGAAAATCTCGGTGCACGGACCACAGGGGCCGGTTGGGCCCATTTGCCAGAAATTATCACTGGTAGCGATGCGGATGATCCGGTCTTCGGGCACACCGACCTTTTTCCAGATCTCAAACGCCTCATCATCCGTGTGATAAACCGTTGTCAGCAAACGGTTCTTGTCAATGCCGAATTCCTTGGTGATCAGTTCCCATGCAAAGGGGATAGCCTCAGGTTTGAAGTAGTCTCCAAACGAGAAGTTCCCCAGCATCTCGAAAAACGTATGGTGGCGTGCTGTGTAACCCACGTTGTCCAGATCGTTATGCTTGCCCCCGGCGCGAACGCATTTCTGTGCCGTGGTGGCGCGCTGGTAGTCACGGGTTTCAACGCCGGTGAACAGGTTCTTGAACTGCACCATGCCCGAATTCACGAACATCAGCGTCGGGTCGTTACGCGGCACCAGAGGGCTGGATGCCACCACTTCGTGCCCTTGCTTGGCGAAATAGTTCAGAAAGGTCGATCGGATATCGTTCAGCGTGGGCATTTGGGCTCTCTCGGCGCGCAATCAGAAGGGTCTGCGCAGGTTTACCGCCGCACCTAAGGAGTGTCCACAGCATAGGCTGCCCGAAAACGAAACAAGGCGGCCCCGTTTGACCGCCCTGTCCTGTCTGTTCTCAGCCCATCAAGGTGCCGGAGGGTATCACCTGTTGCCTCTCACGCGGTTTTTCAAGCTTCGAGGATATCATCATCCTCGGCCGCGCCCGGTGGCATGTCGAAATCCAGACCATGGGCTGCGCGAATCTTGTCTTCGATCTGCAGCGCGATCTGGCTGTGATCTCGCAGATATTGCTTGGCGTTTTCACGCCCCTGCCCGATGCGCTCATCCCCATAGCTGAACCAGGACCCTGATTTTTCAACCACACCAGCCTTCACACCCAGATCGAGCAGTTCGCCCATCTTGCTGATGCCTTCGCCATACATGATGTCGAATTCCACCTGCTTGAATGGCGGTGCCACCTTGTTTTTCACTACCTTGACGCGGGTCTGGTTGCCCACCACCTCGTCACGATCCTTAATCGCGCCAATGCGGCGAATATCCAGACGGACCGAGCTGTAGAACTTCAACGCATTACCACCGGTCGTGGTTTCCGGGCTGCCGAACATAACGCCGATCTTCATCCGGATCTGGTTGATGAAGATGACCATGCAGTTTGAGCGGCTGATCGAGCCGGTCAGTTTGCGCATCGCCTGGCTCATCAGACGGGCCTGCACACCGACACTGCTGTCGCCCATGTCACCTTCCAATTCGGATTTCGGCGTCAGCGCCGCCACCGAGTCGACCACGACCATGTTCACCGCGCCCGACCGCACCAGCGTATCGGTAATCTCAAGCGCTTGTTCTCCGGTATCAGGCTGCGAGATCAGCAGCTCATCCAGATCAACACCCAGCTTGCGGGCATATTGCGGGTCCAGCGCATGTTCTGCATCTACGAACGCACAAACACCGCCGCGTTTTTGCTGTTCAGCAATGCAATGCAGCGTCAGCGTGGTTTTACCGGAACTTTCAGGCCCGTAAATCTCGACAATTCGGCCCATTGGCAGACCGCCAATCCCCAGCGCAATATCCAGCCCCAGCGAACCGGTCGAGCTTGCTTCGATATCCTGCGTGGCACCTTCGCCCAGCTTCATGATCGAACCTTTGCCGAACTGCCGTTCGATCTGGGCCAGCGCGCTATCGAGCGCCTTTTGCTTGTCTGCGTTTTTCTTGTCGCTCATTGTCAGAAGATCCGCCATTGTCCTGTCGCCTTCCCTTTTGTCACACCCTTTGCCGGGCGGCAATCGCTGCTTTGTTCGCCTCTTGTTCCTTATGGGACCAAAAAGAGAACATTTCAACTAAAACTTACGGAACTTACTCTTCGGCAATTGTGTTAAAGAGTGGTTTACGACAATCTGCACAGGTAAGCGTTGGTGGCATGGGATCGATAAATGCTTGTTTTCTATAAAGAACGCCTTGCGTTTTTATCTGTTCCAAAGACCGGCAGTACGGCCTATCACACAGCACTTGGCCCGCGTGCGGATCTGGTGATCACGGGCCCACCCGAACTGAAACACGCCCCAGTACGGCGGTTTGATCGCTTTTTCCAAAATATGTACCGAAAGATGTATGACACCGAGATGGAGATCATGGCAGTTGTACGCGAACCCATCGACTGGTTAGGGAGCTGGTATCGCTTTCGCGGCCGCGATGACCGTATCGGACATCCACATTCAACCCATGATCTGAGCTTCGATGAGTTTGTACGCGCCTATATGCAAAACCCACGCCCGGAATTTGCGGATGTGGGCAGCCAGAACCAATTCTTTCGCACCCGCAACAATGGCGTCGGTGCGAGGCATGTATTTAAATATGAAAACCAGGACAGGATCCTGGATTTCCTGCAGAACCGGCTGCAGATGGATATCACCCTGCACCGCGAAAACGTTTCGCCTACCCGGGATACATCGCTGACATCTGAAACCGAGAACATGTTCCGAAAAATACATGCCGAAGAATTTGCGACCCATGACGCAGCGCTTTAGGCGCGTCAGTTAAGCTTTTCGAACACCGCTTCGGTCAGTTGGTTCAACGAGAACGGCTTGGGTAGGAAGGTCGAATTGGCGATCTGCGGCCCGGAATCGCCAAACGCGCCTTCGGTATAACCGGACACAAAGACGACCCGGGCATCGGGCCGGATTTCCAGCGCCTTGCTGACCCAGGTCGGGCCATCCATGCCCGGCATCACCACATCGGTTACAAAAACATCCACGACCAAATCAGGGTCGTCTAATATGCTCAGGGCATCCTCGCCAGATTCCGCCTCGAGCACGGTGTAGCCTTTTAGGCGCAACGCGCGGGTTGCAAAAGCGCGCACCGGGGCCTCGTCTTCGACCAGCAGCACCACACCTTCGCCCTGACGTGTGGTTTGTGGAGCCTGTTGAGCTTCCGCGGTCACTTCAGGTGCGGCGGCGGTTTTGCAGACCGGGAGCAATAGCGTGAAATTCGTCCCGCGCCCGACCACGCTGTCGACAAAGATGAAGCCGCCGGTCTGCTTTACGATGCCATAGACGGTCGACAGGCCCAGCCCGGTCCCCTCGCCGGTGCGTTTGGTCGTGTAAAACGGCTCGAACACTTTCTGCAGCTTGTCGGCGGGTATTCCGATGCCGCCATCCTTGACCTTGACGGTGACATATTCGCCCGGCTCAACCGTGGCCCTGTCCCGAACCAGCGGGCTTGTCAGGGTAAGTATCTCAGTCTCGATCCGGATCTCTCCGCCTTCGGGCATCGCATCGCGGGCATTGACCACCAGATTCATCAGCACTTGTTCAAGCTGGCGCTTATCGGCGCGAACAGGTTTGAGCACAGGGTCATGGCTGAGCGTCAGATGCACCTTTTCCCCGACCAGACGGTTCAATAGGTGGATCAGATCCGAGATCGTATCCCGCAAATCCAGCACCTCGGGGCGCAAGGTCTGTTTGCGGGAAAAGGCCAGAAGCTGGCTGACCAATGCCGCCGCCCGGTTGGCGTTCTGATTAATCTGCACCAGATCGGCATAGTCAGGATCATTCTGATCATGACGTAACAACAACAGGTCGCAATGGCCTGAGATGGCGGTCAGCAGGTTGTTGAAATCATGCGCAACACCGCCTGCCAACTGGCCAACGGCCTGCATCTTTTGCCCCTGTACAAACTGCGCCTCAAGCGTTTTTAACTCGGTCGCGTCGTTCAGAACCGCGATCAAGCACACCTGCCCGTCTTTTACGACACGGCTGAGTGTAACCTGCACAAAGACCTCTTTGTCATCACGGCTGAGCCGCAGAAATTCGGACCGATGTGCCTCTTCTTCCGCCGCCGTTCGCTGCAACCAGTCCAACACGGGATGGTTCAGCCCTTGCATGATCGTGCTGATGTTGCTGTTGGTCAGTTCCCCACCGCCCAGCAACTTCAACGCCAGCCGATTGGCCTGCAGAATGGTGCCATCAGGAGAGAGATATAAAAGCGGCACAGGAAGATCGTTGAAATGCGTCCTAATCCCCTGTGTAGGAGAGACCGCGAGCGGAACCAGCGCCAGATTGCGCCCGGTGCTCGAGCTGGACAACTCAGTCACCACCGCGGTTTGTTCACCGGTTTTAGTACAAAGCCGCCTGACATCACTCTGCTCGTCACCACCTTGGGACAACACCTGATCCATCGTTTTCGGAAGAAAGCCCAAGAAACTCTCGGCCGCGCGGTTCAGGCCCAATACATCGCCGTGTCGCCCTTCGGTCAGAACCGGCAACGCCAGACTGTCCCAGGGCCCGTTTTCCTCAAACCGAAAACGCCAACACAACAGCCCATGACAAAGCCGGAAGACCGATACCGGGACTGTCGTATCGAGTGTCACCACATCCTCATGCGCCCGTCCTTGCGATTGCGCCCGCGATTGCAGACGCAACAGGATCGCCGCCGGGTTGGCGAAGACGGGGCGCAGACAGTGAGTCAGGGCCTCGCCTGGCGTCGCGCGAAACCGTCTGTAAGCCGCCGCATTCGCAACCAGGATATCGCCTTCTGCATTGGCAATCAGACAGGGAAAAGTATCCTGCTGTGCAAAGGCTGCCATCACAGCGGTCGATCTGCTCACAGACCGGTTGTTCAGCGCTGATCGAAACACCGCAATCAATGTAACCACCGCCAGCGATCCGCCAGAAACCCAAAGCCCCATTGCCCAATCCGGGGATATAAAATCGGTGCTGGGCGCTAAGATCAATGCAAGCGCTAGCAGGGCCAGAGTGGCGACACGTTGTGTGGAAAGGGCGGTATCTGGGCGTGGTCGATAGGAAAAATCTGCAGTATCAGACATCAATGGCTCGGTCAAAGGGACGTTGGGGTATCTCGAACTTAAATTGGTTAAAACCCGCTTAACAAATTCGGTCGGGCGAACCTCTACCTAAAGTTGCTAGAACCGGACCTACTACCGCGTCAAGTGTGCCGTAAAGAAACCATCCACACCGTGTGTTACCCGCCACGATCTGCGCAAAATTTGCTGCCAGTTGAGGTTGGACCGCAAGAAGGCCTCGACAATGTCACCATTCTCACAGTCAAGCATCGAACAAGTGGCATAGGCCAGAACACCATCGCGCTGCACAAACCGCTGAATATCGGTCAGAATTTGGGCCTGAATACCCGTCAATTCGTGCAAGCGTTCCCTGGTCAGGGCCCATTTGCCCGCCGGAGCGCGCCGCCATGACCCGCTGCCAGAGCACGGGGCATCGGCAAGTACGATGTCAAATGGCCCATGCCTTGCCAGATCTTCAGAACTGAGCAAGGTGATGTCAGCCCCCGCCCGCTCTGCCCGTTTGGGCAAATCCCGCATACGGCCCGCATTCACGTCATGGGCGAACACGGCGACATCCTTATGCGCGGCCAGGGCCAGCGCTTTGCCGCCGCCACCTGCGCAATAATCCAGAACACGCATCCCCGACTGCACATCCAGCGCTGCAACAACGGCCTGGCTTGCAGCATCCTGCAATTCGACCAACCCATCGGTATAGGCACGGCTTTGCGCGATCTTGCGCACACCGTCTGTGACCTCGAGCGCTGTTTCACAAATTGGATGCGGGATTGCGGTGATGCCATCCGCCGCCAAGGCTTCGGTCGCCAACGCAAGATCGGCTTTCAGAAGGTTCACGCGCAGATGAACCGGCGCGCGGCTCTGCAAAGCCTCTGCTGCGGCTTCCGCGTCCGCCCCCAACGAGGCAGAAAACTGCGGCCATAGCCATTCAGGAACATCCAACCGTTCGGCATCAGAGGCAAACGCGCGGGCGGTTTCGGAGGCACTCAGAAGTGACGGAGTATACCTGTCGCCCGTAAAGACGGCCTGAAGATCACCACCCCGCGCCCGAACCGCACCAATCATCAGACCGCGCCCGGTACACGCGCCACCAAGCGCGGCAAAAGATCGCCTACACCGCAGCGTATCGAACACGTGATCCCGAACCGCCGCACGATCCTTGGATCCGGCAAACCGACTGCGGCGCGCCCAGCCGGTTAGGGCTTTTTCAACGGGTGCTCCGCCCAGTATCTCATCCAGGATCTCGATCGAGGCCTGAACGCGCGCCGCAGGTGTCATATCTGGTTCTGCTGCCTTACATCACCCGATAGTTCGGGCTTTCGCGGGTGATCTGAACGTCATGTACATGACTTTCTTTCAGACCTGCCCCGGTGATTTTCACAAAGTTGCAGTTCCTGCGCATCTCTTCGACCGTTGCGCAGCCGGTATAGCCCATGGCCGCACGCAGACCGCCAACCAACTGGTGCACCACTGCCCCAGCTGATCCTTTGTACGGCACCTGCCCTTCGATCCCTTCGGGCACCAGCTTGTCATTTGCTGCATCCTTCTGGAAATAGCGATCAGCCGAGCCACGCGCCATCGCGCCCAGGCTGCCCATGCCGCGATAGGATTTGAAGGACCGGCCCTGGTACAAGATCACCTCGCCCGGGCTTTCATCGGTGCCAGCGATCATCGAACCGACCATGGCGCAGGAGGCCCCTGCCGCAATGGCCTTGGCAAAATCGCCCGAAAACTTGATACCGCCATCGGCGATCACCGGAACGTCGCCAGCTGCTGCCGCGCAATCCATGATCGCGGTTAGCTGAGGCACACCAACGCCTGCCACCATCCGCGTGGTACAGATCGAGCCCGGCCCGATGCCCACCTTGATCGCATCTGCACCTACGTCGATCAGCGCTTTGGTCGCCTCGGAGGTGGCCACATTCCCCGCAATGATCTGCACTTCATTCGACAGCGTCTTGGCCCGTTTCACCGCATCCAGAACGCCCTGCGAATGGCCATGCGCGGTATCAACCACGATGATGTCGACACCAGAATCGACCAGTTGTTCCGACCGTTCAAACCCGGCATCCCCAACTGAAGTTGCAGCAGCAACCCGAAGACGCCCCAAACGATCTTTGCATGCGGTGGGGTTTAGAACAGCCTGCTCACTGTCTTTCAGCGTCAACAGGCCGGTCAGCTTGCCTTCAGCATCAACGACCAGCAGTTTTTCGATCCGGCGCGCGCGCATCAGGCTTTTGGCTTCTTCGCGATCTGCAGGCTCTTTCAGCATCGCCAGATTGTCCGATGTCATCATTGCCTTGATTGGCGTATCGTCCGAAGTCGCGAAACGCATATCCCGATTGGTGACGATGCCAACAACGCGGCCATCTTCTTCCACCACGGGAAAACCAGTGAAGTTATACCGCTCGACCAGAGCCTTGGCATCCGCCAGCGTCTGATCCGCCCGCAACGTCACAGGGTTGTAAACAATCCCGGATTCGAACCGTTTGACCCGACGGATCTCGCGGGCCTGTTCCTCGACCGAGAGGTTCTTATGCACCACACCAATGCCGCCAGCCTGCGCCATGGCAATGGCCATGCGCGCCTCGGTCACGGTGTCCATTGCCGAACTCAGCAGCGGGATGTTCATGGTAATCTCACGCGTTACACGTGTGGTCGTATCTGCCGTGGCCGGCAGCACAGAAGATGCGCCCGGAACAAGAAGAACGTCGTCGAAGGTAAGTGCCTCACGAATCTGCATCTGATCACCCCATGCAAAAGCCCGTTTGGCGGTGACCCTATTGCATGGATCAACCCCAAGGAAAAGCCCCTGAACCCAAGTTGTTGCCAAAAGCGAAGGAACTGTGCGCCCCAAACGACGCTTGTTGTTGAAAACCTGCCGCTGAATGGCCTTTCCCTTTGTGCATAAACCCATATGTTTCCGGGCGAACCCGCAAATATAAAGGCAGGCCATTCATGACCACTGACCCTCTTGTCGTCTTCACCCCATCCGGCAAACGCGGGCATTTCCCAATTGGTACCCCAATTCTGACCGCCGCACGGCAGTTAGGTGTGGATCTGGATTCGGTCTGCGGCGGGCGCGGCATCTGTTCGAAATGCCAAATCACGCCCAGCTATGGTGAGTTTTCCAAACACGGCGTAACCGTGAACGACGGCGCGCTGAGTGAATGGAACGCGGTCGAGCAGCGTTATGACGACAAGCGGGGGCTAAAACCAGGTCGCCGTCTGGGCTGTCAGGCCACCGTGCAGGGTGACGTCGTGATCGACGTGCCTCCGGAAAGCCAGGTACATCGACAAGTGGTGCGCAAAGCGGCCACTGCGCGCGCCATCACCATGGATCCGGCAACGCGTCTGTACTTCGTTGCCGTAGAAGAACCCGATATGCATTCGCCCACCGGTGATCTGGAACGGCTCGAACGCGCCCTGCGTGATCAGTGGCAGATCGACGCCATCACCGCCGATCTGTCGCTGCTGTCCAAGCTGCAACCCGTTCTGCGCAAAGGGAAATGGGAGGTCACGGTCGCCATCCACAAAGGCCACAAAGACACTATCGCGCGAGTTGTCGAAATCTGGCCGGGCCTGCACGAGGGCGGGCTCTACGGTCTGGCCATCGACCTTGGTTCAACCACCATCGCGGCCCATCTGACCGATCTGGATACCGGCGAGGTCAAGGCATCCTCGGGCCTGATGAACCCCCAAATCCGCTTTGGCGAAGACCTCATGAGCCGCGTCTCCTATGCCATGATGAACCCCGGCGGCGATGCCGAGATGACCAAAGCGGTACGCGAGGCGATCAACGATCTGACCACCTCAATCGCTGATGAAGCTGAGATTGACGCCGCGTTGATCGTGGAAACGGTGTTTGTCTGTAACCCGGTCATGCATCACCTGCTACTGGGTCTGGATCCTATCGAGTTGGGTCAAGCCCCATTTGCGCTGGCCACATCCGAGTCAATGTCCCTGCCCGCCCGTGAGATGGACCTAACCAACATGAACCCCCGCGCGCAGGTCTATATCCTGCCCTGCATCGCAGGCCATGTGGGTGCGGACTGCGCCGCTGTGGCCCTGTCGGAAGAGCCCGGCAAATCCGAAGATCTGGTGCTGATCGTCGACGTGGGTACCAACGCAGAAATCCTGCTGGGCAATACCAGCCGCGTTCTGGCCTGTTCCTCACCCACCGGCCCAGCCTTTGAGGGTGCACAGATCAGTTCCGGCCAGCGGGCCGCCCCCGGCGCCATCGAACGGATCGAGATCGACCCTGTCACCAAAGAACCCCGCTTTCGTGTCATCGGGTCCGAGAAATGGTCGGATGAGGATGGGTTTGACGTCGATATTGCCACCACCGGCATTACTGGCATCTGCGGGTCCGGCATTATCGAAGCGGTCGCTGAAATGCGTATCGCGGGCCTGCTGGATGAAAGCGGGCTAATCGGCTCGGCCGAGCAAACCGGCACGTCGCGCAACGTGCCCGAGGGTCGCACCCATTCCTACCTGATACATGATGCCAGCGCGGATGGCGGCCCGCGGATCACCGTGACACAAGGCGACATCCGCGCCATCCAACTGGCCAAATCCGCACTCTATGCCGGGGCGCGGCTGTTGATGGACGAAATGGAGGTTGACCGTGTGGATCGTGTTGTCCTCGCAGGCGCATTTGGCGCGCATATCTCGACCAAACATGCGATGGTTCTGGGCATGATCCCGGATGCACCGCTGGACAAAGTGTCCAGCGCTGGCAACGCCGCAGGCACCGGTGCCCGAATTGCGCTGTGCAACATCGGTGCGCGGGCCGAAATCGAGCGCGTGGTGCGCGAAATCACCAAGGTCGAAACCGCCATCGAGCCGAAGTTCCAGGATCACTTCGTCGCCGCCAACGCGATCCCACACAAAACCGATCCGTTCCCAGAACTGGCTAAGGTCGTCACCCTGCCCGCGCCTTCGTTCAATACGGGCGGTGGCGATTCCGACGCTGGCGGAGGTCGGCGCCGTCGTCGCAGGGGGTAACTGGGTCAGAAAAGACAGGCTGTGGCTCACAAACAGAGTCGCGGCCTCTCAGACCTAACCAAAGCCGCCCAAGGCGGCACCAACTTATTGATCTTGAACATGAAAGTCTGGAGCGGGTAGCGGGAATCGAACCCGCGCGTTCAGCTTGGGAAGCTGACAGGCTACCATTACATCATACCCGCCGCGCAGATGTGGATAGCACCCCCTTTGACCGGGGTTCAAGAGGGATCATGTCTGGCCAGGATCTACTTGGTCAGGTCCTGAGCCAGCATCAGCGCGTTATTGTCTGGATCGAAAAAGGTTGCGGTGCTGACCATGCCTTCGATGGTTTCGGTCTCGCCATCGAACCGTACACCTGCTGTTTCCAACGCCTTGCGAGCCTCTAAGATATCCGCCACGCCAAAGACAGGTACGCAGTTACCGGGATTGGGGTCTGCCTGCTCTCCCAAACCCAGGGTCACACCTTTGGTATTGGTCTGCACTTCGCTCCAGCCCGCTTCGTCCATGTGATAGACGAGCTCAAAACCCAGGTTATCGTGATACCATCTCGCACTTGCGTGGCGGTCGCGGACAGAAAGGGCCAGAGTGATCGTATCATCAAGGGAAACGCGGGCCATATACTTTACCTTTTTCTATAAATCTAGTAACTATACTTTATGGACATTACGACACTTGTCAACCTGACATCGCGCGCTTGGTCGCTCAACATACTGGCGTTGTTGGATGAGGGTACGCCGGGACGTCAGGCCCCCTTGCTGGCTGCGACTAACGCAAGCCGGACGTCCTTTCGCGCCAGTCTTGATCATCTGATCACGCTGCGACTTCTGGAAAGAAATCCCGGCCACGGCCATCCGTTGCGGCCTGAATTCCGGCTGACACCAAAGGGTGTTGAGGCCGCGCAAATGGCTAGCAAGATTATCAAAGCCGTACCTGATGAAAGTGAATTTACCCTGCTTCGCAAAAGCTGGTCGGTCCCAGTGTTGGCGTTGACCAACGCTCCGCAGCGGTTTTCGACCATGAAAACCACCCTGAGCACAATCACAGACAGGGCATTGTCCGAGTCCTTATACAGGCTAGAAGATCATCAATTTATTCAAAGGGATATCAACCTCTCTGAACGTACGCCTTACCCGACCTATTGCGCGATCAATACCGGTTTGGCGGTAAATCAGGCCATCGGCTTGCGTATCTGAGGCCACGCTGGTCTGACTTTTGGGAGCGCAACAACAAAAAAAGGCCGGGCAAGTGCCCGACCTCCGATCAAGTTGCGTTCACAGCCTAGGCGCGGCGGCGGCGACCGCCTCCGCGACGTCCTCGCCCTTCACCTTCGGCTCCGGGTGCCTCGGGGGCTTTGTTGAACCTGATCCACTCACCACCATGGGGGTCGTTGTTGGTGAGCAAATTGGCGGCGCGGATGGCCTCCATTTCTTTACCGGCGCGCGGCAAGGTCGAGCCCAGACCAAATATCTGCACGAAAGTCTCATCGTCCATGCCTTCCGGCAGGATGATACCGGCGGCGGTCACGGCCTCTTTCTTCTCGGCAATCTTCTTTTGGGTCACCGGCAGGGCTACCGGGTTCATGATCGCCGAGGTCATGCCAGCACCCATGGCCATTGGCAGGAAGGCATTATTGATGCCGTGACGGTTCGGCAGGCCAAATGAGACGTTGGACGCACCGCATGTCGTATTCACACCCAATTCCTCGCGCAGACGACGGACCAGAGCGAACACCTGCTGACCCGCAGTAGCCATCGCGCCGATGGGCATCACCAGCGGGTCGACAACAATATCATGCGCGGGAATGCCGTAATCAGCAGCGCGCTCGACAATCGTTTTCGCAACAGCAAAACGCACGTCAGGATCTTCGGAAATACCGGTATCGTCGTTTGAGATGGCAACGACCGGCACGTTGTATTTCTTCACCAGCGGCAAAACCAGTTCCAGACGCTCTTCCTCGCCGGTGACCGAGTTCAGCAGCGGACGGCCTTCAGCCGCCTCAAGACCCGCTTCCAATGCGCCAGGAACCGAACTGTCGACACAGAGGGGTACATCAACGAGGCCCTGTACCAGCTCGACAATCTTACGCATCAGCGGCGGTTCGGTTTCATTCGGATTGGGGTTCGAGTTGTAGACAACGCCCGCGTTGATATCCAGAACGGTCGCGCCGGCAGCAACCTGTGCCAGTGCGTCTTTTTCGACGGTCGAAAAATCGCCCGCTTCCAGTTCAGCAGCCAGTTTCTTGCGGCCTGTGGGGTTGATCCGCTCACCGATCACGCAGAACGGTTCGTCAAAGCCCAGAACGGCAGTTTTTGTTTTTGATTCTACGACTGTACGGGTCATGTCCGTTCCTTAGGAGTTTGCAGGCTTCGTCGAAGCGCCGCCGTTATTGATCGCCCAGTTGGCGTTGGTCTTGATCCCGCCCAGTGGGAAGAAGTGAACGTTGGTGATGTTGAAATCAGGGTTGGCCGCTTTGTAGTTGGCCAGTTCGGTGATCACGTCGGTCGGCTCATAAGGCAGAAGCAGCTTGGACACATCCATGGCGCGCTTTTGCAGCACCTTCAGTGACGGACCAACGCCACAAGCGATGGCGAACTTGATCAGGGTCTGCAGCTTGGCGGGGCCCGCGATACCGATATGGACCGGAATGTCGATCCCTGCCTCTTTCAGGCTGTCGGCCCAAGCGATGATCGGCTTCGCGTCAAACGCGAATTGCGTGGCCAGAGCCATTTCCGCATCGGTGGTCTCAGAGAATTTCTGTTTCCAGCGCAACGCGTCATCGACATTCTTGGTTGAACCGTCGGGGTCAATGTCCTTGTTACCCTCTGGGTGACCCGCCACATGCAGGCGTTTGAAGCCTGCCTTGTCGAACAGACCGCTTTCCAGCAGCTGCATCGAGCTGTCGTAATCACCATGGGGCTTTGCCACGCCACCGGCCAGCAGCAGCGCTTGTTCAACGCCCGCCTCGCCCTGATACATGGAAATCCAGTTTTCCAGCGTCGCCGCATCCTTGATGATCCGCGCCGGGAAATGCGGCATCACCGGATAACCGTCAGCAGCGATGCGCTTAGCGGTCTTGACCATATCTTCGATCGGCGTGCCCTCGATATGGGCGATGTAGACGCGGGTGCCTTCGGGCAGCAGCGCGCGGAAATCTTCGACCTTCTCGGCGGTGCGCGGCATCACCTCGATCGAATAGCCCTGCAAAAAGGCTTCGACGGTCGGATTTACGGGGCCGTTTTCGACGGCGTCACGTTTCTTGAAGTTCAGCAAAGCCATTGCGGCCTCCCATAGCTGTCTGGGGCTCATGCCCAACCGTCATTGGCGATCAGCGCTTTGATGCGGTCCTGATCATATTCCGTTTCCAGACGCACGGCCTGCGCCTCAGCAATCTCGGACGGGTCGCCCTCAACCGCAAAAGGCGCGGCTTTGCGCCATTCGGCCAGGTAGGCATCACTGTCCTTGGCGTTCACTCTCATGGCGGCACGGTCGATGGCTTGTTCAAACCGTTCTTCCAACTGCCGCTTCGCGCCACGACGGCCTTTGCCGACGATGACCTGAGCGGGAATGTCGCGCCAATAAACGATGGTAACGTCAGGCATTGCTGTGATTCCTCCTAACCCGATGGGCCGGTTCTAAACACCTATGTGGGTCGTGGTCGGTCGGTTTTCGACACAAGTAGCATTTCAAGCGACTTTTTCGCCCACGATCCTGTACCCGGGCTTTTAGCCGAGTTCCAAGCCAATCCGCATATCAAAATTCTCATCGTCACTATGAAACTGCTGCATGAAACAGAAAAACCCCGGACGAATTGCATCGTCCGGGGTTTATTTTCAGCAATCGGCGAGGTTAGCCGACCAGGCCACCGTCTTCGCGGGTTACCGCGATGATGGCAGAGCGTGGAACCGCGTCACCGCCTTCGGGCCAATGGCTGTTGCCATCCTCACCGGGGTGCTGGATGCCCACGAACATGGTGCGGCGATCAGGCGACCAGCTGAGGCCGGTGATCTCACACTCATTCGGGCCTACCAGGAAACGACGGATTTCGCCGGTAACCGGGTCACCTGCCAGCATCTGGTTGTTACCCTGACCGGCAAAGTCGCCTTCGTTCGAGTATTTGCCATCTGTCTGGATCCACATCAGCCCATTGCTGTCGAACTTCAACCCGTCGGGTGAGTTGAACATGTTGTCGGCATTGATGTTGTCAGATCCTGCATTGGCGTCCTGATGCACGGTGGGGTTACCAGCCAGAACATAGAGGTCCCAGCCGAAGCCTGCCGCTGTGTGATCGCCACCTTCAGGGGTCCAGCGCACGATCTGGCCATAGTTGTTGGCCTCACGCGGGTTCGGACCGTTCACCGGCGTTTCATCGCCACCAGCATTCGGCTTGACGCCCCGGTTCTTGTTGTTGGTCAGGCAGCAATAGACCTCGGGCGAGTTGGGGTTCGCGGCAACCCATTCCGGGCGGTCCATTGTGGTTGCACCTACAGCCGAACCGGCTTGACGGGTGTGAACGCTGATTTCTGCCAGCGACGCCATACCTGTTGTCTCAGGTGTCAGCTCCAGCCACTCACCGGTTCCGTCGTCGTTGAACTTGGCGACCGAAAGAGTACCGTTTTCCAGCAGAGCATTGGTGTCAACACCAGCTGCATAGACGCCATCAGAGACAAAGCGATACAGGAACTCGCCACGCTCATCATCGCCCATGTAAACGACGACACGCCCATCGTTGTTTACAACCGCTTCAGCATTTTCGTGCTTGAAACGGCCCAAAGCGGTCAGTTTACGCGGAGTTGAGGTGGGATCGGTCGGATCAATCTCAACCACATAGCCTGCGCGGTTCGGTTCGTTGGGGTTTTTCGAGACGTCAAAGCGGTCATCGATCTTGGCCCAACCATAGCCCCAGTCGCTGGCCGAAACGCCATAGCGCTTGAGTTCAGGGCTGACCTCGTGATTCTCATCAGCTGCCGAGAAGTAACCGTTGAAGTTTTCTTCACAGGCCAGATATGTGCCCCAGGGCGTCATGCCGTTGCCGCAGTTGTTCCAGGTGCCCTTCGAGGTCGTCCCTGTCGCATCGGCTGCGGTTTTCAGCAGATCGTGGCCTGCGGCCGGCCCGGTCAAGGCCATATCGGTCTGCGGCGTGATACGGCGGTTGTAAGGGCTATCCTTGACGATCGCCCATGTGCCATCGGTGTTCGCGATCTCGACCACGGTAACACCATGGGCCATCATGCCCTTGGCAACATCGTCATCCGAGGCCGCCTTGGCATCGGAGTTATTGCCCCACAGGATGTCACGGTTGGTGTACTCGTTGTTCACAACCAACAGCACATGACCGTCATGCAGGAAGACGTCCTGACCATCAGTGTTGTCACCAAAGGCACGTTCCTGGCTGGCAGCCGTACCGCGCGTTGCATGGTCAAATTCGGGCGCATCGGACCAAAGCGGATCCCCCCAGCGCACCAAAACCTCGGCCTTGTAACCCGCAGGTACCACTATGTCATCTGCGGTGGAAATCGGGATTGCGTCAAACGCGAAACGATCTGCCGCAGCACGTGCACCCGAAGGTACAAACGAGCCGGCTACAGCCGTGAAACTGCCCATCGCCAGAACACCGCCCAAAAAACCGCGTCGCGACAAGGCCCGTTCAACCACACGATCAAATTCACATTCTTCGGGGCGTGGATTTACGACCTCATCATACTCATCAAAAGAAAGGGTGTGCTCGTCTTTCATGGCAATCTCCATATCTGGCTGAAAGCTGGTAGAGAATCCCGTATCGGGGATCGGCCACGGGATCGCACCCCAGTATGAACGCGGTGTGACAGTCACGTTAAATTCAAAATTGAAATCACTTGCGCGTCGGCGATCCCCCGCCTAGGGTCAAACTAACTCGAAAATCGGAGGGCGTGACGAATGGCGCCCAAGCGTCCCAAAGGTGCGGGCGCGTTCCCGAAGGCGGTCGAAAGCCCCGCGCCGGCAAGACCCGATCCAGATGCACTCTATGCGGCGTTGGATCTGGGGACAAATAGCTGCCGCATGTTGATAGCCCAGCCCAAGGGCAGCGGGTTCCATGTGGTCGACAGTTTCTCCAAATCCGTGCAGTTGGGCGCGGGTCTGGAACGCACGGGGCGTCTGTCCCGGGCCTCGATGTCGCGTACCGTTCAGGCTCTGCGCATTTGCCAGCAAAAGCTGAAACGCAATAAGGTCAAACGGATGCGTCTGGTCGCCACCGAAGCGTGCCGCCGCGCCAAGAACGCGCGCGACTTCATCCGACAGGTGAAACGTGAAACCGGTTTGACGTTGGAGATCATCCAGCCCGAAGAAGAGGCACGCCTGGCCGTCATCTCATGTGCGCCCTTGGTGTCCACCAAGACCGAACAGTTACTGGTCGTTGATATCGGCGGCGGTTCGACCGAGTTGGTGTGGATCGATATTTCCTCCCTCCCACGACGCGACCGCCCGGCTGCGATCATGCGCTTGCACAACGGGTTTCACACCGCTGACAGCCCCTTCCCGGCGGCCAAAGTTGTCGACTGGATCAGTGTTCCGCTGGGAGTTGCCACTTTGCGCGATCAGTTCCACGACGTCGAAGACGACTCGGCCCGTTTTGCCCTGATGAGCTGGTTTTTTGAAGAAAACCTGGCCGATTTCGCCCCTTACAAGGACGAACAGACCCGCGAGGGGTTCCAGATCGTCGGCACCAGCGGAACAGTAACGACCGTTGCCGCCTCGCATCTGGGTCTCAAGCGCTATGACCGAACCAAAGTGGACGGTCTGCGCATGACCAGCGATCAGATTGACAAAGTCATCCGCGGGTATTTAGAACTCGGCCCTCATGGGCGCCGCCGCGACCCCCGGATTGGGGATGACCGGCAAGCCCTGATCATGTCCGGCTCGGCCATTTTGCAGGCCCTTTTGCGTTGCTGGCCCACCGACCGCTTGTCTGTAGCGGACCGGGGGCTGCGCGAAGGTCTGCTGTATGCACAAATGAGCGCGGACGGTGTATTGGAAGACGGACCGTTCTGATGGCGAAGACACCGAGTGAAAAGAACACCTCAGGCCGTGGGCAACGCGACCTGAAGGTCAAGGTAAAGACCGCGCGCGGGCGAAAGCTCAGCTCGACTCGCTGGTTGGAACGACAGTTGAATGATCCCTATGTAAAACGCGCAAATGCCGAAGGGTATCGCGGGCGTGCGGCGTTCAAGATATTGGAATTGGACGAGAAATTCCGATTCCTCGTACCCGGTGCGCGCGTCGTGGATCTGGGTTGCGCCCCCGGTGGCTGGCTGCAAGTTGCGGTCAAGCGGGTGAATGCACTGGGCGAAAAAAGCGGCAAGCGGATCGGAACGGTTCTGGGCGTCGATCTGCAAGAGGTTGAGCCAGTGGCTGGCGCAACGGCCCATGTGCTGGATTTCATGGAAGACGACGCCGACCAACAGGTCAAAGACTGGCTGGGTGGCAAGGCGGATGTGGTGATGTCAGACATGGCAGCCGCCTCCTCGGGTCACAAGCAAACCGACCACCTGCGGATCATGGCATTGTGCGAGGCCGCCGCCTACTTCGCTTTCGACGTTCTTGAGGAAGGCGGCACGTTCGTTGCCAAAGTTTTGGCCGGAGGGGCCGAGGGCGACCTGCAGAAACTTCTGAAGCAGAAATTCGATAAGGTTGCCAACGTCAAACCGCCCGCATCCCGATCAGACAGCTCAGAAAAATTCGTGGTAGCAACAGGGTTTCGCGGCTGAAGTTAATCTTCGGTCGCGATCTGCACTGCAAGCGGGTGCTCCTGGAAAGACGCGGTTGCAAGGCTCTGCATCTCAACAACCTGTGAATCGTTCAGATACACTGGTCTACGATCCCGCAACTGCGCGATACGCTGCTCCAATGACCCTTTAACTGCCCCTGCACAGGGCTGTTTCTGCATCGTTTCTGACATGTGCCACCTGCAAACAAACCTGAGGCTGATGCCCCTAAGGCTGTCTAAAGGTGAAATTTGCCGGGATCATGGCCCAATACGGGCGAGCGCGTGCCGATCCAACTGAGCTTAGACCTGCGCGCCGGGATCGTCTTTCGATAGATCAATCAGAGCGCTGTTGTATTCGGCCCCCATGATCACAATCGCAGCGCACAGGTACAGGAAGATCAGCGCCGCCATAGCCCCAGCCAAACCCGCATAAGTGGCGCTGTAGCTGGCGAATTGACCGATATAGATCGAAAACCCCCATCCCCCGGTCCCCAACAGCACAAGTGTCAGAACCACGCCCGGCAGGATCTGCATCAGACTATGACGCCGCGTGGGCAGAACAAGGTGCGCCATCAGAATGGTCACAACCGGCACCGCCACCGCAAAGGTCCAGCGCAGGCGATCCGCCGACAACCAGGTTGCGACATCCACATCTGTGCGTTCGGAAACAAGCGCTGTGTAGACGGGCAGAACAACCTCAACTGCTGCCACGATCAGGACGGACGCGCCGCCCAGAATAACCAAAGCGATACACAGCAGACGTGTTTTCCAGAAGGGCCAGCTGTCATGGTCGTGATAGGCGTGGTTCATTGCTGTCCGCACCGCCGCGACCCCGTTTGAGGCAAAGTAAACGGCCAGCAAACCGCCCAGCGTAATTACCCCGGACCCGGACCCATCCAGCACCGCCCGCAGCTCGGCCACGATAGGTCCGGCCACGTCCTGTGGCCATGCGCCAAAGATCAAATCGACCAGTTCATCCGTCACATAACCTTGCGAGAGTGCTCCCGCCAGCGCGACGGTGAACAGCACAAAGGGAAACAGCGCCATCATCATCGACATGGCAACGTGGCTGCTCATGACAAAGCCGTTCTTATCGTTGAACCGCCGCACCGCCAGAAACAGCGCCTTGATCGGATGGGTTGAGAACAGATTCGAAGCAACAGACATGGGTCGACCCTAGCCCGCCACAAGCCAAGGTAGAACCCGCCGCATCGCGAATTCCAAATTATTAAATAGCTGACAGCATTGCATAAACGTATCGGGCTGTGCAGGATCAAGGCAGGCCCGTACCCTGCCCCAAGTCAGGTTCTTTATGACATCCGATCCAAACGCCCCAGTGATACGCCGCCGCCTCAGCCTGTCTGTGGTACGTGACAGCTGCATCGTTGCCGCTTTGGTTGTTCTTGGGCTTTATGCAGGAGCGGCCTTTCTGATCCCGTTGACGCTTGCCCTGCTGGTCAATGTTCTGATCATCGCGCTCAGCGATCGCGTCATCGCCCTTACACACTCGCCGGTTTGGCTGGCAAACCTGGCCGGAGTGACCGTTGTTTTGGCAGGCCTGTTCACCATCATGTATATTCTTGGCAGCCAGGCCACCCAATTTGCCCGTGGTATCACCACGTATGAGGCCCAGTTCGACAGCGCCATCAACCGTATCGCCGGGCTGGTGGGCAGCGATGTGACAACATTTATCCGTGACAACCTTGTCAGCATCGACATGTCCTATCTGGCGCGGCTGTTGCTGGGCAGCGCCACATCGCTGCTGAACCAGTTCTTTCTGATCAGCCTTTATGTCTCGTTCCTGATGGTCGAACGCCTGGCCTTTCGCAAAAAGATCCAGCTGGCCGCAGGAAGCCCCGAAACCGGGAAAGAGCTGTCGGTGATGCTGGATGCAATCTCGTTCAGCCTACAGCGGTATGTCGGCGTCAAAACCCTGATCAGTCTTATCACAGCAGGCATCAGCTATAGCATCTTCCGCATGCTTGGCCTGGAATATGCCGAGACATGGGCGGTTCTGACCTTCGCGCTGAATTTCATCCCCTCAATCGGGTCAATCATTGCCGTGGTGTTCCCGGCCATGATCGCTCTGGTGCAGTTCGAAAGCATCGGCCCGTTTCTGGTAGTGGTCCTGGGCTGTGGCACAATCCAGTTCCTGATCGGCAACTTCCTGGACCCTGCGATGCTGGGCCGGTCGCTGAACATGTCCACCTTCCTGGTCATACTGGCGCTGACTTTCTGGACCACAGTCTGGGGTTTGATCGGCGCCTTCCTGAGCGTGCCCCTGACGGTCTGCATCCTGATCGTTTTCAGCCATATCCCTGCGCTGCGTCCAGTCGCGATTTTGATGTCTTTGGATGGGCGATTAGGGGACGATTCCAAATGAAGAACAAGAACGCAGCGTCGTTCGTCTATCGACTCTAGCGCAAAGCAAACAGACGGAGCCCTGAAAACAAAATGTGGACAGTGTTGGTATCTGCCGCCGTCTTTGCACTTTATGTCACGGCCGCCATCTTCTCGCTCAGGGCGGCGCAGACGGCCCGAACACCACAGGGCGCGGTTGGCTGGGTGGTCTTTCTGATCGCTGCCCCGTTCTTTGCCGTACCGATGTATCTGTTTCTGGGCCGCCACCGTTTTCGCGGCTACCGCATTGCCCGACAGGAAAGCGAGCGCGTGGTCGAAGGCATCAAGACATTCGCCGATCACTCCAAGCCAGATCCTGAGAAAATGTCGATCAATCCCCGGCCGTTCGAATTCCTGGCCCACCTGCCCGTTTCGCGCGGCAATGGGGCCGAGCTGCTGATTGATGGCGATGCTACATTCGATGCGATTTTCGAAGCCATTGATGCGGCAAAGAACTACATCCTGATCCAGTTCTACATTGTGCGTGCCGATGAATTGGGGCTGAAGCTTCAGAAACGGCTCATCGCGGCCTCGGATCGGGGTGTGCACGTGCGGTTCATGACCGACGCGGTGGGCAGCTATGGCTTGCCGTCCGAGTTTCTGGAAACCATGCAGAACGCAGGCATTGATGTCGCCAACCCGAAGGAACAACGCGGCCCGAACTTTCGCTTTCAGTTGAACTACCGCAACCATCGAAAAACCGTGGTGATCGACGGAGAGACCGGCTTTATCGGCGGGCACAATGTTGGCGTCGAATATCTAGGTCAGGGCGAAAAGTTCGGCCACTGGCGCGACACACATGTGAAAATTACCGGCCATATTGTCCGACAACTGCAGCTGATCTTTACCGAGGATTGGCACTGGGCCCGTGGCGAGGACCTGATCGACGATCTGGATTGGGCTGGCAGCGAATCTGATCAAGATATGAACGCGCTTCTGGTCGCCACCGGGCCCGGCGACGACACCGAAACCGGCGCTATGATGTTCTTTTCGGCCATCGCCGAAGCAAAAGAGCGGTTCTGGATTGCCTCGCCCTATTTCGTGCCCGATATCGACGTTATGACAGCGTTGCAACATGCGGCCATGCGCGGTGTGGATGTGCGTATCCTTGTGCCCGAGGTGATCGATCACCGCCTGCCCTGGCTGGCCGCCTTTGCTTATTTTGATGAGGTTCGAAACTGCGGCGCGCGGGTGTTTCGCTATACGGATGGCTTCATGCACCAGAAGGTGTTTGTGGTCGATGACACGCTGGCCGCAGTGGGCACAACCAATCTGGACAACCGATCATTCCGGCTGAATTTTGAAGCAATGGCGTTGTTTTTCAACACCGAAGCCGCGCGGGCAGTGGAACGGATGCTGCTGGCTGATTTCGACAAGAGTTACGAGTTGACGCGGTCACTGAGCCAACAACCGGCCTATATTCGGTTTGGTGCGCCCCTGGCCCGTTTGTTTGCACCTATTCTCTAGGGGATTGGCCTAAGGAAAAGAGCCGTTCCTGAAACACACGGGTCATTAGGGCAACCATATAGGCGGTCGAAAGACCAAAGGCCAAAAGCCCGGTAACCGACGCAAAAGATCCAAAAATCCGTAACGCCTCACCCAGAACGATATCGCCATAACCCAGCGTGGTGAACGTCACCAATGAGAAATACAACGCCGTATTCCAATCCGGCAGCACCTCAAGCAAAACCCAAACGATCGCCCATATCCACACCTGAATTGTGTGTGTTAAAACGATAAACGCCAGCGCCACGGCAATCGGGGCGGCAGTGGCCAGAAACAGCCCGTATTTGGACCATTTCATTTCCATCCTCATCACGAAAATCGTGCACCAGGTCAGGAAAAAGATCTCGACCACAAAGCAGAGCCCAAGAAAGGCACTGCCCCAAACAATCTGGTGCAGCAAGCTCATGATTTTCCACCCTGTTCCGCGATGATCCCGTGAGTATTAGAATGGCCTCTGCGGCGGAAAGGTACAAGACCGGCGCGCCCTCAATATACCTGCGGCGAAACGCATCGGAGAGCGTTCGGCACTGGACATGGGTGAATTCCGTTGCACATCCTGCATGAAAAAGCGGGGCAGATCATGCTGTTGACGATAGACAAGGTGCAGAAATCCTATCCTGGTGGGCGGCCTGTCCTGCGTGATGTGTCGCTGACCCTGGATCAGGGGCAGACACTGGCCCTGACCGGTGAAAGTGGCAGCGGCAAATCCACCTTGCTGAACCTAGCCGCCGCTTTGGATAGCTTCGATGCCGGTGAGATCACACTTGATGGCGTGGCCCTTTCAACGCTGGATGATGCAGGCCGTGCCGCCTTGCGCCGCACTCAGGTCTCTCTGGTGTTTCAACAGTTTAACCTGATCCCATCGCTCACTGTTTCGCAAAATCTGTCCTTTCACGCCCGGCTGGCGGGGTGCCATGACACCGAGTGGAGCACTCAACTGGCTGATCGGCTCGGGTTGTCCGATCTGCTGGAACGCTTCCCCGAGAACCTGTCCGGTGGGCAGCAACAGCGCGTTGCCATTGGCCGCGCCATGGCCGCGCGGCCCAAACTGCTGCTGGCCGATGAGCCTACGGGCAACCTGGACGAAACTGCCAGTGCCAATGTCTTGGACCTGATGCTGGCACTGGTTGCTGATACCGGCGCCGCTTTGCTATTGGTGACCCATTCACAAGACATTGCCGCGCGGCTCGACCAGCGCGTGCATCTGGCCGGTGGCCGCATCGAATGACCAGGGCCGTCATACAGGCGCTGCTATCACACTGGCGCGCGCATTGGCTGCAACTGGCAACGCTGCTGATCGGCATTGCCTTGGCAACCGGTCTGTGGTCTGCCGTGCAGGCCATCAACGCCGAGGCCCGCGCAAGCTATGCGCGTGCCAATGCGCAACTGGCCTTGGGGCAGTTTGATGAGTTGCGCGATCCAAGCGGACCCATCCCTTTGTCCCGATACGCTGAACTGCGCCGGGCAGGTTGGCAGGTGGCTGCCGTTCTGGAAGGTCCTTATCGCGTGGAAGGTCGCACCTTGCGTGTGATGGGTGTCGATATGGTGGCTTACCCTGCCCTGCCCGCCGTGACGGAAACCGAGCAAAGTACCGCTTCCCCAAATCCGGCCGACATCTTGACGGCTCCGGGCAGATTGCTGGTTCATCCAGACCTCGTGCCGCTGTTGTCTTCCGTCGCAGGACTGCCACCGATCATCCTCAGCACATCGCTGCCTTCCGATGTGATTCTAACCGATATCGGCGCGGCCGAAGCCCTTCTGGACCAACGCGGTATGATTTCCCGTCTTGTGGTTTTGCCAAACCAGCCACGCGGACGCCCGCCCCTGTCGCAGGTCGCGCCTGAACTACAGCAGATCAGCCCGGCCTCGCAGGTCGATACGGCCCAGCTGACCGATAGTTTTCACCTGAACCTCACTGCCTTCGGCTTACTGTCATTTGCTGTCGGGTTGTTCATTGTGAACGGCACGGTCGGATTGGCCTTTGCCCAGCGGCGCGGCATGATCCGAACCTTGCGTGCCTTGGGCGTTTCGATGCGGCGGCTGGTTTGGATGGTTCTGGCTGAATTGGCGGTACTGGCCTGTATCGGCGGAGCTTTGGGCCTGATCCTGGGTTTCTTTCTCGCAGGCGCGTTGCTGCCGGATGTCGCCGCAACCCTGCGTGGGCTTTATGGCGCCCCTGTCACCGGGCAGTTGAGCCTGCAACCGAGCTGGGCGCTGGCGGGTATGGCCATGGCACTGGTCGGCACCTTGGGGGCCAGCGGTCATGCGCTTTGGCGTCTGTCTCGTATGCCACTGCTCGAAGGACCCGGCGCTCAGGCTTGGCGCGGCAGCGGGCGATCACACGACCTGATCGGGATGGTCGGAGTGTTCCTGATCGCCTGCGGAACCGCCCTCTATTTCGGCATCGGTGGTCTGCTCGGGGGCTTTGCACTGCTCGCTGGGCTGTTGACCGGTGCAGCACTGGTTTTGCCCTGGTTCCTTTCGCTAGCCCTGACGATCTTTGCTATGAAAGCACGCGGGCCCGTATCTCAATGGATCTGGGCGGATATGCGGGCGCAATTACCTGGGCTTTCCTTGGCACTGATGGCCTTGTTGCTAGCGCTTGCGGCCAATATCGGTGTCGGCACGATGGTGTCCAGCTTTCGGCTGACCTTTGTCGGCTGGCTGGATCAACGCCTGACCTCGGAGCTGTATGTGACCGCCGCAGATGATCAGCAAGCGGCGGACATCATCGCGTGGCTGACCCCTCAGGTGGACGCAATTCTGCCCATCCGCAGTGCAGAACTTACACACGAAACCGGCCCGCTGTTCCTGTATGGCGTGGTCGACGACCCGGTCTACCGGGATCACTGGCCATTGATCGCACGATCAGATGGCGATTGGGATCGGGTGATGTCAGGACAGGCAATCCTCATTAACGAACAGCTAGCCCGGCGCGCGGATCTTTGGCCCGGAGATGTTCTGGCGCTGTCGTCGACTGCCTCTCTGCCCATTGCAGGCGTCTATTCCGACTATGGCAATCCAACCGGTCAGGCGATCGTGTCGATGTCCCGTCTGGATCAGATCGCGCCGGGGGCTGATGCAAGACGTTTCGGCATTCGCATGGACCCAGATCACGCGACCGAGATGGCGCAATCCCTGCGCACTCAGTTCGATATGCCCCCGCGCAGCGTGGTTCAACAGGCGGCGATGAAGGCACAATCGCGGGCGATTTTCGAGAAGACATTTGTCGTGACCTCAGCCCTGAATATCCTGACCCTTGGGGTTGCCGGATTTGCAATACTGACCAGCCTGCTTACCCTTTGGACGCAGCGCCTGCCCCGAATCGCGCCGGTCTGGGCCTTGGGTCTGAATCGTGCGCAACTGGCTAGGTTCGAGCTATTGCGCAGTGCCCTGCTGGCCGCATTGACTGCCTGTCTGGCTTTGCCCTTGGGGCTGGTTCTGGCCTGGGTTTTGCTTGCTGTTATCAATGTACAGGCCTTTGGATGGCGACTTCCGATGTTCCTGTTCCCGTGGGACTGGCTGTATCTGTTCCTTCTGACGCTACTGGCTGCTTTTGTGGCGGCGGCCCTGCCCGCGTTGCGACTGCTGCGCCTGCCCCCAGCCAGCCTGCTGAGAGTGTTTGCCAATGAACGTTAGAGCGTTTTTTCTTTTTCTGCTGGTCTGGCTTCCGACATCCGCACTAGCCCAAGGTTATGCGGGTCTGGGCGGATCGGCAGACGGGTTTGATGTGCCGCAGCGTGGCGTCCCGTTCGAGTTTCCGCAAGATCACGGGCCCCATCCCAGCTACCGGATCGAATGGTGGTATCTGACCGCCAATCTCAAGGGGGATGACGGGCGCGACTATGGCATCCAGTGGACCTTGTTTCGCTCGGCTCTCAAGCCCTTTGAGGTCGAGGGTTGGCAAAGCCCACAGATCTGGATGGGCCACGCCGCTGTCACGACGCCTGAACGGCACTACTTTGCCGAACGCCTGTCGCGCGGCGGTATCGGTCAGGCGGGGGTCATAGCAAAACCCTTTGCCGCTTGGATCGACGAATGGCGCATAAGCGGGCCCGATTTCGATACGCTATCCCTGACCGCAAACGGAGAGGATTTTGGGTACACCCTGTCGCTAAACGCCCAAGGCCCATTGGTGTTTCACGGCGAAGATGGCTATTCAGTCAAATCCGCCGATGGACAGGCCAGCTACTACTATTCTCAACCCTTCTATACAGTTGAAGGTACTTTGCACCTGCCACAGCGCGATGTCACCGTCACCGGTTCGGCTTGGCTGGACCGTGAATGGTCCTCGCAACCTCTGGCCGAAGATCAAAGCGGATGGGATTGGTTCTCGCTCAGCTTTGATGATGGCGACAAGCTGATGGCCTTCCGGTTGCGCGGGGATCGCGGGGATTTCACTGCCGCCACTTGGATCAATGCAGATGGCAGCACCGAGGCATTGCCGAACGGTTCCGCCGCATTCACCCAGTTAGAAACCGCAGAGGTCGCGGGACGAGATGTACCGATACGCTGGCAGGTGGACCTGCCGGACCGGGGGCTTAACGTCAAGGTCTCGGCCCTGATCCCTGATGCCTGGATGGCCACGCGATTTGAATACTGGGAAGGCCCGGTCACTGTCTCAGGCAGCCACGCCGGGCGCGGCTATCTGGAAATGACCGGGTACTGATCAGCGCACCACGTAGACCGAAGCCGTAGCGTGACGTACAACGCGCGCCGCATTGGGGCCCAGCAGATAATCCTTAAAATCAGGCTTATGTGCCCCGATCACGATCAGGTCGGATCCGGCGCCCTCAGCTGTTTTCAGGATTTCCTGATAGGCCGTGCCAGTGGCCACCACGTGGCGCATCACGGCGTTGCGTTCCGCTCCAAGCGCAGAGACACAAAGGTTCGCCAGCTTGTCATGCGCCTCGGCCAGCGCCTTATCGTGGAAGTCGGCCTCGAAAAACCCCGACACCCAGCTTTCGCCAAAATCCGGAAGAACGGTCACGACATCCAGCTGCGCCCCATCCAGATCCGCCAGCCTGGCGGCCTGTTTCAGGACCGGGCTGTCCAGATCACCATTGCTGATATCGACGGCGCAAAGAACTGATTTGGTCATGCGGGCACCTCTTGTCTGGCGGCACGGCCGCGTTGCAGGAAGGCGATCAGAGCCAGCAGGATCATCGCCGGGATATAGACCAGTTGTTTCGGAGGCTGGCTGGATGGCAAGCTGACCGAGGTCAGGCGCACCGCTTCGTCCCCGTAATAGTCGAAGATATCCAGATCATCGGCGACAGGCGTGCCAAACAGCGGTTCCTCAAGCTTGATCAGCCCATCTTCGGGGATCAGGATCAGCCCCATCGCTTCAACCCTTGCCGCGCCGCCCTCTTCATCACCGACGGTGACAACAACGGTGGTATCGGCCATTTCGAGCGTGTCGAAATCCGGGCCGGATATGACCAGTCGCACCTCGGACCCCGGTGCCGTCTGACCTATCGTTTCTTCAAACGCAGCAGGCTCGACCGACTGGAACGGAGGCGAGATGCGATCCATGAAATAGTCGGGTCTAAACAGCGCAAAAGCGACGAAGATCAGCGCGATGCTTTCATAGATGCGGCTGTGGGTCAGGAAGTAGCCCATCGTGCCAGCCGTGAAGACCAGGATAGCGATGGTTGCAAATATGGCGACGGTTATCCCTTCGACCCAGGTGACATCGATCAACAGCAGATCAGTGTTGAAGATAAACACAAAAGGCAGCGCTACGGTCCGCAAGCTGTAGAAGAACGCGGTGAAACCGGTCTTGATCGCATCACCGCCCGATACAGCGGCAGCCGCGAAGCTGGCCAAACCAACAGGCGGTGTCACGTCTGCCATGATCCCAAAGTAGAACACGAATAGGTGCACCGCGATCAACGGCACAATCAACCCGCTTTGGGCACCCAGTTCGACAACCACACCGGCCATCAGCGAGCTGACGACGATATAGTTCGCCGTGGTTGGCAGACCCATCCCCAGGATCAGGCTAAGGATACCGACCATGATCAGCATCAGGATCAGGTTGCCGCCCGACAGGAACTCGACCAGATCGGCCATCACCTGTCCAACACCGGTCAGCGTTACGGTGCCCACGATCACACCTGCCGTGGCCGTGGCCAAAGCGATACCGATCATGTTGCGCGCGCCGTCGATCAGGCCCTGCCATAGATCGGCAACACCGTCGATGAAGCGGTTATAGACATCGCTTTCGCCACGGAAGATCGCCTTGAGCGGCTTTTGCGTCAGCAGGATCACGAACAACAGCGCCGTTGCCCAGAAGGCCGACAGACCCGGTGATTTCTGTTCGATCATCAGGAAGTAGACCAAAACGATGATCGGCAGCAGGTAATGCAGGCCAGCTTTGTAGATATCAGCGATCACCGGCAAGGTGACTTCTTTCGCGTTTGGATCATCGGGCTCCAGATCCGGAACCTGTGCCGCCAGATAAAGCAGAGCGATATACACCGCGACGATAATCAGGCTCAGCACAATCCCAGCAGCTGATGGCACCAACGTAGTGACCGCGTCGACCGGGAATTGCGAGCCATAGCAGAGACCGGCAAAGACGAGGAAGAAGGACAGCATGCCCACCACCGTGCGCGCCAGATGCACATCGCGGTCGCCCAGCGTCGGCATGTTCCGCTTAACGGCTTCAAGGTGCACAATATAGACCAGCGCGATGTAGGAGATCGCAGCTGGCAGGAAGGCATGGGTAATCACCTCGACGTAGGAAATACCCACATACTCCACCATCAAGAAGGCCGCAGCGCCCATGACGGGCGGCATGATCTGGCCATTCACAGAACTTGCAACCTCGACCGAGCCTGCCTGTTCACTGCTAAAGCCCACGCGTTTCATGAGCGGGATGGTGAAGGTACCCGTGGTAACAACATTGGCGATGGACGAGCCCGAGATCAGGCCGGTCGCCGCAGACCCCACAACAGCCGCCTTGGCAGGGCCACCGCGCAGGTGGCCAAGGGCACCAAAGGCCATCTTGATAAAGTAGTTCCCTGCCCCGGCCTTATCCAGCAAGGCCCCGAACAGCACGAACAAGAAGACGAATTTTGTGGAAACGCCAAGTGCGATACCAAATACGCCTTCCGAGGTGATCCACATATGGCTCATCGCCTTTTTCAGGCTGGCGCCTTTCCAGCGGATGACTTCGGGCACCCATTCGGAAGATCCAAAGAAAACATAAGCAAGGAAAATCGTTGCAATGATTGCCATTGCCGGGCCAAGCGCGCGGCGCGCAGCCTCAAACAGCAGTAGCAGACCGCCCAGGGCAACCCATTTGTCCGTATCATCTGCAAGACCGCCTGCATTGACGATCTTCTCATAGAAAAAGTAGCCATACAGCGCGACAAACGCCCCCAACATGCCCATGATCCAATCCTGTATCGGGATATAGTCGCGCGGACTGGATTTCAGCGCCGGATAGGCCGCAAAGGCCAGAAACATCGCAAAGGCCAGATGAAACTGCCGTGAGTTGTTCACAATGCTGCCTGGCAGCACATAGTTCGCTATGGGCGAGGCCAAAACGACCTGAAAGATCGACCAGATCGCCGCAACAATGGCCAGGAAAATCCCCACATTGCCGACCGGATTACGTCCGCCCGCATCGGATGACGCCACAAGATCCTGAAGTTCTTCTTCGGATAGCGGACGATTGGGTTGTGTGTCGGAACTCATGCAAATGTCTCCCCGTCGCGACCATTTTTGGCCTTCTGAATCACCCGCTTTGTGCGGGTTTGGGTTGCAGGGCGCCTGTAGGCGCTCTGCTTTAGGTTTGGCTTACTGAATCCAGCCCTTTTCTTTGTAGTACTTCTCGGCACCCGGATGCAGCGGAGCCGACAGGCCGTCCGCGATCATCTCTTCGGGCTTGAGGTTCGCAAATGCCGGGTGCAGCTTTTTGAAGTCATCGAAGTTTTCGAAGACCGAGCTGACAACCGCATAAACCGCGTCATCCGACACATCCGCAGACGTCACGAAGGTCGCGCCCACACCGAAGGTTGCAGTGTCGCCATCCGATCCACGGTACATGCCACCGGGAATGGTCGCAGTCCGGTAGAACGAGTTGTCGCCAACCAATTTGTCAACGGCTTCACCGCTGACATTCACCAGAACGGAATCACAAGCGGTAGTAGCTTCCTGGATCGAACCCGAAGGGTGACCAACAGTATAAACCATCGCGTCGATCTGGTTGTCGCACAGAGCCGCCGACTGTTCAGCCGCTTTCAGTTCGGTCGCCAGTTCGAAATCATCCGTGGTCCAGCCCATTTCGCCCAGCAGCACTTCCATGGTGCCGCGCTGACCTGAACCGGGGTTACCGATGTTGACGCGCTTGCCCTTCAGGTCTTCGAAGTTGGTGATGCCAGCATCGGCACGCGCTACAACGGTGAACGGTTCGGGGTGAACCGAGAAGACGGCGCGCAGGTTCTCAAAGGGACCGGCCTCTTCGAATTTCGAGCTGCCATTGTACGCATGATACTGCCAGTCGGACTGCGCCACACCAAATTCCAGCTCGCCTTCGCGGATGGTGTTGATGTTGTAAACGGAACCGCCGGTCGATTCGACCGAGCAGCGCACGCCATGTTCCTTACGGCCTTTGTTCACCAGACGGCAGATCGCGCCACCGGTCGGATAGTAAACGCCAGTCACGCCGCCGGTGCCGATTGTGATGAACTCTTCGGCATAAGCCGCGGGTGCCATCATTGCAGCGGTCACAAACGCGCCGAGGCTAAGCTTGCTACTGTTTTTCATGTAAAAAACTCCCATTTTTTAGTGTGGGCGGTAAAAGCCAAAAACCCTGCAATAGCGAGGGAGCGCGCTGGTACCTCAGAACCGGCTGCCCTGCAACTGCTGCTATTTTGAATTTTTCCAATGTCTCCCAACATCTTCGAGGTTTCATTCAGATACAATGAATGTCAAGGCCAGCCCATCGCAGATTGCGCCAAAGCAGCATATTTGAGGTTGATTTTTGAACTTTCCCCGTCGAACCATCGAAGATGAAACAGGCTGCCCGCTGACACGGACAGCCCTATCAAACTGTTGGCCACCATTCGCCGAAGATCGGAAAGGTCAATCGGACTTGGTGTTTTGTTCCCGGGTTGGGATCTCAATAATCCCGAACAAGAATGCGGCAAAGGCGGTTTGTACCGAAACGGCCATAAGGCTGAATCCGGCTACAGTCAGGCGTGTTGGCAGAGGGTTTTCGATATTGCCAAAGCCCAGGCGCGCCCATTGGCCGAACGCCACACCGAACAGGATGACACCGAACAGGAACAACCAAAACGCAAATAGGGCGATATTGTCGGTTGTGGCCCAGGTTCGAAGAATCCGGCTCGGCTCACCCACTGGCAGCAATCCGCTCCGGGTGGCCATCATCCGCGCCAAGGCGCCAAAGGTCAGCAACTGGGTTCCAAGGATGGTGATCACGCAGGCGGCGATAAAGGTGTTTGTGCCCAACTCGACCGAACCTGCAACCTGAACAGGACCGAACATCAGGATCAAGGCGGCAAGCCCGCCAACAACACTGAAAAACAGCCCCGGATAGACGAACAGCCAGCGTGGATTGTGCATCAGCAAAAACTTGAGGTGGCGCCACCCGTCCCGCCAGGTGCGCAGATGCGGTGGGCGGCTTCGGCCATCAGGCCGCAGCGTGGTGGGCACTTCGGCAATTTTCAGGCGCGACATTGCGGATCGGGTGACCATCTCGGAGGCAAACTCCATGCCGGAAGTATGCAGTTGAAGATCCCGGATCGAGTCACGCCTAAATCCGCGCAGACCGCAGTGGAAATCACCAATATTGATGTTGAACAAAAGTCGGCCAATGAAGCTGAGCACCGGGTTGCCCAGATATCTGTGCAGAAACGGCATCGCACCATCCGAGATACCACCTTTGAACCGGTTGCCCATGACCAGATCGTTTCCAGCCCGCAGCGCCTCGACGAAGGGATCGAGGCTGGAGAAATCATAGCTGTCATCCGCGTCGCCCATGATCACATAGGTGCCCAAGGCTGCATCAATCCCGCCCGATAGCGCAGCCCCATACCCCTTTTGCGGAACATTCACGACTCGCGCACCCAGGGCCTCAGCCATTTCAATCGAACCATCGGTGCTGCCGTTATCGGCAATCAGCACCTCACCCTTGATCTGCGCGCGCTCAATAAAATCCTGCGCTTTCTTGATACAAATCTCGATCGTTTCCGCCTCGTTCAGACAAGGCATCAAAATCGTCAGTTCAAGCGCGTCGGTCTGGCCGACGGGCTTAGCGGTTTCAGAGTTTCCAACCAATGGAACGCACCTTTCAAATCAATACACTAACCAATATTCCACTCACGGATCAGATTTGTAAGTGAACGATATACGACATCCGCCGGTGTTTGAAAGATTGTTGGCAACAAAGCAGACACAAACCCGGCATTAACCTCCAAAATCAAAACAAACACGCACAATCCAATCCGCGCAGCGAACCTAGGTGGTTTTTTGATTCAGGTACAGCCTTGTGACGCACCAGAATACGTCATCCGTTTGGAATCCAAGGTTCAACAACCAACTGAGGCGCTGCTGTTGTGTTCATTCCAATCCGATATACGAGAAAATGTGGTGCCCAAGGAGAGACTCGAACTCTCACGCCCGTGAAGGCGGGGGATTTTGAATCCCCTGCGTCTACCATTCCGCCACTTGGGCCACGGACACTGGATTAGCGCCCCCGCGCGGGAAGGTCCAGAGGCAAAAATCAACCAGCTTTCCGATTGTTTGATCGCCAGCGGTTGACGGGTACGTGGGTGCGTGGTTTGGCTTGCACGGGCAAAGACCGGGATTTGAGTAGACTATGTTACGATCGCTTTATGACTGGACCATTCGACTGGCCGAGCACCCTCATGCCCTTTGGGCGCTGGCAATTGTTGCCTTCATCGAAAGCTCGTTCTTCCCGATCCCACCTGACGTACTGATGATCCCGATGATTCTAGCACGCCCCTCGCGTGCCTGGCTGATCGCGGGTGTTGCGCTGGTTGCATCGGTCCTGGGCGGTCTGTTGGGTTATGCGATCGGGGCTTTCGCCTATGAAAGCATTGGCCAGCCCATCCTGGAATCGATGGGCAAGGCCCACGCAATGGAAGAGTTTAACACCCGTTTCAACGACTTTGGCTTCTGGGCCGTGTTGGCCGCTGGTGTCACACCTTTCCCGTACAAGGTCATCACCATCATGTCGGGCTGGACAGGCATGCCACTTGGCACCTTCATCGCAACATCAATCCTGGCGCGCGCGCTTAGGTTTTTCCTGGTTGCAGGTCTGCTTTGGAAATTTGGTGAGCCGATCCGGGACTTCATAGAAAAGCGCCTGGGGTTGATGTTCACACTGTTCATCATCCTGCTGTTCGGCGGCTTTCTGGCGGTACGGTACCTATGACAAAACGTACGGTTTTGATCACTCTTGCCGCTGGCGGTTCCGCGGCATTGCTGCTGGGGGCCTGGGGTTTCCAAAACCTGGGTGGGCTCGCACCATGCAAAATGTGCATCTGGCAGCGATATCCCCATGGGATAGCCTTCGCGATTGGCCTGGTCGCATTGCTCCTGCCATCATTGCGCCTTTTGCCGCTTGCTGGCGCGCTTGCCGCGTTCACCACAGCCGGTATCGGGCTGTATCATGCCGGCGTTGAACAAGGTTGGTGGGAAGGCCCAACCAGTTGCACGTCGGGCAGTATCGGCGGGTTATCCGCAGAAGAGTTAATGGATCAGATCATGTCCGCCCCGCTGGCGCGGTGCGACGAAATCCCGTGGCAAATGCTAGGTCTGTCGATGGCCGGTTGGAACGCCCTGCTTTCGCTTGGGTTGGCGCTGATCTGGGTCGCGGCCTGGCGCACTAAACCCTAAAACTCATCCAGTTCAGCATCCCAATACAGAAAGTCAATCCAGCTGTCGTGCAGGTGGTTTGGCGGAAACTTTCGGCCAATGTTACGCAATGCCTCGGCATCAGGCTGGCGCGGTGGTTTGCGTAGGGTCATGCCCGCCTGACGCAGGGATTTGGACCCTTTCTTCAGGTTACATGGGCTGCACGCTGCCACCACGTTCTGCCAGCTCGTCACCCCACCTGCCGCGCGCGGAACCACATGGTCAAAGGTCAGGTTGTCCCGGCTGCCGCAGTACTGACAGCGAAACTCATCCCTCAGAAATAAATTAAAGCGCGTGAAGGCCACGCGCTTTCTGGGTTTTACATAGTCTTTCAAAACAACGACCGAGGGTATTCGGATCTCGGTACTCGGGCTTCGGACGACTTCGTCATATTCGGCCACGATGTCGACCCTGTCCAGCCAGGCAGCTTTGATCGCCTCTTGCCAGGGCCACAACGACAGCGGGTAATAAGACAAAGGGCGGTAATCGGCATTCAAAACCAAGGCCGGGTGATGCTTGAGCGTCCCCGGTTCTCTAACAAATTCGGTCCTGAAGTCTCCGTCCATCACAAAATCGCTCCTCGCTCTCAGCTGCCCGTATGTGTCACCAGAGCGGAGAGCACCCGCCCCGATCTTAAGATAACTATATATCGTGGTAAATCTCTGACAAGCCCTGAGTTTCCACAATATGTCGCTGATTGGGTAAGCCGAATCCGTAACAGGCACATGACAGTTATCCACAGGTTGCGCACAGCGTGTTTTGCAGGCTATGGCGGGGCATGTCCTGGTTCATCCGATTCAACAAACCCTTTGATGTTCTGCCACAGTTCACGGACCGCGGCAGCGCGGATACGCCGCGTCGCACCCTTTCAGATTTCATCGACCTGCCCGGCGTCTACCCTGCAGGGCGGCTGGATCGGGATAGCGAAGGGCTTATGCTGTTAACGGATCATGGGCGGTTGCAGGCGCAGATCTCGGACCCCAAGCACAAGATGGCCAAAACCTATTGGGTGCAAGTCGAAGGTGAGCCTTACGCGGCTGCAATGAAAGCACTGCGCGACGGTGTCGATTTGAAGGATGGCCTGACCCGCCCCGCCAAAGTGCGTGAGATGGACGAACCAGAGGGCCTGTGGCCTCGCACCCCGCCGATCCGCGAGCGTAAAACCGTCCCTGACAGTTGGATCGAGCTGACCATCCGTGAAGGCAAGAACCGACAAGTACGACGAATGACGGCGGCTGTCGGCCTGCCGACCCTGCGCCTGATCCGATATCGCATTGGCGACTGGACACTGGACGATCTGGAGCCCGGTCAATGGGACAGTCTGCCCCTGCCCACCCTGAACGCGGCCCCGCAACGCAAACGAGACCGGCGCGCGCGGCGGTGACACAGACCACTGTTGTCTGCTAGAATACGATCATGAAACTCACACCGGACATCCCTGCCCCGTCAGGCATTCTGGAAGCTGCGCTGTATGTCGATGATCTGGATGCGGCAGAACAGTTCTATGGCCAGGTTCTTGGGCTGGAGCGCATTCAGCGTATCAAAGACAGGCACGTGTTTTATCGTGTTGGCGGGTCCGTTCTATTGCTGTTCAACCCGGATCAGACCGAACAACCGCCATTAAACCCCAACCTGCCCGTCCCGCCTCATGGCGCGCGTGGTGCTGGGCATGTATGCCTTGTGCTGACCCGTGATGAAATCACAGCCATGCGCAAACACCTTCTGGATTGGAATGTCCCGATCGATGCCGAGTTCGACTGGCCCAGCGGCGCGCGGTCACTCTACATCCGCGACCCCGCAGGCAATTCGGTCGAGTTTGCCGAAAGCCATTTGTGGGGTTGATTTCGCTCAACCAAGCGGCTGTTTTTCACCACCGACAACTTTGTAAATCTCGCTGGACATAAGACCAATCTCAGCCAAAGTTGCGCGAAAAACGGCCATATGGGGCGTTGCAAAATGCGCCTCAAGCGCGGCTTGATCCTGCCATTCTTCGTAAACACGAAACCGGGTATTGTGCCCCAGCACCTGACTGAATTCATAGACCAGACAGCCGGTCTCTTTCACGGTTTCTGCAACCATCTGCTGCGCGGCCTCGCGGGCCCGTTCGACCCCGGCCTCGTTCACTTCCACAACGCCTGTTACAACCAGCATCATCTATCCTCCGTCAGATCATAGCGTTTCGATATGCGATTGACCGGAGTGCCGTCCCGCAGCGGAACGCCGTATGCAACCGAGTAGTCGCGGAAACCCATTTTTTCATAATAGCTTAAGCCAGGTAAATTATCGGCACGGATAGTTGCGTTTATTGCCTTAAGACGCAGTGCACAGGCCGTCTTTTTCGTCTCGGCGAATAAGGCCCTTCCAGCACCACGCAACACCGGATTTCGGCGTGTGAAAGTTGCGATATCAGCGCAATCATCAGGCAGAGAATCATTCCTGCCCAACCACTGAAACCCAGCAACATCGCCCTGTTCATCCAGCGCAACGTGGCAACATATCTTATCTGCTCCATCCAGATAGCTTTGCGCAAACAGGGCGTCTGAGAACGGGATCTCAAAAGCAGTCGTACCACCCGCCGCGATGATATCATTGAGGATGCGCCAGGCCTCAGCCACATCTTCTGACATCATCGGGCGGACGGCGATCACGGCTAAAAGCTCAGCTTGTCACGCATAAAGGCCAGCGCCACGCTGAGCCCATCGGGGGCGATTCCATGGCCGGTCCCCTTCATCACATGCGCATAGACCTCTTTGAAATCAGCGGCTTGAAGGGCTTCGGCCGCCTCGGGCAGCGATTGCGGCGGGACTACATCATCCGCATCGCCATGGACCAGCAGAATCGGCATCCGGCTAACGGTTTCATCGGGCAGCAGATCGGGTTCCAGCAAGCGGCCCGAGAACGCAACGATCCCGGCCACCGGGTCTTCGCGGCGGGGTGCGACGTACAAGCTCATCATCGTGCCCTGAGAAAAGCCGAACAGAACGACCTGTTCGGGCAGGACATCCTCATCCACCATCAGCGCATCCAGAAAGGCGTTGAAGTCCTCAACCGCCATTTCCATCCCGCGCCGGGCTTCTTCTTCGGATGATCCGTCAATCCAAGGGATCGGGAACCATTGGAACCCGTTCGGCATACCGGGGATCTGTTCTGGCGCATCGGGGGCGACGAAGAGCGTATCGGGCAGATGTTCACCCAGCGGATCAGCAAGACCCAGCAGATCGGCGCCATTGGCCCCATAGCCGTGCACGAACACCACGACTGAGCGTGTGTCGCCCGAAACCGGCTCTTTCCGGAGCGCGTTCAAAACCCGTGTCATCTGATCCCTTCTCTCTTCTTGGCCACCCGGTAATAGGCCCAGAGCACCCGCGCCGCAACTGATCGCCAAGGCGACCAGGCCTCGGCCATAAGGCGCAATTCCTTGTCGGTTGGACGTTTGGGCAAACCGTAGAGCACTCGCGCGGCTTCTTGCAGGGCCAGATCGCCCGGCGCGATCACATCGGCGCGGCCCAGTGAGAACATCGCGTAAATCTCGGCGGTCCAAACGCCAATGCCCGGAACCTGCGTGAGTGTTTTGACAACATCTGCATCAGCTGTATCGCGTAACGCTTTGTAATCAATGCGCGCCTCTGCCAGTGCGCGCGCATAACGAACCTTCTGACGGCTGAGGCCCACAGCGCGCAAATCCTCATCCGTGGCCCACATGATCTTGCGCGGTCCGGTCAGTTTTGCCTGCTGCATCCGTTTCCAGATCGCATTGGCCGAGGCCACGCTGACCTGCTGGCTGACAATCGCGCTGAGCAACTGGCCGAAACCGTCAGGCTTGCGCCGCAGGGGCAAAGGTCCGGTCTGCTCCATCGCATAGGCCATGCGCGGGCAGGTGTTGGCCAGCCACTCGGCCCCTTCCGTCACACAATCGGGTGTTTCAATGATGCGACCTACGGACATGCACTCTCTGCCTTGTGATACGGGTCGCACGTTAGGGGGATCAGCCACAGATGCAAGCCGCTTGTGCCCCGGCGCGTTCACCGATACGGATTGGCCCATGACACTGACAACAGCTGCCCCGGACGACTCGCAAGCCAAACGCAACGTAGCGGTTCTGGTCGCTGCGCAATCGATCCTAGGTGCGCAAATGCCGATGATCTTCATCGTCGGTGGATTGGCCGGTCAGTCCCTGGCCAGCAACCCCTGCCTTGCGACCCTGCCAATCTCGCTGATCGTACTGGGGTCGATGCTGGCGGCCACGCCGATCTCGGCCATCATGCAGCGCTGGGGTCGCCGGACCGGCTTCCTTGTCGGAGCCACAGCTGGGGCTTTGGGCGGCCTGATCGGAGCCTATGGCCTTTACCTTGGGTCCTTCCCGATCTTCCTGTTGGGCAGCCTGCTGACCGGTATCTACATGAGCGCGCATGGGTTTTACCGTTTTGCCGCCGCTGATACCGCCTCGGACGCGTTCCGGCCCAAGGCGATTTCCTATGTAATGGCAGGCGGTTTGGCCGCAGCGATCATCGGACCACAAATCGTCAAACTGACGTCAGAGTCATATGTGATTCCGTTTCTCGGCACATATGTGGCAGTGATCGCCCTGAACGTGATCGGATCGGCGCTGTTTTTCTTTCTGGACATCCCGACACCGCCGAAACCGGCCGAAGATGCGCCCAAGGGCCGCTCGCGGCTGGAGTTGCTGAAAACCCCACGCATCGCCGTAGCGATCATCTGCGCGATGGTATCCTACGCGTTGATGAACCTTGTGATGACCTCGACCCCTCTTGCGGTGGTCGGCTGCGGCTTCTCGGCCAATGATGCCGCGGATGTTGTTACGTACCACGTGTTGGCCATGTATGTTCCCAGCTTTTTCACGGGTCACCTGATCGCGCGCTTTGGCGTGGAAAAGATTGTGGCCCTTGGCCTTGCAATCCTTGCCGGGGCCGGAGTTGTCGCGTTGCAGGGCGTCGAATTGGAGAACTTCTTCATCGCCCTGATCCTGCTGGGGATCGGCTGGAATTTTGGCTTTATCGGCGCGACAAGCATGCTGGCCGCGTCGCACGAAGTGCATGAGCGTGGCCGGATGCAGGGCTTGAACGACCTGTTGGTGTTCGGAGGTGTGACGGTTGCTTCGCTGGCTTCGGGCGGATTGATGAACTGTTCCGGCGGTTCGCCGGTAGAAGGCTGGACAGCCGTCAACCTCGCCATGATTCCGCTGCTGACCCTGGCGGGTGGCGCATTGCTGTGGCTGGTCCTCAGACCTGCGGACGCCAAACCGGCTTGATCACCACCGGCCGGTCGCTGCGGTCCACATCAATGACAAGCGCCGCCGCGCCTCGCTCTGCGCCAAAGCGCCAATCGCAACCCTGTCAGGCTGAGCGATCACCCGTTTCAAAATCCATTCCGCCTGCCACCCGAGGTAAAGCGCCGGGTGCGCCGCATCTGACACCCCAGACCGGTTGGATCGTGCCCGCATCAGTCGCGCCAATGCCGTCTCTGCCAATACCCTCACGCCTTCAGGCCTGCCATCCAGCAATGGGATACGCCCGCGCGCCTCAAGCTCTGGGATCGCGCGAAACCAATTCGCCACGCCCACGCCATAGCCGAAATCGCGCACCACATCTTCATCCGCCGCCCCAAGGGACTGAGCCGCAGCCACCAGCAACGCGCCGGAGCTGTGATTGATATAAGCGTCGAAGTGCTCCTGATCCTCAAACGGATCGCGGTAGATGTCCCACCGTCGCACCGCTACATATTCGTCCAGCATACCCGCCAGATGAGGCGACAAAACCCGAGACAAAGGCGTCACCACCTCGTGCCGCCGCACGGTCGGCCCTTGCGCGATCTCCTGCAAGGCGTCGCGCCACCATTGCAGCCGCATTTCGGCAATCATCGCCTCCTGCGTCACCCAAGGGGCGCGCGCGACCTCGACATTCAATGCATAGATCGGAAACAGAACCGCCCGCGCCCGGACCGGAGCAGCCATTGCCGCCAGGAACCGATCGGGATCAGCCTTATGCACCAAGGCGGCACAGGCTTTGACATCTTCGTCAAATGTGGCCGTCACTCTGCCGCCGCCTGCTGGGGGTCGCAATCACGCACCAGTTTCCATTGGATCGCGTCCAGCAGCGCCTCGAACGAGGCATCGACTATGTTCGCACTGACCCCGACAGTAGACCAACGCCGCCCCTGCCCGTCTTCGCTGTCGATGATGACGCGCGTCACCGCCTCGGTCCCGCCTTGGGTGATCCGCACTTTGAAATCAACCAACCTCATATCCGCCAGCACTTGCGAATACTGCCCCAGATCCTTGGCCAGCGCCTTGGCCAGGGCGTTCACCGGCCCCCGGTCACTGCCTTGCTCGTCATGGGACTCACTGACCGAAAGTTTCTTTTCTCCATCGACCTTCACGACAACCACGGCCTCGGACAGGCTGACCATCTTGTTGTACTTGTTCTTGCGCCGCTCAACGGTGACCTTATAGCGCTTGACCTCGAAAAACTCGGGCAGCTGTCCAAGCTCATCCCGTGCCAGCAGTTCGAAACTGGCCTGCGCCGTATCATAGGAATAGCCCTCGGCCTCACGTTGCTTGATCCGCTCAAGGATGCGCCCCAAAGCAGGGGCGCCCTTTTCTACCTTAAGCCCGGCTTCGGTCAGACGCTTGCGCAGGTTCGACTGCCCCGCCTGGTTCGACATCGGAATGATACGCGCATTACCCACCATTGCCGGATCAACATGCTCATAGGTCGACGGATCCTTAAGGATCGCGCTGGCGTGCAACCCAGCCTTATGCGCAAAGGCCGACGCGCCCACATAGGCCGATTGCTTGCTGGGCACCCGGTTCAGTATATCGTCCAGCATCCGACTGATCCGCGTCAGACCAGCCAACGCCTCAGGACTGACACCAATCTCGAACTGCGAAGCATAAGGTTCTTTAAGAAGCAAGGTCGGGATCAAGGCGGTCAGGTTCGCGTTGCCACAGCGTTCGCCCAACCCGTTCAGCGTACCCTGAATTTGACGGGCACCTGCATCAACGGCAGTCAAGGAACAGGCTACCGCGTTCTCGGTATCGTTATGGGTGTGAATGCCCAACCGATCCCCAGGCAGGCCCGCTGCGATCAGGTCTGAGACGATACGCCCGACCTCGGCAGGCAAAGCGCCGCCATTGGTGTCACACAACACAACCCAACGCGCGCCAGCCTCTAGTGCTGTCCGGCACACCTCGGTCGCATAGGCCCGATTGTCCTTGTAGCCGTCAAAGAAATGTTCCGCATCGAACAGTGCCTCGCGCCCCTGCGCCACCAGATGCGCGACCGAGGCGCGGACATTCTCGACATTCTCCTCCAGCGAGATGCCAAGCGCCTGGGTCACGTGATAATCATGCGACTTGCCGACCAGACAGACTGCCTGCGTGCCCGCATTCATGACTGCCGCCAGAACGTCATCATTTGCCGCCGACCGGCCCGAACGCTTCGTCATCCCAAACGCCGTCAACCGGGCCGAGGTTTTCGGAGCCACCTCAAAAAACGCGCTGTCGGTCGGGTTTGCCCCGGGCCAGCCGCCTTCGATGTAATCGACCCCCAACTCATCCAACGCCTGCGCAATCTGAACCTTCTCAGCGGTCGAAAACTGCACCCCTTGCGTCTGCTGCCCGTCACGCAGTGTCGTGTCGTAGAGGTAGAGGCGGGTCTTGGTCATGGTTCTGGCTCTTTGGCTTGTTCAGGCATCACCCCGCCCGGACAGTTCCGGGCGAAGCATTTGATTATACGCTTTCCAGCTTCGACGCGTCGAAACCCGATCCGGCGATGATCTCAACAGCGTCCTTGCTCATGCGCACTTCCAGACCTGCGGCAAGATACGCGGATTTCAAACGATCAACCTCCGAGAAATCCTTGCTCACCATGGCTTGTGCACGCGCGGCCGCCAGCTTTTCTTCGTATTCAGAGAAATCCGCCGCCGGAACTGCAGCCCAGCCGCCCATCTCATCCGTCAGCAGGCCCAGCACTTGCGCACTTGCCAATAACGCCGCAGCATCCCCGTCCGAAGCCAGACGATGCAATTCGGTGATGGCACCCGCCGTATTCAGATCATCCGCAAGTGCTGCGATCACCAAGGGTGCCGCGCTGGCGGCGGGCTCGATGCCCGCGGTCAGCGCCCGCCACTTGCGCAGCGTTGCTTCGGCCTCGCGCGCTTTTTTCTCGGTCCAGTCCATCGGCTTGCGATAGTGGGTTTGCAGGAAAACAAACCGGATCACCTCGCCTGGCACACCCTGCTCCAACAGATCATGCACGGTAAAGAAATTGCCCAGCGACTTGGACATTTTCTTACCCTCGACCTGCAGCATTTCGTTATGCAACCAATAGCGCGCGAATTCGCCCTCGGGGTGTGCGCAGCAGCTCTGCGCGACCTCGTTCTCATGGTGCGGAAAGATCAGATCGTTGCCACCGCCATGAATGTCGAAACTTGCGCCCAGCAATTCATAGCTCATGGCCGAGCATTCGATATGCCAGCCAGGCCGCCCCTTGCCCCATGGCGAGTCCCAACCGGGCAGCTCGTCTGTCGACGGCTTCCACAACACGAAATCCATCGGGTTCTTCTTATAAGGCGCAACCTCGACCCGCGCGCCTGCGATCATGTCATCGACGGAACGACCGGATAGCTTGCCATAGCTATCCTTCCAACTGTCGACCGCGAACAGTACATGGCCTTCAGCCGTATAGGCATGGCCCTTGGCAATCAGGTCTTCGATCATCTCGATCATCTGAGCAATGTATTCGGTCGCGCGCGGCATGGCATTGGGCTCCAACGCCCCAAGCGCACCCATATCATGCAGATACCAGCCGATGGTTTCGTCCGAGCGTTCTTGAACCAGCTGCTCCAGCGACCCTTCGGCGCCGGCCTGTTTACGCTTGAGCGCGGTCGCGTTGATCTTGTCATCCACATCCGTAAAATTGCGCACATAGGTCACGTGTCCCGCGCCGTAGACATGGCGCAGCAACCGGTAGAACACATCAAACACGACCACGGGACGCGCATTGCCAAGATGGGCACGGTCATAAACAGTTGGCCCACAGACATACATCCGCACGTTGTCAGGATCGATCGGAACGAAATCTTCCTTCGTCCGTATCCGTGTGTTGTGCAGTTTAAGTGTCGTCATCACTTAGGCTCCTAAAGCATGCGCGTTGGCGCGGGCTTAGCAACTTGTCTCAGAGATGAAAACGAAAGATACCGGCCCGCTTGAGAAATCAGCAGGAAATGCAGCAGATAATGATGCAGGTCATCCGGTTCATGCGAGTGTTTTATCATGCGACAAACGCCAAGCCAAGGCTTGAGTTTGCCTCGCCTCGCCTGCATGGTGCCTGATATGAGCCGGGATTTTGTCAACTCTGTGTGCCGCGACCTGCCGGGGGCGGAATGGTCCGACCCTTGGGGCGGCGGACATGATGCGTGGAAGGTGGGCGGCAAGATGTTCGCCTGTATCGGAATTGCCAATGACGGCGTCTCGGTCAAGACAGCCGATATCGAAACCGCACAAATGCTGATCGATGCAGGTGTTGGCGTCAAAGCCCCGTATTTTCACCGCAGTTGGGTGCGTCTGCCCTTTGATGCGGACACAGATGAACTGCGCCATCGCCTGACCGCCTCTTATGATCTGGTCCGTTCTTCACTCACGAAGAAGGTTCAGGCAACCTTGCCTGCGCGCGGCCAATAGGCTTCTGGCCACTCGAAACATTCACCAATAGGTAGCTTAGATGAAACTGTCAGATCGCATTTCACAAATCACCGGAGGCGGCAGCGACGGCTGGGATGTATTCTACCGCGCACGTCAGATGGTCAGCGACGGGCTACCGGTGACTGAGTTGACCATTGGCGAACACGACATCCGAACCGATGTATCGATTTTGCACGCCATGGATCGTTCTGCGCAGAATGGTCACACCGGATATGCCATGGTGCCCGGCACTGATCAGCTGCGCGATACGGTGGCGGCCCGAACACAGGCACGGACCGGAGTTCCCACCACGCGTGACAATGTGCTGATCACCCCCGGCGGGCAAGCTGCCCTGTTCGCGGCACATATGGCCCTGTGCGATCCGGGCGATGTGGGACTGTATATTGACCCATATTACGCCACCTATCCCGGCACGATCCGAGGGGTCGGCGCGCAAGCCCGCGCCATTCAAACACGGGCCGAGGAGTCGTTTCAACCACGTGCCGAAGATATAGAAGCCGCGTCCGACAGGGCGGTGTCCCTGCTGATCAACTCACCCAACAATCCAACCGGAGTGGTCTATTCGCGCGAAACGCTTGCGGGCATTGCAGCCGCCTGTATGCGACGCGATCTTTGGCTGATTTCGGACGAGGTCTATGACACGCAGGTCTGGGAAGGTGAGCACATCTCTCCCCGTGCCTTGTCGGATATGGCCGAGCGCACGCTTGTTGTTGGCTCCATGTCCAAATCCCATGCCATGACAGGTTCTCGCTGCGGATGGGTTATTGGTCCAGAAGAAGTGATCGCGCATCTGATCAATCTCGCCACGCACACGACCTATGGTGTGCCCGGATTCATTCAGGATGCCGCCTGTTTTGCACTGAATACCGGCCCAGAGTTGGAGGCCGAGATCGCGGGCCCCTTCCGTCGCCGTCGCGCAATTGCCAAGGAGATTCTGAGCAAGCAGAACGTCATCAGCCTCGTGCCCGCACAAGGTGCAATGTATCTGATGCTGGATATCCGCGCGACAGATTTGTCCGGCGAAGAATTTGCGAACGCACTGCTGGACAAACATGCCATCGCCGTCATGCCTGGCGAAAGCTTTGGCCGGGCCGCAGCAGGCCATATTCGCGTGGCAATGACGGTAGAGGACGCGCGTTTTTCGCAGGCTCTGCAGACCTTATGCGATTTTGCAGCTGGTCAGTCAAAACATCGCGCGGCTGGGTGACGGGCTCAGAACCGGAAGGTTGTCCTCAGGTTAAAAACATTTGTGCCCAGACCACCTTCAGATCGGGTGGCATCGTCGAAGTTCTGGCGCAGCGCCTCACCACTGATCACAAGGTTTTCGCCGATCGGGTAAGCGACACCAATGCCGTAAACCGCCGCTGTATCGCTGTCGGTCGAGGTTTCCGCGCGGGCCGCGCCGACGACCACATATCCGAGCGCGTTGCCAAAATCATACCCGCCGCGAAGTTTCACAAGTGACATACTGTCCAGGCTTCCCTGACTTTCGCTGAGGTTTAATGACAGGCGGTTATACTCCAGCTCACCCCCCAGAACGAAATTGCCAAAATCCTGATCAAAACCGATATGGGCACCAAAGGTGCCTGTATCCCCGCTGGAGCTGTCAGGACCGCTTGCCTCGGCATAGCCGAAACTGAAACCTGCATAGGCACCTGTCCAATCCTCTGCCATGGCAGGGCTGGTGCATGTGATCGTCATCGCGGCGATCAGGGCCCAATGTGGTTTCCAATTCATCATCAACAGTGTTCATCCGTGTCCGGAGCAGCATCAGTCACAAATTCAAACTGGTACATGGCTACCAGATTTCAATTCTGATCACAGGATATTCAGCAGTAAGTTAATAAAGTATAACAGATTTCGCCCAAAGCGGGAGAAAATGTGCTCAGAACACGCCCTCCTCGGCGCCAGTGATACAATCTGTCGGTTTTTGGCACCGAGGTCGCAAACGGAACAGATCAGGGTGGGACCGTCTGTCAGCCTCTTTGGCAACTGAGAGGTCTCATGGCAAACGAGATTTGGAAAATTCGCCTGATCAGCCGTACCATTGGTGCAGATCGTGGGCGTGCGGCAAGGGGGCGGCCTGGCTTGTCTTGATCGCTCACGCTCAAGACACATTCCCAAATCCTGGACTTATTCAATGAACACGCAATCCCGTAGTGCCTCTCGTAGCGGTGGACGTTCCGCACGTCGCGCAGCCCGCGCATCCGCCCTTCCAGAACATCTGCGCCCGATCCGCCCCGGCATGGAAGGCGGAACATACAAACCTCTGACCCCGGCTCAGGTGGAAAAAATCCACAATGCCGCCCTGCAAGCCCTTGAAACCATTGGCCTTGCAGACGCCCCCCAAAGCGGCATCGACTATCTTGTGGGTGCGGGGTGTACACTGGGCGACGACGGGCGCATTCGGTTCCCGCGCGCATTGGTCGAAGATACAATCGCCAAGGCCAACAGGTCCATCACGCTCTATAGCCGCGACGGTCAAACCGATCTGGACCTGACCGGTACCAAGGTCCACTATGGCACAGCCGGGGCCGCCGTAAGCGTAGTTGATGTCCATGGCCGCCAATACCGCGATTCAACCGTGCAGGATCTGCATGATGCCGCGCGGATTTGCCAACAGTTGGACAATATCCACTTCGTTCAACGCCCCATGGTCTGCCGCGACATCCTCGACAATCTCGAGATGGACTATAACACAGTTTATGCTGCATGCTCAGGGACTTACAAACACATCGGAACATCATTCACCGAGCCATCGCATGTCGCACCCGCCATCGAAATGCTGCACATGATCGCTGGCGGTGAGGACAAATGGCGCGAGCGGCCTTTTGTGTCCAATTCGAACTGCTTTGTCGTTCCCCCGATGAAATTCGCCACTGAAAGCTGCGAAGTGATGGAGGAATGCATCAAGGCCGGTATGCCGGTTCTGCTGTTGTCTGCTGGCATGGCCGGGGCAACTGCCCCTTCCACCATTGCCGGGGCGATCACGCAAGCCACCGCCGAATGCCTGGCCGGTTTGGTTTATGTAAACGCCGTAAAGCCCGGTGCACCCGCGATTTTTGGCACCTGGCCCTTTGGCCTGGACCTGCGCACCGGGGCCATGTCTATCGGGTCTGGCGAACAGGCCCTGCTGAGCGCGGGCTGCGCACAGATGCACCAGTTCTACGACCTGCCGGGTGGCGCCGCTGCGGGCGCGTCAGATTCGAAACTGCCCGATATGCAGGCCGGGTGGGAGCAAATGTGTTCGAACGTCATGGCCGGGTTGTCCGGGCTTAATATGGTCTATGAAGCCGCGGGCATGCATGCCTCGCTTCTGGGTTTTTGCCTCGAAAGCCTGATCCTCAGCGATGATCTGATCGGACAGGCACAGCGCTGCGTGCGTGGCATCGAAGTCAATGACGACACACTTGCGCTGGATCAGATTGCCGAGGTGTGCATGGGTGGGCCGGGTCATTATTTGGGAACCGACGCGACGCTCAGCCGGATGCAGGCCGACTATGTCTATCCGACATTCGGCGACCGGACGTCACCAAAAGAATGGGCCGAGATGGGTAAACCTGATCTGCTTGATAAGGCCACGGCCCGTAAGGAAGAAATTCTGAGCGCACCGTCACCCGCCCAGTTCGATCCGTTGCTAGATGCTGAAATTCGCGCCAAGTTCAACATTCACTTGAACACGTAACCCATTGTAATAGCGGCCCGAAACCCTCGGGCCGCCGATTTTCAATACAAATCAGCCGTTGCTGGGTGGCAGCAATCCGGCTTCTTGCGCAACTGCGATCTCATCCTGATCCAGCGCGCCGTCACCATTTGCATCCATGGCCGAGAATGTGTCGGTATCCACTTCTGGTACCACAGCCTGCACTTCTTCGATGGTCAGAACGCCATCGCCATTAGCATCGGCGCTCGATTGCGCCAAAGCCAACGAGGGCAAGCCAAGTGCGAATGCCGAGATAACGGCCAGTTGTTGCGGTTTCATGATAGTGCCTCCTGAGTGAGTTTTGCGTTGTTACGTCCGGACAGGCACCACAGACACCATCTTGCCCGTCGCCGTCATCCGCATCCTTTGCATCCCCGAATTTCGCGCCATTCCTTGCGGATTTCACTGAGTCGGCCCTGCGATCCCCCGCCGGGCGAAATCCGCCGATCTGCTTTCGGCGGTTCTGACCCGATGACCGAGAGGCAATCCGGCAAGGCTCTGCTGACGACAGGCGTATGGGGTTGAAAAAAGAAAGGGGGCCGAAGCCCCCTGTCAGTTTCGCCTTCCAGGCTCATTTCGTTGACCGCCCGGTATTTTTTTGCCTGCGGCCTGGACTGCGCATGGGGCGAGCGCACCCGCCCCGTGAGAGAGTGGGAGGGAGCAAATATTCCGCCCCACCCTGTTCCCGGCCAACACGGGCATGTCGGCCGAGTGGACCAAAGCATCGAAGGTAAGTCTCAGCGCCTTGATCCGTATTCGTCGGGGTCGGTACCTGTGGCAGCTATCCGACCCCTGCACCCCGGGTTGCCGGGGCGTTGAACTCAGCTACACCCGCTTGTTGCGCCGCAGGTGTTGCATTTCATGCAGGTGCCGTTGCGCACCAGCGTGTAGTTTCCGCATTCGCCGCAGGGGTCGCCCTCGTAGCCCTGCATCTTGGCCTTGGTGCGCGCGTCCATTCCGGTCGCGACCTCTGACACCACTGCCGTTTCGCTCTGCACTTCGAATTGCGCCGCCGTTTCAGCCATGCCGTTCACCTCGGCCTGACCGCCGTTCAGAACCATCAGATCCTGCGGCAGGCGCTTACGCAGATAGCCGGTCGAACTGATTTGTTTCAGTACTTCCAAGGACTTGGAGGCCGCGCTGTCGCTCAATTCAGAAACGTTCGAGACGCCCTCTTCCTCGCCACGCCCCAGATCGTCAAAACTGGCGCCTTCGGGTTTCACATGGGCCAGATCGGTGCGATCCAGATAAGACACGGCCAGTTCGCGGAAGATGTAATCCAGGATCGACGTCGCGTTTTTGATCGAGTCGTTGCCCTGCACCATCCCCGCCGGTTCGAATTTGGTGAAGGTAAAGGCATCCACGAACTCTTCCAGCGGCACGCCATATTGCAGGCCAACCGACACGGCGATGGCAAAGTTGTTCATCATCGCCCGGAAGCCAGCGCCTTCCTTGTGCATGTCGATGAAGATCTCGCCCAGCTTGCCGTCTTCGAACTCACCGGTGCGCAGATAGACCTTGTGGCCACCCACGATCGCTTTTTGAGTATAGCCTTTGCGCCGATGCGGCAGTTTTTCGCGATGGCTGCGGATGATCTCCTTGACCACAACCTTCTCGATCACCTTCTCGGCCAGAACCACGGCTTTTTCCTGCGTCGAACCGCTTTCCAGAATTTCCGCCGCCTCGTCGTCATCCTCGACCAGCGCCGCGGCCAGAGGCTGCGACAGTTTCGAGCCATCACGATAGAGCGCGTTCGCCTTCACCCCCAGCGACCAGCTGAGTTCATAAGCCTTCTGGCAGTCTTCGATGGTCGCGTCATTCGGCATGTTGATCGTTTTCGAGATCGCGCCCGAGATGAAGCTCTGCGCCGCCGCCATCATGGTGATGTGGCTATCAACCCCAAGGAAACGCTTACCTTTCTTGCCGCACGGGTTGGCGCAGTCGAAGATCGAATAATGCTCTTCCTTCAGGTGCGGAGCACCTTCCAGCGTCATGGTTCCGCAAACGTGGTCGTTGGCCGCGTCGATATCCGCCTTGGTAAAGCCCAGATGGCGCAGTAGATCGAAGGTCGGGTCATTCAGCTTGGTGGCCGGGATGCCCAAAACGCCGGTGCAGAAATCCTCGCCCAGTGTCCACTGGTTGAAGACGAACCGGATGTCGAAGGCGCTTTCCAGCGCAGCGTCCACTTTGGCCAACTCATTCGGTCCAAAGCCATGACCGGTCAGCGAGGTGTGGTTGATCCCCGGCGCGTTACCGATGGTTCCGTGACCGACGGCGTAGCCCACGATCTCTTCGATCTGAGACGAGGAATAGCCCAGCTTTTCCAGCGCCGACGGCACCGAGCGGTTGATGATCTTGAAGTACCCGCCACCGGCCAGCTTCTTGAATTTGACCAGCGCAAAGTCCGGCTCGATCCCCGTGGTATCACAGTCCATCACCAGACCGATCGTGCCGGTGGGCGCGATCACGGTGGCCTGCGCGTTGCGGTAGCCGTTTTTCTCGCCAAGGCTCAACGCCTCATCCCAAGCCGACATCGCCAGATCGACCAGACGCTTGTCAGGGCAGTTTCCGTGGTCCAGCGGCACCGGCTTCACGGCCAGCTTCTCATAGCCCTCGGTAACCCCCTGCGATGCGCGGCGGTGGTTGCGGATGACACGCAGCATGTGGTCGGCGTTGCGCTCATAGCCTTTGAAGGCGCCCAGTTCGCCAGCAATCTCGGCCGAGGTCGCATAGGCCACACCGGTCATGATTGCAGTCAGCGCGCCACAGATCGCCCGACCCTCGTCCGAGTCATAGCTGTAGCCCATATTCATCAGCAGGCCGCCGATATTGGCGTAACCCAGACCCAGCGTGCGGAAGTCATACGACAGCTGCGCGATTTCCTTCGACGGGAACTGCGCCATGGTCACTGAGATTTCCAGCGTCAGGGTCCACAAGCGCGAGGCATGCATGTAATCCGCCGCCTGGAACTCACCATCCTTGAGGAAGGTCAGCAGGTTCATCGACGCAAGGTTACAGGCCGTATCGTCCAGGAACATGTATTCCGAGCACGGGTTCGACCCACGGATCGCGCCATCTTCGGGGCATGTGTGCCATTCGTTGACCGTGTCATGGAACTGGATGCCCGGATCGGCGCAGGCCCAAGCGGCGTGGCCGACCTTCTCCCACAAATCGCGCGCCTTGACGGTCTTGGCGACCTTACCGTCGGTGCGGTTGATCAATTCCCAATCGGCGTCTTTCTCAACAGCGGTCAGGAACGCATTGGTCACGCGGATGGAGTTGTTCGAATTCTGGCCCGAAACCGAGCTATAGGCTTCCGAATCCCAGTCCGTGTCATAGGTCGGGAATTCGATGCTGTCGTGTCCCTGCTTGGCATAATCCAGCACGCGCTTGATATAAGTCTCAGGGATCGCGACCTTTTTCGCTTCACGAACCGCTTTCTTCAGGCTGTCATTCTTGTTGGGGTCATACGCATCATCCTGCGCACCGTCCCAGCTGCGGATGGCCTCGAAAATGCCGTTCAGCATCTTCTCGTGCATCTTCGATCCGGCAACGATAGAGGCCACTTTCTGCTCTTCGATCACCTTCCATTCGATGAATTTCTCGATGTCAGGATGATCTGCATCGACGATTACCATCTTTGCGGCCCGACGGGTTGTTCCGCCTGATTTGATCGCACCTGCGGCGCGGTCGCCGATCTTGAGGAAGCCCATCAGGCCCGAAGACTTGCCGCCACCTGACAGCGCTTCGCCCTCGGCCCGCAGATGGCTGAAGTTGGTTCCGGTGCCCGAGCCGTATTTGAACAGGCGCGCCTCGCGCACCCACAGGTCCATGATCCCGCCTTCGTTCACCAGGTCATCATCGACAGACTGGATGAAACAGGCATGCGGCTGCGGATGTTCGTAAGCGGATTTTGATTTGGTCAGCTTGCCGGTCTTGTAGTCGACATAGTGGTGCCCCTGCGCCGGGCCGTCGATCCCATAGGCCCAGTGCAAGCCGGTGTTGAACCATTGCGGTGAGTTCGGTGCGGCGCGCTGGGTGGCCAGCATATAGCGCATCTCGTCGAAATAGGCGCGCGCATCTTCCTCGGTCGAGAAATAGCCGCCCTTCCAGCCCCAATAGGCCCAGGCACCGGCCAGACGGTCGAACACCTGCTTCGAGGACGTCTCGCCATCGAACTCTGCACTTTCGGCGGGGACCGAACGCCACAGGAACTCGGGCACGTCTTTCTCTTTGACCTTTTTCAGTTTGGACGGAACGCCCGCCTTGCGGAAGTACTTCTGAGCGATGACGTCGCTGGCGACCTGGCTCCAGCTTGATGGAACTTCGATATCATCCAGCCGAAAGACAATTGTACCATCGGGGTTTCGAATCTCGGACGTGGCCGAAATGAAATCCAAGTCTGCGTAAGCATCCTGCCCCGGTTTGGTGAATTTTCTTTCAATTTTCATGTCCGCCGCCTTCGAATTAATGACCGTCTACCCAGCTTCGGGCCCGAGAAATGCCAAGCCCCCCACTTTGCCGAATCCGACAGACGCAACGGTCCGGGCGCTGCCGCGCGCAGCGCAAAACCGCATCAGCGGTTGCACAATTAGCATGGTGTGCGTCCCGTCCCTGCCCTGCGCCTTTCTCTGATTTTGCACCAGATGTAGTGGCGTCATATTCGGCTCATACAATTTGGCGTATCTTCACATAGAAGGTCAACGGCCTTTTTCCGACATTTTTGAAATCTTTTGTGTTGACCCGATCCCGCCATGGGGCCGCGAAACGCGCGCTCCCGATTCCTCCGCAAAGTGATCCACGGCGAAAATCCGCCGGCCTTGGATTTGACGAAATGAAATTCCCGTTTTTACCAGCATAGTTATAAGCGTTTGGTGAACCGGACCGCGGCTGGTTAGGCTGAAACAGAATCATCACGGGCTAATCGAAGGTCGATGTGGTTGGCACGCAAATCAACGAGGGCTTACAATCAGATGCGGTTGTTTCACTTTCTATCGGCACTGGCCCTGATCGTGGCCTGCACACCACAAGATGTACCCGATCCATCACGCAGTGCGCAGTTCAACGACTACCCCAAGCGTCTGTTCGAAACCTTTGAAATGAGCTGTACCGGCCCGGGCGACAGATTTAGCAAATTACCGGATCGCAGTTTTGAGTGCAGCCAATACCTGCCCCCCGAAGCGGCCGCTTCTCTGATTCTGACCTATGATGGTTCGCCCCAAGAGTTGCCAAAAAGCGTCATGCGGTTGAACCCGACCAAAACCGCATCCGGCTACCGTGTGGATGCCTCACTGGTGTTCAGGGTTCCACAAAAGGCCGGATCCGTAGTTGACGTTCCGGTAGAAAGCGAGGCTTTGGACCTTGCCCTCAGCAGACTCTATCGCACGATGGGCGGATTGCCCGGCTGATTGCTGCAGCATTATTTTAGGGCGAGAGGTCGACGCCCCGAAGACGCGGGAGGCTGTTCCGAAAGGAACCTCTGAACCCAGTCCCGGCTGGTCGCGTCGGCCATCTTGCGGATATCCGGAGCGACCTCTTCCGCCACTCCAGGGTCCAACCCCAACTCGGCAAAAACCAGACGCAGCATCGCAGCAGGTGCCTTGGATAGATCTTCATAATAAACTCTGACGGGCTGGATTCCTTCCCGATGGAACCAAGCATCCCAGCCCCTGTCATAGCTTTCCAGCGTGGCGATGCAGTCCTTGATCTTACGCGCATCAAAAACGGGTTCCTGAGCGGGGGCTGTCCGCTCCCATTCCGACCCATCAACGGCAACATGCCACAATCCAGTCTGTTGCGCCTTGAGATAGGAAACGGCCTGCTCCAATTTATTTCTGCGGCTCAGATGTACAAACAACATAGGTCCAAATGCGTGTTCGATCCTTATCCTTGGTTGCCTCAGGATGAAGAGCCGCCAAATTCTGGCAAAGAAAATCAAAGCTAGGAAATTGCTGACGCAAACCAAAAACAGGTGTTTCACCTCGCCCTGCTTGCAGCGCTCTCTGCATCACAACCTCAAGGCCTTCTTGCTCGCTCAGCACCCCCTGAGGCAGCCCCAATCTGGTTAACCAATCCTCAAGCGATGGTCGATAAAACAAAGATCTGGGATCTCCGGCAACCCCGGAGTTCTTGAGCATGCTGCACAACAAAGTACTGCCGCTTCGAGGCGACGTGCAGATCATATAGGAGGCGGGATTTTTCATCCTCTACACATAGCAACGCGTCATGAAGAGTGCGTGACCACATCAAAAAATGCTTTCACATAAGGTATGCTGCGCCTTTTGCGCGAACATTGCCTTATGTGATGAAAATGGTCGGGGCGGCAGGATTCGAACCTACGACCCCCTGTACCCAAAACAGGTGCGCTACCAGACTGCGCCACGCCCCGGACCGTGCGCCTTCCTAAACGTGCCGATCTGATTTGAAAAGCCCTAACAGGGCCAAATTGCCGGGCCTTGTGAAAAAATTTCGTGCCGTATCCGAGTTCCGGCTTCGATTCCATAGCGTGCGGCCAATCCGGCGTTGATTTCCAGCACTGCAAACACGGAATCGCCCCCTTCGATCGGGGTCAAATCACCCGGGATCGCGCCTTCATGCACACTGCTGACCGCTCCGGTTTTGTCGATAAAGATCATGTCCAGAGGAATCAGCGTGTTCTTCATCCAGAATGCCACACGCTGAGGCGGATCGAAGACGAACAGCATCCCTGACCTGTTGGGCAGGGACTCTCGAAACATCAACCCACGCGAACGTTCTTGGGGTGTTATGGCCAGTTCAATGTCGAAACGTATCTGAGTCTGATCATTTTTCAGCTCAACCCGATCCGCACGGCATTCCGCCAACGCGCCCCCGGCCCAAATGGTAAAGATCAGGGCAGGAACGGCGAAGCGAGACATCATGTTGGAATCATTCGTCCAGTGCGGCTTCCCAGGCAAGCACCTGTGCTGCCATCCGGCCCCGTTTGCCATCTATCACGCGCATGGCCAGTGCTTCGCCGGGTTGCAGATCGGCAAGGCCCGAGCGGCGCAAAACTTCGATATGCAGAAACACATCCTCGCCACGGCCAAACACATTGGCAAAGCCAAAGCCTTTGCCCTTGTCGAACCATTTCACCCGCGCCGCCTCCATCGGGGCATCGGCGATCACGTCTGGATCAAGTTCGGCAAAATCGGCCAGCAGCATCGAATCTGCGCGCGCTGGCGGATCAACGCTGATCACCTCGACCGCTTGAACGCCACGGTCCGTGCGATGGGTCATAATTTCGATGCCCGCACCATCTGCGACAGAACTTTGCCCAAAATTGCGCAAGACGTTAACGTGCAGCAGAATATCCGGACCACCCTCGTCGGACACAACAAATCCATACCCTTTCGCGGGGTCGAACCATTTCACGTGTCCACGTACGCGATACATATTGTTCAGATCGTCCGGCACTGTTTTCCTAACGCGCAGTTTTTAAGATCGTTAAGGGTTCGTTGTTTATGGGAATGCCCCGCAAATTCAAGCTGAAAAAACCCATTGTTTTCTACAAGTTGCATTTCGCGCAACGCGAACATCATGGATTCAACCTTTCAACCTGCCAGATTGAATCGGCCTGATCCCTTGTCCATCTAAAGCGATCATGCAGGCGAAAGGCCCCATCAGCCCAGAATTCAATCTCAGTCGGCGCTATTCTATATCCTCCCCAAAATGGCGGTCGCGCAGGATTCGGGCCGTGTTTCGCAGTAACCTTTGCAACTTCGGCCATCAGCGCAGCGCGGCTGCTCAGCGGCTGTGACTGCCGCGAAGCCCAGGCCCCCAATCGGCTTTTGAGTGATCTGGATGCATAATATTCATCCGCTTTCGGACCCGTCTCGCGGGTTATTGTACCACGAACTCGGATTTGGCGCCGCAAAGATTTCCAATGCATAACAAAGGCCGCTTTGCCCGCGCCATCCAGTTCGGACGCTTTTGCGCTTTCGTAATTCGTATAGAAAACGAAGCTGTCCGGCTCGATTTCTTTCAGAAGAACCATGCGAACATTGGGCAAACCGTCTTGATCGACAGTCGCCAGCGCGATTGCGTTCGGATCGTTGACTTCACTTACTTCAGCCTCACTTAACCACCGAGCCGCTATTTCAAACGGATCGGAGCCAGCAAAGATGCCATCACGCTCGTTCATTTCCATCCCCAGGAAAGTACTAAAGTCGAACCTAAGGCGATAACCCGCTACGGGCAAGAGTGGATGGCCTTGATGCAGCGCTAACGATGGCATAAACCAACGCAATACAACGCGAAGACAGGCGGAGAACCAATCATGTCAAATCAGTTGATGGCCGGTAAGCGCGGCCTCATCATGGGACTGGCCAATGACAAATCAATCGCATGGGGAATCGCCCGCGCCTTGTCCGATGCCGGGGCCGAACTGGCCTTTTCCTATCAGGGCGATGCCCTGAAGAAACGTGTCGATCCGTTGGCGGCACAGCTTGGCAGCGAAGTCGTCCTGCCCTGCGACGTCAGCGACGAAGAGTCGATTGATGCACTGTTTACCGCGCTCGAAGCGAAATGGGGCAAGCTGGACTTTATCGTTCATGCCATCGGATTCTCGGATAAGAACGAACTGCGCGGTCGCTATGTCGACACCAGCCGCGCGAATTTCAATTTGACGATGGATGTGTCCGTCTTTTCGTTCACAGCCGTTATGCAGCGCGCGGAAAAGATGATGGGCGAAGGTGGCAGCGCCGTGACCCTGACCTATTATGGCGCCGAACAGGTCATGCCCCACTATAATGTCATGGGCGTCGCCAAAGCCGCGCTTGAAGCATCGGTCAAATATCTGGCCGAGGATCTGGGCAAGGATGGCATCCGCGTGAACTCGATCTCGGCCGGGCCGATCAAAACGCTCGCCGCCAGTGGCATCGGGGACTTCCGCTATATCATGAAATGGAACGAGTATAACTCGCCCCTGCGTCGCAACGTGACAATCGACGATGTCGGCAAATCCGCACTCTATCTGCTGTCTGATCTCAGCAGTGGGGTGACGGGCGAAAACCTGCATGTGGATTCAGGGTATCACATCGTCGGCATGAAAGCTGTCGATGCCCCCGACGTCGAGAAGGGCTAGGAACATGAGCGCGAAGGACCGCCTGCCCCACGAAAAAGGCTTTCACATTAGCTGGGACCAGATTCACCGCGACTCGCGCGCGCTGGCCTGGCGGCTGGATGGGCAAGGCCCCGATGATGGATCATGGCGCGCGGTTGTCGCGATCACCCGTGGCGGCATGGCCCCGGCCATGATCGTCAGCCGTGAGCTGGACATCCGCACCGTCGATACGATCAGCGTACGCTCCTACCACCATCAGGAACAGGGCGAGGCTGAAGTGCTCAAAGCGCCAGATGCCCAGTTGATGGGTGATGGCGAAGGCGTTCTGATCATCGACGATCTGGTCGATAGCGGCAAAACCCTGGATCTGGTGCGCCGGATGTTTCCCAAAGCGCATTTCGCCACCGTCTATGCCAAGCCCAAAGGTCGCCCGATGGTCGACACGTTCATCACTGAGGTCAGCCAGGATACCTGGATTTTCTTCCCCTGGGACATGGCCTTGCAATATGTCGAACCCTATCGCGGCACGGACTAACTTCTTCTGTTCAAAAATACCTCGGAGCGCGAGGCAGAGCCTCGCACAAGCCCTGCTGGCAATGTCCAAGGACCAAACCCAATGACTCAAACCCGCACCAGCGTCACCTTCCCGCCCCCGGTGATGGAGGCACGCCGCTGGCTGGACGGGGTTACATTTTCGGATGATCAGCCGTTGATCAATGTCAGTCAGGCGGCCCCTGTCGATCCACCACCTCTGGCCATGCGTCAAGCCATGGCCGATTTTGCGGTAGAGCAAGATAGCGCCCATCTCTATGGGCCCGTCTTGGGCAACAGTGATTTGCGCGCGGAACTGGCCAACCAGATCAGCACTCATTACGCGGCAGAAGTCGCCGCGAACCAGGTTGCCATCACCTCGGGGTGCAATCAGGCATTTTCGGCGGTCATCTCGGCGATCACGGATCAAGGGGACGAGGTCATCCTACCTACCCCATGGTACTTCAATCACAAAATGTGGCTGGACATGGCGGGTGTCCACGCGGTCGACTTGCCAACCGGCGCTGATCTTTTGCCTGATCCCGAACAGGCGCGCGCTCTGATCACTAATCGAACCCGCGCCATTTCTTTGGTCACGCCCAACAATCCCGGCGGGGTTGAATACCCGGCCGAACTGGTCCGCGCCTTCTACGATCTGGCCCGCGAGGCTGGCATCTACCTTCTGCTCGACGAAACCTATCGCGATTTCGACAGTCGCAATGGTCCATCGCATGAGCTGTTCCAACTGCCGGGCTGGGATCAGACGTTTGTTCATCTTTATTCCTTCTCGAAAGCCTACCGCCTGACTGGTCATCGCGTTGGGGCAATCGCATCCAGCGCCGCCCTGCTGGCCGAGATCGAGAAATTTCTGGATACGGTCGCGATTTGTCCCGGCCAGATCGGCCAATTTGCTGCCCTTTGGGGCATGCGGAATCTCAGCCAATGGTTGGCCGGGGAACGCGATGAGATCCTCGACCGGCGTGCCGCGATCGCCGATGGGATGTCTAGGCTGACTGCCAAGGGCTGGCGGCTGTTGGGCCTCGGCGCATATTTCGCTTATCTTGAACATCCGTTCACTATCCCCTCGGATGAACTTGCCCGCCGCCTCGTTCCCGAAGCCGGTATTCTCCTGCTGCCAGGTACGATGTTCATGCCCGCAGGCGATCCTGCCGGGCAGCGCCAGGTACGCATCGCTTTTGCCAATCTGGATCGGGCCGGGATTGGCCAATTGTTCGACCGCTTGCAGGCAGTTTCCTTCTAAGCTTGCCCCCCGGCGGTGCCCGTCGTATTCAGGGCGGCGACCAACAGGGCAGAGACCTGCCAAAACACCAAGAGGGCATTATGGCTGCAGGCAAGAACAGTCTTTCGAAAACCTTTGTCTGGATATTGATGGGCCTTTTGTTCGTCGGTCTTGCCGGCTTTGGCGCCACCAATCTCAGCGGCACCATCCGCACCGTTGCACAGGTGGGTGACGAAAGCGTCTCGGTCGATGCCTATGTACGTGAGCTGCAGCGCGAAATCCGTGCTGTTGAGGCCCAGACCGGGCAATCTCTGCAGATGTCTCAGGCCCGAGAGCTGGGTTTGGAACAGCGCGCCCTGTCCCGCCTGACCGCCCTCGCTGCGTTGGACAACGAAGTCAGCCTGTTGGGCATTTCGATTGGCGACGAAAACCTGCAGGAAGAGATCGTGGCGATCCCGGCCTTTCAGGGCGTTGATGGAAGTTTCGACCGCGAAGCCTATCGGTTCCAACTGGATCAACTGGGTATCTCGGATACCGAATTCGAATCCGACCTGCGCAAGGAATCTTCTCGCACGATCCTCCAGGCCGCTGTGACCAGTGGTGTTGTCATGCCCGATACCCTGACCCAAACACTGGTCGATTATCTGGGCGCGCGGCGCAGCTTTACCATTGCGACCCTTGGGGTTGAGGCGCTGACGACGCCGGTTTCTGAACCAACCGATGAACAGGTTCAGGCGTTTTATGATGAAAACACCGACCTGTTTACCCTGCCCCGGACCAAACGGCTGACCTATGCGATCCTCTCGCCCGAGATGTTGATCGATACGGTCGAGGTCGACGAAGACACACTGCGCAGGCTATATGATCAGCGCGCGGCTGAATACCAGCAACCCGAACGCCGGTTGGTCGAACGGCTGAACTTCCCCAGTGAAGAGGCCGCAAATGACGCCATGGCACAGCTTGAGGTTGGCGGCACCACGTTCGAACAGCTTGTCCGCGCCCGCGAGCTGGAACTGAGCGATATCGATCTGGGTGATGTCACCCGCGATGATCTGGGTGAGGCTGCTGATGCTGTTTTTGCCGCAGAGCTGGATCAGGTTGTTGGCCCGTTGCCCTCGGTCTTTGGCCCGGCCTTGTTCCGCGTCAACGGCTCGCTGGCGGCCAACAATGTTCCTTTTGAAGAGGCTGAACCAACACTGCGTGAAGAGCAGGCCTCAGAGCGCGCGCGCCGCCTCATCGAAGCCCAATCCGAGGATATCAACGACCTGTTGGCCGGTGGCGCCACGCTGGAAGAGCTGGCCGCTGAAACCGAGATGGTGCTGGATCAGATCGACTGGACCCGCGACAGCAACGAACAGGTTGCCGCCTATGATGGGTTCCGTGTGGCCGCCGAAGCGGTGCAAGAAGGTGATTTCCCCGAGATCGCGTTCCTTGAGGATGGGTCGATCTTCGCGCTTCGACTGGAAGAAGACCTACCCCCGCGCCCCGAACCCTTGGACAGCGCGCGCGACCGCGTCGCTGCGGCCTGGACCGCAGCCGAGACAAATACGGCGTTGCAGGATCAGGCGGCCTCGGTCCTGCTGGACCTGGCCACCGATGGCGATTTCACCGCAACGGGCCTGCCCTTCCGCGTGGAAAATGCCCTAACCCGCACCGCATTTCTTGAGGATGTGCCCCCCAGCTTCATGGCTGAGGTCTTCGAGATGGAGCCAGGGGAACTGCGCGCGATCAGCGGCAATGGCGCCGCCCTGATTGTACGTCTGGATGAGATCCTGCCACCGGATGAGACCGACGAGTTGCGGCAGCTGCAAGAGGCGCTTGGCGCGCAGCTGGATCAGGCCTTGGCGCAGAACATCTTTGACGCCTATGTCCGCGACGCGCAGACCCGCGCACGCCCCGTGGTCGATCAGCAAGCCCTGAACGCCGTGCAGGCGAGTTATTAAGAGGCCATCATGGCACTGACACCCGATTTCGACACATTCGCCCGTGCCTATGAGGCGGGTGAAAATCAGGTCGTATACACACGCCTTGCTGCTGATCTGGACACGCCTGTATCGCTGATGCTGAAGCTGACCGGTGCGCAAAAAGATGCCTTTATGCTGGAATCGGTTACCGGCGGAGAGGTGCGCGGGCGTTATTCGATCGTTGGCATGAAGCCTGATCTGATCTGGCGGTGCCGGGGCGAAACATCCGAGTTGAACCGATCCGCCCGGTTCGATCCCGAGGCGTTTGAGCCGCAAGCCGACAATCCGATGGACAATCTGCGCACCTTGCTGGCCGAAAGCCGGATCGCGCTGCCCGATGATCTGCCGCAGGCGGCTGCCGGGCTGTTTGGTTACCTGGGCTATGACATGGTGCGTCTGGTCGAATATCTGCCGGATGTGAACCCTGACCCGTTGGGACTGCCCGATGCGATCATGCTGCGCCCTTCGGTCGTGGCGGTTCTGGATGGCGTCAAAGGCGAAGTCACCGTTGTGTCGCCCGCATGGGTCAGCGACGGGCAATCGGCCAAGGCCGCCTATGCGCAGGCAGCCGAACGCGTGATGGACGCTGTCCGCGATCTGGAACGCGCCATGCCAGCAGAAACGCGCGATCTGGGTGATGCGTCCGAAGTCGCTCCGCCCGTGTCGAACTTCACCAAATCCGGCTACATGGAAGCGGTTGAAAAGGCCAAGGAATACATCCGAGCAGGCGACATCTTTCAGGTCGTCCCGGCGCAGCGCTGGACACAGGATTTCCCGCTGCCGCCGTTCACACTCTATCGGTCTTTACGCCGCACCAACCCTTCGCCATTCATGTTCTACTTCAACTTCGGTGGCTTTCAGGTCGTGGGTGCAAGCCCCGAGATTCTGGTGCGCGTCTTTGGCGATGAAGTCACTATTCGCCCCATCGCTGGCACCCGCCCGCGCGGTGCAACGCCCGAAGAGGACAAAGCAAACGAATTGGATTTGCTGGCCGACAAGAAAGAATTGGCCGAACATCTGATGCTTTTGGACCTGGGCCGCAACGATACGGGCCGCGTCGCCAAAATCGGTACTGTACGCCCAACCGAAGAGTTCATCATCGAACGCTACAGCCACGTGATGCACATCGTGTCGAACGTGGTGGGTGAGTTGGCCGAGGACAAAGACGCGCTGGATGCCTTCTTTGCAGGGATGCCTGCGGGCACTGTCTCGGGCGCGCCAAAGGTCCGCGCGATGGAGATCATCGACGAATTAGAGCCTGAAAAGCGCGGCGTTTATGGCGGCGGTGTTGGCTATTTCAGCGCGGGTGGTGACATGGACATGTGTATCGCCCTGCGCACGGCCATCGTGAAAGACCAGAAGCTCTACATTCAGGCAGGCGGCGGCGTCGTGTATGACAGCGACCCCGAGGCAGAGTTTATGGAGACCGTTCATAAATCGAACGCCATCCGGCGGGCAGCCGCAGATGCGGCGCGGTTTACCTCAACCGGAAACAGCTAAACAGAAAAAAGGCGGCGATCCCGGATCAGCCGCCTTTCTAGCACTTACTGAACCTCTCGCTTCATCACAGCTGAGATCGGCGCCATGGCGACCCGGCTGGCGCGATCCTCTAGCCCCCAGAGCAGCAAGGCAGAAATCGTTTCGGGACGCACGCGGCCCAGCATCACCACAGTGCCCTCCTGCCCGGCGCGGAAAACGGCCTGATCCAGAAAACGGCGCATGATCTTGGGGTCCTGGCGTGCTCCGTCGATATCGCGGAACACGACGCTGGATGGGACGCCGTTGCGCGCGGCAATTTTCTGGACCGTGTTCAAACCATTGTCCTGTGTGATCAGCCCCCTACCCGTGACGCCTGCAATTTCGGCCACCTGATCAGCCAGCTTGCGATTGCCCTGAATGCCGGTTTCAACACCTTCCAGAATTCCCACGGTTTCCGGCAGGGTTTCCAGCCAGACGGCCATCGAAACTTCGGCATCCTGTGCGCTGGCAGCCTCGGGTAGATCGGCCAATGCCATCACCTCGAACCCGGCAGCGCGGTGGCGTGCCATTTTTTCGGCGGCGTTTGGATCAGACGGGCTGACAGCAAAACTGATCGGATAGGGAAAGTCCTGCAATGCTTCGGCCCCAAAGGATTGTTCATCATCGATCAGGATAATCGACATCAGCGGTTTTGCTTCCGCGTTTTCAAACGCGGCAGCATACGCTTCGATAGGTTTACCCATAGGGATCAGACCTGCGATATCGCCTGTTTCCTCAGCCGGTGGATCGTCGCGTTCGGTCAGCGGCACCACACGCTTGCCGACGATCGTGCTGGTGCTGGTTTCACCCTCTCCACCGATCTGTGGCAAGGCTGCAATACGCGGCAAAGTGCGTGGCAGCGTATCCTCATCCCCTTCGACAGCAATCGGGCTGTTTTCAAACGGGTTTTCCTCGGTGCTGTCTTCGGTCGAGCCCGGAACGTCGATGCTTGGCACGGGTTCCAGAACCGCAACCTCTTCAGCTTCAGGCGCAGCAGGTGCCTCACCAATAACCTGTGGCTGCACCTCATCCTGAGGGGTTTCAGGCGCGGCACCTGGCAGTGGCGGCGCCGCAGGCGGATTTGTCAGCACCGCAACCTCATCGGCTGTGCCGGGGTCGGGCTGTTCGGGTTGTTGCCCCGGCGCGGTAATGTTTGGCTGGGCGTCTGTCTCTTGCTCAAGACCCGACAGATCGGCCACATCCTCTTCCTGGAAATCGGCAGCTTTTGGCCCAGCAGGTTGCGCATCAACAAGATCGGCGTCTGATCCGGTCTCGGTCACACTGGCCGAGGCTTCGGATGCGGTGACATCCTCGGGCTGTGGTGCTTCGGTTGCCACAACCGGTTTTTGGGTCAACGGTGCCTGCAACGACAAAACCGCGCCCAAGATCAAAACAACGACCGCACCTGCGACCATCCCTCCGACAAATCCGCCCATGTCCAACGCCTTTCGCCTGTCTGCTGCTACGCCCGTTCTTACGTCATCTTTTGCAACGCTTGGCCTGATGGCGCGTCGGGAACGGGTTGTCCTCTTGACGCTGCCGCCCAAGCCTGAGCATGTATGTCCCGACATTATACCGTGGCCGGGGGCTGTATCGCCAGCCTGAAATGCCCAAGCTAAGATAAGTGCCCAAATGCTGCTGCTGATCGACAACTACGATTCGTTTACCTACAACCTGGTGCATTATCTGGGCGAACTTGGGGCCGAAATGGTCATTCGCCGAAATGATGCGCTGGATGTGCAGGAAGCTATGGCGATGAATCCCGCCGGTATCCTGCTTAGCCCCGGCCCTTGCGACCCGGATCAGGCCGGGATTTGCCTGGCCCTGACCGAAGCCGCCGCCGAGACAAAAACACCACTAATGGGTGTTTGCCTGGGACACCAGACCATCGGTCAGGTTTTCGGCGGCAAGGTCGTGCGTTGCCATGAGATCGTACATGGCAAGATGGGTACTATGAAACACACGGGCAAAGGTGTCTTTGCCGGTCTGCCCTCACCTTTTGAGGCGACGCGCTATCATTCGCTGGTCGTCGAACGTGAGAGCCTGCCAGACTGCCTTGAGATCACGGCAGAACTGGATGACGGCACGATTATGGGGCTGCAGCATAAAGACCTGCCCATTCACGGGGTGCAATTCCATCCGGAATCAATCGCCTCAGAGCATGGCCACGCCCTGCTCAAGAACTTCCTGCAAGAACTGAAAGTCCCCGCATGAGCGATGCTTTGAAACCGCTGATCGGCGCGTCTGCCGATCGGCCCCTGACCCGCACCGAGGCGGAACAGGCCTTTGGCATTCTGTTCGATGGCGAAGCCACGCCCAGCCAGATTGGCGGGCTGCTGATGGCGATGCGCACACGTGGCGAAACCGTGGACGAATACGCCGCCGCCGCCGCCGTGATGCGCGCCAAGTGTAACGCGGTCACCGCCCCGACGGGCGCGATGGATATCGTGGGCACCGGCGGGGATGGCAAGGGAACACTGAATATCTCAACCGCAACGGCCTTTGTCGTGGCGGGGGCCGGTGTCACCGTGGCCAAGCATGGCAACCGGAACCTCAGTTCGAAATCCGGCGCAGCAGATGCACTTGGGCAGATGGGCATCAACGTAATGGTCGGCCCGCAAGTGGTTGAAAAGGCACTGAATGAGGTGGGTATCTGTTTTATGATGGCCCCCATGCATCACCCTGCAATTGCTCATGTCATGCCGTCTCGGCAGGAACTTGGAACGCGCACGATCTTCAATATTCTAGGACCGCTGACCAACCCGGCGGGCGTCAAACGCCAACTGACTGGCGCCTTCTCTCGCGAATTAATCCGGCCGATGGCTGAAACGCTGGGCCTGTTGGGATCTGACCGCGCGTGGCTGGTTCATGGCTCGGACGGGACGGATGAGTTGACCATCACCGGTGTCAGCTGGGTTGCCGCATTGGAAGACGACGCCATAAAAGAAGTTGAACTGCACCCCGAAGATGCGGGCCTGCCGGTCCATCCGTTCGAACAGATCATCGGAGGGACACCAGAAGAAAACGCTGTTGCCTTTGGCGCATTGCTGGATGGTGCCCCATCGGCCTATCGTGATGCTGTTCTGCTGAACTCCGCCGCTGCTTTGGTCGTGGCCGAGGCCGCGAGTGATTTGCGTGAAGGCGTTGAAAAGGCGGCCGAAAGCATCGACAGTGGCAAAGCCAAAGAGAAGATCGCCGCCCTTGCGCGGATCACACAGGAAGCCGCATGACCGAGACTGTTCTGGACAAAATCAAGGCTTATAAGCTGGAAGAGATCGAAGCGGATAAGGCACAGAAATCGCTGAGCCAGCTGGAAAGCGAAGCGCGAGATGCGCCTGAGGTGCGCGGCTTTGCCCAGGCGCTGCACAATGCATCGCGTACCGGCTACGGTTTGATTGCCGAGGTCAAAAAGGCCAGCCCCTCCAAAGGCTTGATCCGTCCGGATTTTGACCCACCCGTGCTGGCAAAAGCCTATGAAGACGGCGGCGCAGCCTGTCTGTCGGTTCTGACCGACACGCCCAGCTTTCAGGGTGCCAAAGAATATCTGACTGCTGCGCGCGCTGCGACCAATTTGCCCGCTTTGCGCAAGGATTTCATGTACGATCCCTATCAGGTCGTCGAAGCGCGGGCCTTGGGGGCGGACTGTATTCTGATCATCATGGCCTCGGTCGAGGATTCGCAGGCCGCCGAGTTGGAACAAACCGCATTTGACTGGGAAATGGACGTTCTGATCGAAGTTCACGACGAAGCCGAGCTTGACCGCGCAGCGCAACTTAAAAGCCCCCTGATCGGTATAAACAACCGCAATCTCAAGACCTTCGAAACCACTCTTGATACTACGCGGCGCCTGTCAAAGCTGGTTCCGGGCGACCGAACGATTGTCTGCGAAAGCGGTCTGGGCGCGCCGGAAGATCTGGCCGATATCGCGCGATACGGTGCACGGTGTTTTTTGATCGGCGAGAGCCTGATGCGGCAGGATGACGTCACTGCCGCGACCCGCCATATCCTGTCGAACCCGTTGATCCCCGGGGTGATGTGATGCCGCTTACGCATTTTGATGCCGAAGGTCAGGCGCATATGGTCGACGTCTCGGACAAGGATGTCACTGATCGCGTTGCAGTGGCTGCCGGGCACATCAAGATGGCGGCAGAAACCTTTGATTTGATTTCAGAAGGCCGCTCCAAGAAAGGCGATGTTCTAGGCGTTGCGCGTCTTGCTGGGATCATGGGGGCCAAGAAAACGCCCGATCTGATCCCGCTGTGCCATCCGCTACCCGTGACCAAGGTTGCAGTTGAACTGACACTGGACCCTGATCTACCGGGTGTCCAAATCGAAGCCACGGTCAAAACCTCGGGCCAGACCGGCGTTGAGATGGAAGCATTGACCTCTGTCTCAACCGCCGCGCTTACGGTCTATGACATGACCAAAGCCGTGGACAAGGCAATGGAGATCGGCGGCATTCGCGTTCTTCTCAAAGATGGCGGCAAATCAGGGCGTTACGAAGCGCTATGATCACGGTCGAAGACGCCCGCACGCTGCTGTTTGATCTGGTCGCCCCGCTTCCTTCCGAACATGTGCCACTTGCCCAATCGGCGGGTCGCGTCCTGGCCGAAAACGTTATCGCAACCCGCGATCAGCCTCCCTTTGCGGCCTCATCGATGGACGGCTATGCGGTCAAGGCGGCTGAGGTCGAGCGCCACGCCATGTTCAAGGTTGTGGGCGAGGCTGCTGCGGGTAACCGGTTCGATGGCGACATCGGACCCGGACAAGCCGTCCGGATCTTTACCGGAGCACCCGTGCCGGAAGGGGCTGACTTCATTGTCATACAGGAAGATGCGGACCGTCGCGGCGACCTGATCACGATAACCGACGCGCCCGGCCCCAAAACCAATATCCGACCCGCTGGCGTGGACTTTGCCAAAGGTACCACAATCGCCGCCCCGCGCCTGATCCGGCCCGAGGATGTGGCGCTCATGGCTGCCATGAACATCCCCCAGATCCCAGTGACTCGAAAACCGCAGATCGCCCTGATTTCGACCGGGGACGAATTGGTGATGCCGGGTGAGACCCCGGGCCCCGATCAGATCATCGCCTCCAACACGTTCGGCCTGCAGGCGCTGCTTGAAGGGGTCGGCGCTCATGTCCGTGTTCTGCCCATCGCATGGGACACGGTCTCTTCGTTGGAAACCGCGTTTGGACTGGCGGAAGGGGCCGATCTGGTGGTCACCATCGGCGGCGCATCAGTTGGGGATTATGATCTGGTCTCCGAAGTATCCGAGGCTCTGGGGATGGAGCGATCCTTCTACAAAATCCGGATGCGCCCCGGAAAACCGTTGATGGCCGGACGGATGGGCGATGCCGCAATGATTGGCCTGCCTGGGAACCCAGTCAGTGCAATGGTGTGCGGCTACCTGTTCCTGGTTCCGATGGTGCGACGGATGTTGGGGCTTGATACAGTCGTCACACCCTTCCAGCGTGCGGTTCTAGCCGAAGCGCTGCCTGTAAATGGCCCGCGCGAACACTATATGCGTGCAATTCTCGACGAAAACGGCATCCGCGCCTGCGCCGATCAGGACAGTTCTCTGCTAAGTGTTTTGGCCGAAGCCAACGCTCTGATCATGCGTCCGCCCGAGGACCCAGAGAAGCCAATTGGCACCGAAGTGCTCTATCTGCCGATCTAGAACATCCTCAAATTCATTGACACAAAACGTGAACATGCGTAGAACAAAAGAAAACGCATGAGCGACGAGGTGTGAGCGATGCTGACCAAGAAGCAGTTGGATTTGCTGGAATTCATCCACAAACGCGTACAACGGGATGGCGTTCCACCCAGTTTTGACGAAATGAAGGCCGCTCTGGATCTGCGATCCAAATCCGGCATCCACCGATTGATCACAGCGTTGGAAGAACGCGGCTTTATCCGCCGTCTGGCACACCGAGCGCGTGCGATTGAGATCGTGAAACTGCCCGAAAGCCTAGGGGGCGAGCCAACGGCTGGATTTACCCCTCGTGTCATCGAAGGTGACAAGCCCGAAGGTCCGCGCCCTGCGAATTTCGAACCGGTATCGGTCGATGCGCTGGAATTACCGGTCATGGGACGGATCGCCGCCGGTGTCCCAATTGCAGCGATCAGTCATGAATCTCACCGCGTTGCGGTGCCCGGCCCGATGGTGTCGGGCCAAGGGGCGCACTACGCGCTTGAAGTGCAAGGCGATTCGATGATCGATGCCGGTATCAATGACGGGGACGTCGTCATCATCCGGGAGACATCGACAGCCGACAATGGCGACATCGTGGTTGCGCTTGTCGAAGATCAGGAGGCCACGCTGAAACGGTTCTTCCGCCGTGGCAATGCCATCGCACTTGAGGCTGCGAACCCGGCCTACGAAACCCGCGTGCTGCCCGAAGATAAAGTTCGGGTTCAGGGGCGTCTGGTCGGGCTGATCCGCAGTTACTGATCGCCTGCCTTCTTACGGTCCCCGGTAAATTTCGGGGACCAGAGACGATCTCCTGTCAGATCGGTACTAGTGATCACCTTGCCATCCGAAATGGACAGGCTGCCTGTGCGATACAGCCGATCCGGGTCGAACACCCCGCAATCCCCCTGAATCGTCAGCTCCACCGCCGAGACGACAATCTGGTTCGCGTTGCATTCCGAAAAACTGCGTGCAGCCCGTTTGCCGGTGATATGTACAACCTCCGTTCCCTGCACAGCGATGCGCTGGATTAGATCAATCTTACCCGGCCAGCGCCCTGCCGCCTGCCCCTGATCCTGACCATCGCCGTCGTTCTCCAACCAGACGCTTGCAACGAAACCGCTGCCCTTCTTCTTGCTCAGCGCCCGACCCTCTTCAGTCATGACACCAACTAGCCCGCCGGATTCTGCGACCAAAACCTCGGGGCGATGATCTGAGGTCCACAGTAGGAACGCTGCAGTCATCGGACCAAGGCCAACCCAGCGCAAACGCCCCTGCCAGAGCGCCACCCAGAGCCCTCCAAGCGCTATCGCAGGCAGCACGAACCACGGCGGGCTGACCACATAGCCTTGCGCGCCCTCAAGGTTAGAAACCCAATCGGCAACCAACAAAATCCAGCTCAACCCAATCCCCATGACCTCTAGGGCGATCCACTCCAGTCCAAACGGTGCCAGCAACGCAGCAACCACGGCAGAAGGCACAACAACCGTCCCCATCACGGGCACGGACAGCAGATTTGCCAAGAGCCCGTAATGCGACATGGTATTGAAATGCGCCGCCCCAATCGGCGCCGTGGCAAGGCCCGCAATGGCCGAAGACAGCAGAACACCCAGAATGGGCCTGAGCCATTTTGGACCCGGTGTCGGGCCAAAGTCACGTAACGTACCAAACACGGCAACCAACGCGGTCGTGGCAGCAAACGACATTTGAAAACCGGGACTGAGCAATGTCACCGGGCGCAAGACCAACACCATCAGCGCAGCCACTGCCACCGCCCTCAGCGAAATCGCGCGGCGGTCGATCAGGATGGCCCCGAACATGACGCTGACCATGACAAAAGCCCGCTCGGTCGCCACATTGCCCCCTGAAAGCATCAGGTAAATAACCGCGGCCACCAGGGCACATCCGGCTGCCAGCTTGCGGACCGGAAGTCGAAGCGCCAGGGTTGGGATCATCGACAGGCCAATCCGGCAGGCCACGAAGACAAATCCGGTCAGCAGCCCCATATGCAGACCGGAGATCGCCAATAAATGCGCCAAGTTCGACGCCCGCAACGCATCAAGCGATGCCTGCCCCATGCCGCTGCGATCTCCGGTTGTGACTGCGGCAGCAAACCCGCCGACCTCACCCGGAAGGATACCGCGCACATGATCCGAGATCGCCATCCGGATCGCCGTAACCCGAACGCCCCCCAGCGCATCCTGCGGCGGGGCGATAGTCAGGACCGGAACACGCGTGTATCCGACTGCGCCCAAGCGTTGAAACCAGGCATGGCGTCGGAAATCGAACCCTCCGGGTTCAACCGGGCCTTGTGGCGGCGACAGATGGGCCGTGGTCATGATCCGTTGTCCGGGCGCGATGGGTCCAATGTCGGAATGGATGGAAAGGCGGATGCGCTGCGGACGCCGGTCGTCTGGTACGTCCCCTAGTCGCACCTGATCCAGCGTCAGCCGCAGCGCATCCGAGGCAGACCGGTCCATGGCCACCACGCGCCCCTCAACCGGGCCGTAGTACCGCCATGACAGAACCGGTTCTGCCACCAATTGGGCGCGAGTGCCGGCCAGCACAAAGCCAGCGATAACCAGCGCCCCCCCGATCGCTAACGATCCCCAACCCGAAGGGAATACACGGCTTAACCAGATCAGCCCCAGACCAATGCAGCCAAGGCTGACATAGACCGTCCAATCCGGTTCGAACCGAAGTCCGAAATAGAGGCCGATCCCAACCGCAAGGCACACCGGCGACCAGGGAAACAAGAACCCTGTCTGGTTCAGCAGCGCGGCCTGGGCCCGTGCAAGAACACGCATGGTTGCCCCCGTCCTTCGGGCTCGTTAGACAGGCGCCAAACTATGCCCGACACGGTTACCAAAAGGTTAATCCATACAATGTCCGATCAGGTCGTCACCCGTTTCGCCCCCTCGCCTACCGGTTTTCTGCATATCGGCGGCGCACGCACTGCGCTGTTCAACTGGCTTTACGCGCGCGGACGTGGCGGCAAGTTCCTGCTACGAATCGAGGACACAGATCGCGAGCGGTCTACACCGGAAGCAACAGCCGCGATCCTGCAGGGCATGGCCTGGCTGGGGCTGGATCATGATGGCGATGTGATCTCTCAGTTCGAAGGTGCCGCACGCCACGCCGAGGTGGCACATCAGCTGCTGACCGAGGGCAAGGCTTATAAGTGTTTCTCGACCCAGGACGAAATCGCAGCCTTCCGCGAACAGGCCCGCGCCGAGGGTAAATCGACCCTGTTCCACAGCCCCTGGCGCGATGCGGATCCGGCGACGCACCCGGATGCGCCCTTTGTGATCCGCATCAAGGCCCCACAGGACGGTGCAACAGTGATCCGCGATCAGGTGCAGGGCGATGTGACCATTCGCAATGATCAGCTGGACGACATGATCCTGCTGCGTTCCGATGGCACACCGGTCTATATGCTGGCTGTGGTTGTGGACGATCACGATATGGGCGTCACCCATGTCATTCGGGGCGATGACCATCTGAACAACGCCGCGCGTCAGATGATGATCTACGAGGCTATGGGCTGGGATATCCCGGTCTGGGCCCATATCCCATTGATTCACGGACCTGACGGCAAAAAACTGTCCAAGCGCCACGGTGCTTTGGGTGCGCAGGAATATCAGGCGATGGGTTATCCTGCCGCAGGTATGCGAAACTACCTGGCGCGTCTGGGATGGAGCCACGGAGATGATGAGTTTTTCACTGACGCGCAGGCTAAAGACTGGTTTGATCTGGACGGCATCGGCAAAAGCCCGGCGCGTTTCGATTTGAAAAAACTGGAAAATCTGTGTGGGCAGCACATTGCGATCTCGGACGATACTGCACTGCGGCATGAGATCGAGGGATATCTGGCCGCTGCTGCACTACCCGCTCTCACGCAGACACAATCAGGTGATCTTAAACGGGCGATGTTTTGCCTGAAGGATCGCGCGCGGACCTTCCCAGAACTCCTTGAAAAAGCGCATTTTGTTCTGACTGAACGACCAATCGCTCCAGATGAAAAGGCCGCCAAGGCGCTCACAAATGTATCCGATGGTATACTGGAAGAATTGACGCCGCAGCTGCAAAATGTTAGCTGGTCGCGAAACGAGCTGGAAGAGGCGCTGAATTCCTTTGCCGAGGCACGGGAACTCAAGTTCGGCAAGCTGGCAGGTCCACTCAGGGCCGCTTTGGCAGGTCGGGCCGTCACACCTTCGGTTTTTGACATGATGCTTGTGCTGGGACGCGATGAAACCCTGGCGCGGCTTTCTGAGGCAGCGACATAAACCCAATCTTCATAAACGGGTAACGCTGCTCCGCTAACACCCGGACTGCGCGCCCGCGCGCAGTCATTGCCCGCATGGTTCGGCAACGATCCGGCCTGCGCACGAATGAAGAAGGGACAATCATGACTGATAGCACCAAAACAGCCACTCTGACGGTTCACGGAAATGAGTACGAGCTGCCGATTCACTCGCCGACAGCCGGGCCTGACGTTATCGATATCCGCAAATTGTATGGTCAGGCGGGTGTGTTCACCTATGATCCCGGATTCACTTCAACCGCCAGCTGCGACAGCACCATAACCTATATCGATGGTGAAAAAGGCGAGTTGCTGCACCGGGGTTACCCGATCGATCAGCTGGCCGAGAAATCCCATTTCCTGGAAGTCTGCTATCTGCTGCTGTACGGAGAGCTTCCGGGTGCCAAAGCACTGGAAAATTTTGAGACCACGATCACCCGTCACACAATGCTGCATGAGCAGATGTTGTATTTCTACCGCGGCTTCCGCCGTGACGCGCATCCGATGGCGATTATGGTGGGTGTTGTTGGCGCCATGTCAGCCTTCTACCACGATTCGACCGATGTTTCGGACCCGCATCAACGTGAGGTCGCTTCGCACCGCCTGATCGCCAAGATGCCGACAATTGCGGCCTGGGCTTACAAATATCACATCGGGCAGCCTTTCGTGTATCCGCGCAATGATCTGGACTATGCGTCGAACTTCCTGCGCATGTGCTTTGCCGTTCCCGCCGAAGAGTATGAGGTCAACCCGATCCTGAGCCGTGCGATGGATCGTATCTTTACCCTGCATGCGGATCACGAACAGAACGCCTCGACCTCAACCGTGCGTCTGGCCTCGTCTTCGGGTGCCAACCCGTTTGCCTGTATCGCCGCCGGGATCGCCTGCCTATGGGGGCCAGCCCATGGGGGTGCAAACCAGGCCTGTCTGGAAATGCTGGAAGAGATCGGTAGCGTTGATCGCATCCCGGAGTATATCGCCCGCGCCAAGGACAAAAACGACCCTTTCCGCCTGATGGGCTTTGGCCACCGCGTCTACAAGAACTTTGACCCGCGCGCCAAGGTGATGAAGCAGTCGGCGGATGAAGTTCTGGATCTGCTCGGTGTTGAAAACAACCCGAAACTGCAGGTCGCTAAAGAGCTTGAGAAAGAAGCTCTGCAAGACCCGTATTTCGCAGAGAAGAAGCTGTTCCCGAATGTCGATTTCTACTCGGGCATCATTCTCGAGGCGATGGGCTTCCCGACCTCGATGTTCACGCCGATCTTTGCGCTGTCGCGCACCGTTGGCTGGGTCAGCCAGTGGAAAGAGATGATCGCCGATCCTCAGAACAAGATCGGTCGCCCGCGCCAGTTGTATCTGGGCGACACGAACCGCGACTACGTGGATATCGAAAAGCGCTAAGCGCCAGACCCATGCAACGCCCCGGATCATCCGGGGCGTTTTGCTTTAGAGCAGGCTCAGTTGATCGCCTGCCTGCGGTGGCCTGGCAAACAGATCCGTTCGCAAAGGGTGCGCGTCTATGCGCAACCCCAATCGTTTGACCGCCAGTTTAAACCGTTGCGCGATCACTTCGGCATATTCGCCCTCGCCCCGCATCCGATGACCCCAACGCGGATCATACTCCCGCCCACCATGCATTTCGCGCAGGCGCGACATAACCTTTTCCGCGCGCGCTGGTTCATGTTGTGCCAGCCAATCCTTCCAAAGCCCCGACACTTCGCGCGGCAGGCGCAGCATGATCCAACTAGCAGTATCAGCCCCGGCATCCCGGCCCGCCTCAAGCAGCTGTTCCAGTTCATGATCGGTTAACCCGGGGACAAGCGGTGATGTCATTACTCGGACCGGTATCCCTGCCTGTGTAAGCTGACGGATCATATGCAACCGCCGCTTGGGTGAAGGGGCCCGAGGTTCCATCCGGCGCGACAGTTTCGCATCCAGCGTTGTCAGCGATATACCAACACGCACCAACCCACACGCAGCCATGGGCGCTAAAATATCCAAATCGCGTTCAATCAAGGCCCCTTTGGTCACGATGGCAAGCGGATGGTTGAAATCGCGCAAAACCTCCAGGCATCCTCGTGTTATTAAGCGGGTTTTCTCAATGGGCTGATATGGGTCAGTATTCGTACCCAGCGCCATTGTGGCCACGCGGTATTTGCGCGCCGAAAGCTCTTGCCGCAGCAGATCAGCCGCGTTCGGGCGCGCAATCAGGCGAGTTTCGAAATCCAACCCGGGGGACAGCCCAAGATAGGCGTGGCTTGGCCGGGCAAAGCAATAGACACAGCCATGCTCACACCCACGATACGGGTTGATCGACCTATCAAAAGGCAAGTCCGGGGACCGGTTATAGGAAATGATACTGCGCGCAACCTCCTCCCGAACTTCGGTCCGAAGCGGTGGAAGATCGTCGTCCTGTGGCCATCCATCGTCGGTTTCAAACGTCATAAAACGTTCGAAACGCCCGGCATCATTTGATGCCGTTCCCCGCCCCCGAATTCTGGATTGATCGACCATATGTTCCCTCTTTGTTCTTTTTTGAGAATACTGAAAGAGCGCAGCTCCATCAAGAGCGCTTCATTCGTGCTACGGCCAGTTGATGAGATGAATTTACCTAACAATCTGAACGTTATGCAGAATGATCATGCAGAAAATTCAGTCGCCCTGTGCAATTTTCTCTCTTATAGGTCGGTCCCGAAACGACTGAGGTCGCAATCGTCACAGTCAAACTGCGGCGTTTTGGCCAAAACAGAAAAAATGCCATCTTGGTGCCATTGGCCCACACAGCTCAGGGAAACGCCCCATGTCTGATGAAGAAGATATCGTCCTGTCCGAACTGAATGACGATGAACTTGTCGAACAGATGTTCGACGATCTTTATGACGGCCTAAAAGAAGAAATCGAAGAAGGTGTGAACATCCTGCTGGAACGCGGATGGGTGCCGTACGATATTCTGACCAAAGCGCTAGTTGGCGGTATGACCATCGTGGGACATGACTTCCGCGACGGTATCCTGTTCGTACCCGAAGTTCTTCTGGCGGCGAACGCGATGAAGGGCGGCATGTTTATCCTCAAGCCGCTGCTTGCCGAAACCGGTGCGCCGCGCGTTGGCAAAATGGTCATCGGCACCGTCAAAGGTGACATCCACGACATCGGCAAAAACCTTGTTTCGATGATGATGGAAGGTGCAGGTTTCGAAGTTGTCGATATCGGCATCAACAACCCGGTCGAAAACTATCTTGAAGCGCTGGAAAGCGAAGAGCCTGATATTCTTGGCATGTCCGCCCTGCTGACCACAACCATGCCCTACATGAAGGTCGTGATCGACACGCTGGTCGAGCAAGGCGTGCGTGATGACTATATCGTTCTGGTCGGCGGTGCGCCGTTGAACGAAGAATTCGGCAAGGCCATCGGCGCTGATGCCTACTGCCGGGATGCGGCCGTTGCGGTTGAAACCGCTAAGGAGTTCGTTTCCCGCAAGCACAACCAAATGGCCGGTTGATCCGACTAAGCACACCAAGCCAAAGCCGCCCCATCTTGGGCGGCTTTTTTTTGTGCGCGGCTGTGGTGCAGCGCCAGCTTATCATCAGTTTGTACAGTAAGCGTCGGTGGCCACAATAGGAATGTCGGCACCAGACTTGCCTTCCTGCGCTAAAGATCATTCTCTTATCCAGAAGCAGACGGGTTCAAAGCCATGCCACAGAACACTTTACCTGACGACGCAAGCCTGACCACCGATGGATATTCCGAGAATGTTGGTCAGCAGCAGATTTTGCTGATCGCCTGCGGTGCCCTGGCGCGCGAGATCCTCGACCTGAAAAAGCGCAACGGCTGGGATCATATGGCCCTGACCTGCCTGCCCGCGATCCTGCATATCCATCCGGATCGCATCACACAGGCGGTCGAGGATACAGTTGCGAAACATCGTGACGACTATGATCAGATCTTCGTCGTTTACGCAGATTGCGGCACCGGAGGGCTGTTGCAGAAAGCCTGCCAAAGGCTCGGGGTCGAGATGATCAAAGGCCCGCATTGCTATTCGTTTTTCGAAGGCAATGAGACCTTTGCTGACCGCGGAGATGATGAAACAACCGCCTTCTATCTGACGGATTTTCTGGCGCGGCAGTTCGATGCCTTTGTCTGGAAGCCATTGGGTCTGGACCGTCACCCAGACCTGCGTGAGATGTATTTCGGAAATTACACCAAGCTGATCTATCTGGCGCAGACGGACGATCCGGCCCTGACCGAACGCGCCCGTGCTTGCGCTGAAAAGATGGGATTGGCGTTCGAGCGTCGCCTGACCGGCTATGGCGATCTTGAAGTCACGCTAAAAGACTGGGCCAACCGCTAAGCGATGGTGTCAGACGTTTTGTTGCGCGACCTCGCGGATGCGCTCGATCATTGAGCGCAACCCGTTTGATCGCTGCGCAGACAGGTGATCATGCAGCCCCAGACGGGCCAACTCACCCCCTGCATCCACTTTCAGAACCTCTGCCACGGGTAGTCCGTTATACAAAGAACGCAATACCGCGATCAGGCCACGCACGATCAGTGCGTCGCTATCCCCGTCAAAGCGAAATGTGCCATCCTCGATCACAGGTTGCAGCCAGACCTGACTGGCGCATCCATCCACCTTGGTCGAAGGCACCTTGAAGGCGTCGTCCAACGGTTCCATCGCCTTGCCTTGTTCGATCACATGGCGATACCTGTCTTCCCAGTCCTCGAGAAACTCAAAATCCTCAACGATTTCTTCAAAGGCGGGCGTTGCCATGGCGGGGCGATCCTTGCGTTATCTTCACAATTGTGACCTAAGCTCAGCCATCATCGCTGTCCAGCCCCTGCCGTGGCTTTTCAAGGCGTGGAAATTGCGCTAACCCATTGGCTGAACTGCCATCATAAAGCTGTGGGTCCATGCTGAAACCTCTGTCCTTACTTGTCGTCGTCTCACTGACCCTGTCTGCCTGCGGCTGGCGGGATTCGCGGGTCAACCCGTCAAACTGGTTCGGCGGTAGCAGATCAACCCCGGTTGAAGCCCCCCCAGCAGATGATGCGAACGCTCTGGTTCCGCAGGAACGTCAGGGTGGCGGCTTGTTCGCACGCCCCGAAGAAGAAGATACCAGCGTGCCGATTGCGAAGGTTGATGAGCTGCGGATCGAACCCATCCCGTCGGGCGCCATCGTCTATGCCTCGGGCACTGCAATCCGCCAGGGTGCGTTTGATGCGCGACTGGTCCGGGTGGACTCGGAAGACAACCAGAAGAACGGTATCCTGGAATACACATTCCGCGTCGACTACCCCAAAACTCAGACGCCGCAAGGGTCCGAACGGACGCGCATGGTGTCGGACGCCATCAATGTCTCGACGCAGGACTTGGAAGGCATCCGCCTGGTGCGTGTGGTCGGACAGCAGAACGCATTGGAATCGCGTCGGCGCTGACTGCGTCTATAGCGAGACGACTTTGACGTTTTGTCCTTTGGCGGCCAGTGCGATCCTGCCTTCGCACAGTTTCAGCGCGTCTTCACCAAACACTTCAAAGCGCCATCCGGACATGGCGGGCAAGTCACGCTCGCCCGCCGCGATCTGATCCAGTTCCGAACTTGTGGCGATCAGCTTGGCCGCCACCCCGGAGCTTTCGGTCTTTGACTTCAAGAGCACGCGCAATAGATCAGCCAGCGCCGGGTTAACCTTGAGTTTATCCCGCGAGTTATCAACTTTGGGCAGCTTGTCCGCCGGGCAATTCACGCCGCGTTTCACTGCGGCCAGAATACCGTCGGCAATCGCGCCTTTGCGCGCCTCGCGCAGCAATAGGCGAGAGCCACCCAGATCAGAGGGTGTTTTGGGCTTAGTCGAGGCCAATTCGATCAAGGCATCATCCTTGAACACCCGATTGCGCGGCACGTTGTTTTCCTGTGCGTACTCCTCGCGGAATTGCGCCAGCTCTCGCACAACGGCCAGAAACTTGGCCGAATTGGTGCGCGTCTTGACCCGTTTCCAGGCATCCTCGGGCTGAATGTCATAGGTTTGCGACTGGGTCAGGGTGCGCAGCTCTTCCGCAACCCAGTGGCTGCGGCGCGTCTTTTCCAGCTCCGCCGCCAGGTGTTCATAGATCTTGCGCAGATGCGTGACATCCGCCAAGGCATAAGTTTTTTGCGCATCCGTCAGCGGCCGCCGGGACCAATCGGTAAAGCGCGACGTCTTATCGACACCCTGTTTGCAGATTTTGCGTACAAGAGTTTCGTACCCCACCTGTTCGCCAAAACCGCAGACCATTGCGGCAACCTGCGTGTCAAACAACGGTGTTGGGAAGACATTGGCCTCAACCCAAAAAATCTCAAGATCCTGCCGGGCGGCGTGGAACACTTTGACCACGCTATCATCCCGGAACAAGTCGTAAAGCGGCTCAAGCGACAGACCATCCGCCAATGGGTCGACCAGAACGGCGCTGCCCTCATCTTCTGATGGTACGGCCAGCTGCACCAGACACAGTTTCGAGTAATAGGTCCGTTCGCGCAGAAACTCGGTGTCTACAGTGACATAGGGATAGCCTGCAGCAGCCGAGCAAAACTCGGCCAGCTCTTGCGTCGTCGTCAGGGTTTTCATGCGCCGTACTATTCTTGCTCTTGTTCTTTATGTGACTGCCCGATTTTCCGCGTCCCGAGCGATAGATGCGACCATAGGACGAATTTTAGGGATCTGTAAATCACTCAGGGGCGATCAGGGCAGCATAAGGCGTGAACTGTTGCCATCCGCGAAACGACGCAGCACTGCGGGGTATAATTTGTGCTCCCAAAGCAGTACCCGTGCAGCCAGATCATCGGGTGTATCGCCCGGTGAAACCTCAATCCGCGCCTGACCAAGGATCGGGCCGTCATCCAAAGCCGCGGTCACTTCATGCACGGTGCAGCCGTGTTCCGCGTCCCCTGCTTCGATGGCGCGCGCATGGGTGTTCAGGCCCTTGTACTTGGGCAGTAGTGACGGATGGATATTCAGCATCCGCCCCTGAAAGCGCGAGACGAAATCAGCCGTCAGAACCCGCATGAACCCGGCCAGGCACACGATGTCTGGTTGCGCCTGTTCCAGCGGTTTCAGAAGCTCGGCCTCAAAGGCGGCACGGTCGCCCTTGAAGGGGCGATGATCCACCACGGCGGTTGCAATGCCGCGCTCCTGCGCCTTCGTTAATCCGCCCGCTTGCGCATCATTGCACAAGACCAGACAGGGCCGCGCAGGGTGGTCGCCTGTCATGCTGTCGACCAGCGACACCATGTTGGACCCACCCCCCGAAATCAGGATCGCAACGCGCTTGTGGCTCACAGCAACTTGCCTGAATAGGCCACGCCTTCTGCGTCGGTGATGACGCCAATGCGCGAGACGTCCTCACCCGCTTCGGTCAGCAAAGCTGACAGCGCATCTGCTTGGTCAGCCGCGCAAACCACGATCATGCCAATGCCGCAGTTAAAGGTCTTCAGCATCTCAGCTTCAGAAATCCCGCCGGTTTTGGCCATCCAGTTGAAGACCCAGGGCGCATCCCACGCATCCAGATCGATCTGGCCCCCCAAACCTTCGGGCAACACGCGCGGCAGGTTCTCGGTCAAGCCACCGCCTGTGATATGGGCCAGCGCATGCACGCCCCCTGCCCGGATCGCAGCCAGTGCGGGTTTTACATAAAGGCGCGTCGGCGTCAGCAATGCCTCGCCCAGCGAGCCCACGCCAAAGGGTGAGTCTGCGTCCCAGCCCAGACCCGAGATCTCAACCAGTTTGCGGACCAGCGAATAGCCGTTGGAATGCACCCCATTCGAGGCAAGCCCCAAAAGAACATCGCCGGCCTGGACACCGTCGGGCAGGTCAGCGCCCCGTTCCATTGCACCAACCGAGAATCCGGCCAGATCGAAATCACCATCGGGATACATGCCTGGCATCTCGGCCGTCTCTCCGCCGATCAGCGCGCAACCCGACTGCGCGCAACCTTCGGCAATCCCTTCGATGATCCGGGCGGCGGTATCTGTGTCCAGCTTGCCGGTCGCAAAATAATCAAGGAAGAACAAAGGCTCAGCGCCCTGACAGATCAGATCGTTGACACACATGGCCACCAGATCAATGCCAACACCGTCAACAACACCAGTATCAATAGCGATCCGCAGCTTGGTGCCCACACCGTCAGTCGCCCCGACCAAGATGGGATCGTCGTAGCCTGCTGCCTTGAGGTCAAACAGTGCACCAAAGCCGCCCAGGCCGCTCATCACACCGGGGCGGTTCGTCCGCTTGGCCGCGGGTTTGATCCGATCAACCAACGCGTTGCCTGCATCAATATCCACACCCGCATCGGCATAGGTGATTCCGTTCTTGCCCGCTGTCATGGTAGGTCCCTTAAGAATGCTTTTCGGGCGGGTTAGTCGATTGTGCGTCTTGTTGCAACGGTCAGGCTTGACGCGGGCGTTCACCGTGATACTCAAAGCGCTCAGGCGGGCCTGTAGCTCAATTGGTTAGAGCAGAGCGCTCATAACGCTTTGGTTGCGGGTTCAAGTCCTGCCGGGCCTACCAGATCTCCCAATTCGCCTGCTGACGCATTGATCCGGCTTTCGGGCTGAACGACTGCCGGGGCAAGCTTTTGATGGACAAAGCCTTTGCTGCATGGCACCTGAGGCGCGGCGAAGACAAGAGCGTACGATGACCGAGAAGACCTTTATCCCCGGCCCAGATCAAAGCAGCGATTTTCGCGCGGCTTTGGGCTGTTTTGGGACCGGTGTTACGGTTGTCACCACACATACGGAAAACGGCCCCCGTGCGATTACGGTCAACTCATTTGCATCCGTGTCGCTGGATCCGCCTTTGGTGCTGTGGTGTCTGGCCAAAGACTCGTTTCGCTTTAACGCGTTCAATTCCTGCCAGCACTATGCGATCCACGTCATGGCGCAGGAACAACAGGACGCCGCGCTAAAATTCGCCCGCGACGGCACCGATTTCTCACATGCCAAGTGGGAGTTGGACGCAGCCGGTCGCCCGCAACTGGCCGAATGTCTGGCTAGGTTCGACTGCGAGCTGCACACCAAACATGAAGCCGGGGATCACCTGATCCTTGTGGGTCAGGTCGAACAGGTGATGTACCGCACTGGCAAAGGCCTGATCTTTAAACGCGGTCAGTTCGGTGGTTTTGTCGACAACGTCTAATCGTCAAGCGACCCATGCACGGCCAGCGCCTCTAACTGCGTCTCTTGCGGTGTGATCACCCGAAACGCTTCATGCACGCCGCTTTCCGTCAGCTCGCGTGCGACGGTCAACAGCGTGTTTGGCGCGTGGTCCTCGCAAAGCTCCGACATATGATCGATTTCCGATTGCGCCACGCCATGTGCCGCTTCGACTGAAGGCGCACCGTAGAACTGCACGAAATGCTCGGCCAGATTCTGAATGATCTGATCTTTTTCTGCCGCTTCAATCTGGGTCACCGCGACAAAGGTCACGCGCCCAAAGGTTTCCAGCCCCAACCAACCATTGGCAAAAGCTTGTCGGGATTTCCCTTCAAGATCGCCCTGCCCCCAGTTCGAAAACTCGAACCCGCCCGAGATGCACCATTCCCCGGTCCGCGCAGGGGAATGAAACACGTTCATATCGCTTTCATCGAAATGGATCGCGCGGGCGAGTTTCATTGGTTTGCCTCCAATAGCTCTGTCAGCGGGCGCAGGTGGGTCTCTTCACCATACCGGATCAACATGCCAAATCGTTCATCCGTACCTAGGAAGACGCCCCCTTCGGCCAGAGGTTCTCCTACTCCGCGCAAAAGGCCCAGCCATTCGCCGTGCAGCGGCCCATTGCCATCCTCTTGCCAGCGGTTGAGCCAGGTCAGCATGTGCCGTGACCAGCTTTCCACCAGTTGAGTAGCAGACACGTCGGCGCAACCTTCGTCGTAAAGCGCGGTAATATCAGGCGTGTTCCCGGGCGCATCACTGGTTTGCAGCAGTGCCAGTTCCCATCCGATCACCAGCCAGTCAGGCATCTGCGCGGGATCGGAGGACGAGGCCGCGACGTGGAACTGCCCGCATTTTGCGCCGTTCACGCAAATCAGCCCATCCCACCCCAGATGCACAGCCACTTCGGGCGGGGCCAGCGCGCCCAAAGCGTTCTGAAACCCAACAGCACAGAGCGGTAGCATCGCCATCGCGTCCTGCAACGGCACCTCGGGCGCGAACACGATGGCCACGCGCAGGCGGTCAGCCTGAATATTGTGGATCACCGTGCCCGCATCACAGCCCAGGGCTGCCATGGCCTGTGCCTTTTCGCACGGATCCTCGCCCCCCTTCGCGGCGAGACCGGTCAGTAGCGGAGGGAAGACCGGATCGGTCATGCGTTACCTTTGGCGATCAGGTCGCGGGCAATCTTGCGGAAGGATTCTGCCTGCGCACTGTCTGGTTTGCTGACCACGATCGGCGCGCCGCCATCTGCGGCTAGGCGGATATCCAGATGCAGCGGAATTTCTCCCAACAGGGGAACACCCAGGCCCTCAGCCTCAGAGGCGACACCGCCATGGCCAAAGATATGTTCCTCGTGCCCGCAGTTCGAACAGATGTGCGTCGACATGTTTTCGATCATCCCCAGGATCGGCGTCTTGAGCTGATTGAACATGTCGATCCCTTTGCGGGCATCGATCAGGGCCACGTCCTGAGGGGTTGAGACAACGATGGCGCCATCCACCTGGAATTTCTGGCTGAGCGTCAGTTGCACGTCGCCGGTGCCCGGCGGCAGGTCCACGATCAGAACATCCAGCGCGCCCCATTGCACCTGGCTCATCATCTGTTGCAATGCGCCCATCAGCATCGGACCCCGCCAGACGACCGCCTGCCCTTCGTTGGTCATCAGACCCATCGACATCATGGTAACGCCGTGATTGCGCAGCGGCAGGATCGTCTTGCCATCGGGGCTGGCCGGACGTCCTGACACACCCAGCATCCGGGGCTGCGACGGGCCATAGACATCCGCATCCAGCAGACCCACACGCCGCCCTTCGGCAGCCAATGCACAGGCAAGGTTCGCGGATACGGTGGACTTACCCACCCCGCCCTTGCCCGAGGCTACGGCGATGATCCGATCCACGCCAGGTACGGCCTGCGGGCCGGTCTGCGATGGTTTGGGCTTGGGCTTCAGATCCGGCGGGGCCTTATCGGAATGTGCGGTCATCATGGCCGAGACCTTGGCGACCCCATCCACCATCTGTGCGGCCTGTTCGGCAGCCGCGCGCACGGGTTCCATGCGCTCGGCATGTTTGGGATCGATCTCGATGACAAACCGGACGGTATCGCCTTCGACATTCAGCGCACGGACAACGCCTGCGCTGACAATATCCTGACCGGATACCGGATCGGTGATCTTTTTTAGGTTCGCCAGAACCGCGTCACGGACACTCATGCCTTCATCCCCAAAACCTGCCCCATCGCATGGCTGCATTTCATCGCACCTGTCTCCGTCTTTCCTAGTTCATTTGACGCATTTGCCTGTTGGCCGTTAGGTTTGGCCATGCGCTTTGTCCTGTTGTGCCTCAGCCTGACGCTCACCGCCACCCCTTCCGGGTCGCAAGAGGCCATCGGCCTGGCCGCCCCGTCCGAGGTGACAGACACCGGCCTGTTGCAACATATTCTTCCACGCTTTTCGCTCAAGACCGGGATACGCGTTATTGCGGATGAAAGCGGTGTTATGTCGCTGACGGCGGGCCCAGCCGGTGATCCGGTCTTTGCCCGCGGCGGTATCGCCTACCATCTGAACATTCAGGACGATCCCCGGCAGGCCCGGTTCCGGGATTGGCTGATATCCGAGATCGGAAAACGCACGATCGAAAGCTTTGCACCCGATCAGGGCGCGCCCTTTAGCGCCAGTTTTGAGGTCGCCGTTTCCGATGAAGCAACCACACCCGAGGGTGACGTGACCCTGGGTGAGGAGCTTTCGATGACCCATTGTGGTCGCTGCCATGTTATCGGTCCAAGAAACCGGATGAACGGATTGGGCTCGACCCCCTCTTTCGCGGTTTTGCGCAGTCTTCCGGATTGGGACGAACGATTTCAGGCCTTCTTTGCGCTGAACCCGCACCCCGCCTTTACCCAAATCGATGGGCTGACGCCGCCCTTCGATCCGACGCGCCCGTCGCCCATCCATCCGGTTGAGATGACATTGGATGACCTCGACGCGATCCTGGCCTTTGTCTCGATCATTGAAGCGGCGGATCTGGGCAAGCCGCTGCAGCATCAATGATCTTTCCGCTTTGAGAAGTAATCATCCGTCGTCACAACCCGCGGCTTGGGATTGGACCGGAACGGATTGTCCTCCAACTTGAACTGCGCCTCGACCCGGCAATTGTCACACATCTGGATCATCCGCGCCTGCTCGGAAGAGGCGAACATCGGGTGCGTGCCCGACAGTTTCTCCATGATGCGTTCCACCGTCGATTTCACGCCGAACAGGGCGCCACATTCGACACAGGCAAAGGGTTCCTCTTCGTTCAATACCTGTTGCGACAGGGCCGTATCGCTCAAATCCAGTTGTGGCACCAGCGCAATCGCATCCTCGGGGCAAATGCTCCGGCATAGGCCGCATTGCAGGCAGGCATCCTGCTGAAAGTTCAGTTGTGGTTTATCCGGGTTGTCGATCAGCGCCCCTGAAGGACAGAGCGAAACGCAACTCAGACAAAGGGTGCAGGCGTCTGTATCCACTGCAACCGCACCATACGGGGCGCCCTCTGGCAAAGATAGCGGCTCTTGCTTCATTGGGTTCAAAGCTTGTGCCGCCAGCCGCGTGATCTGTCGGCGATTGCCCAATGGCAACACAGAGTCTATCAGCGGTGCCGGAACAGCCTGCGCATAAAGCAGATCAGACAACGCGTCCGGGTCGGGCTCATCAATAAGGCTCAGACCGGCATCTGTGGCGATGGCCAAAGCCAGCGCGAGTTCCCGATCCAGCGCATCCCGCTCAGTTGTTGGCGCGAGCAATACATCCACCCGTGCAAACCCATGGGCCAGACCGGCCAACATTTCGGCATGGCCGAAACCCGAGATGACGCTCAGCTCCATCGGGATCACATCGGCGGGCAAGCCACGGCCAAAACGCGCGGCCAGGCGGATCATCTCGGCCCCATGCGCATCGTGCACAAGCAGGCGTGGCACAGTGCCACCCGCCCGCCGATAGGTGCGCGCCAGAACGTGCATCCGCGACAGGATTGCTGATACCGGAGGATCCTCGTAGGTGATCGCGGTCGAAGGGCACAGAGCGGCGCAGGCCCCACAACCTGCACAGATCATCGGGTCGATTGCGACATGCTCTCCAGCAGATGTGATCGCACCGGTTGGGCAGATATCAAGGCAGTTGGTGCAAGCGACCTGTTCAGCGCGTGAGTGAGCGCAGAGCGTTTCCTCAAGCCGCACATAAAGCGGTTTTTCAAACGTCCCGACCAGTTGCACCGCGTCAAACGCCACACGGGCCACCGCCAACGGATCGCGCGGATCTGCCCGCAGATACCCTTCGCGCTTGGCAGGGGCCTGAACCAGCTGTGTGCCAGCTGTCAGATCAATCAGTATGTCGCAGGTGGATTTGGCCCCGTCACGCGGATCGGACCAGGCGAAAGCCCCGCGACCCCCAGGCTCCAATTGCCGCAGCTGATCGATCCGCAGCACAAATCCCCCCAACGCGCCAGTGACCGACCGTACCTGCCCCTGAACTACGTCAAAAGATCGGGTCATGGGATGGCCGCCATCAGTTGTCAGAACCGTCACGGCCAGCAAGTTGGCCAGACGATCCGCCAGTTCGAACGCAACGTCGGAGGGGCCGATGATGCAGCAGGTCCCCTCGCTAATCACATCCACGCTAGGTGTAATGGGCATCGGGATCATGGCCTCAGCCGCCAGTGCAGCCATTTTAGGGGCCGCATCTTGCGCCTGCTCTGACCAACCCGCACGATCCCGGATGTCCACAAAAGCGGGCGGTTCAACACCCAGGTCTTCGGCCAGGTCCCGAAACACTTCCTGCTCTTGCCCACAGGCAATCAGCACCGGGTCATCGCCTGTCAGAAAATCGGCCACCAGCCCAAGTTCGCGGGTACACAATCCGGTGTGAACCTTCGAACATTCCAGATCGCAGGCGGATCCGATCCGCGCAGCATCGACGGATTGCGATCCTTCACAGTCGCATAGAATAAGTTTGGTGGCCATGTCCCTCCCCCGGACAGCTTCCTTAGGTGCCCACTTTAGATGGTATGCCGCAGCTTACAATCCACACTTGAAACTCAGACCGAATTGTAACCAACAATCTGCAAGGCTTCTTTTTTCTTATAGAAATACTCAGAGTTTCACATGTTAAATTTTTGTCGATCACGCGGATTTGCACATAATACAGGCTTGGCAGATCGGTATTTTGTGTACCATAGTAGACGCAAGTTAAGGCACGGGAGAGCCTTACGGGGAGGAGCCAGTGGCCAAGGCCGCAAGCTGTATCGAAATGCCAGTTGGCGTCATCGTGCGCAAAACGCCCGGGGTAACCCGCTGGGCCAAGTGGAACTGGCGCGCGGTCGCTGCCCTGCCGGGTGCAGGCCCTGCGGATTGGGTTGAACTGCGCCGCGAGGGCGATGCTGTCGAATACCACGCCGCCACCTTGCCCCTGACCCTATGGGTGGATGAGACTGAGGCCTACATGGTCAACCTGTCTGACGGGCAACCGTCGATCTATCTGGTTCTACGCGATGCATTGGACGGGGAACGCCCGATGGATGCGGTATTGATCACTGCCTCTCCGTTCGAAGGCCAGGACTATGCGGATACGGGTGAGGAACTGGTCGAGAAGATCCCGATGTCCGAAGGTTTGATTGCCTGGGTGCGCGATTTTACCTTGGAACACCACCGTGATGAGGTTTTCATCAAGCGCCGCCGCGACAAGAAACGGACCGATCTGGTGGAAGATGGCAAAGGCGATGCGCGGATCCGGCAGGATTCAGACGTCTACCGCGCGCCGCGGAGGGTTGTGCAATGACCCAGTCCCGCGATTTCTGGTCTCGCCGCAAGGCTGCCGTTCAGGCCGAAGCTGAGGCTGAAGTTATCGCCGCCGAAGAACAGGTGATTGCCCTTCGGCAGGCCGAGCTGGAAGAAAAAAGCGACGCCGAAATATTGGCCGAATTCAACTTGCCCGACCCGGATCACTTGCAGGCGGGCGATGATGTCTCGGGTTTCATGGCCAAAGCGGTGCCAGACCGCCTGCGCCGCCGCGCATTGCGACGCCTGTGGCGTCTGAACCCGGTGCTGGCCAATGTGGATGGTCTTGTCGACTACGGCGAGGATTACACCGACGCGGCCTGCGTGATCGAGAACCTGCAAACCGCGTATCAGGTTGGCAAAGGGATGCTGGCCCATGTCGAGGCACTGGCGGCTGAGACCGAAGAACAAGAAGTCGAGACCGAGGCTCAAGAGACCGAGGACGAGTCCGAGACCCATCCGGTCGTAGCTGCGGAACCTGCCCCCGAACCCGTCGCTATGGTCGAACGGGATGCGGCCGAAGAGATCGCAGAGCTTCCCCCTGCCCCGCGTCGTATGAGATTTGAATTCGAAGGATAACGCATGACCGCAGATAACGCGCAAACACTGGATATCTCAGCCGAGGATCGGCTGCGCGCGGATTTCTACAATTTCCTCGGTCTGCTTTTGGCCGGTCCACCGGATAAATTGCTGCTGGACCAGATGGCGGGGCTAAGCGGCGATGAAACCGATCTGGGACAGGCCATTCAGGCGATGTCGCGCGTAGCAAAGGTCACCAAACCCGCCGCCGCCGAGCGCGAATTCAACGCGTTGTTTATCGGATTGGGGCGTGGTGAGCTGCTGCCCTATGCCAGTTTCTATCTGACTGGGTTCCTGAACGAAAAACCCTTGGCGCAATTGCGTAACGATATGGCCGTGCGCGGCATAACTCGGGCGCAGAATGTGTTCGAACCCGAAGACAACATCGCCTCGTTGATGGAGATGATGGCGGGCATGATCGTTGGACGCTTTGGTGCGCCTGCCTTGTTGGATGACCAGAAAGCGTTCTGGAACAAACATATCGGTCCCTGGGCCGCGCATTTCTATTCGGATTTGGAAGCCGCTGAAAATTCGGTTCTCTATGCCTCGGTCGGTACTGCCGGTCGGGTGTTCATGGAGATCGAACGCGAGGCGTTCCGAATGACGGCGGCATAACCCGCCACTCGCCAGCGCCCGAATTGGCGCTAGATCGCAAATGGGAGAGGAGACACCCATGAGCACGACGAAGGAAGAAGGCGCAACGCGCCGCGACTTCCTGAAACTGGCCGGAACCGCAGCGCCTGCTGCTGTTGCCGCTGCCAGCCTAAGCGGTCAAGCCGAAGCAGCCGAGCTGCCCACGGACGAGACTCGCATGCAGGATACGCCGCACACCCGTGCGTATCTGGAAAGCGCGCGCTTCTAAGCCACTTGAAAGCGCGCTTTCAGCACGACGACCGCGCCCGGCGCACCAGCTGGACGATGTCATCTACCCGACTGACGGTTGCGATTGGCCCTGACGTCGGTTTCGCAGTTACCAAGCCAGCCATGATCATCATGGCCAGCAAGGGAGGAAAGAAATGCTTAGGAAAAAGACCAACGGGGTTGCGAGACGCCCCCAGCGGACAAGTATCCTGTCCCAGGTCGGCGAGAAAACCGTCGATCGCCGCGCATTCCTGCGTGGCTCGGGCCTGACGATCGGCGGCCTCGCCGCGATCAGCGCTACGGGTGGAACCGTGACGCCAGCCAGTGCCCAGACAGCGGCCAATCAGGCCGTCGAGAATATCAAATCCATATGCACCCACTGCTCGGTCGGCTGTACCGTCGTTGCCGAAGTGCAGAACGGCGTTTGGGTCGGGCAGGAACCCGGCTGGGACAGCCCGTTCAACCTGGGTGCACATTGCGCCAAGGGGGCCTCGGTGCGCGAGCATGCCCATGGCGAGCGCCGCCTGAAATATCCGATGAAAAAGGAAGGTGGCGAGTGGAAACGCATCAGCTGGGAGCAGGCGATCGACGAGATCGGCGACGGCATGATGAACATCCGTCAGGAATCCGGGCCGGACAGCGTGTACTGGTTGGGTTCGGCCAAGCACAATAACGAACAGGCCTATCTGTTCCGCAAATTCGCCGCCTATTGGGGCACGAACAACGTGGATCATCAGGCCCGTATCTGCCACTCGACCACGGTTGCGGGTGTTGCGAATACATGGGGCTACGGCGCCATGACCAATTCGTATAATGACATCCACAACTCTCGGGCCATCTTCATCATCGGCGGCAACCCGGCCGAGGCGCACCCTGTCTCGCTGCTGCATGTTCTGCGCGCGAAAGAGCAGAATAACGCCCCGTTGATCGTGTGTGACCCGCGCTTTACGCGCACGGCAGCCCATGCGGATGAATATGTCCGGTTCCGTCCGGGCACAGACGTGGCGCTGATCTGGGGTATCCTGTGGCATATCTTCGACAACGGTTGGGAAGACAAAGAGTTCATCCGCACCCGTGTCTGGGGCATGGACCAGATCCGTGAGGAAGTCGCCAAGTGGAACCCGGATGAGGTCGAACGCGTCACCGGCACGCCCGGCTCACAGCTGAAACGCGTTGCCCGCACAATGGCCAATAACCGCCCCGGCACCGTGATCTGGTGCATGGGTGGGACCCAGCACACCAACGGCAACAACAACACGCGCGCCTATTGCGTGCTGCAGCTTGCGCTTGGCAACATGGGCACCTCGGGGGGTGGCACCAACATCTTCCGTGGCCATGACAACGTACAGGGCGCGACCGACCTTGGTGTTCTGTCACACACCCTGCCCGGCTATTATGGCCTGTCGAAAGGGGCTTGGGGTCACTGGGCCCGTGTCTGGGGGGAAGACCCCGAATGGCTGGCAGGTCAGTTCGCCACGATCAAGGACAAGGACGGCAAGGATAAACCGCTTCAGAATGAACGCGGCATCCCGGTCTCTCGTTGGATCGACGGTGTTCTGGAAGACCCGGCCAACATGGATCAGGACAATAACGTCCGCGCCATGGTTCTGTGGGGCCACGCGCCCAACTCGCAGACCCGGATGACGGAAATGAAGACGGCGATGGAGAAGCTGGACATGCTGGTCGTGATCGACCCGTATCCTACCGTTTCCGCCGTTCTGCATGACCGCACCGATGGCGTCTATCTGTTGCCTGCGTGTACGCAGTTCGAAACCCGTGGCTCGGTCACCGCCTCGAACCGCTCGCTCCAATGGCGCGATAAGGTGGTCGATCCGCTGTTCGAAAGCCTGCCGGACGAGGTCATCATGGCCAAGTTCGCCAACAAGTTCGGCTGGGCGGATCGGTTGTTCCGTAATATCGAGATGGACGACCCGGAAACTCCGAATGTTGAAAGCATCACACGTGAGTTCAACGCGGGCCTCTGGACCATCGGCTATACCGGACAATCGCCAGAGCGCCTGAAAAGCCATATGGCCAACCAGCACACGTTCGACAGAACCACGCTGCAAGCCATCGGTGGGCCAAACGACGGCGAGTATTACGGTCTACCTTGGCCTTGCTGGGGAACGCCGGAAATGGGGCATACGGGGACACCAAACCTCTATGACATGTCCAAGCCGGTGGCCGAAGGCGGCCTGACCTTCCGCGCGCGCTTTGGCGTGGAACGCGATGGTGACAACCTGCTGGCTGAAGGGGTCTATAGCGTTGGATCGGAAATTCAGGATGGTTATCCCGAATTCACGATGCAGATGCTGATGGACCTTGGCTGGGATGGTGATCTGACGGCTGACGAACGTGCAGCCATTGACGCCGTTGCGGGACCAGAGACCAACTGGAAAACCGACCTGTCGGGCGGTATCCAGCGGGTTGCGATCGAGCATGGCTGTGCGCCCTTCGGGAACGCCAAAGCCCGCGCGGTTGTTTGGACCTTCCCGGATCCGATCCCACTGCATCGCGAGCCGCTTTATACCAACCGGCGCGATCTGGTTGCGGACTATCCGACCTACGAGGACCGTCAGGCCTATCGCCTGCCCACCCTTTACGCTTCGATCCAAAAGAACGACTTTTCAAAGGATTACCCGATAATCCTCACGTCAGGTCGTCTGGTCGAATATGAAGGCGGCGGCGATGAGACACGGTCGAACCCGTGGCTGGCCGAGCTTCAGCAGGACATGTTCGTCGAGATCAATCCGCGCGATGCCAACAACCTTGGTATTCGGGACGGATCGCAGGTCTGGGTCGAGGGTCCTGAGGGCGGTAAGGTCAAGGTTATGGCGATGCTGACCAACAGGGTCGGTGCCGGTGTGGCCTTCATGCCGTTCCACTTTGGTGGCCATTTCCAGGGCGAAGATCAGCGGCATAAATATCCCGCTGGTGCAGACCCCTATGTACTGGGCGAAAGTACCAACACCGCTCAGACCTATGGCTATGATTCAGTGACCCAGATGCAAGAGACCAAAGCGACTCTCTGTAAAATCTGGTCAGCGTAAGGAGGAGAAGAGAAAATGGCAGCAAGAGCAAAATTTCTCTGCGACGCCGAACGCTGCATCGAGTGCAATGCCTGCGTCACCGCGTGTAAAAACGAGCACGAGGTTCCGTGGGGCGTAAACCGCCGCAGGGTGGTAACGATCAATGACGGTGACCCGGGTGAACGCTCGATCTCGGTGGCCTGTATGCATTGCTCTGACGCGCCCTGCATGGCGGTGTGCCCGGTCGACTGCTTCTATCAGAACGAAGAAGGGGTTGTCCTGCATTCCAAGGACCTGTGCATTGGCTGTGGCTATTGTTTCTACGCGTGCCCATTCGGCGCGCCGCAATACCCACAGGCGGGCAACTTCGGATCACGCGGCAAGATGGACAAATGTACCTTCTGCGCTGGCGGCCCTGAAGAAACGCACTCGACCGCAGAGTTCGCCAAATACGGTCGCAACCGGATCGCCGAGGGCAAATTGCCCATCTGCGCCGAGATGTGTTCCACCAAGGCCCTGCTCGCCGGTGACGGCGATGTGGTCTCGGCCATCTACCGTGAGCGCGTCGTCGCCCGCGGGTTTGGTTCAGGCGCGTGGGGTTGGGGCACTGCCTACGACCAGAAAGACGGCTAAGACCGCTTTCATTGACCAAACAGGCGACCCGCAACCGTGGGTCGCCTGATATGGAATTTTGACCGAGGCTCAGATGTTCCGCTTACTCATCGCATTGCTTTTGACCATTGGGATGGCCCAAGCCGTCGTTGCACAAACCGACGAGGCCGATGCACCAGCCACCGCAAATGAACGCATCTCGACCGGAGGTGCGTCAACGCTCGAAGATATCCTGGCCCGCCAACGCGGCGAAAATGTGGACAACAGTTTTCGATCGGAGAACACCGGCCAGGGCAATGTCGAAGGCCTGTTGGGCCAGTTTGGACCTAGCGGCGTATCCTCGGACAGCGATGTTTACCGCGCGCTGCGCTTTGGGTCGGCAGATGTTACCGTGTCATCGCGCGGCCCGGCAGACAGTGTTCTAATACAAGACGGCGGCATGTGGTGGTGGCAATTCCGCACCGGACCATTACGCGAATACGGCACCTATATCATCGCCGTAATGCTGGGTCTGATCCTATTGTTCTTCCTGATCCGGGGCCGAATTCGCATAGATGGCGAAAAAACGGGCCGCACAGTCACGCGTTTCAAAAGTTTCGAACGCTTTGGTCATTGGCTTTTTGCCGGATCCTTTATCATCCTCGGAATAACCGGATTGCTCACCCTTTATGGTCGCGACGTCCTGATCCCAATCTTCGGCAAGGAAGGGTTTGCGGTGATCGCCCAAGGGTGCAAATGGCTGCACAATAATTTGGCCTGGGCCTTTATGCTGGGCCTGATCATTGTCACGGTGAACTGGATTTCACATAACATTCCAAACCGGACCGATCTGAAATGGCTCGCTGCCGGAGGGGGCCTGTTCACCAAAGGCAGCCATCCACCTGCTAAGAAGTTCAACGCGGGCCAAAAGATCATCTTCTGGGCCTGCATAGTGCTGGGCACCTCAATCAGCCTGTCCGGCCTATCCTTGTTGTTCCCCTTCGAACTGCCGATGTTCGCCAAGACGTTCGCCGTTGCCAATTCCACCGGCATTCCGCAGGCTTTGGGCCTAAGCCTGCCCGTCCAGATGTCACCGCAGGAAGAGATGCAATACGCCCAAGTCTGGCACGTGATGGTTGCCTATGTGTTCATCGCGATCATCGTGGCGCATATCTATCTTGGATCCATCGGCATGGAGGGCGCGTTTGACGCCATGGGCACTGGTGAAGTCGAGGAGCAATGGGCCCGTGAGCACCACTCGCTGTGGCTGGAAGAGGTGCAGGAAAAAGAGGCCAGCAAGGCAGCGGCCTCACCTGCGGAATAGATGCGCGCGCTGGTTCTGGCGTTTGCTCTGATCCCCCTACCCGTTTGGGCTGATTTCTTCACGCTCAAGGGGCATGGCGGCCCCATCATGGGAATTGCGACCGCATCGGATGGCCGGATCGCAACGGCCAGTTTCGACAATTCGGTCGGAGTGTGGTCAGACCAGACACCCGAATGGCTGGAAGGCCACGAAGCGGCGGTCAACGCGGTCGTCTTTAATGGCACTGCGATCTATTCAGCCGGGGACGATTTCACCCTGCGCCGCTGGCCGGGCGGAGAAATCATTGGCCAGCACAAAGGCAAGATCGTCGGCATCGCAGCCTCGAAAACGCATGTAGCCACCGCCAGTTGGGATGGCACAATAGGTGTTTGGTCGGTTGACGGATCAGACCCAATTCTGCTTGGCCCAGTCGGCAGTGGCGTGAATGCACTGGCGTTTTCGCGCGAAGGTGACCAGCTTTATTCTGCCGGGGTCGATGGCAGTCTGCGGAAATGGGATGTCTTCAGCGGCCAAGAGGTACTGCGATTGGTCGAACACGGGTTCGGGCTGAACGAGTTGATCCTGAACGAAGATGACGGCTGGATCGCCTATGGCGCGGTGGATGGCGTGACCCGCATCCGCGATCTTTCAACAGGTGAAGAACGGGATTTCACCCTGGATCGCCGTCCGATACTGGCCCTTGCCCTCAGCCCGGATCGCTCGCTTTTGGCCGTCGGCGACGGCGAAGGCTATATCATGGTGATCGACACGGAAAACTGGCGCATCGCCAGTGATTTCCGCGCAACCCTGCGCGGTCCGGTCTGGGCCTTGGCATTTTCCACAGACGGGCAGAATATCCATGCCGGTGGCATTGATGAGGCCATGTATAGTTGGCCAGTGTCTACCCTTGGTGATCAGGGACAAATGGCGGTAGCCGAGCCCAGCTTTCTGAAAGACCCCGCAAAAATGGGTAATGGAGAGCGCCAATTTGCCCGCAAATGCTCGATCTGTCACAGCCTGACACCCGATGGGCAACGCCGCGCAGGTCCCACATTGCATGGTATCTTTGGGCGGCGGGCCGGCACCTTACCGGGCTATTTCTACTCGGAAACGCTGCAAGACTCTGATATCATTTGGAATGACGAGACGATAAACGCCCTTTTCGATGTAGGGCCAGATCACTACATTCCAGGATCAAAGATGCCGATGCAACGGATCACGCAAGCGCAAGACCGGATCGACCTGATTGCCTTCTTGCGCAGTGCAACGGTTGATCAAAACTGAACCGGAGGAGACCATGAAAGCCTTTCTTACCGCCTTGGCCGCGATGGTCGTCATCACGGTTGCAGCCCCCTACACGCTGGAGCAGATGGGGTTTAGCGCTGAAGAAGCCACCTCTGGCGCAGCTGTACGTCTGGATTAAATGTTCGAATATCTGACCACCAAGGAACTGGCCGACCTGCTTCGGATCGGCGAGCGCAAGGCCTACGATCTGGCCTCATCGGGTGAGCTGCCTTGCGTCCGCGCCATGGGCAAGCTTTTGTTTCCACGGGCCGAAGTCATAGCCTGGCTCAATGCCTCGCGATCGGGCCCACATGTGGCCGAACCACCCCTGCCCCCGATTGTCGCGGGCAGCCACGATCCCTTGCTAGACTGGGCGCTGCGCGAAAGCGGATCGGGGCTGGCGACCTACTACGACGGTTCATTTGACGGTCTGACTCGCCTTGCAGACCGAAGCGCACAGGCGGCAGTACTGCACATCCACGAAGACCGTGGGTTCAACACCCAATCCTTGCGCGACACGCTTGGTGAGGCGCCTGTTGTGCTGGTTGAGGTCGCGCAGCGCCAACGGGGTCTGCTTCTTGCGCCCGGAACCTCAGGTATCGCGGGCTTTGCTGATCTTAAGGGCCGACGCGTCATTTTGCGCCAGGACAGTGCAGCCAGCCAGCGCCTGTTCGATGCGCAGCTGGAAGTACATGGCATGACACGGGATGATCTGGACGCCCTTCCAAACTGCGCCCGCACCGAAGAGGAACTGGCGATCACCCTACATGATGGCAAAGCCGAGGCAGGTTTTGGCCTCGGGGCTTTGGCCGGACTCTATAACCTTGGATTTTCACCAACCCATTCCGAACGGCTGGATCTGGCGATCTGGCGGCGCGCTTACTTTGATGCGCCCATGCAGAAACTGCTGGGCTTTCTGCAATCAGACCCGTTCAAGGACCGCGCATCCGAGTTTGGGGGCTACGACCTGACCGGACGCGGACAGGTCCACCATAATGGCGCCAGCGGCTAGCGCTTGATCATTTTAAGAACCCTCTAGCCAAAGGCCCATTCAGCGCGCGTTGGGAAAGAACACCTGCTGCCCTTGCAAGCGGTATGACTCGATGGCCATCTGCCCCTCCGGCCCTGTCAGCCAATCGACAAACCGCTGCCCTGCCTCGGCCCGCACTTTGGGATGTTTGTCCGGGTTTACAAGGATCACCCCATATTGGTTGAACAGGCGCGGGTCTCCTTCGACCAGACTCTCAAGATCGCCCCGATTTCCAAATGACAACCACGTCGCCCGATCTGTCAGCGTATACGCCCCCATGCCGCTGGCCACATTCAACGTCGCCCCCATGCCCGAGCCGGTTTCGCGATACCAGGTTCCGGACACCTGGGTCGGATCAATACCGGTATCCGCCCAATGCCTCATCTCGGCCTTGTGTGTCCCGCTATCATCCCCGCGCGAGACAAACACGGCGCCCGCCGCTTCGATCGCCTTGAGCGCAGACAGAATGTCTGACCCACCTTTGACGCCAGCAGGGTCCGATTTTGGCCCGACCAACACAAAGTCATTATACATCAAATCAAACCGCTCAACGCCCCAGCCATCGGCCACGAACTTCTCTTCCGCTGGTTTGGAATGCACCAGCAACACGTCACCATCCCCGTTGATCGCGTTGCGAATGGCCTGTCCGGTGCCGACGGCAACAACACGCACATCGATCCCGGATTCAGCCTCAAACCCCGGCAGGATATAATCCAACAGGCCCGAATTTTGTGTTGAAGTTGTCGACTGCACAATGATGAACGGCTCTTCCGCAAAACCCGCCCCTGTCATCAGGCCAAGCCCCACCGCCGCTGCGCGCAATACTGCCCGAACCATCATAATCTCCGATTTGTTGTTAGGTCACCAAGCCGCCCGCCAGATAACGGCGTGAGGCTTCACTTTCTGGGGTCTCCAGAACCTGTTTGGCAGGTCCGTGTTCAACCACGCGACCGCCTTGCATCATGACAATGTCTGCCGCCAACCGCCGTGCCTGCCCGATGTCGTGTGTCACCATGACAATCCGTACGCCGCGTGACGACGCCCGCAAAATCATGCCTTCGATCATCTGCGTCGCGTTTGGGTCTAATGCGCTTGTGGGTTCGTCCAGAAACAAGGTTTCGGGCGTTGCCGCCAGAGCGCGCAGGATCGCAAGACGCTGCGCCTCACCACCTGACAAAGAACGCGCGGCCTGCCGCGCTTTGCCCTCAAGCCCGCCTTCGGCCAACAATTCGACAATCCGCGCCTTGCGCGCTGCGCGCTTCAGGCCCTGACGCCTGAGCACAAAATCCAGATTGGCCGACACCGAACGCCGCAGAAGAACCGGCTGCTGAAACACCATTGCCTGCCGGGCCATGTGACCGACGTTCAAAGCCTCATCATCCTGCAACACTCGACCCTGATCAGGTGCGATCAGCCCGTGCAAACAACGTAGCAGCAGGCTTTTGCCCGCCCCGTTTGGGCCCAACAGCAAGGTCGGCCCCGGCCCATCCAGCATCAGATTGGAAACATCCAGCAGAGCAGTGCCATTGCGGCGGATTTGTACATCGCGGACCTGTAGGCAGTTCGCCATTTCCGACACCAGATCACGCATGGCGCAACCCCTCCTGCTCAGCCCGCAGGCTGGCCGCGCTGACCATGGCATTCACGGCCACCGCAATCCCGATCAGGATCGCCCCCAAAGCCAGCGCCAGCGCCAGGTTGCCTTTCGAGGTTTCCAGCGCAATCGTCGTGGTCATCACCCGCGTCACGTGGTTGATATTGCCCCCAACGATAATCACGGCCCCAACCTCGGCAATCGCACGGCCAAATCCGGCCAGCAGCGCCGTGACCAAAGCAAGCCGCGCATCCCAAAGCAGAACTGGTACAGACGCCAATCGCGACACGCCCAGCGAACGGAGTTGTTCCGAATACTCCTCGGCCAACATCTCAACCACTTGGCGGGTCAGCGCGGCCACAATTGGTGTGACCAACACGACCTGCGCGATGATCATGGCGGTAGGTGTGTAAAGCAGTTCCAACACACCCAAGGGCCCTGAGCGTGAGAGCATCAGATAGACCAACAGCCCGACCACCACGGGCGGGAAGCCCATCAGCGCGTTCATCAGCACGATCAAAACCCGCCGCCCGGGGAACCGTGCCACCGCCAGAGCCGCCCCAATGGGCATTCCGATCAGCGCGGAAATCAGCACGGCAAGAAGGGAAACTTGCAGAGACAAAAGCACTATCGCCCAAAGCTCTGCATCCCCGTTGAGGATCAGACCCATCGCCATCCTGAATTCTGATGCAAATCCTTGCATTTTACCCCATCATCCAATGCATTACGGATGAAATGCGAAATTATACAGGGAAATACTAACCTGATTTGACACCGAGTACACGCACAATTCCAACAGTCGGCACAAAAAAAGCGCGGCCCCATTTGGGACCGCGCTAAAACGGCTTCGAGGATGAATTACCTTAGTTCAAGGCTGCATCCGTGATCTGGTGAGTCCAGGCCCCTTCGGGCTGTTTGGTGATAACCGGGTCAGACCCGCCTGCCAGCAATGTGCCCACTGTCCGCTCAAAATCCGCCGGGTCCAGCGCACCATTCGAACCAGCGGTCAGCTTGGCAATCTCACCCATCATTCGCTTCTGATGTTCTTCGGTCTGCGCACCTGTTGCGTCATTGTCCAGAACGATCAATGCGGCCTCTTCCGGGTTCTCCTCGGCATATTTCCAGCCTTTCATTGAGGCGCGCACAAAGCGCTGCATCTTGTCCACGAAAGCCGCGTCGCTCAGGTTCTCTTCCAGAACGTACAGACCGTCTTCCAAAGTTGCGACGCCCTGATCTTCGTATTTGAAGGTCACCAGCTCATCGGGGCTGACGCCCGCATCGATCACTTGCCAGTACTCGTTATAGGTCATGGTACTGATGCAATCGGCCTGACGCTGCAACAGCGGATCGACGTTGAAGCCCTGCTTCAGAACCTCGACACCATTTTCGCTCTTGCCGCCAGTATCAATACCCAACTGGCTCATCCAACTCATGAACGGGAATTCATTACCAAAGAACCAAACGCCCAGGGTGCGGTTCTTCAGGTCTTCGGGCGCGGCGATCCCGGCATCCTTCCAACAGGTCAGCATCATGCCCGAACTTTTGAATGGCTGCGCAATATTCACAAGCGGCAGACCCTTTTCGCGCGCGGCCAAGGCCGCTGGCATCCATTCAACGGTCACATCTGCCCCACCGCCAGCAATCACTTGCGTTGGCGCAATATCCGGACCGCCCGGCAAGATGGTCACGTCCAGATCTTCTTCTTCGTAGAACCCCTTGTCCTTCGCCACATAGTAGCCCGCGAACTGAGCCTGCGTGACCCATTTGAGCTGCAGGTTCACTTCGTCTGCGGCCAGTGATGCACTGGCGGTCAGGCTCAAGGCGGCAACCGCCCCGCTGAGTAGCTTTTTCATCTTCATCTTCTCCTAGTTGCTTGGTGTGCCTCGTTTTCGAGGTCTGTTAAGTCTTCTTTTGGTTATCCGCGTTGTGAGGGGTGCCAGAAGGTCACCACCTTTTCGATCCCTGCCACCAATGTATAGAACACCGTACCCGCCATGGCCGCCACCGCAATCTCGGCCCAGACCAGATCGATCGACAGGCTACCCACCCCGGTCGAAATCCGAAAACCCATGCCGCGCGTGGGCGATCCGAAGTATTCGGCGACAATCGCCCCGATCAGCGCCAGCGTTGTGGCAATCTTGAGCCCGTTGAAAATGAACGGCATCGCCGCAGGCAAGCGCAGCTTGATCAGCGTCTGCAAATAGCTGGCCGCATAGGTGCGCATCAGATCGCGTTGCATTGCATCCGCCTCGCGCAGGCCCTGCACCGTATTCACAAGGATCGGAAAGAACACCATCACCACGACAACGGCCGCTTTGGATTGCCAGTCGAACCCGAACCAGCTGACCAGAATGGGCGCAATCCCGACGATTGGTAAAGCGGCGACAAAGTTCCCGATGGGCAGCAGCCCGCGTGTTAAGAATACCGATCGGTCGATCAGGATCGCGGTCAAGAAAGCTGCGGTACTACCAATGGCAAACCCGGTGAAAGCTCCTTTGAACACGGTCTGAGTGAAATCCTGCCACAGAATATCGGTTGAGTTCGCAAAGGTCTGCGCCACCATCGAGGGTGGCGGCAGGATCACGGGTGAGACGTTTAGCCCGCGCACCAGACCCTCCCACAGGATCAGCAATGTGACACCGAACAGCACAGGCACAAAGACCCGGACGCCCTTGGAAGCGCGATAGATCGACCGCGCCAGCCAGGCATTCAGCCACCAGGCTCCGGCCCAGAAGATCAGCGCAAAGATCAACCAACTCATGTGCTCATCCCCATGCGTTTCAGGGTCACCCGTTGCAACACATCCAGCAAGGTCACCAGAATCCCCGCCAGAATCGCCGCCGCGAACAGAGCCGCCCAGATCGCAAGCGGCGTGCCAAACTGATCGCCGATCAGTATCCGCGCGCCGAGGCCTGAAATTGCACCTGTTGGAAGTTCTCCGACAATTGTTCCGACCAGAGCGGCTGCGACGCCCACCTTCAAAGAGGTGAACAGATAGGGCACCGAGGACGGCAGACGCAACTTCAGAAACGCCTGTAACCCGTTTGCATTGTAGGTTCTCAGCAAATCCAATTGCGAAGCAGCTGGCGACCGCAGCCCTTTGACCATCCCCACCAAAACCGGGAAGTAACACAGATAGGCCGAGATGATGGCCTTCGGAACGCCGCGCCCTTCGATCCCCAGTTGCGAGCTTAAGACAATGATCATCGGCGCCAAAGCCACAATCGGGACTGTCTGGCTGATAATGGCCCAGGGCATCAGGCTCATATCCACAACGCGGGAATAGACGATGGCAACGGCCCCGAGAATGCCGACAGCCGTGCCCAGAACAAAACCCCAAAGCGTTGATTGAAGGGTGATCCATCCGTGGTAAATCAGCGACCGTTTAGACATGGCTCGCCCGCGCATCGCCATTTCACCGGTAGTTTTCCAAAGCTCCTGGCCAACTTGGACCGGGGTTGGCAGGCGTGGCCGATCCAATTCGTAACCCCGTGCGATATGCGAAGAATTCTGCGCCATCAGAACCCAGGCCGACACCTGCTGGCGATCCCTGGACAATTCGGGTGTCACTGTTCCCCCGGCGCGTTCCGCCTGATCCAGCGATACGCGGATATTCATCGGTGCCACGGCCAAATACCAAAGCACGACAATCGCCAGCAAAACGGTCATGACGGCGAGAAACTGCTTCATGCGCGCCACTCCATCCGAAACACCGGAACCGTATCCGGAGGCACAGGTGGTTCCTCAGCCGTAACCGCGAACCCTTCGCGCCGATAAAACCTTTGCGCCGCTGTGTTAGGTGTATGAGTGGTTAGCCAAAGAAAATCGCGCCCTTCCTTAGCCTTATCGACAAGGTGTTTGCCAATTCCCTGCCCGGTTCGGCTGCAATAGAGCGCGCCGATCTTCTGTTCTTTTGGGTCGACAGACATGTAACAATCCACCGGATCACCGGCGACCCAGATTTCACGTGCCTCAAATGCTTCTCTGATCATCCCGGCCAACTGATCAACCGGCAATTCTTCGGGCATCCACGCGGTCCGGCTGGCCCAGTCGTGAACCACCCGGGCGCATGCTTCGACATCCGCGGGCCTTGCGCGCCTGATCTGATCTGCGTCAGTCGTCATAAGAATGCCCCGCCCGCAGGCCGTCGCGCACCCTATGCGCGACCTCGATGAATTCCGGCGTATCACGAATGTCCAAGGGACGTTCCTTGGGCAGAGGGCTGTCGATCACATCCGTGATCCGCCCGGGCCTCGGGCTCATGACCACGATCTTGGTACTCAGATACACCGCTTCGGGGATCGAGTGGGTCACAAACCCAATCGTCTTCTCGGTTCGCGCCCACAGAGCCAGAAGCTGTTCGTTCAGGTGATCGCGCACGATCTCATCCAAAGCGCCAAAAGGTTCGTCCATCAGCAGGATATCGGCGTCAAAAGCCAAGGCGCGCGCGATGCTGGCGCGCTGCTGCATCCCGCCCGATAGCTGCCAAGGAAACTTCCCACCAAACCCTTCCAGATCAACCAGTTCCAGGACCTTCTTAACACGTTCATCCTGTTCTGCAGCCGAGTATCCCATGATCTCAAGCGGCAGTTTGATGTTTTTGGCAATCGTGCGCCACGGGTATAACCCGGCGGCCTGAAACACGTATCCATAGGCACGCTTGCGACGCGCTTCATCCGGGGTCATGCCATTCACGCTCAACGTTCCGCCGGTCGGGGCTTCCAACGCCGCGATACAACGCAAGAACGTGGTTTTACCACAGCCAGACGGGCCAATGAAGCTAACGAAATCGCCCTTGTCGATGGTGAGATTCACATCTTTAAGGGCATGGATCGGGCCATCATTCGTCTGAAAGGTCAGGTCGAGTTGCCTTGCCTCGATCACGGGCTGGGTCTTACTTTCAGTAGTCATTCCATCGCCTTGAAAAGATTGAGTTTGAGCCGCCACCAGACAGCTCGTACAGATCACACACCGGACGCCGGAATACCCGTCCGCTCGACAGGTCGCGGTGCTGTCAGCTCTTTCCAAGTGCTCAGCGCTTTGTTCACATGTGTATTGGCCTCACGCGATACGAACTTTCCGTGCCCTTCCTGCGTCTGGATCTCACCATCATGCACAGCAACCGCACCACGGGTCAGCGTGAACCGCGGCAGTCCACGCACTTCTTTACCTTCGAACACGTTGTAGTCGATCGACGATTGTTGCGTTTCGGCCGAGATCACCTTGGCCTTGTCCGGATCCCAAACCACCAGATCAGCATCAGCACCGACAAGAACCGCGCCCTTTTTCGGATAACAATTCAATATCTTGGCGATATTTGTTGAGGTAACAGCCACAAACTCGTTCGGCGTCAAACGCCCGGTATTCACCCCATGGGTCCACAGCATCGGCATCCGATCCTCCAACCCTCCAGTTCCGTTCGGGATCTTGGTGAAATCCCCCACTCCATAGCGTTTCTGTTCAGTCGTGAACGCGCAATGGTCCGTGGCGACCACGCTTAATGTGCCTGATTGCAGACCATTCCACAGGCTGTCCTGATGCTGCTTGTTCCGGAACGGGGGGCTCATGACCCTCCGCGCCGCATGTTCCCAGTCATGGTGGAAATACTCGCTCTCATCCAATGTCAGGTGCTGGATCAAAGGTTCTCCCCAGACCCGCTTGCCTTGCATCTTCGCGCGCCGAATGGCCTCATGCGCCTCTTCACACGAGGTATGCACCACGTACAAGGGCACACCGGCCATATCAGCAATCATGATCGCGCGGTTGGTCGCTTCGCCTTCCACCTGCGGCGGGCGGGAATAAGCGTGTGCTTCTGGGCCGGTATTGCCCTCGGCCAGCAGTTTGGCGCTCAGCTCGGCCACCACGTCACCGTTCTCGGCATGCACCATCGCGGTGCCGCCCAATTCGGCCAGACGTTTGAATGAGGCAAACAACTCATCATCGTTGACCATCAAGGCGCCCTTATAGGCCATGAAATGCTTGAATGTGTTGATCCCGCGAGTCTCGATGACCGTCTTGATGTCGTCAAAGACCTGCTCGCCCCACCAGGTCACCGCCATATGGAACGAGTAGTCACAATTTGCCCGCGTTGATTTGTTGTCCCAACGCTTGAGCGCGTCCAGCAAGCTTTCGCCCGGATTGGGAAGCGCGAAATCCACCACCATCGTGGTGCCTCCGGCCAAGGCCGCGCGCGTACCGCTTTCGAAATCGTCGCTGGAATACGTGCCCATAAACGGCATCTCAAGATGCGTATGGGGGTCGATCCCGCCCGGCATGACATAGCAGCCGGTTGCATCCAACTCCTTGTCGCCTTGCAGATCTTTCCCGATCTCAGTGATGATACCACCTTCGACCAGCACATCCGCCTTATAGGTCAAATCCGCAGTCACGACGGTTCCGTTCTTGATCACAGTGCTCATTTTACTCTCCCTGTCGCGGTCTGCGCCACGTGCTTCTTCTGTTCAAAAATACCTCGGGGGAGTCGCCCATCGGGCGACGGGGGCAGCGCCCCCTATCCCACGATCTCAGCTGTCTCGACGACCGCATGCAGCAAGACGTCCGCCCCCGCTGCGGCCCAGTCCTTGCTGATTTCTTCGGCTTCGTTATGGCTCAGCCCGTCCACACAGGGGCACATCACCATCGCAGTTGGCGCGACGCGGTTGATCCAGCACGCATCATGACCCGCGCCCGAGATGATATCTGTATGCGAATACCCCAGCCGCTCGGCGGCGTTGCGCACAGCTGCCACGCAGCCGTCATCAAACTTCACCGGATCAAACCCGCCAACCTTCTCGAACGCGATCTGCAGCCCCATCTCGTTCACGATATCTTCGGCCGCCACGCGCAGGCGGTTCTCCATATCGGTGATCACCTCCAACTCGGGCGAGCGGAAATCGACCGTAAACACCACCTTGCCCGGTATCACATTGCGGGAATTCGGATAGACATCAATATGCCCCGCCGCACCCACCGCGTGCGGTGCATGTGACCAGGCGATCTCATCCACTTTCTCGAGAATTCGCGCCATGGCCAGCCCCGCGTTCTTGCGCATCGGCATCGGGGTCGAGCCGGTATGGGCATCCTTGCCCGTCACCGTAACTTGGGTCCAGCTCAGGCCCTGCCCATGGGTTACAACGCCAATATCCTTGCCCTCGGCCTCCAGGATCGGGCCCTGTTCGATATGCAGTTCAAAGAAGGCATGCATCTTGCGGGCACCAACCTCTTCCTCGCCGCGCCAGCCGATCCGCTGCAATTCGTCGCCAAACTTCTTACCTTCCGCGTCTTCGCGGTCATAGGCCCAATCCAGTGTGTGCATCCCAGCAAACACGCCCGAGGACAGCATGGCCGGCGCGTAGCGCGTTCCTTCTTCATTGGTCCAGTTCGTCGCAATGATCGGATGTTTGGTCTTGATGCCCAGATCATTCAACGTGCGAATGATCTCTAGCCCACCCAGTACACCCAGCACACCATCATACTTGCCGCCTGTCGGCTGGGTATCGAGATGTGAACCCACATAAACCGGCAGCGCCTCTGGGTCGGCTCCCTCGCGCATGGCAAACATGTTGCCCATCTGGTCCAATCCCATGGAACAGCCTGCTTCCTCGCACCATTCCTGGAACAGGGCGCGCCCCGCGGCGTCTTCATCCGTCAGGGTCTGGCGATTATTGCCACCTGCAATACCGGGGCCGATCTTGGCCATCTCCATCAGGCTGTCCCACAACCTGTCGCCATTGATCCTGAGATTCTGCGCCGGAGCTGCCATAGTTACTTTCCCTGTTGCTTGCGATTTGCTCGCTTTTGGTGTCTTGATTTGACCATCTGGTCAAACTCACGCTATCACGGGTTCGACATCAGTCAAGAAATTGCGCGGACCAGCCGGAATTTTTGGCTTATTCCACGATTGCTTGACAAAAAAAGAGACAGGCCGAACAGATGCCCAGCGACCGCGCCCCAACCCGCATTCAGAAGAAGAACCGCGCTGCGATTCTAGAAGCCGCTTTGAACGTGTTTTCGTCGCATGGGTTTCGCGGCTCGACTGTTGATCAGATCGCGGCTGAGTCCGGACTGAGTAAGCCGAACCTATTGTACTACTTCCCGTCAAAAGAAGCGATCCATACGGAGCTTCTGTCTGGCCTGCTGGAAACCTGGCTGGCGCCGCTGCACGATCTGGACGAAAATGGTGACCCGCTAGAGGAACTGCTGTCCTATATTCGCCGAAAGCTGCAGATGAGTCAGGAGCTACCACGAGAAAGCCGCCTGTTTGCCAATGAACTGGTTCAAGGCGCGCCGCGCATTCACGAGGCTTTGTCGCAAGATTTGAAGGCACTGGTCGATCAGAAAACCGCGCTTCTGACCGGATGGATGGATCAAGGCAAAATCGCGCGGGTGCATCCTTATCACCTGATGTTTTCGATCTGGGCCCTGACCCAGCACTACGCAGATTTCGAAGTTCAGGTGCGCGCGATTCTGGGCGACGAAGACCCGTTCGAAGGCGCAGAACCTTTTGTCGACACCCTGTACCGCAAGCTTCTGACGCCTTGAAAAAAAGAGGCCGTATCAGCGGCCCCTTTGTGATCTGCGCGAACCACCTCATTCCGCAGCCTTGGCCATCGGATTGTTGGGATGCGTTGTCCAGTTTGCATAATCCGGCTGAACTTCGCGTCCGGTACGCGGATCAACCTCTCCGGCTGCCATCGGTTCCATCGAGATACAGCCCTCGACCGGGCAGACATCGACGCAGAGGTTACAGGCCACGCATTCTTCGTCGATCACCTCGAACACCCGGTCCGGTGACATCGCGATGGCCTGGTGGCTGGTGTCTTCACAGGCGGCATAGCAGCGACCGCATTTGATGCACTGGTCCTGATCGATCTTTGCCTTGGCAATGTAATTCAGGTTCAGATACTGCCAATCGGTTACGTTGGGGACCGCGCGACCAACAACTTCCGAGACGTTGGAATAACCTTTCTCGTCCATCCATTTGGACAAGCCGGCCGTCAGTTCATCGATGATCTTGAAGCCATAAGTCATGGCCGCTGTGCAGACCTGCACGTTGCCGCAGCCGAGCGATATGAACTCTGCCGCGTCCCGCCATGTGGTGACGCCACCGATGCCGGATATGGGCAGGCCATGCGTTTCCGCATCCCGCGCAATTTCTGAAACCATAGACAGGGCAATCGGCTTCACCGCCGGACCGCAATACCCGCCGTGGCTGCCCTTGCCATCAATCGAGGGTTCAGGGCTGAACGTGTCCAGATTGACGCTGGTGATCGAGTTGATCGTGTTGATTAGCGACACCGCATCCGCACCGCCATTCCTGGCCGCCGCCGCGGGTTTGCGAATGTCGGTGATGTTCGGCGTCAGCTTCACGATCACCGGGCGGTCGTAATACATTTTGCACCAACGGGTGACCATTTCGATGTATTCCGGCACCTGCCCGACCGCCGCTCCCATGCCCCGCTCGCTCATTCCGTGCGGGCAGCCAAAGTTCAATTCGATTCCATCTGCACCAGTCTCAGCCACGCGCGGCAGGATTGCTTTCCACGCGCCCTCCTCACACGGCACCATGATCGAAGCGATCAGAGCGCGATCCGGGTAATCGGCTTTCACGCGGGCCATTTCCTCGAGGTTTACCTCAAGTGGCCGGTCGGTGATCAGTTCGATGTTGTTCAGCCCCAGCAACCGCCGGTCCGCACCGTAGATCGCACCATAGCGCGGGCCATTCACATTCACCACCGGAGGGCCCTCAGAACCCAGTGTTTTCCAGACGACACCGCCCCAACCGGCCTCAAAGGCACGGCGGACGTTGTATTCCTTGTCAGTTGGTGGGGCCGAGGCCAGCCAGAATGGATTGGGGCTGGAAATGCCCAGAAAGTCTGTCGTCAGGTCAGCCATGGGTACTCCTTTCCGGCTCCTCAGCCGGTTTTCTTGAAAATCATCTCAGTCGGGCGGATTCGCCCGGCATGCAGGTTCGCGACGTAGTTTTGGAACTTCTCGGGCGCCGTCTCGCCCATCATCAGGTGGATGCCCAGCGGCGCGGGACCGGTTTCGGCGATCTTTGCAAAGACGTCCTCGAAGAACTTAATCGCGAATTGGGTGCGGTCGGTCTCGGTCTCCAGCTCAAGTCCCGCCACTGCAGCCGCATCCTTGTAGACCTCAGGTGCGTCTACAAAGGATGTCTCAGCGACGCTTGACCAGGGCAGAGGGAACGCCAGAGGTTCGGCAACCTCACCGGCCATCACATCGAACAGCGCAAAGCGACCGCCCGTTGCCAACGCGCGCGAAACTTCCGCGAATAGCCCGGCCTTGTCTTCGATGTTCATGCCCACATGCAGCATCACCGCCAGATCGAACCCGGCATCCGGGACGGGCATGTCCAAAGCACTGCCCACATGGAACGCGACCTTGTCGGAATGGCCGACAAGCTGGCTGAGCGCCTTTGCAGTTTCGACAAATTCGGGTGTCAGGTCGACCCCCGTCACCGTCGAGTCATAGCGATCCACGATATAGCGCGATGTTCCGCCAATCCCGCAGCCCACATCCAGCACCCGCGTCGCATGGATCAAAGACAATTGATCAAACAGGTGATCAGTGGCCAGTACCCCGCCCGTATGAAACTCGTCTCCGGCTTTCAGGTCGGCGACCGTGGCCGCATCCGGGTCCACACCGCTGGCTTTGAGCGCATCTCGCACGCGGTCCGTAAGGGCACCGGTGGTATAATGTTTGGCAACTGCGTCTTCGATTTGGGACATAACGGTACCTCAACGAATGGGATGAATTGAATACCTCACCCTATCACGAAATCAGGCTCGCGTGGATGTCCATCGCCGCATCCCGGCCCTCGGCCACCGCAGTCACAGTCAGGTCTTCGCCTCCCGCAGCGCAATCGCCGCCCGCCCAAACACCAGCCATTGATGTACGCCCTGCTCCGCTGATGGCGATCTTGTTGCCATCCAGCTTTAGCCCTTCGGGTGCGCCATCCAGCGTCTGACCAATGGCTTTCAGAACCTGATCTGCGGGCAGGCGAACCATCTCACCGGTTCCGGTCAGCTGGCCGTTCTGGCTTGAGGTATATTCGAGCTCGATCTCAACCGCCGCGCCATTGCCGTGTACGGCAACGGGCTGAACATTGGTCATGATCCGTACACCATGCGAGGCGGCCAGGTCTTGCTCGTAGCGGCTGGCGCCCATTGCATCGCGTCCACGGCGATACGCAATCGTGACATGCTCGGCGCCTAGTAGTTTCGACTTCACCGCCGCATCAACAGCCGTCATGCCGCCACCGATCACAACCACATTCCGACCAACCGGCAGATTCGCAAGATCCGACGCCTGTCGCACGTCCGAGATGAAATCGACCGCGTGCAAGACACCGTCCTTATCAGAGCCCTGCGCCCTCAGCGCGTTGACGCCGGCAAGACCAATAGACAGGAACACAGCATCATAGTTTTGCTGCAAACCCTCCATCGAGACGCCATTGCCCAAGGCTGATCCCGTTTCAATCGAGATACCACCGATTTTCAGCAGCCAGTCGACCTCGGCCTGCGCAAAATCATTGGTCGATTTATAGGCCGCAATCCCGTATTCGTTCAGACCGCCCGGCTTGGGTTTGCCTTCGTGGATCACCACGTCATGACCCAGCATCGCCAGCCGATGCGCACAAGCCAGACCCGCAGGCCCCGCCCCCACAACGGCAATTGTCTTACCGGTCGCAGGCGCGCGCTCAAAAGGATGATCGCCCGAGGCCATCACATCATCAGTTGCAAAGCGCTGAAGCCGCCCGATCTCAACCGGTTTGCCTTCGGCGGCTTCGCGCACACAGGCCTCTTCGCACAGTGTCTCGGTCGGGCAGACACGGGCGCACATACCGCCCAGAATGTTCTGATCCAGAATGGTCTTTCCCGCCGATTGCGGCTGGCCCGCCTGTATTTGGCGGATGAACAACGGAATATCGATATCCGTCGGACAGGCCGTAACGCATGGCGCGTCATAGCAAAAATAGCAGCGATCTGCGGCCACGGCAGCCTCATGCGGGGCCAAAGGCGGATGCAGATCCGAAAAATTCGATGTCAGTTCATCGCTGGAAAGCCGCCCGGAAACGATCCCGGGTGCCATCTGGCCCTGTGCCATCGCTCTACTCCCTGTAGATATGTTTGTTATGAGCACAGCTTGCCACAAATCAAAATTTTATCAATTGGTAAAATTTATCAAATGGTCAAAATTCTGATTTTGCACGAGATTTCGTGTGAAATATCGGCGTTTTCGCGGGTTTTGACGGCAAACTAGGCGGAATTGACACGCTGAAATGCTGTAACTGAAGCCGGCATTTGACACCCCGCGCCCCACAAACGACTTTTGACGCCCTACCCCGGTTGCTGTAAGCCGAAACACAGATGCGTGAGATCAACGCATGTTTAGGACGGGCACAGATGCGGGCAGCTTCGCAAGACTTCAATATTGTCATCATTGGTCAGAACAACCGCCTGCAATATGAGGCGGTCCTGTTCGCCGCCTCGCTGCGCCATTCCGCGCCCGATTTCAAAGGGCGTCTTTTTGTAGCCACACCCAACCCTGGCCCGCGCTGGAACCAGAACCCCACCATTCAGGATCAAGACGTCCTAAAGTCCCTAGATCAACTTGATGCGGAAATCCTGCCTTTTGACAATCATGTCTTCGGGGAAAGCTATCCTAACGGGAACAAGATCGAAGCGCTTTTGGCCCTGCCCGAAGGCGAACCCTTTGTTTTCTTTGATACAGATACCCTGATCACCGGCGATCTAGGCAGCGTTCCGTTTGATTTTAATCGCCCCGGCGCTTCGCTGAAGGTCGAAGGCACATGGCCCAAGCCCACGCTTTATGGCCCGGGGTATGAGGGCATCTGGTCTGCGCTTTATCGCCGTTTTGAACTGGATTTCGAAAGCTCGATTGATATCAGCCAACCACAGGGACACTGGCGTCGGTATCTGTACTTTAACGCAGGCTATTTCTTCTACAAATGCCCGCGTCAATTTGGCGAACGCTTCCTGGACTATGCGCGCACCATCCGAGATGAACACATCCCGGAACTGGTCGGGCAGAACCTTGATCCCTGGCTGGATCAAGCCGCTCTGCCCCTTGTGATCCACTCTCTCGGCGGTGGGCGTGATGCCTTGCCTGACGGGTTGCTGGATGGCTCGGTCAGCTGCCATTATCGCCTGTTCCCGCTGCTTTATGCCCGCGAGGACGATCATGTGATCGATGTTCTGGAAACCGTCGTGGCCCCGAACAAGGTCAAGAAGGTTCTCAAGCAATATGATCCGATCAAAAAACTGGTGATTCAGGCCAAGGGTCAGAAAATCCGGGACCTGTTCGACCGTAACGCGCTGCCAAGCCGCGAACAGGCCATTCGCAACCGGATCAAAGCGCAAGGCCTGTGGATGCGCTGAAAGCGGCGTTGTGTGACGGCGGGCAATGTCCTACAGATTTCCCAAGTTCTATTTCGACAGGAGACTTCACGATGTCCGACGGCCCCACCTATGGTTTCGACACGTTGCAAATTCATGCCGGGGCACGCCCTGACCCGGCGACCGGAGCACGGCAAACGCCAATCTATCAATCCACGGCCTTTGTGTTTCGCGATGCGGATCACGCAGCCGCCCTGTTCAACCTACAAGAGGTCGGCTTTATCTATTCACGCCTGACCAACCCCACGATTGCCGTACTGCAAGAACGTGTTGCGACGCTGGAAGGTGGTGTTGGGGCGGTCTGCTGTTCTTCGGGCCACGCGGCGCAGATCATGGCGCTGTTCCCGCTGATGGAGCCGGGCTGCAATGTGGTTGCTTCGACCCGTTTGTACGGCGGCACTGTCACCCAGTTCAGCCAGACGATCAAACGCTTTGGCTGGTCGGCCAAGTTTGTTGATACCGACGATCTGGACGCCGTGAAGGACGCCATCGACGAAAACACCCGCGCGGTGTTCTGCGAATCCATCGCCAACCCAGGCGGCTACGTGACTGATATCCGGTCGCTTGCGGATGTTGCCGATGCGGCGGGCATTCCGCTGATCGTCGACAACACCTCGGCGACCCCTTACCTGTGCCGCCCGATCGAACACGGCGCGACACTGGTGGTACATTCGACCACAAAATACCTGACCGGCAATGGTACTGTCACCGGCGGCTGCATCGTGGATTCGGGCACGTTCGACTGGTCTGCGAATGGCAATTTCCCCTCGCTCAGCCAACCCGAGCCTGCCTATCACGGGTTGAAGTTCCATGAGACGTTTGGCCCGCTGGCCTTCACCTTCCACGGCATCGCCATCGGTCTGCGCGATCTGGGTATGACGATGAACCCGCAAGCGGCCCATTACACGCTGATGGGGATTGAGACGCTGTCGCTGCGGATGGAGCGTCATGTTGAGAACGCCCAGAAGATCGCCGCCTGGCTCGAAGCGGATGACCGGGTCGACTACGTGACCTATGCGGGCCTGCCCTCGTCGCCCTATCACGACCGGGTCAAAGCGCAGTATCCGCGCGGCGCCGGTGCCCTGTTCACCTTTGCGGTCAAGGGTGGCTACGACGCCTGTATCAAACTTGTCAACGCTTTGGAGATCTTCAGCCACGTTGCAAACCTCGGCGATGCGCGGTCGCTGATCATCCACTCGGCCTCGACCACGCACCGCCAGTTGACCCCCGAACAGCAAGAGGCCGCAGGGGCTGGCCCGAATGTGGTGCGGGTGTCCATCGGGATCGAAGATGCCAATGACCTGATCGCCGATTTGGATCAGGCGCTGAGCAAAGCCAGCGCGTAACCCATGGGCGGTCACGACACAAACGCACTTGGTCAACCCATCGGACGGCCGGTCACGGGCGAGTTCCCTCGCCCGACGCCGCCCTATACCCCGATGGAGGGCCAGTATTGCTCGGTCGTGCCGCTGGACGTGAACCGGCATGCGCCCGGATTGTTCCGGGCGTTTGCCAATGACGCCGATCACCAAAATTGGACCTACCTGCCCTATGGGCCGTTTGGTTCTGAGCGGGATTTCGAAACCTGGGCGCGCGCCACCTGCATGGATGCGGATCCGATGTTCCATACGGTTCTGGATGCAGATGAAGTTCCGGTGGGCATGGCTTCCTATCTGCGGATTGAACCGGCTTCAGGTGCGATCGAGGTTGGGCATATCCATTTCTCGCCGCTTCTCCAACGCAAACCGCAATCCACCGAAGTCATGTATTTGATGATGAAACGCGTCTTCGACGAGTTGGGCTATCGCCGCTACGAATGGAAATGCGATGCGCTGAACGCCCCCTCATGTGCGGCGGCGCGGCGTCTCGGCTTTACCTACGAAGGGATATTCCGACAGGCGACCCACTATAAAGGGCGCAACAGGGATACGGCGTGGTTTTCCATTCTCGACAGTGAATGGCCGCGCATCCGGGACGCATTCGAGGCCTGGCTATCGCCCGACAATTTCGACGCGACGGGCCGACAGAAACAGAAGCTGATGGCCCGCGCCGACGGCTGAGTTTATTCAGAGATTTCAAACTCCATCGAGACGCTGACGGATATCGTGATTTCACCTCCTGCGACTGGCACTCCGCCAGCATCGGCGACGCTAAAGGCGCGCATTTCCGCCATGGGTCGAACCCCTCCGGTGCGCTCGGAGATCGACTGAACCGGGCCCAACGTGACATTGGCCGCTTGTGCCAGTTGCTCGGCCTTTGCTGTGGCTTCACCCACCGCCTGAGCGCGTGCCTGAACCTCGATCGGTTTGGTGTCCTGCAGACCAAAGCTCAGCCCACCAAAATCATTGGCCCCGTCCTGAATGACCGCGTCCATGATCTGCCCAAGCTGTGACAGGTCGCGCACACGGACAAAAACACGGTTCGAAGCGACAAACCCTGTGATCTCGGGCGGCTCTCCGTTCTGCTGATTGCGATTCGACCAGACCGGTGAGAGCGAGAGGTCGCGTGTTTGCACATCCCTGTCCTCGATCCCCATATCTGTCAGCCGGGACAGCATCTGCGCCACCGCATCTGACGTGGCTTTCATCGCAACCGATGCCTCAACGTCCTGATTGGTCACCCCCAGCGTGATCGTCGCCATATCGGGTGCAACTTGCACGGTTCCAGTCGCGTCAACGGTAATGCGACGTTCTTCCGCATGGGCGATACCAGCGGCAGTTGCGGCCATCATTGCCGCCAGAAAAGCGAATGTCTTCAAGGTCATCCCTCCAATTTACTACTGTCCAACATGGGTTGGCAGGGCTTTGCCATACAAGGGGAGAGTTCGCGTTTTTCTTTCCCTCGGCGGGTTCCTGCTCTACTGTCACTCTGCAAGCGTGTGATCGTTTGCGCTAATGATATAGTTATGGTTCTCCGGGAATATGAAACCCGCCTTTACGCTATCTTTTTCTGCAACCGGCATCTCGTTGCACCACCTGTCCGAAGGTGAGTGGTATGAGATCGGCACTGTATCGCTGGATACAGATGATCTGAACGGGCAGATGCAGGCGCTGCGGGATCAGGGTTTTGCGCTGGAAAACGACCTGAGTTGCAATGTGGTCATCCCGGCGGATCAGATCCGGTATCTGTCGATTCCATCGGATGGTCTGTCTGCTGACGAAAACGCGCAAATGGTGCAGGACGCATTGGTCGATGCCACTCCATATGAGCGCGATGAACTGAGTTTTGCCTCGATCACCAAAGATGGACTGGTCTATGGGGCGGCAGTGGCACGCCAGACCTTGAACGAAGCGCATAGTTTTACCACCGAGCACGGATTCGTCCCCGTCGCCTATACCGCAGAGCCCGGTGAAGACGAGTACCCCGGCGCGCCAGTGTTTGATCTGGACACCGAACCGCCGGTAGCTGCTGCGGTTACTGTACCAGAGGTCGGCCCACCCCCAGCAAAGCCGGAACCCAAAGAAGACGCCGATCCGTCAGCCCCCAAGGTTCACGCCATTGCGGAAACCGCTGCCCCGGACGCGTTTCGTGCGCCTGCGCCACCGGAGGGTGATTCAGCGAATGCTGGTGCGGGCCTCAAAAAATTTGCCCTGCCTGCTGTCGCAGCGGCGGGTCTATTGGCCCTGGCGATTGGAACGTGGTCTCTGCTCGGATCGCCGGAAGAGGAGATCGTGGCCGAGGTGGATGTGGAACCTGAAACCACATCACCCGAAGCCGAACTGGCCGCTGATCTGGCGGTTGACGCGCTGCCCGAAGCACCTGAGGCAGAAAACACGGAACCTGTGATCGAACCCGCGCCAGAAGACGATCAGGTGGCAGCTACCGAACCCGCACCCGAGGCAACACCCGAAGATCAACCCGCCTTGTCTGCGACCGATGCGGCGATCCTTGAGGCGTTGAAGGTAGAACCCACCCCGGTCGAGGACGTTGCGCAGGAAACCGAGACGGCCCTGCCTGCCGAAATCGTCACCGGTGTTGCTAAAACCGCCCCGGCGCAGCCCGCAGAACCGGTAGCCGTTGAACCGGACGATCTGTATTTGGCTTCGGTGGACAAATCCGATTTCTCCAACGACGCGGTGGCCCTGGCACCGTCAGCAAGTTTTGAAACAGATCAGCCCTTTGATCTGCCCGCTCTGGCGCGCGCCTCCATCCCCGGGTTTGACCTGGATGAGCGCGGGCTTGTCACCCCATCCCCTGAAGGCACGCTGAACCCAGATGGCGTGCTGGTCTATCAGGGCCGCCCCTCATCTGTGCCGCCTGCCGTACCTTTGCGGTTCGAAGAAGAACCGGTGGTCGAGGAAACGACCTCGCGCCTGGCCGGAATACGGCCCAAACCCCGCCCCGAGAACCTGCAAGATCAATTCGAACGTCAGCAATTGGGCGGCAGATCGCTGCAAGAACTGTCCGTGTTGCGGCCCAAGCAACGCCCCGCTTCGCTACAAGCCAGCCCCGAGGTAGATGACACCCCAACTGCCCTGGCCGTTGTCCTTGTTCCACGTCCCAAGGCACGCCCTGCAGGGCTGGTTCGGACTGCAGCGGCCGCGCCGGCGACCAATCTGGGATCAACCGCCGGGCTGGATCAGAACGCTGGCGAAGCCGAAACCTTCGAGCCCAAAACAGTTGCCCCCAAGATCCCCACGACCGCATCAGTGGCGCGACAGGCGACCATCGACAACGCGATCAACCTGCGCCGCCTGAACCTGATCGGGGTCTACGGCACACCAGCCAACCGGCGCGCCTTGGTGCGCTTGCCCAGCGGACGATACAAGAAACTGAAAGTGGGTGACCGGGTCGACGGCGGCAAGGTCGTCGCAATCAGCGACAGTGAGTTGCTATATCAAAAGAAGGGTCGCAACGTGTCCCTCAAAATGCCGCGTGGATGATCGCTGCGCGCAGGCATTAAAGCCTTAATCACTCCAGCAACGCCTCTCTTCGCAAGAGAAACTGGCGCGCCGGAATGACTTGGGTAAAGCGTGTTTTCGAAGCGGATTAAGCCGCTGTAATCTCACCGCTTTCGATCTGCTCGCGTTCGATGGATTCGAACAGGGCCTGAAAATTCCCCTCACCAAACCCATCATCGCCTTTGCGCTGAATGAATTCGAAAAAGATAGGGCCAATCACGGTTTTCGAAAAGATTTGCAGCAAAATCCGCGTCTCACCGCCATCAACCACACCTTCGCCATCGATCAGGATACCGTGCTTCATCATCCGATCCAGCGGTTCATCATGATCTTTGACGCGGTCTTTTGACATATCATAGTACGACTGGTTCGGGCCGGGCATGAACTTTAGCCCCTTCTCGGCAATCGCGTCCGTTGAGGCATAGATATCTTCGCTGCCCACCGCGATATGCTGGATGCCTTCGCCTTTGTACTTCTTGAGGTACGAGACGATCTGGCCCGTTTCGCCGCGATCTTCGTTGATCGGGATGCGGATACGGCCACAAGGCGAGGTCAGCGCACGACTAAAGAGCCCTGTAAACTTGCCCTGAATGTCAAAGAACCGGATTTCGCGGAAATTGAACAGGTCACCATAGAACCTGAACCACTTGTCCATGTTACCCTTGAACACATTGTGGGTCAGGTGGTCGAGGTAGTAGAACCCATCACCGCGCGGCTTGGATTCCTTGATCCACTCGAATTCCTGATTATAGGGCGATGTGTCATAGTACTGATCGATGAAATAGATCAGCGACCCGCCAATTCCTTTGATCGCGGGCACGTCCATGGTTTTGTCTGCGCCATCATAGGGTTCAGCCCCTTTTGAAACCGCGTGCTCATACGCCTGCTGCGCATCGACAACCCGCCAGCCCATCGCAGGCGCACAGGGGCCATGTTCGGCGACAAACTTCGCGGCAAAACTCTCAGGATCGGCATTGAGGATATAGGTCACGTCCCCTTGTTGCCACAACTCGACCAAGGGTTTGTCCTTGTGGCGCGCGACAAGGTCATAGCCCATGGTCGCAAACAGATCCCGCAATTCCTGCGGGTTGGGGTGAGCGAATTCGACGAATTCGAACCCGTCGGTTCCAGCCGGGTTTTCGGCTGTGATGGTAGATTTTGGGGCGTTGTGCGGGAAAGGACCCATGGCGCGTCTCCTTTAAAAACAGGAATTTCTTTGCTGATTCCAAGATATGTCTTAAACAACGCTGTTTCTGCGCATTGTTTTCAACTAGACTGTATTCGTGTGCGCAAACCCCGCGCCAGATTGACATAATGTGATGATATGCCGCAAAGACTGGATCACATCGATATTGGGTTGTTGGCAGCGCTTCAGCGCGATGCGCATCTGACCGCCCAACAACTTGGCGAGGTGCTACACCTTTCCGCCAGTCAGGCCGGTCGCCGCCGCCAACGGCTGGAGGCCGAAGGTTACATCACCGGCTATACCGCGCGGCTGGATCCGCTGAAGCTGGGCCTGCAAGTGCAGGGCTTTGTTCAGGTCCATCTCGGCACGCATGGGCCAGATCAATCGGCCAGTTTTGCCCGCATGGTCGATGCCCGCCCCGAAATCACCAGCGCCTGGACGATGACCGGAGAGGCAGATTACCTATTGCATGTCTATTGCGACGATCTATCTGCGCTCAACAGCTTGCTTCATCAAGTGATCCTGCCGCATCCTGCAGTTGCACGGGTTCATAGCCAGATCGTAATGGACCAATTGAAACGCGACGCCCCCCTGCCGACCTGAGCAGGCTACGAGGACACCTATGGACGATTTCCTGTACCAGGCTTCTATCTATCTCGCCGCTGCGGTGATTGCCGTTCCGTTATCGGCGCGTCTGGGGTTGGGATCGGTTCTGGGATATCTGGCCGCCGGTCTTATCATCGGCCCGGTTCTGGGCCTTGTTGGGGCAGAAACCGAAGACCTGCAGCATGTGGCAGAGTTCGGCGTAGTCATGATGCTGTTCCTGATCGGGCTGGAGCTGGAACCGCGCGCTCTTTGGGATATGCGGGACAGGTTATTGGGGTTGGGTGGTTTGCAGGTTTTGCTATCCACCGCAGTAATTGCGGGCGTGGCAATTTATGCCAGCCACCCGTGGACAGTGGCGCTCGCCGTCGGCCTGACCCTTTGCCTATCTTCAACCGCAATTGTACTGCAAACCCTGTCTGAAAAGGGGCTGATGCAGACCAATGGCGGGCGCGCGACCTTCTCGGTGCTGTTGACGCAGGATATTGCGGTCATCCCGATCCTGGCGATGTTGCCCTTGCTGGCACTGCCCGCCATCCCTCATATCGAGGCCGACGGGTCAATTGATCGCGGCGCGGGGGATCACCTGCACGACGCGCATCACAGCCTGTCCCTGGTCGAAGGTCTGCCCGGCTGGGCCGTCACATTGGTAACGATCGGAGCCGTCGCCTTTGTCATTTTGGCCGGTGTCTACCTGACCCGCCCGCTGTTCCGCTTCATCCATGCCACACGCCTGCGCGAGATGTATACAGCGTTGGCCCTGATGATCGTGGTTGGCATTTCCTTCCTGATGACGCTGGTTGGTCTTTCACCTGCTCTGGGCGCTTTTCTGGCGGGCGTTGTTCTGGCCAGCTCGGAATTTCGGCATGAGATGGAAAGCGACCTTGAGCCCTTCAAAGGCCTGTTTCTGGGCCTTTTCTTCATCACGGTTGGGGCTGGAATCGACGTTGGCTATTTCTTCAACGACCCGTTTGATCTGATCGGCCTTGCCCTGCTGGTGATCCTGGCCAAGGGTGTCATCCTCTATATTGTCGGCAAAGCCTTCAAGCTGAAGGGCCGGGATCACTGGTTGTTCACCCTTGGCTTGGCGCAGGCGGGTGAGTTCGGTTTTGTCCTTCTGGCCTTTTCACGGCAACAGAATGTGATCCCTCAGGACCTGGCGCAAAAACTGCTTATGATCATCGCGTTGACCATGCTGATTACGCCGCTTTTGTTCATCATCTACGACCTGCTGTCGCGGAAGCTGGGCGAGACAACAACCACGATGGAACCGGACGAGATCGACGAAAAAGGGCCGGTGATCATTGCGGGCATTGGACGGTTCGGTCAGATCGTCAATCGCCTTGTGGTGGCCAGCGGGTTCAAGACCATCGTTCTGGACCATGATATCGAGACGATCCAGCTGATGCGTCGGTTTGGCGTGAAAGGGTTTCTAGGTGACCCAACCCGGCCCGAGCTTTTGCGCGCAGCGGGGTTGGATAAGGCGTCGGTTCTGGTTGCCGCGATGGATGATCGAAAGACGGTGACGCGACTGGTCGGTTTCGCCCGCCGCCAGCGCCCAGACCTGCACATCATCGCCCGCGCCCATGATCGAACCCATGTGTACGAGCTGTATCAGGCTGGTGCCAACGACATCGTGCGTGAGATGTTCGACAGCTCACTACGCGCTGGTCGATACGTATTGGAAAACATCGGGCTCAGCGAATACGAAGCTGCGCAGGCGGAACAGACCTTCTATCATCACGACCGGACGTCAGTGCGTGAACTGGCGGAACTCTGGGTGCCCGGTATGCCCACGGCAGAAAACAAGAAATACATAGAAAGGGCGCAGTCTTTGGAGAAGGATCTGGAGACCGCACTGCTGGAACTGGCCGAAGAACACGCCAAGAAATCTGCCTGACCGGGGGCTGCCCGGACAGGCCGTTTGTTTCAGCCGTCTGCTACGCCCGCCTCATCAAAGGTGGCCATGCCGGAATGGCAGGCCACGGCGCTTTTGAGGATGTTAATAGCCAGCGCCCCGCCAGAGCCCTCGCCCAATCTCAGGCCAAGGCTCAGCAACGGGTCCTTTCCGAGTTTCGCAAGCATTGCGCCATGCGCGCCCTCGGCGCTTTGATGGCCTGCAACCGCATGGTCCAGTGCCGATGCTGACACGCGCGCCAGACAGGCCGCTGCCGAAGTACAGATAAACCCGTCCAGAATGACAGGAATGCGCAACACACGCGCGGCAGCTATGGCGCCTGCCATCGCGGCAATCTCGCGCCCGCCCAAACACCGCAGAACTTCTAGCCCATCGTCGGTGGCATGGCGCGCAACGCCTTCGGATACAACGCGGGTTTTGTTCCCAAGGCCCGCATCGTCGACACCGGTGCCGCGCCCGGTCCAATCGGCAGCCTCACCCCCGAACAGCGCGCAGGCGATGGCCGCAGCGGGGGTGGTGTTGCCGATCCCCATCTCACCGACCACCAGCAGGTCGGCTTGTGGGTCGACCGCGTTCCAACCGGTTTTCAGCGCGCTCAGAAATTCGGCTTCGCTCATGGCTGGCCCTTGCGTGAAATCCGCCGTCGGGCGCTCTAAGTCCAGCGCATGGACATCCATCTTTGCCCCGGCCGCCTTGGCCAGTTGATTGATCGCGGCCCCTCCATGTTCGAAATTCATAACCATCTGCACGGTCACTTCAGGCGGAAAGGCCGATACGCCTTGCGCCGTGACCCCGTGGTTGCCTGCAAACACAATGACCTGAGGCTGTTCGATCTGAGGACGCGTATCGCCGCGCCAGGACGCGTACCAGATCGCCAGATCCTCAAGCCGCCCCAACGCACCCGGAGGTTTCGTCAGCTGGCCATTACGCGTGGCGGCGCCGTCTGCGGCTGCTATGTCCGGACCCGGCGCGTTGATCAACGCATCGCGGAACGTGTTCAAATCATTCAGTTCGGGCAGCATCAAAGCCTCATTGCATCAGAGTGGTCCTGCGTGTTTAACCGAAGCTGAAAGACCAACAAGACCCTGAAAGGCGCGGGAGTGAATAAAAACGACAACTACGCGATTTCTCGGTGGGATATCCCGCTGGCACTGGTCCTGTTGACCCGCCTGCCCTTACCCCGTCTGCCCGAGCATGTCTTTGCCCGGCAGGCTCATGCGGTCTGGGCTTTTCCAGTGGTCGGACTTGTCGTCGGCGGGCTAGCTTGCGCGGTGGGCTGGGTCTTGTTGGCGTTGTCCGTGTCCCCATTTATTTCCGCTGTTCTGCTTGTGGGGGCCCTGATCATGCTGACGGGTGCAATGCATGAAGACGGTTTGGCTGACACTTTTGACGGACTTTGGGGCGGCTTCACAGCCGAACGTCGTCTGGAAATCATGAAAGACAGCCATATCGGGACATATGGCGTTCTGGCCCTGATCAGCGCGCAACTGATCCGCATCTCGGCGATTGCCGCGCTTTTGTCCGCAGGGGCGTTCTGGGCGATCCTTGCCGCCTGCGTGCTGTCCCGCGCCATGATGCCGGTTCTGATGGCCGCCTTGCCCAATGCACGGCAATCGGGCCTGAGCCATTCAGTCGGCACGCCAAGAGCGATGGTGGTCAGCCTGTCCTTGGGTCTGGCATTCGTGATCAGCTTACTGCTGGTTGGAACGCAGTCTTTGTTGCCTGCAATTTGCGCTGCGGTCGTTGTTTTTTGCCTTTGGCAGTTGGCCAAGAAGAAAATCGGCGGCCAGACCGGCGACATTCTTGGGGCGTCTCAGCAACTGGCCGAGATTACATTCTTGGTCGCAATCAGCGCCCAGCTGTAAACATCAGGCCCGCCTACGCCTTTGGCAAACATGCCCAATCAGCAGATAGAGCACAGGAATAAGGCTCAGTACGCCTGCCGATCCCCACACCAATCCCGCTTGCTGCAAAAGAACCTGACCCGTCTCCGGGTCATAACACCGGCCCAACTCGTTGAAGCAATCACGCCACTTGAAGTATCTGGAATAGTAAGCTGCCCAAAACACACCGGACATGGCAAGCAAAGCGCATCCTATGACTATCCTGATCACGGCCGGTTCCTCAGCCAATGGGCGTTTGGGCTTAGCCCAACTTAGATAGAAAAAGCCGCCCTGAAGTCAGAACGGCTTTGACAACTTAGCGTCAGTGCATTCAGGCAGCAGCAGCGCGCGAGGTCAGCACCTCATCCACTTGCTTGGCTGCCGACAGCTCACCTGCGCCCGAAACAGCAGCAACTTCCCGGGTCAGGCGTTCCAGCGCGGCTTCGTACAGCTGACGCTCGGAATAGCTCTGCTCGCGCTGATCGTCGGTGCGGTGCAAATCACGAACCACTTCTGCGATTGAGATCAGATCGCCCGAGTTGATCTTTTGTTCATATTCCTGCGCCCGGCGCGACCACATGGCGCGTTTCACCTTGGCCTTACCCTTCAGCGTTTTCATCGCCTGGCTGATCACGTCCGGCGAACTAAGCGAACGCAGCCCGGATTCGGTGACCTTATTGGTCGGCACCCGCAGGGTCATCTTGTCTTTCTCGAATGAGATGACAAACAGCTCAAGCGAATAGCCCGCGACTTCCTGTTCCTCGATCGAGATGATCTGGCCCACGCCATGGGCGGGGTAGACAACATAGTCGTTGGGGCGGAACTCAAGCTTTTTCGACTTTGTCATTCAATGTATTCCTTGGTTTTGGACCGGTACGCAGACGACAAAACACCACAAGCGGGGACTGTTTCAGCCCCGACAGGCGGCATATTTGTCATAAATTCAGAACTCCAAAGCGAGCATACTTACGGAGTGCATCCCGATCTCAGTCATCATGTAAGGACTGAGTATATCACAAAAATGCGACACCCGAAAGTTTACCTTAGGTAAAATCGCAATATTTGCCATAATTACAGCGAATTAACACGCTGTATTGAGGAACATCAGCCCCAAGGTGCGTGGCGAATCGCTTACCCGCCCTCGCCGGGCGCTTCGGAGAAGTACTTCTCCATCTTGCCTTCTTCGCCGTCGCGTTCTTCTGCTTCGGGCAGCGGATCCTTTTTGGTCACGATCACCGGCCAAATTTCTGAAAACTTACGGTTAAACTCGACCCAGGTCTCCATTCCCGGCTCAGTGTCCGGACGGATCGCATCGGCGGGGCATTCGGGTTCGCACACGCCACAGTCGATGCATTCGTCGGGATGAATGACCAGCGCATTCTCACCTTCGTAAAAACAGTCCACCGGGCACACTTCGACACAGTCGGTGTATTTGCAGGCGATACAGTTTTCCGTGACGACATAAGTCATTGCTGAGTTCCCGTATGATCTTTGGCGCTTAGCTAATTCAGACTGTCCTTATCTTCAAGGTCAGATCAGTCATCCAGCCTGCGAGAAAGATCAATTGCTCGCCGATCTTTCTTGGTTGGACGACCTTTTCCCTCGAAACCCGGATTCATGGGTCGTACCTCCTGATTCGGGGTCAAATCCGAATACAGCGTTTGTGCCTCTGAAGCGGGGCCACGCCTGTTACCCAGCGCTTCAACCTTGACGACCCGAACAGTGCGGGCCTGTGGGAAGGTTAAAACATCGCCGGGTCCCACCGCCTGAGCGGTTTTCAGCACCCGGTTTCCATTCAATCGCACATGGCCTCCGCTGACCTGTTTGGCCGCCAGGCTGCGGGTCTTGAAGAACCGCGCCTGCCAGAGCCATTTGTCGATCCGCAGCTTGGCCTGATCCATGACGGATCAGTTACCGCCCTTCAAACCCATCAGCGCGGCTGCAAACGGGTTGTCAGGGTCAATTGCCTTTTCCTTTTTCGGAGGACGGGACGAGAAGGATTTTGCGCCCTGCGGCTTGCCGCCCTTCTTGCCTTGCGGCTTACGACCGTCCTGAGGTTTCCCACGCGGCTTGCCTTTGCCCTGCCCCTGCTCGCGGCGCGGGCCACGGTTCGGCTGGCGTTGGCGACCCCATGTGAAGGTGTAGAACACTTCAACTTCGGGTTCATCATTTTTGGGTTCTGCTGCCGGGGCCTCGGCTGCTGCTTCGGTGCTTTCGGTGGCCTCGGCTTCCGCCTCGGCGGGTGCGGTGACCTCATCACTCGAAGCCTCAACTGCCGGGATTTCTTCGGCGGCGGGTTGCTCAGCCGCTTCAGTCGCAGGTGCCTCAGCCGGTGCGGCTTTGATCTTTTCGCGCTCACCGCGTTCGGCTTTGTAGCCCAGACCCTGCATCAGGTCCGCGAACTGATCCAACGTCATACCGGTGATCGAGAGCATGTCTGGCTTGGCTTCAAAGCCACCCCGGCTGTCCTCAGCACGCAGCATGTCGGCGAGACGTTCCAGCATGTCGATGCGGATCGAGCGCTCGCCCGCATCGCGGTAGCCACACATGGTGTCATAACCCTGCGGCGCATCCTTGGCGACCGGTACAGTGACCAGACCCGGAGGCGGTGCCTCGGGGAATTCCTGCAGACCACTGGACAGCGCCCAAAGAACCAGGCGCAGGCGCGTGGGCGCGGGCTTCAAAAGCAGTGGCATGAAGATGGTGAACTGACCGAAGCGGATGCCGTGCTTGCGCAGCGCGCCGCGGGCGTCCTGATCCAGATCCTTGACCTCTTGCGCGACCTGCGCGCGGGGCAGCACGCCCAGTGCCTCGACCATGCGGAAGGCAAAGCCTTTGGCCAGACCGGACAGCTCCTCGTCCCGCGACAGGTTCAGCAGCGGCTCGAACAGCGCGGCCACTTTGCGGTCGATGAAGTGCTGCAGCCGGCGCTGTACTTTCTGCTCGACATCTGGGCCTGCGGCCTCATCCACAAAAACCTCGACCATGGGCTTGAGCGGTTCGGCCCCGGCAACCAGTTTGCCGACAGCATATTCGCCCCACATCAGGCCACCCTGATCGGTGAAATCAATTTCGGTATCGGGTGCATTGTAGAAGCGATCGGCACGCAGATGGAATTGCGGCGCGAGGGCTTGCAGAGACGCCGATTTCAAGGCTTTCGCCTCAGCCCCTTGCGCAGCCTTGTCCGGAGAAAACCGGAACCCTTCCAGACGACCGACGAATTCGCCTTCGACGGTCACTTCACCCTTGTCATTCACTTCGGCCAAAAGGGCCTCCTTCTGTTTGAGCCGGCGCAGCAACACGGATGTGCGCCGGTCCACAAATCTTTGAGTCAAACGTTCGTGAAGAGCATCTGACAGCCTGTCTTCTACAATGCGCGTCTCGTCCCGCCAATGCGATTCGTCACGGACCCAGCCGTTTCGTTGCGCAACATAGGTCCAGGTGCGAATATACGCCAACCTTTTGGAAAGAGCATCGATATCGCCATCTGCCCGGTCGATACGTCGCACCTGCCGGGCCATGAAATCATCGGGGATAGACCCGCGCTCGTGTAGGTGGCCAAAGATCACTTCGAGCAAACCTGCATGTTCGGCGTGGCTGATCCCCCGGAAGTCGGGAATACGGCACACATCCCATAGCAAACGGACCGATGGCCCATCGCTGGCGCGGGCCACAACCTCGGTCACTTGTGACAGGGATTTCAGGGCGTTCAGGTCATCAGCCGGGCGCGCCTTAACCAGGTTTTCGCCCTGGGGACTGGCCTCAAGCGCGTCAATCAGTGCCTCAATCGAGCCAAAACGAAGGGCAGCATTTCGCCAATTTAGCTTTTTCATCGGCGTAAACCGGCTGTCCATGATCGCCTGCGCCACGCCTTCATCCAGCGGCGCGGCCTCACCGGTCACACCGAAGGTGCCATCTGACATGCCCCGCCCAGCCCGGCCTGCGATCTGGGCCAGCTCATTCGGGGCGAGCGGGCGCATCCGGCGGCCATCGAATTTGGACAGGGACGAGAACGCCACATGGTTCACATCCAGGTTCAACCCCATCCCGATGGCATCGGTCGCGACCAGATAGTCGACCTCACCATTCTGATAGAGATCGACCTGTGCATTGCGCGTGCGCGGGCTAAGCGCGCCCATCACCACCGCCGCGCCACCCTTCTGGCGACGAAGTAGTTCGGCGATGGCATAGACATTGTCGACCGAGAAGCCGACGATGGCGCTGCGTGCGGGCATCCGGCTGATTTTCTTCGAGCCGGAATAGACCAACTGCGACATCCTCTCGCGCCGTATGAACTGCACCTCGGGGACCAGCGCTACAATGGGGCCGCGCATGGTATCCGAACCCAGAAACAGGGTCTCATGGGTTCCACGGGATCGCAGTAAGCGGTCGGTGAAGACGTGACCGCGTTCCGGATCAGCGCAAAGCTGGATTTCGTCGATGGCGACAAAATCAGCCCCCATCCCTTCGGGCATCGCTTCGACCGTACAGACCCAATACTGTGCACGGGGCGGCACAATCCGTTCTTCGCCCGTGACCAGAGCCACAACAGACGGGCCGCGAATGGCGACGATCTTGTCATAGACCTCGCGCGCGAGCAGCCGCAGCGGCAAGCCAATGAGGCCCGTTCGATGCCCCAGCATGCGTTCGATTGCGTAATGGGTTTTGCCTGTATTCGTCGGGCCAAGTACGGCCACTACCCGGGATGACCCGCTCACCTGTGCCCCCTGCCCCAGTGTCTCAGAGAGATGAGCCCTCGACCTGAGGCTTTAGTCGATTCACCGCATTGGTTACTTCTTCGTGATGGGGATGTATAGCCAGCGCGCGCTGATAGGCATCGAATGCGCGCTTGGGCTTGCCCACAACCTCAAAGATCAGGCCCAGCCCATAGATGGCCTCGTAGTTATTGGGGTTCAGGGTCAATGCGTATTCCAGATCGGCAGCGGCCATGCCGAAGCGCTCCTGCCCAAAGAAGGCCGAAGCTCGCACATGCCAGCCTTCGGCGAAATCAGGGGCGTGATCTGTCAGGGCTGTCAGATGCTCAATGGCGGTTTCGACATCCCCATCATCCAGCGCCTCTCGCCCGCGCTCTAACAGCAAGTCTGCCGAGGCCGAGCCGGATTGAGACCAAAGTGCCTGAAGCTGACGGTCCAGACCAATGGCCTGCTGCGGCGTTGATTGCGCCAGTTGCTGTAACAACTGAGTCTCATCCCGGGAATCAGCCTCTTGCGCGACGCAAGTTCCGGAAATCATGACTAGCAGCGCGATTGCCGCAACGGTACCTTTGAGATTGTTTGTTGCAATGCCCATAACAATGCTCAGTGTAGCGTTGCGACCGGGGATGTCCATTCACGGCGCACAAACAAAATGAGGAGCACCATGAGCGACACTTTGGAAGCAGCCGTATCCGCGCTGAATGAAAAACTGGCGGGTGGCGACTTTGACGCCTCGGCCAAATTTGCAATTGCCGATCTGGGCGCAATCATTCTCGATTCGGACGGTGCGCGCATCAGCGATGACGACGCAGACGTCACCCTAAGCGCCGATGCCGATACGTTTCAGGAGATTCTCAGCGGCGCGCTGAACCCCACGGGCGCATTCATGTCCGGCAAGCTGAGCGTAGATGGTGACATGGGCGTCGCCATGAAGCTTGCCTCGGTGCTGGCCTGATGGAACTGTCGCCGGCCCCCTTTTACGAAGATGTGGCCGGCGGTCCCGCCGGTGGTGCGGCTCATTGGTTGCAGACCACGGACGGGCCCCGCATTCGCATGGGCCATTGGCGGCCTCAGGGCGATGCAAACGGCACGGTATTTATGTTTCCGGGCCGAACCGAATATATTGAAAAATACGGCAGCACCGCTGCGGAGTTTTCCGAACGCGGGTTCGCCATGTTGGCTGTCGACTGGCGCGGTCAGGGCTTGGCAGATCGGTTGCTGGACAACCCCCGCATTGGCCATGTGGACCGTTTCCCGGACTATCAGCATGACGTGCGGGCCGTCATTGATCTGGCCACGCAGCTTGACCTGCCGAAACCCTGGTATGTGATCGGGCATTCGATGGGTGGGGCCATCGGGTTTCGCGCGGTTGTCGAGCAGGGATGCTTTGCCGCCTGTGCCTTCACCGGCCCTATGTGGGGCATATTCTTCACGCCTGTCATGAAACCGCTCAGCCGTCTGACGGCCTATTGGGGCACTGCGCTTGGCCTCGGCGAACGGACACCGCCGACAACCTCGCTGGACAGTTATGTGCTGTCGCAGCCGTTCAAGGACAATGTGCTGACCCGCGACGCGGCGATGTTCAAGATGATGCAGGAACAGTTGACCGCACATCCTGAGTTGTCGCTTGGCGCACCGTCCAACCGGTGGCTGCGCGAGGCGTTAACAGAATGCGCCTGGCTGATGGATCAACCCGCCCCTAATACACCCTGCCTGACCTTCCTGGGCAGCCACGAACAAATCGTGGACCGTAAGGCGATCCGTACCCGCATGGCCAACTGGCCAAACGGCACGCTGGTCGAAATCCCCGATGGCGAACACGAAGTGCTGATGGAAGCACCCGATGTGCGTGGCCCGGTTCTGGATCAACTGGCGGCTCATTTTCTGGCGCATTCGTCATAGGGCCTCCTTAACGCATGCGTTGATAACGGTTGTGCCAACTGCCCGCTTGTGATCCCGGCGCGGCAGCCCTAGATGTTTGCCAAAGCAGTTTCAAAAGGTGATCTATGCGCGACCTTCCCTTTCCCGTCCGTGATGCAAACGCTGTTGGTGGTACTGACAATCTGGGCAACCTGCCGGAATGGGATCTGAGCGATCTTTACGCATCCGAGGACGCGCCTGAACTGGCACGTGATCTGGATTGGCTGGAAGATGAATGCGCCTCTTTCGCGTCAGACTACGAAGGCAAGTTGGCCGATCTGGATGCCGATGGCCTACTGACCTGCGTGCTGCGAAACGAAAAGATCAATGCAATTGCCGGGCGGATTATGTCCTTCGCTGGTCTGCGCTACTACCAACTAACCACTGATGCGGATCGCGCGAAATTCCTGTCGGACATGCAGGAAAAGATTACTATCTTTACCACGCCACTGGTCTTCTTCACCCTCGAACTCAACCGCATCGACGATGACGTGCTGAAGGCGCATTTCGACGCGAATACCGATCTGGCGCGATATGAGCCGGTCTTCCGCCGCATCCGCGCGATGAAGCCTTATCAACTCTCTGATGAGCTGGAAAAATTCCTGCACGATCTGGGCGTTGTTGGCGATGCCTGGGAACGCCTGTTCGACGAGACCATCGCGGGTCTGACCTTTGACGTTGACGGCGAAGAACTGAACATCGAAGGCACCCTGAACCTGCTGACCGAGCAGGATCGCAGCAAACGCGAAGCGGCGGCGCGCGAACTGGCATCGGTGTTTCAGGACAACATCAAAACCTTCGCCCGTGTGCACAACACGCAAGCCAAGGAAAAGGAAATCGTCGACCGCTGGCGCAACATGCCGACTGCGCAGACCGGGCGTCACCTGTCGAACGATGTTGAACCCGAAGTTGTCGAGGCCCTGCGCGAAGCAGTCGTGGCCGCCTATCCCAAGCTGAGCCATCGGTATTATGAACTGAAACGCAAATGGCTGGGGCTGGACGTTATGCAGGTCTGGGACCGCAACGCGCCCCTGCCGATGGAAGACACACGCATCGTTGGCTGGGATGAGGCCGAACAGACAGTGATGGACGCCTACAATGCGTTCGATCCGCGTATGGGAGAGATCGCGGCGCCCTTCTTCTCAAAAGGTTGGATTGATGCAGCGGTAAAGCCCGGCAAAGCGCCGGGTGCGTTTGCGCACCCCACCGTGACCGACGTGCATCCTTACGTGATGCTTAACTATCTGGGTAAGCCGCGCGATGTGATGACTCTGGCGCATGAACTGGGCCACGGCGTGCATCAGGTGCTGGCCGCTGATCAGGGCGAGATGCTCTCATCCACGCCGCTGACACTGGCCGAAACCGCATCGGTCTTTGGAGAAATGCTGACCTTCCGCAAGATGCTGGATCAGGCAGAGACTCCGGAACAGCGCAAGGTGCTGCTGGCCGGTAAGGTCGAAGATATGATCAACACGGTCGTCCGCCAGATCGCGTTCTACGACTTCGAATGCAAACTGCACGCCGCACGCCGCGAGGGCGAATTGACCCCCGATGACATCAACGCCCTGTGGATGAGCGTTCAGGCCGAAAGCCTTGGTTCCGCGTTTGAATTCATGGACGGATATGAGACCTTCTGGGCCTACATCCCGCACTTCGTGCACTCCCCCTTCTATGTCTACGCCTATGCCTTTGGCGACGGCCTCGTGAACGCGCTCTATTCGGTTTATGAGAGCGGCGCCGAGGGGTTCGAGGACAAGTATTTCGAAATGCTGCGCGCTGGTGGTTCGAAACACCACAAGGACCTGCTCGCCCCGTTTGGACTGGACGCCAGCGACCCGAAATTCTGGGACAAGGGCCTATCGATGATCTCGGGCTTTATTGACGAGTTGGAAGCGATGGAAAGCTGAATCAGGACAGGCCAATAATCGCTTTGTCCGCTTCGCGGACAAAGCTGTCTTTGACTTTCCAAATGATTGCAACGTTAACTCGTCGCCAATCGTCTGCCAAACTGCGGCGACCGCCCTGCTGCGGTTTCTAGGTGCCACGTCAAATTGAGAAGTTACTGAGAGCCGATCTAAATGACCAAACATGTTTATGGATGCGCTTGTTGTAGCGCGGATTTCGGAAAGCTGTTTCGCTCGAATGTTGCTGTCGGCGACCTCAGGGAAAAGGCGGCATCGGGCGACGGCTGGTCCTGTAACTGGGGCTTTGATCTGGGCAGCCTCGGGCGGCGGGACTTCCTGAAAGGCGGTGCGGCAGCGGCAGGCCTCGCGGCTATGGTACCTGTGCAGGCTCAAGCACAATCCAACACGACGATCGTCTTCACGGGGGGTACCGTCCTAACCGTGGACGACAATTTTTCCGAGGCCGAAGCGATTGCCATCCGCGGCAACCGCATTCTGTCTGTCGGAACCGAAGGCGAAGTCCGGGCCGTTGCCGGCGCAGATGCGCTTGTCGTCGATCTGGCCGGCAAGACCGTGTTGCCCGGTTTTGTCGATCCGCACACCCATGTGATCGCCGGGTCCGTCGTCGACGCGGTAATGGAATACGTTGGGATGGCGCGCTTTGCCACAGTGGCGGAGGTTTTGGATCATATAACCCAGCGGGCCGCTGGAACGCCTTCCGGGGAGTGGCTCGTCTTTCGGAATTTAGATCCTGCGGTTCAGGAAGGTCTGGATGAACTAACCTTCGCCGACCTCGACCCGATCTCGACGGATCATCCAATTTTTGTCTTCAATGCCTCCGGGCACCTCGCGTATGCAAACTCTACAGCCTTCGAAGTTGCCGGAGTGCCCGCGGACGTTGAGAACCCGTCGGGCGCTGAGTTCGTCCGCGATGCCAACGGCAACCTGACCGGCGTCATGAAGAACAACGTGTCTTTCCTGCAAGTCCTCAGGGCGTACCCGGCGCTTGCAACGACGGAGCCGGTGGACGCTGTCGTCGACTTACTGTCGAAATGGAGCCAACATGGCCTCACAACCGTCAGTGAATTGAGCCTCGGTGGCCTCTCGCAGTCGCCTGTGGATACGCAAGTACTGCTTGGCGCCGCCGCCTCCGGACGACTGCCGGCGCGCATACGGGCTTATCCCTTCTATACCATCGGTGCCGAGGCGTGGGACGAGGCTGGTGTGGTACCCGGCACCGGAAACGCCATCGCGCGCGTCACGGGCTACAAGCTGGTGGCTGATGGCTCTAATCAGGGCTTTACCGGCCTGCAGAGAGAACCCTATCTCAATTCCGACAGTCTTGGACTGGCCTATACCGCCCGTGAAGACCTTATCGACCTTGCCGTAGACAGAGCGACCAAGGGCTGGCACCTCGCGATACATGGCAATGGCGATGCCGCAATTGACAACGTGCTTGACGCCTGCGAGGCGGTCCGCGACGCGGGTGTCGACATGTCACGGGTCCGGGCGCGGATCGAGCATTGCTCGATTCTGCACGACGAACAGATCGCACGCATGAAAGACCTTGGGGTTTCGGCCAGCTTTCTGATCGGGCACGTGCACTATTGGGGCGTTGCAATGCGCGACGAGGTCTTTGGTGAGGAAAAGGCGCAATTGCTCGACCGCTGCAAGAGTGCAGAGGACGCTGGTGTTGGCTTTTCCTTGCATTCGGACTTCATGGTGACCGACCCTGTGCCCCTGCACATGATTGAGATGGCGGTCACGCGGAAAACATGGAAGGAGCCAGATTATGTTCTGGCCCCTCAAGAACGCATCTCAGTTGAGTCGGCCATCCGGGCGGTCACATCCGAGGCTGCGTGGCAATTGTTCTCTGACCATGAGATCGGAAGTTTGGAGCCGGGCAAGTTCGCCGACCTAGTGATCCTCGACAGTGACCCTCGCGCTGTCGACCCGGACAGCCTTAAAGACATCAAAGTGGTCGAAACGTGGATGGACGGGCGGCAAGTCTACAAGGCCTAGGTTACACTGTAATTTGGGTTCTGCTCTGGGCTCAAAGCAGCCAAACCAACCTTACCGCAACTGACTGTCCTTCGACCCGCGTCGATTGATCCCACCGCGTGCCTTGAATGCCCCATCCCGCTCCTGCTGGCACTCCAGACACAGCTTCACACCCGGCAAGGCGATGCGTCGTTTCTCGGGGATCGGTTCCTCGCATTCCGCGCAATGGGTCAGGCTTTCTCCTACGGGACGCTTTTGCACCCGCATCCGGGCCAGCTCGTCCGATATCGACGCCTCGATCTGTTCGCTTACAGCGCCATCGCGTGCCCAGCCGCCTGCCATGGGGTCTCTCCTGTGTCCAAGGTGGTCAGGATAGCCAAGCCAGCGCGTAAGGCAAGTTACAGGGCCACGGCCCCATCAAACACCCGATCAATCATCTGTTGTGTCCCGCGCGAAAATTCCAGCGGGCACGGGTAGTCGGCACCGTCGCGCACCGACCGGCAAAACGCCTCAATCTGCAGCTTATAGTGATCATCGCCTGGAAAGCGCATGACCTGCATCTCAAGCCCGGGGCAGTGCAGTTCCACCCGCGCCTCGCCAAAGACGCGCGCGTTGAACGGGGCTGTCAGGCGGATCACGCCGCTTTCGCCGTGAAACACCATTTCCTGATGCGGGTGCATCCGGATCGAAACATAGGCCGAATAGGTGAAATCAGGAAACTGCGCGCGGATTTCGGTAAAGATGTCGATATCGTTCTGCCAGCGTATCGCCGATTGAACGCTGTCAGGCTCTTGCCCTGTCGCAAACCGCGCCGAGCCGATCACATAGACGCCTATGTCCCGCAGGCCGCCGCCGCCTGTTTCCGCCTTATTGCGGATGTTTCCAGTATCCGCGCGGTTGTCGAAGCTAAACGCACCGGTCACATGCGCCAGCTTGCCGATTGCCCCATCGGTGATCAGTTTGCGGACCAACTGCCACTGCGGGTGGTGGACAATCATATAAGCCTCGGCCGCCAACAGACCGGTCTGATCGCGTTTGTCGATCAAGGTGTCGAACTCTGCGGCGCGCATGGTCATCGGCTTTTCGCACAGAACGTGCTTGCCTGCGTCCAGTGCCTTCAGGCTCCATTCCACATGCATGTGATTTGGCAAAGGGATATAGACCGCATCAATCTGAGGGTCCGCCAAGATCGCATCATAGCTGTCATAGACATGCAGATCCGGGCAAAATGCCTGAAACGGGGCGGCCTTCGCCGGATCCGAGGTCGCAAGCCCATAAAGCTGTGCGCCGTCCGCCGCGTGGATTGCAGGGGCGAGATATTGCTGCGCGAATTTCGAAGCCCCAAGAACGCCCCATCGAACCGGTTTCTGCATTTTCCCCTCCCGTTAGCGCAACCATAGCTGTTTTCTATGTAGCGGGAGATGACGGTGCTGTCATGCGGCTTTCCACCCGATCGGCCAAAAGAAAACCGGCTCAACTGGGTTGAGCCGGCTCCACCTGCATTCGACGTGCTTTTAGGCCGTGCTGAGCATGCCCTTTTCACGGGCCAGTTCGCGCATCTTCTTTTGCAACTTCTCAAAGGCGCGCACTTCGATCTGACGGATGCGTTCGCGGCTGACATTGTACTGCGTGCTCAGTTCTTCCAGCGTAACGGCCTGATCCATCAGACGTCGCTGGGTCAGGATATCTTTCTCGCGATCGTTCAAGACATCCAACGCAGCGGCAAGCAGCTCGCGCCGGGCTTCCAACTCATCGCGCGCCTCATAGTCACCGGCCTGGTCGGCATCTTCATCTTCCAACCAGTCCTGCCACTGCATGGTACCTTCGCCTTCGGACCCCACGGTCGCGTTCAACGAGGCGTCACCACCGGACATCCGGCGGTTCATGCTGATCACTTCGTCTTCGGTCACGCCCAGATCTTCGGCAATCTTCTTGACGTTTTCAGGACGCAAATCACCTTCTTCCAGCGCTCCGATACGGGCTTTGGCCTTTCGGAGGTTAAAAAACAGTTTCTTTTGCGCTGAAGTTGTACCCAGCTTGACCATCGACCAAGACCTCAGGACGTATTCCTGAATCGAGGCGCGAATCCACCACATGGCATATGTAGCCAGGCGGAAGCCCTTTTCGGGGTCAAACTTTTTGACCGCCTGCATAAGGCCCACATTAGCTTCGGAAATCACTTCGGCCTGCGGCAGCCCATATCCGCGATAGCCCATGGCGATCTTAGCCGCCAGACGCAGGTGCGACGTGACCATTCTATGCGCGGCTTCAGTGTCTTGCTCTTCAACCCAACGCTTGGCCAGCATGTATTCCTCTTCCGGATCCAGCAGAGGAAACTTGCGGATTTCCTGCATATAGCGGTTCAGGCCGCCCTCAGGCGTCGGTGCGGGGAGATTTGCGTAATTGGCCATATATGATGTCCCTCCGACAAATGTTTAGCTCTTTAACATAGGAGATAGGTAAGGAACCCACCCCTTTCAAGAGGTACCGTTAACAGTTTGGAATTAAGCTTTGGTAAAGGAAAGATAAGAAAACCTTACTCACAGCAGTTTGCGGATTATGTCAGCGGCGCATGCAGAGTGTCGATCAAAACCTGCATATCGGCTGGCAATTCGGCCTCAAACCGCAGGTTTTCACCTGTGACCGGGTGTTCAAAGCCCAAAACTGCGGCATGCAACGCCTGACGTGGAAAGGCGCGCACCGCCTCGGCAGTTGCGGCGCTGAACGCTTTGGCCGCCAGCTTGCGTTTGCCGCCATAGACAGGATCCCCCACCAGCCCGTGGCCAGCATGGGCCATATGGACTCTGATCTGATGCGTGCGACCGGTTTCCAGCCAGCATTCGATTAGCGCCAGCCCCACAGGATTGCCAAAGCTCTCGACGACCCGTGCGCGCGTGACGGCATGACGCCCGCCATGAAACAGTACAGCCTGTCTTTGCCGGTCCGTCTTATGCCGCGCCAACTGCGTGGTTAGCCGCATGATGTTGCCTGGCTCGAAGCTTACGCCCTTCACCCCACGCAAGCGCGGATCATTGGCATCCGGCACCCCGTAGCAGATGGCACGATAATAACGCTCAACACTATGCGCCTCGAACTGGGCGGCCAACCCGTGATGCGCCGCGTCTGATTTAGCGACGACCAGCAAGCCACTGGTTTCCTTATCTATTCTATGAACGATACCGGGGCGCTTGACGCCACCGACTCCGGAAAGATCATCGCCGCAATGATGCAACAGCGCATTCACCAGCGTTCCCTTAGGCGAGCCTGGCGCCGGATGTACGACCATGCCCGCCGGTTTGTTGATCACGATCAGGTCGGAGTCTTCAAAGACAATCTCCAGCGGAATATCCTCGGGGCCGATATGGCTGTCTTCAGCCTCGGCAACCCAAATAACCACCGCAGCTCCCTCGGCCACTTTGTATTTCGGATCAAAAATTGCGACACCATCAATAGACACTGCGCCCTCTTCGATCAGGCGGGCCAAGCGGGTGCGTGACAGGCTCTCATCGGCTGGCACATCCCGCGAAAGGGCCTTATCAAGACGAGGCGGCGGATCGGCCGCGATCTGAAACTCTATCTGGCGGGTGCCCATGACTGTTCCTTCCGACCCCCAAGACGAACCGCAAGAGACGTCGCAATTGCGATTGCTGCGGCGCATGGTCATGCTGCTGACCGCGGTGATGATTGGCGGGGTTCTAGTGACATTCGCACTGATTGTCATCCGCCTATCGGACCGCACCCCCACCCTGCCCGATCAGGTCGAATTGCCCGATGGCGCACGCGCGCAGGCGGTGACGATTGGCAACAACTGGTACGCCGTAGTGACCGATGACAACCGCATCCTGATCTTCGACAAGACGACAGGTAACTTGCGGCAAGAGATACCCGTAGACTAAACCGGCGCTGCTTTAGTTCGGGAACAACCGCGTGCCCGTCCACGCATCGCCCAACTGAGTGTCCAGCTCGGGCGTGCGCATCTGACGTTTCCCTCCAAACGGGCAGAGTGTAATTTCACCAAGGTAAATCTTGTCGCCAATCGCATAGAGGTCGACCCGCGCGAACTCGACCCGTTGGCCAATGGCTTCAGCGATCTGTACCATATCGTCATAGCGTTCTGGCTTCGGCTCCGTATCTTCGCTGGTCTTGAAGTACAACTCTTTGGGAATAAAGTTGAAACCCCGATCATGGATCATCTGCACATGCCCGCGCGAGCGATCCCGGTCGACCTGAACCAGCTGAACCCGCCCGGCGACAACCCAGAATTTCCAGTCGATGATATCCTCACCTTCGGCAGCGAGATCTTCTTCGATAAAGTACTGCGTATCGATGGTTGCGTACCACCATTCGGCCGCCCAATATCCCTGAGGGAGCCGCCTTCTGTTCCAATAGTTCATGCGTTCGTTGGCCAATTTGCGGTCTTCATCGCTTAAAGGCCAGTTGATACGGCAATTTTGACTCTGTCCGTTGTTTCGCTTTAGCCAATAACTACCGAGTTCTAACTCCAGGTCATCGGGCAACCTGGGAATTGCAGATTGCCAATAGCGCTTTATCGGTGACAGAAGCTTCTGGGCGGGTTCCGGCACACAGCTTTCCACTATCAACTTGTTCGCCGGAGATGCCTCTGGCAAATCGGCAAACAGCTTCATGACCAGCAGCTTTTCTGTCAGAGTCTTAGGGTTCGAAAGGTCCGGTAAATAGTGGTGATGGCTTGCAAATCGCGACAGAGACATCGAAAGCGCGTTTAGACGGGTCGCGTCACTGATGTAGAAATCCCAGCCGCGTTTGTGGCCCGGCAAAGCCTCGCGGTTCACGCCGTAAAGGTTAGCTTCACGAATTTTATCCAGCTCATTTTGCGCGGTTTGCAGATACGGCTCATCTTTAGACACTTGCGCGACGGACATGACGCCATTGGTTGCCCGACTGATGGCCTCTTTGCTGATCCTCAATTCCGGTAGAACCTCGGGAAACTCAATTTCTTGCCGCTCGCCCCTGCGCCTGCGTGGCAAAGGGGCACTTGCTGGGTTGATGCCCAAGCTCCTTAGCCTGCGGTCCAAAAAGGAGTATCGCTTGACGCCTTTGGCGATCCACCACCGCATGCGGCGCCCCCAAAGATGCACGGTCAGTGTATCGTCTTTCAGATAGGTATCTCGAAACTCCCGCGAGTGAATATCGTTCGCCTGCCCCGTTTGCCTGAACGGGAGGGGGTAGAAAACCGAGACAGAACTTGCGTGTTTTATCTCACCATAATGCGTAAGGTACCATGTCAGTACACCCGGCCCGTAGACGCTATGCTCCTGATCAGAGGCATGGGGCAGTTCTCCGGCCACTTTTTTGCGTTCCAGTTCTGCCCGCTCTTCACCTTCAATCCAAGGTCGGATCGGGAACGGATCAAGGCTATATTCGGTATAATCGCGCAATGCTGGGCTGTCGGACGGTAACCGCATGATTGCGTTGCAGATCGTCGTTTTGTTGAAATAGCCGAATATGTGATCCGCTTTTGGAATTGGCGCGAGCGACAACACATCTGTATCACACCATAGGAAATCAGTTTTTTTCATCAGTTGCAGGCGAAAAATGTCTGACTGCGGAACGGGCGTTTTGAACTGGTTGTTCATGATGAATTGCTGCGGCTCATGGATTTCATTGGCCGAGACCAATTCGATGCCTTCGGGGACGTTCTCGACTTCACCGTAATGAAAAAGCACTACTTTGTGGCCGGTTGCCACAAAAGACAGCAGACACATCTGCTCAAGAAAGCTCAGCGGGCCTTCCAACCAGAGCATTCCAATCGTCGGAAGGTTATTGTCGACAACCATTAATTCGCTACTCCGGGGGCTCTATTTACGTATCCGGTTGATTTTGATCGGATGGGCGAGACAAGGGCTCGCTACTGACGCGCTCATGTACTCCCCGGTCCTTTTTGACAAACTTGGCCGCAGGTTTTTCCAGAAGCTTCTGATAAATATCTTGGTATTCAGGCATCTGCATGAGGTTGGTAATCAGCTCTTTGTGCCAGCGAAACGCTTTGCGGTGGAACCGCCTGAGCGCGTCATCGGATTTGAACTGCTCCAACATCTCTGCCGTTTCGTCCTGATATCGCAGAATGGTTTCATCCTTGGAACCACCCCGGTTCCAGCGGTCCCAATAATCCGTTCCAAGCGTATGTGACGAATGGTTTGCCCGTCCACGGCTGCGTTTAACCAGATACGCCTGGGTTGAACGCACCGCATAGTGGTTGATCTGTGCAACCTCAAACCCAAATGGCGGCGACACGTGATTTCCAAAGGGGGCGGGTTCCCTTGCGTGGCCGCCGGGTACAGACCGGAACACGCTGGACTGGCACTCGGGCCGGGGGTGTGGGTTGTGCAGACCGAAGCGGTTGTAAAACTCTCCCTGCCGGAATATCGATTTCACAAAGCGCCGCCCGGCCCCGCCTTCCTCAAAATCCAGTTCGCTGTCATGGAATTGAGCCGTAACAGGGGAATCGCGCAGCACATGCCGACCACTGTTCGAGAATATCTTCCAAGGGATCGAGATCACGTCCACATCGGGCGTCGCCTCGATCAGATCGTCAACCTTGTGGTTGCCAACATGAATATTCAGAAACTCGTCAGCGTCGCAGACATAAATCCACTTTGCTTCTTTAACCACGGGCAATCGACGCGCCTGCCTCAGGGCCGATCGGTGAATTCCCCCAACGCCGACCCGGTTGCGGCGAAACTCTACATGCCCAAGTTCCTGCAACCGTCGCAGGATGCGGTTGGTTCCGTCCGAACAATCGTTGGTGTAGACAATGATCTTATCAAAGCCGAGAACCTTGTGATGGGCCACCCATTCCAGGATATAGGGCCCCTCATTCTTCATGGCAGAGATGAGGATTTTCTCAGGGTTGTTCATCTGATGCGCTCGGTCTCAATACTGGGGCAGATTAGTCCTTTTTATCGACCTGAGGTTCGATTTTCTCGATCGCGATTTGTGCCCCTGCTATGGCTCTGATGCGCAGATGCCTTGGATACTGACCCAGGAATTCGTTCACGGCACGGATGACCCCATCCCCCCACCAGCCGCGACGGTGATAGTCGTCGAACGCCATGATGCCACCAATCTTCATCTTGGGGAAAAGCGCCGCCAGATCCGCCGAAACACCTTCGTAGGAATGATCCCCATCGACATAGGCGAAGGATATGCTGTCATCATCGAACAAGTTCAGAGCCGGGACAGAGAAGTCGCGGATAATGCCAACCTTCCCGTCTTCGATCTCTTTTTCGAACGACTTTTTGACCTTCTGAAAGATGGCTTCCATCTTTTCATCTTCGGTCCGACCGACAAAGGCTGTGGTGTGCGACTCTTCCCCGATATGTTTCCAGGGGTCGATCAGAAACAATTGGCTGGGCTCCAGCAGCTTCAGTATGGTCGGAGAAAACTCCCCCTGCCAAACGCCAATCTCAACCGCGACCCCACCTTTAGGCAGGCGGGACAGAAATGTCCGTCGGATGGCCTCTTTCGAATTTTTGCGCTTGGTTGCCTTGTCCGCCTTGGGTTTGGGCTGGCTTCCCGGCGCTACGCCAATCACCTTGGATTCATCTGACATCTCGACCTCACTTCGCAGACGGGTTTCAGCCTTGCTCAGAACCCGTTTTGTTCGTTGAGCTATCGTTACCACGCCAGCCCTTCAAGAACCAGAAGCTAAGTCTCTTCTGCGTTAAGTGGTGGTAACTTGTCGATCCCAAGCCACGGTGGTTGCAGGCTGGTTATCCTGTAACGGCTGGCATTCTGCCCCAAAAATGTGTTGATGGCTGCGTTCATCCCGCCATATGAGCCGCCGCCACGACGGCGATATGTGGTGAAGGCGATGCTACCCCCAGGGGCCAAAACACGGTCAATCCTGCGCAGCAACCCGTTCATAACCCGTTCGGACCGGACACCCCGGATCAAAACTACACCAACGGATTCGTCTTCGAAGAATTTCAACATCAAGGGAGGCAATGCACGATAGACGCGAAGACGACCAGCGATAATCGGTTCGCGAAAGTACTCAAGCAGCGCATAAAACGCGCGATCAAGATTCTGCAACTCTGGGGTCTGAGTTGTGTCCCGACAAGTGAACCGATCCCACGACAACCCCCAGGGACCTATGATCGTCAGCTGCGAGACAGCATCAACTGCGAGGATTTCCTCGACCAGCTCTGCCTCAACATGGCCGATCACAACCCAGGATTTCTTGCCACTTATCGAGTTCAGAAAGCTCTGGCGCTGCTTCTTAGTGCGCTCAAGTTCGGGGGTCGCTTTGGGCAGATACGCCGGATCCTTTGGGTCAAATGGCAGGGAAACTTGCTTCGCGTCGGTTATGACCGCGTGCTGAGCAACAGCCTCTTCGTAGTTCATTGTGGTATCCAAAGCATCCAGCCGCACAAACCAAGGATAGCTATTGGGTTTGGCATTCTCGATCTTGGACATCTTACCCAGTCGCGTCCATTTCGCAACCTGCGCAAACGTCACATCCGGGTCTTTGTAAGTCGCAGCATTGAAAGAAAGATCTGCTTCTTCCATAACCCCTAAATCCAGAGCTTTCACATAGCGTCCACCGCGAAAGTTCCTGTATTTCTTGATAAACTCTTTGGCCGCCTCGGTCTCTCGTATTCCGGCTATCCGATCCTTGTGAAACGCGACCGCCTTTTGATGCAGATGATTCAATACATCATCAGACCGCAACCGATCATAGCTGAGCTTCAGTCGATCCAGCCTAGACAGAATGGATTTTTCTTCTGTGTTGTTGAAACAGTGCAGGCGCCAGTATTCCTCGCCTGTTCCCTCCATCTTTCGATGGAATGATGAGGTTTTCACATCGCCTCGAAGACGCTTCATCAAATAGCTTTCAACGGACCGAACCGCGTAATGGTTCATTCGAAACAGCGATTGTCCGAATGCTCCGCCTGTTGTCAAATGCGCCCAGCCACGACGGCGGACCACCGGGGGCAAAGGATCGCCATCCCCATCCACCCAGTCGAATGTCTCGGCCTTACCCGGTATGGGACCACGTGGCCGGTGCGTGTTTATTGATCGGTATGATCCGTTGTTCCGAATCAAGGATTTAAACGCCCGCATATTGTGAGGGCTTACGACTCCCATTTCAGCCGCCCGGGTGAACTGTTCGATCACAAAGCGATCTTCGAATTCCACGACACCGTTGTGCCCAAATAGCTGCCATAGCGCTGCAAATCCATCCGCACGCGGCAAAGCCCGGAACAAGTCATCCAGTGTTCCGTCGCCAATGCGGATGTCGAAAAACTCATCCACATCGCAAACCATGATCCACTCGGCCTCTTTGTACCAGGGGTGCTTCATAGCGTTTTCATAGGCCGAAGCTTGCGGACCGTGCTCCCAAGGGCCGGGATTGTCGATATGGGCTAGAAACCCAAGCTCTTCGCAGCGCTTGAGAATAGCATCGGTTCCATCCGAACAATCATTTGAATTGACGATGAAATGTGTGAACCCTATCGACAGGTAGTAGGCGATCCACTCCAGAATAAACGGTCCTTCGTCTTTCATCGTGGATACGATTAGTCTCATCTATTCTCACCCGTGACCGTGTTCGGAACCGCAAGACTGCAAGCAAAACCGGGGCTTAGGCGGCACATGCAAGCGGTCTTGACTGCCTAGCTTTGTTACGGGTCCGTATTGTGCTTTGCAAGCGCGCGCACGTGATCGCATCGACACTATAGGCCAACAATTCCATCCGCCGCCCTAAAATGCGTCTTGCCACATGGTCCGCGCATCCTGCGCCACCACCAATGCGGTCTTGCCGAGGTCTCTGCGAAGTGACGCTTGAAGGAAGAACCGCTTCAGCAAGTTTGTCGCCGCGATGGGCGAACGCGGCTTTGAACGGATTGAAGACCTGCCCCGGTGGTTCGTGACACATCTGATTGCGGTTTGCCCTTCGTTCAGACGGATTCAAACGGGTCGAAACAGCATGGCCGGAAGACCTTTATATCGCCGTATTGCTGAGCAAATGTCGGTTGACGAGCATGTCTTCTAATCACTAGTGACATCTGACCCCGATCTAGCCGTAAGTAAGGATTACAGCATTGGATTTCGAAGTCGCCAGCTTTTGGTCCGGTTCCGCCTTGTCATGTGTGGAGAGGGTGTGCATCCAGTCCTTTCTGGACCATGGGTACACCTTTCACCTGTATGTTCTTGACTTGAGCCTCGATGTACCCAACGGCGTTGTCCTGCATGACGCAAGGGAAATTTATTCAGACGAAAACACGGAAAACCTGACAGGTGGGCGCCGACGCATGGCAGTCTATTCAGATATTTTCCGTATCTACATGCTGAAAGAGACCGACTATGTTTGGGTCGACCTGGATATCTATTGTGTGAACCCGCTGGATATCAAATCCGACTATCTGTTCGGGGTCGTCAGAAGAAAAAACGCGATGAACAATTGCGTTTTGCGGCTCCCCAAACACTCCCTAGCGTTGAGACTGATCCTGAATTTCCTGGAGTCCGAGGTTCCGATCCCTTTCTGGTTGGGGCGTGAGCAAGTGGACAAACTGGTCGGCCGATACGAAGCGGGTGAAACCATAACGTTGTATGACCTCCCCTGGACAACGACCGGACCCAGTGTCGCCCGCTGGGCGCTAAGCATCACCGGCGAAATCAGCCGTGGTCAGCATTGGCATTTGTACTGGCCGAGACGAGGCTTCCTTGATCCGTCACAGGATATTGAAGACTATGAACCCGATTGGGCACGGTTCCATCACTTTCAAGGTGAAACTCGGAGCAACATCCGCTCTCAGTTTGGAGGTATTCCCCCGAAAGGAAGCTACATTGATTTTGTTTGTCAACGGCATGGGGTAGATCCTGAAAAATACCCAGTCGTTTAGGAGACCGAAACAGATGCCTGTAGGATTGTCGGATAAACGGAAACTCTTCTGCACGGTTTCTTGTTTCTGCCGAATTCTCAGACGATCAGGTAAGCCACGAGTGAATAACTGACTGGAGCCTGTGTAACTGACCGCAGATGTTTCCGTCTGAGTGAACACAAAAGGTAGAAAAATGCACTTTCCAAAGAGGCGTTTTCGGCATGTCAAAAGTGTCGTACGAAAGTTCCGCAGCGAGTTTTCGCAATATGTGTTGGAACAGAGCCGCTCTCAGGTTTTGTGCGGCCCCATGGCGGGGTTTCGTTTCACCGAGAACGCATTCTGGGGTCAGCACTCTGATACAGCCACAAAGATTTTTGGTCTGTACGAGCAGCAAAACCTGGAAATCTTGAGCCAGTCAGAGAAACAAGTTCTGGTGGACATAGGTGCCGCAGACGGATTTTGGGGCGTCGGTCTTGTATCTGCAGGTAAGTTCGAAAAAAGCGCTTGCTTTGAAATCTCCGATAAAGGTCGTGAAGTAATCCTGGAAACGGCCAAACACAATGGGGTTGAAGACCGGGTCAGCATCTTTGGCAATGCCCTGGACAATACCGTTGATAATATTGCGACCGTGTCCTCCGATCCTGACGACATATTCTTCTTGATTGACATCGAAGGTGTTGAATTCGACCTCTTAACAGAAGAATTCCTACACCACTTTCGTGAGTCAGAATTCCTGATCGAACTTCATCCTCAAATGGTTGAAGATGGAGACGCAAAGCTAAAGGCAATTGAAGAGTTCTGCGGTCCATATTTTGACATCAAGTACATCGATGGCAGCGTCCGGGACACCTCAGAAATGGACAAAATCATAAAGCTCGGTGACGATTTCAAATGGGCGCTCTTGTCAGAAGGTCGCGGGTTTCCAATGCAATGGTTACACTTGATACCTCGAAAACAGGTTGTGATATCGACGGCCTGAGAGGCGCAGAATGGGTGAGCTAAGGCTAGCAGCCAGACCTCAAACAGAGCGCTCTGCAGGTGCAGCCGTGATCTTACGCTCGTTGATCGCTGGTCGAAACAGGCAGCACGTGTCCGATGCAAAGGGATAGGGCCGCGTAGGCGACGGCGGAAACAGAAACAATAAAGTTACTTCTTAGTTACTTCCAAAAACAAAGGGTTACGCCGAAAGGACGTAACCCTTTGTTTTTACTGGTGCGGACGGAGAGACTCGAACTCTCACGGGTGTTACCCCACAGCGACCTCAACGCTGCGCGTCTACCAATTCCGCCACGACCGCACTCTGCCATTGACTTGGTAGAGGGGCGTATAGACGCAGATGGGGCTGATGTGAAGAGGCAAAACAGCGCTGGTTTAAATTCCATTTGAACCGGCATATCTGTTGGGTCAGGTGAAACGAAAACAGACAGACTGGACCTTATCATGAACACCTCTGACCCACGCCCCGTTCTTCAGGTTGATATCGTCTCGGATGTTGTTTGCCCCTGGTGCATTGTCGGATTTCGGCAGCTCGATCTGGCCTTGCAACAGCAGCAGGTGTTGGCCCGTCTCAGATGGCATCCTTTTGAGTTGAACCCAGCCATGCCCTTGGAAGGTCAGAACCTGCGCGAACATATTGCGGAAAAATATGGCTCGACGGCTGAGCAAAGCCAGCAAGCCCGCGACAGGTTGACCGCTTTGGGGTTGGAGCTTGGGTTTACCTTCAATTTCAATGACGAAAGCCGCATTGTTAACACCTTCGCAGCGCATCAGCTGTTGGATTGGGCCGAAACACATGGACGGCAGCACCCGCTGAAACTGGCCTTGTTCGAAGCATACTTTAGCCACCAACAAGATGTCTCGGATACCGATGTTCTGATTGAGGCTGTGTCTGCGGCCGGGCTGAATCCAGATGATGCCCGCACGGCGCTTGAATCCGGCGCCCATGCTGCATCAGTGCGCGAGAAACAGCAGTTCTGGACCAATCGGGGCGTCACGGGTGTTCCATCCATGGTGTTTGGGGGCAAATACCTGCTGACCGGAGCGCAGGGAACCGAGACTTACACCCAAGTTCTGCAGCGCTGCTTGGCCGAGGCGGCCTGACCCCTTCCCCCTGCCCCGCATGCGCGATATGAGGCCGGTATGGAATGGAAAATCACTGATGGTCTGACCCGGTATGAGGATGCCGTTGCCTTAATGGAGGCGCGCGTGGCCGCGATTGCAGCGGGCGATGCAGAGGAGTGCGTGTGGCTACTGGAACATCCCCCGCTTTATACCGCCGGAACATCGGCCAAAATCGCGGATCTGAAGGACCCCGACCGCTTCCCTGTCTATGAAAGCAAACGTGGCGGGGAATACACCTATCACGGCCCCGGGCAGCGCGTGGCCTATGTGATGCTGAACCTGAACACACGCGGCCGCGATGTGCGGCAGTTTGTGAAACAGCTGGAGACCTGGGTGATTGCCGCCCTAGCGGAATTCAACGTTCAGGGTGAAATCCGCGATGGCCGCGTGGGCGTTTGGGTTCGGCGCGATGACAAGCCGCTGACCGCAACGGGCAAGCCTGCCGAAGATAAACTAGCTGCTATTGGACTGCGCCTGCGCAAATGGGTCAGCTTTCATGGCATTTCGATCAATGTCGAGCCGGAGCTGGATCATTTCAACGGGATCGTACCCTGTGGCATCACCGAACACGGGGTCACCTCGCTGGTCGATCTGGGCTTGCCTGTGACCATGGCGGATGTGGATGCCGCGCTGCAGAAGACCTTTGAAGAGGTTTTCGTAGCCCCACCAAAAAGCCATATTTGAATGATTCGAATCGCAATTTGATAGTTCGCAGACACAATCCCGTAGGCTCACATAGCTCTGTTTCCCGATTTCGAGGGCCTTGCACAATTATGTAACGATATTATCTTTCAATTTAACCAAAATTCACTTCTTTGAATACAACACCAATGTTTACGAGTAGCATGGAACAGCCAATCTAGAGTGAGTGGTATGTTAAACCGGTGATCCAGGGCTTGCCCTGTGAAATCCGATCAGTGTTTGGTTACGAGTCTGCCGTTCCGACCCCAAATCGGAACGGCAATTCTATCTCTAAGCATTCGATGAGCTGGACCACGTTCTCAAAAGCACATGATCCCTATCGGAAGATCACAGCGCAATCGTCCGTCACGGCTGGCCGGGCACTGGTTGCAAAGGCTTTGAGCGTTCAAAAACTGACGTTTGCACTAAACTCTAGGACATCCCCCTCTTAGATAGCGCGTTTCCGTCGCTTCACTCAGTTCAGCGCCTTCCTGATCTTTTCCGCATGCTCGGCAATCAGATCAAAATCCCCCATATTGCCCGGTGGGCGCAATGAGAAACCTTCGTGTCGGGGCAGAACATGGAAATGAAGGTGAAATACCTCTTGCCCACCAGCTGCTTCGTTGAACTGCTGGATGGTAACCCCGTCGGCCTCAAACGCCTGTTTCACCGCATGGGCCAATTTCTGCACCGTCGCCATCACTGCAAATAGTTGTTCGGGCGTAGCATCCAGCATGTTGCGGCACGGGCTTTTGGGGATGACTAGCAAATGGCCGTCTGATCGCGGCATGATATCCATGAAGGCCAGCGTGTCGTCATCTTCGTAAACACGGGTCGACGGGATTTCACCGCGCAGGATCTTGGCGAAGATGTTGTCGGGGTCATAGCTGGACATATGCAGGCTCCGGTTGGATGCTGGTTTCCTACCTGCGTTTGTGCGAGGCCCCATGGATGCGGTCAAGCCGCAAAAAACGAGTGTCACAGCGACAAGGGCGTCGCCAACCAGTCCTGATACATCCTGTCGCGGTGCGCCAACAAACCAGATGACAAAACCGCCCTCGTTTCATCCGAGACATGCGCGAACACAGCTCTGGTGCTGGGCCGCATGGCGCAGAGCGCATCTGGCAAAGGTGAAAACAGGGCCATAAAGGCGGCGCAGTAGATATCAGCGGCGGTCAGACGATTGCAGAACAGAAAATCTCCACCGGTTTCAAGCTGAGCGCTGACGCGTTTCAGTATCTCATTTGCACGCCCTTCGGCCAAAGCGCCCGCCTCAGGATCATACCCGTATTTTTCCCCCAGATATGCGGCAATCTTGGGGTGGAAACCACCATCCCGTCCTTCAAGCCCCGAATGAATTTGCTGCAACCGCCTGTGCCAGCCCAGCCCACCCGGGGCCGCCAGTAGATTTATGAACTCCATAATCTCGGAGACTGCTGCCTCAGGAACCAAATCCGGGTCAGGCGCTATAAGCTGAACCAGCGAAACGATCTGGGCCGCGTCCGAAACCGGGCTTTCGTCTTCCCAGAAAACAACCGGCGCGCTGTCTGTCTGCGCCCAAACAGCCTGTGCGCGGTCCTGCTGGTCCAAATAGACGGGCATCCAGGGGATGTCCTTGACGTAGAGCAATCCTTTGACCGCCTCGCTCCAGGGGCTGGGCACGCCGCCGACCACAATCATACGCAGACCTGACGCTGCTTTTGCCTGCTCGGTCGTCGCGTATTTCAACGCCATTTGGACCCCTCCAATGATGCTACATGTGCACTTATACCAAGTGCCGCAACCGCTGCCCGCGACAATTAATCTTGATCCATATCAAACTCGACCATTGAAGGCGCCCTCTTCGCATTCTAAAACCAGCAGGAATCCCGCGCGTTGGAGAGGTCCGACTGCGCGGTGCAGTTGCAACAGGAGGCACCTATAATGGCAGACGCAGCCATTCATGGTCACGATCATGAAGACCAGCGCAGTTTCTTTGTGCGTTGGTTCATGTCGACCAACCACAAAGACATCGGGATTCTATACCTGATCTTCTCGGCTCTGGCCGGTCTGATCTCGGTGATGATGACCGTTTACATGCGGCTTGAACTGATGCACCCCGGTGTGCAGTACATGTGCCTCGAAGGGTTCATGGCCGATCCATGTACCCCGAACGGGCACCTGTGGAACGTCATGATCACCTATCACGGTGTTCTGATGATGTTCTTCGTTGTCATCCCGGCCCTGTTTGGCGGTTTTGGCAACTATTTCATGCCGTTGCAGATCGGTGCACCGGATATGGCGTTCCCACGGATGAACAACCTGTCCTTCTGGCTGTATGTCGCTGGCACCTCGCTGGGTGTTGCTTCGCTGCTGAGCCCTGGCGGTAATGACCAGCTTGGCTCGGGCGTGGGTTGGGTTCTGTATCCACCGCTGTCCACGACCGAGGGCGGCATGTCCATGGACCTTGCGATCTTCGCCGTGCACGTATCGGGCGCCTCCTCGATCCTCGGCGCGATCAACATGATCACCACCTTCCTGAACATGCGCGCCCCGGGCATGACCCTGTTCAAGGTGCCGCTGTTCAGCTGGTCGATCTTCATCACCTCGTGGCTGATTCTGTTGTCCCTGCCGGTTCTGGCTGGCGCAATCACCATGTTGCTGATGGACCGCAACTTTGGCTTCACCTTCTTTGATCCGGCCGGTGGCGGTGACCCGATCCTGTATCAGCATATCCTGTGGTTCTTCGGCCACCCGGAAGTGTATATCGTGATCCTGCCGGGCTTCGGTATCATCAGCCACGTGATCGCGACCTTCTCGCGCAAGCCGATCTTTGGCTACCTGCCGATGGTCTGGGCGATCATCGCAATCGGTGTTCTGGGCTTCGTTGTGTGGGCACACCACATGTACACGGTTGGCATGTCACTGCGTCAGCAGGCTTACTTCATGCTGGCCACGATGGTCATCGCGGTACCGACCGGTGTTAAGGTCTTCTCGTGGATTGCGACCATGTGGGGCGGCTCCATCGAGTTCAAGACGCCGATGCTGTTTGCCTTCGGCTTCCTGTTCCTGTTCACCGTTGGCGGTGTGACCGGTGTGGTTCTGTCGCAGGCCGGTATCGACCGCGCCTATCACGACACCTACTACGTGGTGGCACACTTCCACTATGTGATGAGCTTGGGTGCCGTCTTCGCGATCTTCGCGGGTGTGTACTTCTACTTCTCGAAGATGACGGGTCGTCAGTACTCGGAGTTCTGGGGCAAGGTTCATTTCTGGCTGTTCTTCATCGGCGCCAACCTGACCTTCTTCCCGCAGCACTTCCTGGGCCGTCAGGGCATGCCGCGCCGCTATATCGACTATCCCGAAGCGTTCGCGCAGTGGAACTATGTCTCGTCGATTGGCGCGTTCATCTCGTTCGCCTCGTTCATCCTGTTCTTCGGCATCGTGATCTACGCCCTGCTGCGTGGCGCGAAAGAAACCCGTCCGAACCCGTGGAACGAATACGCGGACACGCTGGAATGGACCCTGCCGACACCGCCGCCTGAACACACGTTCGAGCAGCTGCCAAAGCAGGAAGACTGGGATAAGGGCCACGCGCACTGATCCGGTCAGAGAGCACAGAAAACCCCGCCCGAACCGGCGGGGTTTTTCTTTTTCAGGCAGTTCTCAAAAATCCACGCTATACCTACCCCAACACAGATACGACGGTAGCCGGTGGATTGTGCGGAAAGTACAAACAACAACATTTGCAGGGACAATCATGCCGACGACTGATGCCCATAGGATCGAGCCTGCAAGCACAATGATTCCGGATATCCTAAGCCTTGTACGGCAGAGCTTTGCCTATATGGAACAGCGGATTGATCCGCCCTCGTCAATGCACCGCCTGACCGAGGATAGCATCCGCAAGACCTGCACTGAAGGCGAGGTTTGGGTCATGGGTGACAGGCCAGATTGTTGCATCTTTCTGACGCCGAAAGGTAATTGCCTCTCTGTTGGCAAACTGTCTGTCCGCGATGACAAGCGCGGGAAAGGGCTTGCCAGATCGTTGATTGAATTGGCCGGGCAACGCGCGCGGTCAATGGGGCTTTCCTGTCTGGAGCTGGAAACGCGGATCGAGCTGACTGAGAACCACAACACCTTCCAACGCATGGGGTTTGTCAAAGCCGGCGAAGGGGCGCATGTTGGATTTGATCGCCCAACTTACATCATTATGCAAAAGCCTGTTGTAAGGGATACATAACCGCCGCTGTTGCAGGCTTGAACCATAGCTTGCTTGCGGCCTGATTTGTCGCATAAACCATCAAACCGCCCTTCGACACGCGCCTCGACTACGCTAAGTTTCAGCCATGCCCTATCAATGGACCCAGACCTCGGACAGTGAACAACAGCTGCGCTTGTGGCCGCACAATTCGCTGCCGCCACGTGGTGCGATGATTGTTATCCTATCGGTATTTCTATTCGGTCTGATCCCAATCCTGGCGATGCTGGGATCTGCGATACTGTGGGGCCTGTTGCCCTTTCTGCTTGTGACGGTACTGGGCCTGTGGCTGGCCATTCAGACGAACTATAAAGCGCGTAGCGTGTTTGAGGTGCTCACACTGAACGGAACCCGCGCGCAGCTGATCCACCGCACACCCGGCAAGCAGCAGCAGGAATGGTCCTGCAACCGCTATTGGGCGCGTGCAGAGATGCACAGGAAAGGCGGCCCGGTTCCGTATTACGTTACCCTTGTGGGAGACGGGCGCGAAGTCGAAATCGGTGCGTTCCTATCCGAAGAGGAACGCATCAGGCTGTATGATGAGCTGGTGGAACGACTGCGCGGACCAGCCGCGCAGTAGCTGCACTCACATCTGGCTAAGTGTTTAGCAGCCGCCGTTTGATGCGGCGCATAGGTGGTCTTTGACCATCGGGCCAACCCGTCCAAAATCCATCTGGCCGGTATAGCGGGTCTTAAGCTCGCCCATCACCTTGCCCATATCCCGGATCGAACCGGCACCTGTGGCAGTGATCGCGGATTGGATCGCCCGTGTGACCTCATCTTCATCCAATTGCTTGGGCAGGAACTCCTCAATAATCGCAACCTCACGCATTTCACGTTCGGCCAGGTCCAGGCGTCCGCCCTCTTCATAGGCGCGGGCGCTTTCCTTGCGCTGCTTGGTCATTTTACCAAGAATTTCAAGAACCTCGGCATCACCACAGCCCTTCGCCTCTTCATTGTCAGAAGCGCGCGAGGCGATATCTCGATCCTTGATTGCGGCGTTGATCAGACGCAGCGTCGACAGACGCTCTGCCGCTTTGTCTTTCATTGCTTGCTTCAGGGCAGTGTTCACCCGTGATCGCATGTCCATTTGGTTTGTCCATCCCCATGACAAAGGAACCCCGAACATATCCAAACAAAAAGCATGATACAACAGGGTGCGAAACCACTTAACCTATTGATAAATAACAATAGCCAAAAATTTGAACACACTTGACCCGAAGGCATAACCCCCTTAGTTATGCGCCGATTTACCCTTTAGGAGAGTTGCGCCATGGTCCAGAATGCCCCGTCCAAGCCCACCGCATGTCTGGCTCTGGCCGACGGAACCCTGTTTTACGGCGTAGGCTTCGGCGCAACCGGCCAAACCGTGGCCGAGCTGTGTTTTAACACCGCGATGACAGGGTATCAGGAAATCATGACTGATCCCTCCTACGCTGGGCAGATCGTCACCTTCACCTTCCCGCATATCGGCAACGTCGGTGTGAACCCTGAAGATGACGAAACCGGCGATCCGGTGGCCGCCGGTATGGTGGTCAAATGGGATCCGACCGAACCCTCGAACTGGCGCTCCGCTGAAGAGTTGAAGGATTGGCTGGCCCGCCGTGGCCGGATCGCCATTGGCGGTGTTGATACCCGCCGCCTGACCCGTGCAATCCGTCAGCAAGGCGCACCGCATGTGGCCCTGGCCCATGATCCAGGGGGGAATTTCGATATAGAAGCGCTAATTGCAGCGGCCCGTGGGTTTGCCGGTCTGGAAGGCATGGACCTCGCCAAAGAGGTTACCTGCGCCCAAAGCTATCGCTGGGATGAAATGCGCTGGGCCTGGCCCGAGGGCTATGCCCGTCAGGACGCGCCTGTTCATAAGGTCGTGGCAATCGACTATGGTGCCAAGCGCAACATTCTACGCTGTCTTGCTTCGGCGGGCTGCGATGTGACCGTGCTGCCGGCAACCGCCACTGCCGCCGAGGTTCTGGCTCACAATCCCGACGGAGTGTTCCTGTCAAACGGTCCGGGCGATCCCGCCGCGACAGGTGAATACGCCGTGCCGATGATCAAAGAAATTCTTGAGACGACAGAATTGCCGGTTTTTGGCATCTGTCTGGGTCACCAGATGCTGGCGCTGGCGCTGGGGGGGCAGACCATCAAGATGAACCACGGTCACCATGGTGCGAACCACCCGGTTAAGGATCTTGAGACCGGAAAGGTCGAAATTACTTCGATGAATCATGGCTTTGCTGTGGATGCCGAGACCCTACCCGAGGGCATTGTGGAAACTCATCGGTCTTTGTTTGACGGATCAAACTGCGGCATTCGCATGACGGATCGCCCGGTCTATTCAGTACAATATCACCCTGAGGCCTCACCGGGACCGCAGGACAGTTTCTACCTGTTCGAACGTTTCGCAGACGCCATGGCAGGACGTAAAGAGCAAGCATAATCGCCTTCTGCCCAAGGTTAACCCGCTATTAACCTAAAATGATCAACCCTGACGACAGGTCGCTGCGTCAGGGTTTTTTTTAATGGTTGAATTGAATCTTCAGAATTTCACCTCTGCTGCACCGATCCCGCCACAAGGATTACGCAAGCCCCTTGGGGCCTGCTTGATCGAACAAGGCGCAATCACAGCGGACCAATTGGGGCAAGCGCTGGACCTGCAATCACGGCAAAAGGCGCCACTGGGGGAAATTCTGGTTGGTGAGGGCTGGGTCAGCCGCGCCGATATCCTGACGGCATTGTCCGCACAAAGCGGTTGGCAAATTGCCGATCTCGAGGAAATCCCACCCGCCCCGGGCCTGTCCGAGTTCAAGCCGGTGGAATTCTGGCTGGCGCATAATGTCATCCCCTGGATGCGCATTGGCCCCCTTCTTCTGGTTGCGACTGCCCGTCCCGACCGGTTTCCAACCGTCACCGCCGAGATGCAAGATTGCCCCTACGCCGTCATTCCCGTTCTGGCCGCGCCAGACCAGATTGACCGGGTGATATCGCAGCAATTCGCCATACCTTTGGCCCAAGCCGCCGAAACACGTGTGGATGAGGCGCAAAGCTGCCGCACCTGGACACCCGTTTCGCGCGCCGTTCCGGTTTTGGGTGCCATTGGGGTGATCACCCTTTTTACGCTGATGCCGAAGTTCGGGCTTTCCGTTCTTCTGACTGCAGCTGTTATCACGTTGATCCTGTTCATGATCCTGCGGGTAGCAGGCGCGTCGGCCTTTGTGCTGTCGCAGATCAGACGACGAGAGGTTGATCACAGCTCCGCCCCGATTTCCCTGCGACAACCTTGTGTCTCGATCATGGTCCCACTGTATAAAGAGCGCGAGATTGCAGGTGCTTTGATCCAGCGCTTGCAACGGTTGACCTATCCCAAGGCGCTGCTGGATGTGATCCTCGTGCTGGAAGAAAGCGACGAAGTTACGCGCGAAACGGTTGCCAAGGTCGATCTGCCCAGTTGGATCAGAACCGTCGAAGTTCCCGAGTTGAGCGGCCTCACCACCAAACCACGCGCGATGAACTATGCGCTGGATTTCTGCCGGGGCGACATTCTGGGCGTCTGGGATGCCGAAGATGCGCCGCAGCCGGATCAGATCGAACGTGTTGTCGAACATTTCACCCAAGCCGCACCGGATGTGGTCTGCCTGCAAGGGGTTTTGGACTACTACAACCCCCGTACCAACTGGCGCTCACGCTGTTTTACGATCGAGTATAACAGCTGGTTTCGGGTTATTTTACAGGGCATTGCCCGGTTGGGCCTTGTGGTGCCTCTGGGTGGAACCACTTTTTTCTTTCGCCGGGATAAGCTGATCGAACTTGGCGGTTGGGATGCCCATAATGTGACCGAAGATGCAGACCTAGGCGTGCGCCTCAGCCGTGCCGGATACCGAACTGAAATGGTGAATACCACCACCTATGAAGAGGCCAACTTTCGCGCCTGGCCCTGGGTCAAACAGCGCTCGCGCTGGCTCAAGGGCTTTATGGTCACCTATCTGGTGCATATGCGCAGCCCCTTGAAACTGTATCGCGATCTCGGATTGATGAGATTTGCCGGGGTTCAGGCGTTCTTTCTGGGCACACTGGGCCAGTTCCTTCTGGCCCCGGTGCTATGGGTGTTCTGGCTATCGACACTGGGTATTTCAAACCCGATGCAAACCATCCTGCCCCCCGCTCTCATCACGTCGTTGCTGGCGCTGTTTATTGCAACCGAAGCGATCAACATTGCGGTTGGAATGCTGGCTGTCGCCGCGCGCGAGCGGCGGTTTCTTCTGCCCTGGGTGCCGACTATGGGACTGTATTTTCCCTTAGGGGTCGTTGCGGCCTACAAGGCGTTGTGGGAGTTGGTGTTCAACCCATTCTTCTGGGACAAAACCCAACACGGCCAAGCCGCCGAGGACCTGCAACAGGTCTGAGCGTTAGTTCTCCCGCCGCACGGCATCTTGTTTGAGGCGCGTCATAAACGCGACCGAGATATGCTCTTTCAGGGCGTGGCCTGCGGCGTCTTCATCCCGTGCGGCAATGGCATCGACAATGGCTTTGTGTTCGCTCTGCGCAATCTCGCCACGCCCTTGAACCGCCAGTGACGTCGTTGCCATCAAGGCCATCGTGCGATGTACCAGGTCCAATTGCTGCACCAGATACCGATTGTGCGAGGCCAAATGTATCTGCTCGTGAAACCGACGGTTTGCCCGCGCCAAGGCGGTTGGGTCATCGACCAAAGCATCATCCTCGGCCACCATGTCTTGCAGAACTCTGATCTCTTCTTCGGTCGCATGCTTGGCGGCCAGACGGGCGGCCAGCCCTTCTAGCTCGCGCCTGACCACATACAGTTCGGCCATCTGGTTGTGATCCAAAGACGCCACGATCAGCGACCGCCCGTCCCGTTCCAACAAGGATTGCGTCTCAAGTCGCTGAAGCGCCTCGCGGATCGGAGTACGCGAGACACCAAACCGCTCGGCCAGCTCACTTTCGACCAGACGATTGCCGGGCTTATAGACCCCCACATCTATCGCTTCCAAGATCAGGCTATAGGCATCCTTGTTGGATTGTCGGGATTGGGGCATGTGTCTTACGTCTCCTCGTTCGGACATGTCTATCCGTGTCCGGGCCGTGCAATCAAGCCCGGCATTGAAAAGCTCTGCGTTGCAGCCTACACCCGCAGCATGGTCAAACCTGCTTTTAGCCACGTCACCCAATGGGTGTTCGATCTGGATAACACGCTTTATCCGCCGCATATGCGCCTGTTCGACCAGATCGAGGTGCTGATGACGGATTATGTCGTGCAAGCCATCGGCGTGGACCGGGCCGAGGCTGACCGGCTGCGCAGCCACTATTGGCGTGAATATGGCACCACGCTTGCGGGTCTGATGGCTGAACATGATCTGGATCCTGATCCCTATCTGCATGCGGTCCATCAGATCGATATGAGCCATATGGATGCCGATGCCGAACTGGCTGCCCATATCCGCGCCCTGCCCGGTCGGCGTATCGTTTATACCAATGGTAGCGCGCCCTATGCGGAGCGTGTGCTTGAGGCGCGTGGGCTGACAGGTCTGTTTGATGCGATCTACGGCGTCGAACATGCAGGCTATCGCCCGAAGCCGGAAAAAGCAGCCTTCGAGGCGATCTTTGCGCAGGATGGCATTCAGGCCGATAAGGCCGCAATGTTCGAGGATGACCCCCGCAATCTGGCCGCGCCTTACGAGATGGGAATGCGCACCGTTCACGTTGCACCCGATCCACATGAGGCCGACCATATCCACCACCACACGGACGATCTGACCGCCTTTCTGGCGCGCCTGCGATAGGCTGTCACACTGCGACGATCTGCACATTCTGCGCCCGAAGCATCGACCCTATATCCCGTTTTGCGACGAACAGAACGGAGACCCCGATGACCGCGATCGAGATGCCTAGGCGCCTGCCGATCTGGCAGCGTTTGTTTTATAGAATTCCCTTGCTTGGCTGGCTGGCGCGCGACGCCGCCGAGGGCGAACCAGAAGATCTTGTGTACACCGCGGCGGCGATCTTCAGCATGTGGGGCTGTTCAACTTTTCTGTTCGGACTACCGGGCCTTTATATTCCAGCGGTGATGATGGTTCCGGTGGTTTTCCTGATCCTCATTCTGGTTTCACGCGGCTAAGGCACGAGACAGGATGTCACTTGGCGCAGGCGGCGGAACCGCACTAGGGTCTGCCGGGAACGGAGTAAGCGCCATGACAAACAGCTGTGACATCCTGATTTCCGGTGGCGGCATCGCCGGCCTGACCGCGGCGGCCGCCTTTGGCGCAGCTGGTTTCGATGTGGTCTGCGTTGACCCGGCTCCTCCGATCACGGAACGCGATGTTGATGGGTCAGACCTGCGGACCACTGCCTTTCTTCAGCCCGCGCAGGCGTTGCTGGAACAGTGCGGATTATGGAACCGGCTGCAGGCGCACGCAGCGCCCTTGCAGATCATGCGTATCGTCGATGCGGGCGGCGACATCCCCGAACCGCGCGTGGTGCGGGATTTCAACGCCTCGGACATCTCGGATCAACCCTTTGGCTGGAACCTGCCCAACTGGCTGCTGCGGCGCGAGATGGTGGCACGGTTGGCCGAGCTTCCCAATGTCGATTTCCGCCCCGGAACCGGTACGGTCAGCCTGTTCACCCGCACTGCCGAAGCACGTGTTGGCCTGAGTGATGGCAGCCGCATCCTGTGCAAGCTGGTCATTGCTGCGGACGGGCGGAATTCTCCCATGCGCGAAGCCGCGGGGATTACGGTTCGCACCACACGCTATGGTCAGAAAGCGCTGGCCTTTGCGGTAACGCATCCGATTGCGCATGAAAATGTGTCGACCGAGATCCATCGGTCCGGTGGCCCCTTCACGCTGGTGCCATTGCCCGATTGGCAGGGTCAGCCTTCATCCGCCATCGTCTGGATGGAGCGCGGGCCACGGGCCGTCGAGTTGCAAAACCTCAATACCGACGCATTCGAGGCCGCGATGACTGAGCGGTCCTGCGGTTTGTTCGGGTCGTTGAAACTGGCCTCACGCCGGACGATCTGGCCGATCATCAGCCAATCGGCTGCACGCCTGTCAGGCGAACGCATCGCGCTCATGGCCGAGGCCGCCCATGTGGTGCCCCCTATCGGCGCACAAGGCCTGAACATGTCGCTGGGCGATCTTCGGTCACTGCTGGATCTGGCGCAAGCCCGACCTGATGGCCTGGGCGACGCGCAAATGCTGGATGCCTATCACAAGGCGCGCCATGCCGAGATTGACCTGCGGGTCAAAGGCATTGATCTGCTGAACCGCGCCTCGATGATCGAAGCGCGCCCGTTGCGCGATGCCCGCGCCATGGGGCTGAACGCCCTGTATTCTATGGCACCGGTGCGCAAGACGCTGATGCAGATGGGCCTCGGCGTTCGCTAAGGCCCGACAGGTTTACAGAACCTGATCCAGAACGCGTTTCAAACGGGAGATGGTGCCATCGACATCATAGAGCTTGTCGAGGCCGAACAGGCCCAGGCGGAACGTGCTGAACCCGGCCGGTTCGTCACATTGCAGCGGCACACCGGCGGCAATCTGCATGCCCAGAGCCGCAAATTTCTTGCCATTCTGAACTTCGGGATCAGCCGTATAGCTGACGACAACCCCCGGCGCGCCAAAACCATCCGCAGCCACTGAGACAATGCCTTTTTCTTTCAACAGCGCCCGCACGCCATTGCCCAAGGCCCATTGCGCCTGCCGCAGCTTTTCGAACCCGTAATCTTGCGTCTCAAGCATCGTATCACGAAAAGCAGTCAACGCATCTGTGGGCATGGTGGCGTGATAGGCATGTCCGCCGTTTTCGTAGGCCTGCATAATCTGGCGCCACTTTTTGAGATCCACTGCAAAACTGTCGGACTCGGTCTCTTGCAACCGCGCTTCGGCCCGTTCGGACAGCATGACAAGACCGGCACAGGGGGATGCGCTCCACCCTTTTTGCGGGGCCGAGATCAGGACGTCCACTCCGGTTGCTTTCATATCGACCCAGGCACAGCCAGAGGCGATGCAATCTAGAACCATCAACGCCCCGACCTCATGCGCGGCCGAAGCCATGGCGGTCACATACTCATCCGGCAGGATCACCCCAGCCGAGGTTTCCACATGCGGTGCAAAGACCACGTTCGGGCGGGTCTCATGAATGGTCGCCACCACATCTTCGATAGGTGCAGGTGCAAACGGGGATGGGCTGGAATTCCCGGTTTCCCGCGCTTTCAGAACAGTTGTTGCCCGGGTCAACGACCCGCTTTCGATGATCTGGCTCCACCGGTAAGAGAACCACCCATTTCGCACGACCAGAACGCTTGCATCCCGGGCAAATTGACGGGCGACAGCCTCCATCCCATAGGTCCCGCCACCGGGAATGATTGCGACGCCGTCAGCGTTATAAACCTCACGCAGCATGGCGGATGTATCGCGCATGACCTGCTGAAACTTCGACGACATGTGATTCAAAGAGCGGTCGGTAAAGACAACCGAGAACTCTTCAAGACCGTCTGGATCCACGGTTTCCAGCAATGCAGGCATTTCGAATCCTTCCCTTCGGCATTTTGTTGAAAGACTGGCGGGATTACATGGACGGGTAAAGTCAAAACGGCACGACAGAAATGACCCAAGGTCAAGTGAAACAATCCCCGTGATTCCGTGCTAAAGGCTTCAATTACAGCAAAAATGACGCCAATTAGTGTCAGCTCCCCTTTACACTTTTACTTGCTTCTGACCAGATGCATACACTTTTTGCTTGAAGGGATAATTTCACAGGTGAATGTTCAAAAGCGGATCAGCTTCCAGGTCGTTCGTGACGAAGTCAAACGCCGTATCGAAAGCCGCATCTGGCCTCAGGGCTCGCTTTTACCGACAGAAACGCAACTGGCTGAAGAGTTCAACTGCGCCCGCGCAACTGTAAACCGCGCGCTGCGCGAATTGGCTGATCAGGGCTTTGTCGAACGCAAACGCAAAAGCGGGACACGGGTCAAGAAAGAGCCCAGCCGCCATGCCAAGCTAGAGCTTCTGCTGGCCCGACAGATGGTGCAAAACCAAAACGCCGCCTATCGGTATGCTCTGGTCGAACGGAATGTCGAGTTCAGCCCAGGTTGGCTGACCTCGCAACTGGGCGTTTCAACCGATGCCAGCGTTCTGCACGTGATCTGCATGCACTATGCTGACAACCGCCCCTTTCAGCTTGAAGAACGCTGGATCAATATTGCGGCGATCCCCGAAGTTGAACATGCCGATCTGACCGAACAAGGCCCACAGGAATGGTTGCTGACCGCTGCGCCATTTACCGAAGCCGAAGTTTCGTTCTGCGCGATTTCCGCCGACAGTCGGCTTGCCGAGTTCATGGGAACCACGGCCGGGACGTCGATGATCCAGATGGAGCGCACGTCGTGGAAGGATGACATACCGTTGAATTTTTCCAGGGTGACCTATCATCCCGGCTATTGCATCCGGACGCGATATTGAACTTGGTCAGCCGATCGGCCCGGGCAGCCGTTCTTCGCTGAGCAAAACGTTCGCCTCAACATCTCCTGCGCCGGGCAGGGTCATGATCCGGCGGCGCAGCACTCGTTCGAAATCGGACAGGTCCCTAGCCACAACGCGCAGTCGGTAGTCATACAGCCCCAGCACATGTTCCACCGTTTGCACTTCGGGGATAGCACTGACGGCGCGTTCGAAATCTTCCAGACTGGCCTGACCTTTGCGGGCCAGTTTCACACCCAGAAAAACCGTGACCCCGAACCCCAAAGCCTCGGCATTCAGACGCAGCCGGCGGCCCTTGATCACACCGGCCTCTTCGAGCCTGCGAATACGCCGCCACGTGGCGGGTTGAGACAGTTCCAGTTTGCGACCCAAGCCACCGGCGCTTTGCGTTGCGTCCTGACGTAAGGACCGCAAGATTTGTCGATCAATTTCATCCAGTTCGATCATACCGGAAGCACCTCGTCCCGCTTGACCCGTGCGATATGCATCAACGCCTCGATATCCGCGATATGCGGCAGGGTCAGGATGCGATCACGGTACAGCTGCTGATAATGCGCCATATCCTTTGCCAGAATAGACAGGCGTACGTCCACCCTGCCCAGAAAGGTCTGGATTTCGATCACTTCTGGCACCTGCCGGGCTGCGGCGGTGAATTCGTCAAATGCGCGCGGCTGTGTTTTGTCCAGCGTCACGCGCAATGACACCTCGACCGCGTAACCCAAAGCGGCCCAGTCAATCACCGCCTCTTGGCCCTCGACAATCCCGGCGGCCTGCATCTTTTCGATGCGCCGCCAACAAACGCCTTGCGTGACCCGGCACCTCTCGGCCAATTCCGCAGTCGAAAGGCTGGGATCGGCCTGAAAATGGCGCAAGATACGGCGGTCAATCTCATCGAGCATGAATTTTCCATAATTCTTCGCGATAGCGAATAGATCTTCTTATTTTCTGTGAATACATGATGCCAACACGCTCGCCAATCGGAAAAACCCCCGGTAAAAGCAAATCAATCGAAACAGAAAGGACCGGCAAAATGCGCGTCTATTACGATCGCGATTGCGACATCAACCTGATCAAGGACAAGAAAGTGGCCATCCTGGGCTATGGCAGCCAAGGACACGCTCACGCGCTGAACCTGCGCGACTCGGGCGCCAAGAACCTTGTCATCGCCTTGCGCGAAGGCTCGCCCTCAGCCAAGAAAGCCGAAGGTGAAGGACTGCAAGTGATGGGTATCGCCGAAGCGGCAGCATGGTGCGATGTCATCATGTTCACCATGCCCGACGAATTGCAGGCCGAAACCTATAAGAAATACGTCCACGACAACATCAAGCCGGGTGCTGCGATCGCGTTTGCCCACGGCCTGAACGTCCACTTTGGTCTGATCGAGCCGAAAGAAGGCGTCGACGTCATCATGATGGCCCCCAAAGGTCCCGGTCACACCGTGCGTGGCGAATACACCAAAGGCGGCGGCGTGCCTTGCCTTGTTGCTGTCGACAATGACGCAACCGGCAAAGCGCTGGAAATCGGCCTGTCCTACTGCTCGGCTATTGGTGGCGGTCGCTCGGGCATCATCGAAACCAACTTCCGCGAAGAGTGTGAAACCGACCTGTTCGGCGAACAGGCCGTTCTGTGCGGTGGTCTGGTCGAACTGATCCGCTGCGGCTTTGAAACTCTGGTCGAGGCAGGCTACGCACCCGAGATGGCCTATTTCGAATGCCTGCACGAAGTGAAGCTGATCGTCGACCTGATCTATGAAGGCGGCATCGCCAACATGGATTACTCGATCTCGAACACTGCAGAATACGGTCAGTACGTCACCGGCCCGCGTATCCTGAAATACGATGAGACCAAAGCCCGCATGAAAGCGGTTCTGGACGACATCCAGCAGGGTAAATTCGTTCGCGACTTCATGCTGGAAAACGCCGTTGGCCAGCCGACTATCAAAGCGTCGCGCCGTGCCAATGACGAGCACATGATCGAAGAAACCGGTGCAAAACTGCGTGCCATGATGCCCTGGATCTCGGCCGGTAAGATGGTCGACAAAGAAAAGAACTAAACCTGACACACGTCAGAGTTAGGGCGACCCAAGTGGTCGCCCTTTCTATTTCGTGAATGCGTTGGCGTAACACTCGCCGAGAACAAATTCCCAGCCTGTATCGTATCCGCCCCGTTTCTCCGGCGCCTCTGCAGCCCAGACTTCCCACCCCGAATGGGTCAGTGTTACAAGGGTTTTGCCGGGATCGCTCTCTTCAAAAAGCACTTCAACCTGCGTGGGAAAGTCCTTGTTCGTGCCAGGATGCCAAGTGAACGCCACGCGCCGCCCGTCTTCATAGACCAGCACCTCGCCCCAGTCGGCCCTTTCGCCATCGCACATGGTTTCGTACACCGCACCACCAACCCAAGGCTCGATCATGACCGCCAGCGCTGGTTTTCCCTTGGAGGCCGACACTGCATGGCCGTCCAGCGGCCACCAGTTTGCAACGCGATGAACGAAAACATCAAAAGCCCTATTCGGCGCAGCATTCACGGTAATAGATTTGACAATTGGATTGGTCATACATCGTGCCTTTCCCGATTGATTTCTTCTGCAAAACTGCCCAGCACGTCCGACCAGTGTCTTTCCAGCCATGCCCGTATGCTGTCCAACCCATCTGGACGTGCAAAGTAAATACGACGCGTCCCTTCTGATCGGCATTCGACCAATCCGGCGTCAGACAAAACCTTCAGATGCTGCGATACCGCTGGGCGGCTGACGGGTAGCGTTTCCGCCAAGGCCCCGACCGCAGAAGGCCGGGCCGCCACCGCTTCGAAAACCTTTAGGCGCGTTGGATCACCTAGGGCTGAGAATGCATCATGGTAAGTCATAACTTACCGTAAGTTATGACTTACATATTGTCAACCTCAGGCACGTGACATCTATAAAATCAAAGGATAAGGGGAATTATGGTTCAAGACCCCAACTACCGCGATTGGAGTGGTGTGATTTCACTCGGCCTCATCTGGGGCGGCACGTTCATGGTGGTTGCCATGGCGCTCGAAGGTTATGGACCCGTGACCGTCGCAACAGCGCGGACGACGCTCGGGGCAATCACTTTGCTGGGGTTGATGGCTGTCACCGGTCGCAGGTTGCCCGGACCGGATCGCCACCTTTGGGGGGCGATTACCATCATCGGGCTCTTGTCAACTGCCCTACCCTTCATGCTGCTCAGCTGGGGGCAGCAATATGTGCCTTCAGCATTCGCTGGTCTCTCCATGGCAGCGATACCGTTAATGGTTCTACCGCTTGCCCATTTCTTTTCCGATGAGCCACTGAATGCGCGCCGTATGCTTGGCGTTTCGCTGGGGTTTGCCGGGGCTTTGGTGCTGATCGGTCCGGGGCTTGCCCAGATTGGACAAGGCGCCGAACCTTTGGCCCAGCTTGCCTGCATCACAGCTGCGCTGTGCTATTCCGTGGCCTCGATCTTCACCCGACGCTGCCCGCCCATCGACCCGGTGACCCTGGCCGCACTAACGCTCGTGGTCGGCGCAGTTTGCTTGCTGCCGCTTATGCTGGTCATTGAAGGGTTACCGAAATGGGAAGGCACACGCTCTGGTCTTGCCATCATCCTCCTCGGGCTGGTTCCGACCGCCTTTGCAACGCTTCTGCGGGTCTCGATCATTCGCAGCGCCGGTTCGGTGTTTCTGACGCTGGTGAACTATCAGGTTCCGATCTGGTCGATGGTATTCGGTGCCTGGGTTCTGTCCGAGGCGCTGCCACTGCGATTCTTCATCGCGCTGGCGATGATCCTGACCGGGCTGGCGATCAGCCAGTGGTTCAGCCTGCGTAAATTGCTGATCGGCCGCTAGCCGGCAGCCGCTTCGACCTCGGCGACGATGCCATCGACCACCTGAGACAGAAGCGCATCATCCTCGCATTCTGCCATCACTCGGATCAATGGTTCTGTGCCTGATTTTCGGATCAACAGACGCCCCTGCCCGTTCAGGCGGGCCTCAGCATCGGCAATAGCCGCTTTAACGTTTTGCGCCTCAAGCGGGGCCTGACCGGCAGCATAGCGGACGTTCTTAAGCAGTTGCGGCACGGTCTCGAACTGCTGTGCCAGGTCCGAGGCCTTGCGGCCCGACAGAACCATTTCCGCCAGAAAATGCAGGCCAGCCATCAGACCATCACCCGTGGTGGCGTAGTCACTCATCACGATATGGCCGGATTGTTCGCCGCCCAGATTGAAGCCGCCCTCGCGCATGCGTTCGACAACGTAGCGGTCCCCAACCGCCGTGCGTTCCAGCTGCAAACCCTGCGACTGCAAATGCCGTTCTAGCCCAAGGTTAGACATAACGGTGGCGACCAAAGCGCCGCCTTTCAACTGGCCAGACTTGGCCCAGGCCGAGGCCAGCAAGGCCATCAACTGATCGCCATCCGCTACTTTTCCAGTCTCATCAATAACGACGACCCGATCCGCATCGCCATCCAGGCAAATCCCCACATGCGCGCCATGCGCCACTACGGTCTCTGCAGCCAATTGCGGCTGTGTCGATCCGCAGTTGAGGTTGATGTTTTTACCGTTCGGGGCAATGCCAACGGGGATCACCTCGGCGCCCAACTCCCACAGCACCTCCGGTGCGGTGCGGTGCGCTGCACCATTGGCGCAGTCGATCACAACCTTAAGGCCATCCAGTCGCACATCGCGCGGCAGAGAGGATTTGATCCGCTCGCCATAGCGAAAACGCGCATCGTCGACGCGGCGAGCGCGGCCGATATTCTGTGCCTGGGCCGGGTTGACACCCTCTTCGATCAGGCGCTCGATCTCGATCTCTGCCTGATCAGACAGTTTGAACCCATCAGGACCAAAGAACTTGATCCCATTGTCGATGGCCGGGTTGTGGCTGGCCGAGATCATCACCCCCAGATCGGCGCGCATGGACCGAGTCATCAGACCCACTGCGGGTGTCGGCACCGGACCCAGCAGCAGCACGTTCATCCCAGTTGAGGTCAAACCTGCTGTCAGCGCGTTTTCCAGCATATAGCCGGACAGGCGGGTATCCTTGCCAATGACCACGCGGTGCACGCCTGAGGCATCGCGGCGGAAATACCGCCCAACCGCAGCCCCGATACGCAAAGCCATTTCTGCGGTCATCGGATGTGTATTGGCCGTGCCCCGCACACCATCGGTTCCGAACAACTTGCGCATCAATGACCCCTCACCAAAATCGTTGAGACCGGATTACCGGACCGCAGCCCATAGACGCAAGGCCTGAGCGGTCTCAGTCACATCATGCACGCGGATGATCTGCACACCTTGGGACAATCCGTCCAGAGCCAGAGCGATTGATCCCGGTGCACGGGCGGTTTTTTGCGGCTCTTTCCCGATGGAACCGATAAACCCCTTGCGCGACACGCCCAGCAGAATCGGGCAACCCAACCCGTGAAACAGGCTGAGATTGCGCAGAAGGTCCAGATTGTGCTGTTCGGTTTTGCCAAAACCGATGCCCGGATCGACGATGATCAGGTCCCGGTTCAGGCCCATCGCCTCAAGACGAGCGATCTGGCCTTCCAGAAAATCGTAAACGTCCAGCACGACGTTATCATATTGCGGGTCGTCCTGCATCGTGGCCGGATCGCCCTGCATATGCATCACACAAACCGGCGCGCCGAGCCCGGCGCAGAACGGAGCAAGCTTGGGGTCGAAAGTAAAGCCCGAAACATCGTTGACCAAACCCGCCCCGGCTGCGCAGGCTGCTTTGGCCACCGCCGCCTTGCGAGTGTCGATTGAAATCAAAGCATCTGTTTCGGCCCGGATCGCTTCGATCAGCGGGCGTGTCCGGGCTATTTCTTCGTCTTCTGGGATAAAATCTGCGCCGGGTCGCGTGGATTCGCCACCGATATCCAGAATGGTTGCGCCATGAGCGACCATATCAGCCGCGCCTGCACGCGCCGCGTCGACGGTGCTATGTACACCCCCATCCGAGAAACTGTCCGGCGTGGCGTTCAGAATGCCCATGATCTGTGGTTGTGCCATATCCAGGCCCGCAATGGATGCGCGAGGACGGCTGAGGCAATCCAACTGATCAGCCGGGACCTCCGCCGCCACGACGACACCTGGTGCGCGATCCCGCGACAAAACCTCGACATGGGTGAACCAAAGCGCCTGACCCGCCAATGGCACAGCGCCATCGGGCCGAGCCGCGCCATGTTGAACGAGCGGGCGATAGTATTCCCTCACAATTGTGCCTGATCGACGGCAACCGCGCGCAACGGGGTCTTGGGCTCTTTCGGCAACTCTCCTCCGATAACCATCATCTCGCTGGCCTCGAATGTCGCGGCAAACCATGCCGCCAGAGCAACCGCGTTCGAAGGCGCAGCCGACGGACCATCAACTGCATCCAACACAATCTTGGAAGGGGCCCAAACACAGATTTGGCCGTTTTTCATCGCCCAATCCAACTCGGTTCGAGTTGAAACAACCACACAGCGATGATCACGTGCGGCCAAAACCCATGCGTTTTGTTCGATGGACAGCAGGTCGATCCGGCGCTGAGTCATGGCGTGGCCGGTCTGCGGCACCACCAGATCAGAGGCGCCAACACACAGGATCAGCGGGCGCTGGCGATTTTCCAACTGATCGATCCAGCCTTTCAGATTGCCAGATGCAATGGCCTCATTCGAAAGGAAAACCAGACGCGGATGCGGACGTTCCTCTTCGACGACGTCATGATGCACGGCATCCTTGCCGCGCACGATTTCGACCCCTAATGCGCCGGGGCCGCGATCCAGTTTCTCGATCCGGACAAACACGCGCACAGCTTGTGGCTCAAGCAAGATACGCTCGGCCACACGTTCGGCCAGCGTTTCTAGAAGGTTCAGACGCTCTGCCGCCAGTTCATAGGCAATCGCTTCGGTCACGCGGTCATAGGACAGGATACGATCCACGTCATCGTCAATATCCGCGGTCAGCGGGCGGACTTCGACAACGATGTTAAAGCAGATGCGCTGGGTCGTGCCGCGCTCGGCCTGAAAAGCTCCGATCTCAACTTCGACGATGTGATCGCGAAGCGAGATGCGATCCAGCGCCCCCCTGGGCGAGGTCGCCTCGGACCGTTCAGACGGGTGCGCAAAGGCAAGGCGGATTTCAGAACTCATGGATCAGGCCTTTTCCGGCTCGTAAAACAGTTCGCCCAGTTTAGGCGTTTCGAGGGCCTATAACATCCATACAAACGCCATTCCAACCGCTGATTGCGGCGTCAGGTGACGCGAAACCAGATCATCATCCCAGCGGCGGCGTGCCCCAGCATGTGGCAATGCAGCAGCCAATCACCCGGATTATCCGCGACCAGTACCACCTGCCGGGTTTGCCCACGCTCGACCAAAACCGTATCACGCCAGGGACCCAGCGACCCATCCTCCAGCACCAGACGGAAGTGGTGACCATGCAGATGCATGGCATGTGGGAAAGCGGTTTCGTTTACGAATGCAATCCGGTGAATGCTACCTCGCGCGGCGTCCAGAAACGGATCAGATGGGCGCTCGGCGATACCGTTCAACGCCCAGAACCGCCCAAGCTGCGCCAGTTCACGGCCTGACAATTCAGCACCGCCAAGTCTCGCGCTTTGCAACCAACGCATCGCCCCGCCCTGCAAAACCATCTGGTGCAACGGGGCGGTGCTGATCTGCGTCACCTCGGGCACGGGATTGCGCGGCAGGGAAGCTATGCCATCACGCGGGGCACGGGCCGCGCTTTCTTTCACATCGAACCGCACCAGACCAAAGGCGCCGTCTCGCTCGACGCTGACCAGACTTGCTGTGGTCTGGGCAAGAACATCGACAATCAAATCGACCCTCTGTGCGGGGGCCAACGGGAAAGTGTCGGCGACCCTCAGCGGGGATTCCAGAGGCATCCCATCCAGCGCGACAATCCACCCAGTCAGGCCGTCGAGGTCCAGGTCGTATATCCGGGCGTTTGATGCATTGATCAGGCGGAGCCTGAGACGCTGGTTTCGGCGCACCCGGAAGGCTGGATCAAATACGCCATTGACGGTGACGATATTCCCAAGGCGACCCGCATGGCTCAGATCATGGCCATTGTTGAAATCATCGGAAATCTGAGCTGTTTCCGGGTCCAGACGCCAGTCATCCAGCATCAGGGTCAAGTCCTGATCTACGTCGGCGGCGGCGGCTTCTTCGACAATCAAGGGCCCATAGAGCCCGCGCGCGACCTGTTCGACCGAGCGATTATGAGCATGATACCAATAAGTGCCCGCATCAGGGACGACAAAGTCATAATCGAAGGTCCCATCTGGTGCGACGGCTTGTTGCGTCAGGCCCGGAACCCCGTCCATCGCATTGTCGATACGAATGCCATGCCAATGGATCGATGTTGGCTGAGGAAGCTTGTTTATTAAGCGGCGCTGAACACGATCCCCTTGCCGAAACTTCAGTGTCTGGCCCGGAACCGTACCCTCAAATCCCCAGATTTCCGTTTCAGGAAATCCCTCTGGCGCTAGGCGCTGACGGGCAACGCGCGCTTCGAGCTGTGGGAACTCAGCCTTCACCGCACCCGGCAGCAGCGACGCTGCTGCTGCGGCTTTCAGGAGTTGTCTTCGATTGATTGGCATTGCGGGCCTCCTGACCCGCAATATAGACGGCAATTCGCCTCGCGCCATCAAGCTTCCAGCGCGGGTGCGTCAATCAGTTGCTCGCCGTCCGGTAGTTGTGACGATAGAAAACATGCACACCGATCTTGGCGGTCTGCTTGTAGACCCGCGACCAGGACGGGCTCACAGCCGTCGTGTGATAGTGGGTCGCCCCTTCGGTCAATTCCTTGGACACCCCGTCGATCGCCGCGCGCGCCACTTTTGATACGCGTTCGAACGCTTTCTGTTCGTGGATCACCTCTTTGCGGCCATCGCAGGTATAGGTGAACTGACATTGATACTTCTTGCCAGTACCCTGACGGATCACCCCACACAGGCTGTCAGGAAAGCGGCTGCTTTTGACCCGGTTCAGGATCACTTCGGCCACGGCAAACTGACCGCGCACACTCTCACCACGGGCTTCGAAATACAGCGCCTCCGCGAGGCAGCGCCAGTTTTCATCCCCGGTGGCCTTCGGTTGCTGGTCCAGCCAGTCCTTGGAGTAGGAGACTTGAATGGGTTCAGCCGATTTGCGCGGCTTGAACAATTTAAAATAGTCACGGAAACTTTGCGCCGGCAGTTCATTGCGGGCGACAAGTTCTTGCTTAGCAGAATCGGTTGCTTCCCTCTCGGCGAAGGAAGCAGTTGGCAGCATGGTTGCTGCCAATGTGGCAACAGCCATTATGTAACGTAGCATCAGATAACCTCGCACAGGCACTTAACGCGCCAAACCCTCCCCCGGCGGGCGCGACGAGGCATTTAGCGCAGTCTGGCGCAAACGTCCAGATCAGAAGAAAAAGCAAGTGGAAAATTGCTCGTGGAGAAGAAAAAATTCTCCACAAGACTGCCTGTAACCCACTATTTCTTGGGTTTCAGGCCACTGTCAACCCCCAAGTCTGGACGAAATCGCCAGTTGAGCGGCAGCCAGCCGAGCGACAGGCACCCGGAACGGGGAGCAGGAAACATAGTCAAACCCAAGATCACGGCAAATGGCGATTGATTCGGGGTTACCCCCATGTTCACCACAGACCGACAGGGTGACATCGGGCTTGGCCAAACGTCCGCGTTCCGCGCCAAGTTTCAGCAACTCCCCCACCCCATCCGGGTCCAGTACATGGAACGGATCTTCGGTAAACACCCCCTGCCGGACATAGGCCGACATGAACCGACCCGCATCATCGCGCGATAGGCCATACGTCATCTGCGTCAGGTCATTGGTCCCGAAGCTCAGGAAAGAGGTATGTGGTGCAATCTCCTCGGCCCGCAGACAGGCGCGCGGTGTTTCAACCATGACGCCAAGCCGATATTCAAATTCCTGCCCCTGCTCCGACGCGACTGCCGCAGCCACCGAGTCGATGCGGGATTTGACCAGCTCAACCTCACGCTTGGCCGAGACCAGCGGGATCATAACCTCGGGTACAACCGGCGCGCCGTTTTTGCGGGCCTCCAACGTGGCCTCAAAGATCGCGCGCGCCTGCATGTCGTATATTTCGGGAACGGTGACGCCAAGCCGCACACCGCGCATGCCCAGCATCGGATTGTATTCCGACATCTCCTCGACTCGGCGTTCGACGTCAGAAACAGGTAAATCCAAGGCTTCGGCCAGTTCGCGCTGGCCACTGCGTGTGGTCGGCAAAAACTCATGCAACGGTGGATCAAACAGGCGGATACAGACCGGCTGACCCTCCATGATCCGGAACAGCTGGATGAAATCCTCGCGCTGCATGGGCAGCAGCCGTTCCAGCACTGCAGACCGCCCCGACGGCGTCTGAGCAAAGATCATCTCGCGCATTACGATCAGGCGGCCGGGGTCAAAGAACATATGTTCGGTCCGGCACAGTCCGATGCCTTGCGCCTCGAAATTGCGCGCGGTTTGGGCGTCTGCCGGTGTGTCCGCATTGGCCCGGATCGCAATATCCCGCTCGGCGTCTGCCCAGCCCATAAGTGTTTGAAAACAATCGTCCAAAGCGGCTTCCAGCATCGCGGGCTGCCCCGCCAGAACCTGCCCTGACGTCCCGTCGATGGTTAGAACATCCCCGGTTTTGAACGTCCGTCCATCCGGCGCAGTCAGAAGCTTTTTCTTGGTCTGGAAGCGCATCCCCGACGCCCCGACGATGCAAGGCAGGCCCAGCCCGCGCCCGATCACCGCCGCGTGGCTGGTCATGCCGCCCTTTTCGGTCAGAACCGCGACTGCCGCATGCATCCCCCGCACATCCTCAGGCGAGGTTTCGCGGCGGACCAGAATACAGGCTTCCCCCCGTGCCGCACTGGCCTGCGCCTCTGGCGCAGTGAACACGATCTTACCGGTCGAGGCACCTGGGCTGGCCGCAATTCCGGTTGTCAGGATATCGCGTTTTGCGTCGGGATGGACCTGACGGTGCAACAGCTCGTTCAGCGCGTGCGGATCGACACGCATCACCGCCTCTTGCGGCGGGATGATCCCGTCTTCGGCAAGCCTTACAGCAATGCGCATCGCTGCACGGGCGGATCGCTGCACACGCACACCATCCAAAATATGCACATGACCGTTTTCGATCACGAACTCGACCTGCATTTCCTCGCGCAGTTTCTCGCGCATCAGCGCGGCTTGCGCTTTGAGATCGGCAAAGGCTTTGGGCGCCAGTTCTTCCAGCGACTGCCCGCGCGGGTCTTTTTCCAAGTACAGCGCCGCAACACCTTCGCCCAAAGCATCGCGTCCCTGGCTCTGGCTTAGATACCGCCCGGTAATCTGTGGCATTCCGGTTGTGATATCAACCAGTTGCAGCACGCCCGAGCCGCATTCACCCTGCCCGACACCGGGGATCATTTCCTGAATGACCAGCCCAAGCCCTGCATCCGCCGGGGCCCCTTTCGCCTGACGCAGCAACCGGGCCGACGTGCCATCCCACGCCCGCGCCATGGATCGTAAGACGCCGACCAACTGCTCTCCGCGATCCTGCGGAAAGGCCTCGTCGGTCTCATCTTCATAGGCACGCAGAGACAGCTTTAGCCCTTCGCTGCCATCAGCTTCGATGTCATCAAACACATCCGCATCCAGCCGCGCGACATGGATGGCGTAGCTTTGAACAAATCTCAGATATAGCGCGGCGGCGGCTTCGGCCCCCATCTGATCAGACAGGTCCACATAGCGCGCATCGTTCATCCCGATGTTCAGAACCGCACCCGGACCGCCCCAATCAGGGTCTTCGGAACTGGGCCGCACGCACAGCAGCGCCGTGTCGTCAAACTGTTCCAAAATCGCGGTAATATCCGGCACCTGACCATCGGCAATCTGTTGCACAAGATCAAAGGACAGCGCCACAGTGCGCGGCACTGGTAGGTCCAGCCGGACAAGGCGTTGCAAACATTTGGCCCGCCCGCCATGGGTACTGGCGGCAACGGGTGCTTGGGACGTGATGAGCGTGGTATGCGGGTTATTCTGCACTGCGGCACCTTTTAGCTTCGCCGCAGCATAAGCCCTTGCACCAACGGCGCAAGGGCGATCTGGCTTATCCTTCGATCTTGGTCAGATCAGCAACGCTGGAACAGATCGTGCGGATTTGGCTCAGCAGGTTCAGGCGGTTGCGGCGCAGGATGTCATTGTCGGTGTTGACCTGCACATCCTCAAAGAACGCATCCACCGGCCCGCGCAAGCTTGCCATGGCGGCCATGGCGGTCGGGAAATCCTCGGCTTTCAACGCCGGATCAATCTGCGCCTGCGCCTGATCCAAGGCGGCAAATAGCGCCTTTTCGCTATCCGTCTCGGCAAATTTTACATCCGCGCCGTAGGAGTATTCGACCCCGTCTTTCTCCTCGGCCTGCGTCAGAATGTTGTTGGCCCGCTTGAACCCTTGCACAAGGTTTTCCCCATCCTCGGTCGAGATCACCGCATTCAGAGCACGGGCGCGTTTGACGAGCAGGTTAAGGTCATCATTGCCGTCCATCGCGATACAGGCGTCGATGATGTCATGCCGGATGCCCTCATCGCGGAGGAAGACCTTAAGGCGGTCGTGGAAGAACGAGAGGAGATCGTCGGATGCGTCAGGAACCTTATTCTCGAGCTCCAGAAAAGCAGCCGCAGGCAATCCTACAATTTTGTCCTTAACAGTCTGGAATGCAGCGCCAAAGACGCCATGATCCGCGATTTCCTCCAAAAGGTCGCGGACACTCGCATCCGGAAGCGCCTCATTAACAGCGCTCTCCGCGCGAACCAACTGGCTATCAAAGAAGCGGTCCAATCTGATACGCAGATTGTTATCCAAGATCAGTCGAATAGCACCTAACGCCGCACGGCGCAGCGCAAACGGGTCTTTCGACCCGGTCGGCTTCTCATCAATCGCCCAGAACCCGGTCAGCGTGTCCAACTTATCTGCCAGCGCCACGGTCACCGAAAGCGGCGCAGCGGGCACGTCATCCGACGGCCCCAATGGCGAGTAATGCTCCTGCGCCACGGCGGCCACGGCGGCATCTTCGCCCGCGGCTTCGATGTAATATCGGCCCATAAGCCCCTGAAGTTCGGGGAATTCATAGACCATCTCGGAACTCAGATCGGCCTTGGCCAGACGTGCGGCTTTCTCGGCCTGATCCGCATCCGCTCCGACCACCGGGGCCAGTTCGCGGGTCAATGCGGCGATGCGATCGATCCGTTCCGCCTGCGTGCCGAGCTTGTTGTGGAAAGTCACATTCTCCAACGCGCGGGTCCATTGGGCGATGTCTGACTTGGCAACGCGCAGGTCATTCTCCCAAAAGAACTTGGCGTCGGCCAGACGGGCCGACAGCACCTTTTGGTTCCCCGCCAGAATGGTCGCGCCGTTGTCGGCGGTTTCACGGTTGGCGACAGTGATGAAGCGTTCGATCCGGCCCGTTTTAGGGTTCTTCACGGAAAAGAACTTCTGATGCTCTTTCATCGACGTCTGCAGCACCTCGGGTGGCAGTTCCAGAAACTCCTCGTCGATCTGCCCCATCAGCACCACAGGCCATTCGACAAGACCGGCGACCTCGGCCAGCAAGCCCTTGTCCTCGACTACCTCCAGACCGGCGGCAAAACCCATGTTCTGCGCGTCGTTCCAGATATGTTTGGCGCGTTCCTCAGGCGACAGCACCACAAAGGCGCGTTTCAGCTGGGCTGCATAATCCTCGTACGATGTGACCGAAAACCGGTTCGGCGCCATGAAACGGTGGCCTTCAGTGGTGTCTCCGGCTTTGATCCCCTCGACCTCCAATGGCACAACCTGCGCGCCCGTCTCATCGCTGAGGATGCACAGGATCGAGTGCAAGGGCCGCACCCAGCGCATCGGGCCACTGCCCCAGCGCATCGACTTGGGCCATGGGAAGTTGCGAATGGTGGCCTCAAGCACTTCGGCCACGATCTCAGCCGCCGGGCGTCCAGGCTTTTCGATGGAGGCGAAATAAACAGCGCCTTTGGGCGTGTCGCGTTCTTCCAACTGGTCGCGGGTCAGACCTGCGCCACGCAAGAAGCCTTCAATGGCTTTGTCGGGTGCGCCGACCTTGGGGCCTTTGCGTTCCTCACGGATCGTCGGGCTCTCAGACAGTACCCCTTCGACCGCCAGTGTCAGGCGGCGCGGCGTGGTCAGGGCAGCGGCCCCGGCATAAGTCAAACCGGCCTCGACCAAACCATCGGTGATCCGCTTTTTCAGCTCCTCTCCAGCGCGGGTCTGCATGCGCGCGGGGATCTCTTCAGAGAACAGTTCGATCAACAGGTCGGGCATAGTCGGTCCTTAGAAATTCACAATCGTCTGAATGACGATGGCATTGGCGATATCCACAAAGAAGGCGGATACAAGGGGCAGCACGATAAAGGCAATAGGCGACGGACCATATCGCTTGGTTACGGCTGTCATATTTGCAATTGCGGTCGGGGTTGCGCCCAGGGCGAAGCCACCGAACCCCGCGGCCAGAACTGCGGCGCGGTAGTTCGAGCCCATCACCGGGAACAGAACCCAAAGCACGAAGAGAACCGCAAACAGGGTCTGCGCCGTCATGATCACTGCAATGGCCAACCCCAGTTCGGCGATTGTCCAGAGTTGCAGGCTCATGAGCGACATGGCCAGAAAGGCCCCCAGCGCGAATTCCGAGATCAGTGCCAGCGACGGGGTCCGTGACACTTTGGGCGCGCCCGGAAAGACGGCCGTGCGAAGATTAGAAATGAGAATGCCCATGATCAGGCAGGGCACGAACAGGGGCAGTTTCAGACCCGTAGCACTGATCACCTGATCCAGCCCATATCCCGTGATGATTGCCAAGTTCAGATACAGCAATACCCGCATGATCGTCAGGTGGTTGATCTGGGTTTTTGCTTCCGTGGTGTCTTCGGGAAGGCCGACGCTGTGTTCTTCCTCGGGCCTACTGGGGCTGAGGTTGCGACCTTCGATCAGCAGGCGTGCAATGGGGCCACCCACAAGTGCGGCCAGAACCAAGCCCAAAGTCGCAACAGCAACGCCTAGTTCGGTCGCACCGTCCAGCCCTGTCGCCGCGGCCACTTCGGGCGCCCAGGCAATCGCGGTTCCATGCCCACCGATCAGCGCGGCGGAACCGAACAGAACCCCCGCCTGCGCAGGATAACCAAACAGCGCCGCACCCGCAGCACCGATAACGTTCTGAAACACGATGGTCGCCAATGTCAGGATCAACAACAAAAGCAAAGGCTTGCCCCCCGCGATCAGATCCGACAGGCGCGCGTTCAGACCAATCCCGGCGAAAAACAGAACCAGCAGGAAATCACGGGCTGTCAGGCCAAATGACAGCTCAATGCCAAACAGCAGGTAGAGCAGCAGAACGACAATTGATGCCAGCAGCCCCCCTGTCACCGGCTCAGGGATGTTGAAGCTGCGCAACGCAGAAACCCGTGCGTTGATCTCGGCCCCGATCAGATAGACGGCAAAGCCCAGCGTGGCCGTCAGAAAATCGGGGATTTCGACGACATGGCTCACCGCGTTCTCCTATTCCTGCGGTCGGGGCGGGCATTCTTCACCCACCACGGTACCGTCATAAGCCTTTTCGCCGCAATTGTTGAGCGCGTGCCAGACATAGCCCTTGCCGTCCTGCGTCACGGCCACGATGCGATCAACGCCATAGTGAATATTCTTGGTGCCCATGAACGCCTGCGCCTGCCCGCCTTTTAGCGCATCCGCCAAGGCGGGCGCGTCATAGCAATCGAACCAACCTGGCGCAGTCAGGGGCTCGGGGTCTTCTACCGGAGTGAAAGCGGTCATCTGATCTAGCATCAGGTCCGTCTCGAAACACGCCCGATAGCGAATCGGAGAGCTATCGGCATCGATTGCCTGAAACGCAGTATAGGTAATCGCTTGGGGCTGATCCGCCCCCGTCGCCAGCAACAGCACATCCTGCCCGGGCTGCGGCTCAACCTCGTAATAGAAGCCATAGACCTGCAGATAATACATCCCTCCGCCCGCCAAAACGGCCGACAACAACAGGATCAGAGCGAGCAATTTTCCGGTCATCTATGACGCCTCTTTCATATTGGCAGAAAATAGGACAGGGTCCGCAGCTGTACAGGATGAAACGAGGCAATACGCATGGATACCACCCTTGCCGTCGGATTTTTTGGCGCGCTGTTTGCGATCATGAACCCGGTCACAAATCTGCCCGTGTTTCTGAGTGTCACACAGGATCTTCCCGTTGCGGATCAGCGCAAAGTCGCCGTGAAAACAGCGACCTACTGCCTGATCCTTGGGTCGGCCTTTGCGCTGATCGGCAATCAGGCGCTGGGACTGTTTGGCATCAGCGTCGATGACCTGCGGGTGGCAGGTGGTCTGGTTGTTCTGATGATCGGGCTGAACATGCTGAATGGGAACGAAAGCAGCTCGCATCACGGAACCGAAGGGGAGAAAAAGTCCTACCCGGCGCCCGAGACGGTGGCGTTTTATCCGCTGGCCTTTCCAATTCTGGTTGGCCCAGGCACGATCACCACGCTGATCCTGTATGCAAGCCACATCAAGAAACCCGTTGAAGCCATTGCTTATGCTGGTGTATTTCTGGTCGTCGTCGCGATGTTGTTCATTACGTTTTGGAACGCATCGGCGCTGGCCAAGCGCCTGTCCGAAAATGCCCGGGTGATCATGAGCCGTTTCATGGGCATGATCCTGTCGGCCATCGCCATCAGCATGATCGCCGACGGCCTGAAGGTGTTGCTGCCCGGATTGGCCTGAGCTGCGCATCAGGCCCCGAACCCGGCGGCCTCGGTCTGGACAAAGGCATCGGCACATTGCTTTGCCAAGGCCCGAACACGGCCGATATAGGCCTGCCGTTCGGTGACCGAGATCACCCCGCGCGCATCGAGCAGGTTGAAGATGTGGCTGGCCTTGATGCACTGGTCATAGGCCGGATGCGCCATGACGATGCGCTTGCCGGTCTTGGGATCATCGTGTTCCTGCGCCAGAATGGTGGCGCATTCTGCCTCGGCCTCTTCGAAATGACGCAGCAGAACCTCGGTATTGGCCACGTCAAAGTTCCAGCGGGCGTATTCTTCTTCGGTTTGCTTGAAGATATCCCCATAGGTCAGCGGGCTGGGGGACTGAGGGTCATTGAACGGCATGTCCATCACATGGTCGATGCCCAGCACATACATCGCCAGACGCTCCAGCCCATATGTCAGTTCGCCCGAGACCGGAGCACAATCATGGCCGCCGACCTGTTGGAAATAGGTAAACTGGCTGACTTCCATCCCGTCACACCAGACCTCCCATCCTAAGCCCCAGGCGCCTAGCGTTGGGCTTTCCCAGTCATCCTCGACAAAACGAATATCATGCAGGTCCATGTCGATCCCGATGGCCTGCAAGCTGCCCAGATACAGGTCCTGCAAATCCGGCGGGCTGGGTTTGATCAGCACCTGATACTGATAGTAGTGCTGCAACCGGTTCGGGTTTTCTCCATAGCGCCCGTCCGTCGGACGGCGTGAGGGCTGAACATAGGCCGCGGCCCAGGCTTTGGACCCCAGCGCGCGCAAGGTGGTCGCCGGGTGGAACGTCCCTGCCCCGACCTCCATGTCATAAGGCTGCAGAATCGCACAGCCTTTCGAGGCCCAATAGGTCTGAAGCCGCAGGATTATTTCCTGAAAAGAACGCGGTGCGCTGGACTGTTCGGTCATGACATTCCCTTTGGGCGCTACATGCACCCGGTTCCGGTCGGTTTCGCCCTTCCTATGCAAGGGGCCAAGGGGCGTCAACGGGCCAATCGGCACATCCTGTATCTGCACAGCCACACAGTGAAATCCGCGTATTCACGCCATGGTATTTGGACCGCGAAATCGCGTATTCTGCGCCAAACGATCAACACTGCATAAAACGGGCAGAATATGACACGAGTTTTGACGGCATTTCTTTTGTTTCTTCTATTGGGAGTGCACACCGCATCTGCACAGCAAGACCAAGGCGTTTGGGTGCAGGTTGAAGCCCAACCATCGCTGCGTGAAGCGCAAGATCGTGCGCAGGCCTATGCCAGTGCTCTGCCCGATGTAAACGGGTTCCGCCTGAACAGCGGCTGGTACGCCATCGTGATCGGCCCCTATGCCCGCAGCGACGCGGAACAGGTTCTTCGGGTCTATCGCGCCGAGGGGCAAATCCCGCGCGACAGCTTCATTGCGTTCTCCAACGATCTGGGTCAGCAATTTTGGCCCGTAGGCGTTAATCTTCTGGATCGAGGGATAGTTGCACCCCCGGTTGAGCCGGAACCACAGCCAGAACAGAACCTGTCAGAGGTTGCCCCACAGGACACAGACGAAACACGCGCCGAAGCGCTGCAGTCCGAGCGTTTGCTGACCGCACAGGAACGCAAAGACCTGCAAACTGCGTTGCAGGCCGCAGGGTTCTATAACTCGTCCATTGATGGCGCATTTGGTCAGGGCACCCGCCGGTCGATGGGCGATTGGCAGCGTTTCAATGGCTATGAGGCGACCGGCGTTCTGACAACGCTGCAGCGTAAGGCGCTGATGGATGACTATAATGCCCCGCTGATCAGTGTCGGGATGGCATCCTATACCGACGACCAGGCGGGCGCATCTTTGGACATGCCACTGGGCGCGTTGGAATTTGACCGCTACGAGGCCCCGTTTGTCCATTTCAAATCAAGCTCCGATATCGGTGCTCTGGCGCTGTTGATCTCGCAGGAAGGCGACAAATCCACCCTGCGCGCGCTGTATGAAGTGATGCAGTCACTGGAAATCGTACCACTTGATGGTGCGCGCGAGCTGCGCGGTGATCGGTTCTCGCTGGAGGGGCGCGGAAACGGCATTGTTTCGTTTACGCAGGCCACGCTGAAAGACGGGCAGATCAAAGGATTCACTCTGGTCTGGCCCGAAGGGGATGAGGCGCGTCGCCTGCGCGTTCTGGCCGCGATGGTGCAAAGCTTTGCGACCACTGATGCGGTTCTGGATTCAGCAGCCGGGGCATCGGCGGACCAGCGGATCGACCTGATCTCGGGCCTGCAGGTGCGCAAACCGCGCCTGTCGCGGTCGGGTTTCTTTGCCGATTCCAGCGGGGCGGTTCTGACCGTGTCCGAAGCCGCAGACAACTGCACCCGGATCACACTGGACGGCGATCAAGAGGTTCAAGTGGCCTGGACCGATGCCGATCTGGGCGTTTCGGTCCTGCGCCCCAGCCAAAATCTCGCGCCCATGAATGTCGCCGCCTTCAGCGCAGACACCCCGCGCATTCAGTCTGAGATCGCGGTATCCGGCTTTTCCTATCAGGGTGCGCTTGGCGCTCCGACCCTGACCTATGGGCAGATCGCGGATATCCGTGGCCTAAACGGAGAAGAAGGCGTGAAACGTCTGGCCCTGAACGCCCAGCCCGGTGACGCGGGCGGCCCTGTCTTCAACGACAGCGGTAATGTGGTGGGCATGTTGCTGCCAACTCCGACCGAAGGGCGCACCCTGCCCGCTTCGGTCAGCCTGGCCGCAACTGCCGCGCGCCTAACGGATGTGTTGACCCAGGCCGGTGTGTCTGGACAGCCCAGTCAGGAAAGCACGCAAATCTCGCCCAACGAGTTAAACCGCAGGGCGACGGGCATGACCGTTCTGGTGCATTGCTGGGATTAAGCTTACCGCATTGGTAAATCTGAAAGCGCCGCGGTTTCCTGCGGCGCTTTTTTTTCACAGGATATCGGGCGTGACGTGGATCAGCGTTGGCCCTTCGGCCTGAAACGCAGCGCGTACCGCATCCTGCAGCCCATCCAGCGTAGAGGGCGCAGCAGACCGCGCGCCAAACGCCTCGGCCAGTTTGCAAAAAACGGGATTGCGCGCCTCAACTGCGTTTGGCGCGATCTGGCTGCGGATCATGCTGTCCTCGATCTCTTTCAGCTTGCCATTGTCCCACAGAATGATGGGCAGAGGCAGGCCAAGTTCGACTGCTACACCCAGTTCCTGCATCGTGTAGTGAAACCCATAGTCACCGGCGATCACCGCCGTTGGTTTCCCCCTGCGCGCAATTGCCCCGCCGATCCCGGCAGGCAGCGCATATCCCAACGTGCCAAAGCCTGTCGGGTGGTGCCAATGGTGGGGATAGGCCATATCCCAGACTTCTTTCGCGACATAGGCGAACTGCGTCATGTCGGAATAAATCATCGTATCGGCAGGCATTGCAGCGCGCAGGGCGTCGACGACCGGCACGATGCCCGGCCGTTCGGCATCCACCTCAGCCCGCCAGCGGGCGCGCGTTTCGGCAACCTCTTCCGCGGTCCAGCCCGTGGCGGGTTTGGCATCTTCGGTGACCGCCCATAGCGCCCGCGCGAAACTTGCACTATCCGCCTGAATTTTGACGGCGGCCCGGTGATGATCCGAAAGCACCTCGGGGTCCAGATCAACGCGGATCAGGGTGGCTTTGTGCCCAAGCTCGCGCCGCCACAGATCGACCTCTCCCAGTTCCGCACCAACCGCGATCACCAGATCGGCCGAGGCGATGACATCGGCGCTGCCGGGTCGGGGCAGCATCGCGCCAAAATCCAGTGGATAGTTCGCCCCGACCAACCCGCGCCCGGCATAGGTGGTAAAACAGGCCGCGCCCAACTGTGTCAGGATTTGGCGCCATTCGTTCGACCGGCAACCACCCCCGAGGATGAACAATGGCCGTTTGGCGAGGTTCAGCAGCGACACAACCGGCGCCACATCAGGAGCCTGCGCCTTGGTGCGCAGCGCGGGTTGGTTCGGAAACGGGGCCGGATCGGCATCTGCTTCCAGCTGTGCGATTGGCACCTGAATATGCTTGGGTCGGGGGCGTTTAAGCTCAAACTCCTCAAATGCGCGTTCGACCAACCCATAGGCAGCCTGTGCAGTGCTGGCCTGAGCAGACCAGTCTGCGACGGTCCCCGCCGCCGCTTGCTGATCTTTCATCTGATGCAACTGGCCGCGATACTCCTGCGTCTCATTCAGACAGGATGAAAGAACCAGCATCGGCACTGAGTCGCTATAGGCTTGCCCCATGGGCGTCATGATGTTGCACAAGCCCGGCCCGGTGATCACATAGGCCACACCCGGTGTACCGGTCGCACGCGCATATCCATCCGCCATGAATCCCGCCCCTTGTTCATGTCGCGCCAGAACATGGGTGATCCCCGCCTCTTCGATTCCCCGGTACAGTTCCTGATTATGCACACCCGGAATGCCAAAGATCACATCCACGCCTCGATCCCTGAGCATGTGCGAGAGTTGCGCGCCAAGGGGTCTTTTCATCAGCTTCTCCAGAATTGAACGGTAAAGATTGCGTAAACGGCCAACAGCTCAAGCCGCCCCACCAACATGCCGATGGTCAGCAGCCATTTCGCCGTGTCGTTCAGCCCGGAAAAGTTGCCTGCCGGTCCGATCTGATCGCCCAGCCCAGGGCCCACATTGGCCAGCGCAGTGGCCGCGCCGGAAACCGAGGTGATGAAATCCAGCCCGGTCAGCGCCAGCGCCCAGGACAGAACGCCCATCGACAGCACAAAGAACATGAAAAAGCTCATGACTGAGGTCAGAACGTCCCGGCTGACGGGGCGGCCATCATACAAGGGTACAAAGACACCATTTGGTGATCTGATACGCCGGATCTGTGTTTTGATCGACGCAAACAGCAGTTGATAGCGGAACACTTTGATCGAACAGGCGGTCGAGCCCGCGCAACCTCCAATCAGGCCGATCAGGAAGAACAGCATGATCGCAAAGCTACCCCAGTTCATATAGTCGACACTGGCGTAACCTGTGCCCGAAATGATCGAGGTAATGTTGAACAGGGATTCCCTGAACGCCTGTTCCCAATGGTGTGGAAACACAGATGTCAGGAACACCGACATGACGACGACCAGAACCAATATCGTGGCTATGAATGCTCTGATCTGACTGTCACGCCACAGTGAAAGCGTATGACCGTTGGCAAGCTGCACGTAGCGCACAAATGGCAGTGCCGCCAAAATCATGAAAACCGATGCGGCATATTCCGTCGGCCCTGCAAACGTCCCGAATGAGGCATCGTAGTTCGAAAACCCGCCGGTCGAGATTGTCGTGAACGCATGCACCAACGCATCAAAAAAACCCATGCCCAGTGCTGCGTAGACCAACATGCAGACAACCGTCAGGAACACGTAGATCAAGGATATCTGGCCCGCGATCTCCTGCGCGCGTGGCAGAATTTTCCCCATGGTTTCAAACCCTTCCGAACGGAAGATTTGCATCCCGCCCACGCGTAGCTCGGGCAGGAACACCATGGCGACAACGATGATACCAATGCCGCCCAACCATTGCAGAATGCCACGCCAAAGCAACAAACCTTGGGGCAGATCATCCAGCCCTGAAATGACGGTTGAACCGGTGGTGGTCAGCCCTGACATCGCCTCGAAATACGCATCGACAAAACGCAGTTCGGTTTCACCAAACAGAAACGGGATCGCCCCGAAGACTGGCAAGGCAACCCAGACGCCCGTGGTCAGCAAAAAGGTCTGGCGAATGGTCAGGCCCTCGCCCACCCCGTTCGAGCAGCTGATGGCCAGGACCGAACCCGCCAGCATGGTAATGATGGCGCTTTCCAGAAAGACATTCCATTCGCCGCGCCCTTCGATCAGGTCGGCAATCATAGGCAGCAGCATGGTCGCCCCAAGAATGGCGACCAGCAAGCCAATCACATATCCGACCGGGCGAAGATCCATCATGAGGCGCAGCGTTGGCGCGCCGACCCGACCGTGTCAAGCAGATGATCCGTGATTATTCGTCGGAACTCTCGGTTGCCTTGGGCATCACGGGCGGTTTTGACGGCGCGCGTGTGCGGCGGGCTTGGGGTTTCGGTGCTTCAGCCGCCTGCGCTGTCTTTTCAGCCGCCGCCTGCCGCGGCTTGGGCGCCGCTTTCGGAGTAGCCGTCGTTTTTGCTGCTGTTGCAGTGGCGTTTGCAACCGCAGACTTAGGAGTAACCGGTTTTGAGGCCCGCGCTTTCGGCGCTGGTTTCACCGCGACGGGTTTCGTAGCAGCGGGCTTTGGTGTTGCAGTCTTTGCTACGGGCGTTGCGGGTTTGGTGACGGCAGCTTCAACTTTGACAGGTGCTTTGGCTACAGCGGTAGGCTTTGCCACCGGCTCGGATTTAGCAACCGGCGCGGGCTTTGCTGCAGGTGCAGGTTTAGCTGCCGTGCGCGGTTTAGCCTTGAATTTCGCTGTTGTTGCTGCTTTGGGCTTCGCTGTAGTTGCCGCCTTAGGCTTTGATGCAGCAGGTTTTTTTGCCGGGGCTGCTTGGGCACGTTTTGCGACAGGCTTTGCAGGTGCAGGCGTTTTCGTAACGGGGGTCGACCCCGTGGTCGTCGCCTGCACTGCCTGAACCTGAGCAAATGGTAACTCCATCGCCGATCGGGCAACGATTTGCATGATCTTGATTTGGCTCACCATGGCGTAACCAGCCACGCGAAATGCCGCTGCCTGAAACTCCAGCGGTTGGGTAATTGGATTCATTACATGTCTCTCCTGTAACAGCGAAGCAGCTTAAAATCTGAGGGTGAGTGTCCCTGTCCGCCCAGATCATCAGGGCAGAGGCTTGGGTATTGCAGTCCAAGGCGTGGCACGTCTCGGTGTCCTTCCGGGGCAGCACGCAGGCCAGGGCCCATCATGCGGCAGCTGCATTCCCCACTACTCTTACATCAAAACATCACGCGATTGCAGCATTTTTGCTGCAATGCGGCGATAGGGCGCTGATACGCGCCCTTTGTGATGAAAATCCAGGCGCTTAGGCGCTGTCGTTACCCGACGTGGAACAGGGTTGTGAATAGTCTGGGGTCCAGACTGACCGCCTCGAAGGTGGGCCCCTCAGTCAAAACCGAAACCGCGTCATGACTGTGCAGACTTTCTTGATGGCTTGCGATCACACGGAAATCTCCGACATGGTGATCGGCCAGCAGCTCAGCACAGAACAGCCGTGCTGCATCTTCGACAAAGATCGGATTGGCCGCGTTCAGTTCGGCAAAGGCCTGTTCATCTTCACGTTTCACCATGACCTGCGTTTCTGTCGGCACCGCTCGGCGGCACAGTTCGATCAAATCCTCGAACCACAGGCAATCTGCATCGCAATCCACAACAACGGAAATCCGCGCGACCGAACGCTGAGAGTGCGGCGTTGCAAGCTGCCCCCGCTGCGACCGGGCATGCTCGCTCAGTTCCAGTGAACAGGGGCAGGTCGAAGAATAAACATAGTCCAGATGCATGATCTTTTGACGCACACCGTTCTGTTCGACCAGTTCCAGCGCGATGTCATAATACTGATATCCTTCCAGCCCCGAGCGCAGGCTTTTGACCTTCGCCGGATAGGAAAACCGCATCTGGATGCGGGCATCGAAACTGTCGAGATCGGTCAGATAGTCGCTCAGCGCGGCCTCAATCACCTCAAAGCTGAACGTCCGTTCCGCATGCTTATAGAAGGAGCGCATGATCCGGGACATGTTGATGCCCTTCTTCTCGGCCTCAAGGCTTACGGTGCCTGTGATCGAGGTCTCAAGCGTCAGGTCGTCCCCGCCCTTGCGATGAAAGCGGATTGGCAGGCGGAAGTTGGAAATCCCGACATGCTGGATCTGCTGCTTTGCACCACGGATCAGGCTGGACGGGCCATTTTGCAGATCGGGCAGCGAGGCGCGATAGGCGGCATCCACCGCAAATTCCTCGGGATATTCCCGCGCAAGCGCCGGATAGTTCTGTGCATCGAACCCCGGGATCAGCCGCGCCACAGCAGGATCAAGCTGCGAAATCTCAAGCGATGATGCAGTTTCGGCCCATTTGCGCAGCAGCTTCAGGGCGGCGGCGGCCTCATCACGGTCCGGAGTATCAATATCGCGCGGATGAACGTTCATTGGCTTAGGGTCCTTGATTGATCATCCTTGATATAGATGACTGCAGTTCATTTGCCAGTGTAGCGTTTTACGGATGCGATACCATTCCGGATTGAAATGAAATGAAAAATACCGGCGCTTTTAGGCCGATACCGACAGCGAGCACAGGGATACGCCGCGTTTCATCATGATAATGGGGGCATTCCCGCCCCCAATCGCCTCAGGTTTGTGACGCCTGCAAAGCGTTTCGGATATCAGTCAGCAGATCATCTGCGTCCTCAAGCCCCACAGAAAACCGGATCAATCCGGGGGTAATGCCCAGCTCATCCTTCTGCTCATCACTCAGGCGCTGATGTGTGGTCGTCGCCGGATGGGTCGCAATGGATTTCGCATCGCCCAGATTGTTCGAAATCACGGGAATCGTCATGGCATTGAGAAACTTAAACGCAGCGTCCTTGCCCCCTTTGATATCCAGCGACAGAACGGTGCCGCCTTTTCCGCCCAGTTGCGACTGTACCAGAGCATTCTGCGCGTGGGTTTTCAGCCCCGGATAAAGCGTCCGCTCCAGCGCAGGATGTTCTTCCAGCGCTTCGGCGATATGCTGGGCCGTGGCCGCTTGCGCATTCACGCGCAACGCCATGGTTTCCAGACCTTTCAGCATGACCCAGGCATTGAATGGGCTCAAAGCACCACCGGTGTGTTTTAGGTAAGGCTCAACCGTGCCCCGAATGAAGTCGCGCGTGCCGATAATGACACCGCCCAGTGCGCGCCCCTGCCCGTCGATATGTTTGGTGGCCGAATACACAACTACATCCGCGCCCTGCTCTACCGCACGCGAAAACACAGGGGTTGAGAACACATTATCCACCACGACCAGGGCACCTGCCGCATGGGCCAGCTTGGCAACCGCCTCGATATCGATCACTTCAAGCGTTGGGTTCGACATGGATTCGAAGAATACCGCCTTGGTGTCTGGCCGAATGGCGGCCTCCCACTGCTCCAGATCGGTGCCATCCACAAATGTCACCTCAACCCCGAACCGGGTCAGAATGTTTTCGACGATATACAAGCAAGATCCAAATAGCGCCTTGGCCGATACGATGTGGTCCCCGGCCTTCAGCAACGAGGTCAGCGCACCATTGACAGCAGCCATACCAGACGCGGTGGCAAAGGCATCCTCGGCGCCTTCCAGCGCGGCGATGCGCTGTTCGAACATGGACACGGTCGGATTACCGTAACGGGCATAAATGAACTCATCGGGGCCACATTCCAGAAACCGGGCCTCGGCCTGCTCGGCACTGTCGTAAACAAAGCCCTGGGTCAGGAAGATCGCCTCGCTCACCTCGTTGTACTGACTGCGACGAATGCCGCCATGGACGGCCTGCGTGCGTTTGTTCCAGCTCTCGCTCATGTCATTCCTTTCGGCCTCAATCCCCGAGGCGCATCAAAAAAACCCCAGACGCGGTCAAGCGAAAGGGGCCTTTCATCCTGACCTTTTAGCGGTGTTGTTTAGCGTGGCCCGCAATCCGGTAACAAATCGCCACGTGGTGTTGTTGCCCATACGCCGCAGTTGCGAATTCGTCAAGCCCGGCGCCTGCATCGTCACGGTTCTGTAATCGTTCATTCATTGAAACGTCATAGCGTCATGACAAAGCGGCACCACAACATCTTGTATGAGGCAGAACTATGCCAGTGATCAGGATCAATGCTGTCAACGGGCGTGCTGAATTGCACGGTAGTTCCCGCCCCTTGTTCCGGGCTTTGCAAGAGGCCCAGCAATCCGACGGTCCAGTCATTATCATGACCCACGGGTACAAGTACCGGCCGGATGATGCCAATGCCTGCCCACACCGGCATATTCTGTCGCTGCATCCCAAGGCGATGCCCTGGTACAGCCCCAGCTGGCCGCAACATCTGGGCTTTGGCAGCGGGTTTGAAGACGAAGGGTTGGCCATCGCCTTTGGCTGGGACGCGCGCGGCCCGCTCTGGTCAGCGCAGCGCCGCGCCGTTGAAGCAGGTAAGGTTCTGGCGGAGGTCATTCGTCAAGTACATCATTTGAATCCCCAGCGTCCGATTCATTTCATCGGCCATTCGATGGGCACCGAACTGGCGCTTGAGGCATTGCATCACATTCCAACGGGTGCACTCAGTCGCATCGTATCGCTCACCGGGGCCGCATATCAATCCCGCACCATTGCCGCCCTGATCACACCCGCCGGGCGCGCGGCCGAGTTCATCAATATCATCAGCCGCGAGAACGATCTGTTCGACTTTCTGTATGAAACCGCCATTCAGCCGCCCCGCCGCGGGGATCTTAGCATTGGCGCGGGCCTGACGGCACCAAACGCTGTTACATTGCAGATCGATTGTCCGGACACGGTGGATCACCTGTCGGCGCTGATCTTCCCACTCGCTGCGCCCGAGCGACGCATCTGTCATTGGTCCAGCTACACACGCCCCGGCGTGCTGCGCGTCTACAACGCCCTGTTGCGTGATCCCGAGCGCCTGTGCCTGCACACGCTTAGGCGCGGTATCCCCAAGACGCCGCACCGGCGCTGGTCACGGCTTTTTGCCCTGCCCCGGCCGCAGGCACTCTTGCCGTTTGCGCAGAAAGCTTCATGATCCCCTCAGCTTGAGGAGATATCATGATCGATCTGTATTTCTGGCCCACGCCAAATGGCTGGAAGGTCTCTATCGCTTTGGAAGAGATGGAGCTGCCTTACTCCACCCATTTGATCAATATCGGCAAGGGTGATCAGTTTGATCCTGACTTTCTGAAATTTTCACCCAACAATCGTATGCCTGCCATCGTCGACCCTGACGGCCCGGATGACGCACCCGTTTCTGTGTTCGAAAGCGGCGCGATCCTCATGTATCTGGCGCGCAAGACCGGGCGTTTCTATGGCGAATCCGAACGGGACCGCATCGCCGTCGAAGAATGGCTGATGTGGCAGATTGGCGGTGTCGGTCCGATGGCAGGACAAGCACATCACTTCTTGAAATATGCCCCGCAGATGGACCCACCCCAGGACCTGCCCTATGCCAAGGATCGCTACCGCACCGAGGTCGGGCGACTCTACGGTGTGCTCGACAGACGGCTGGCAGAAAACGAATACGTCGCGGGCGATTTCTATTCCATCGCCGATATGTCGATCTGGGGGTGGGCCAGCCTGTGGGAAGGCCAGCAACAGATGCTCGAAGACAAACCACATTTCACCCGTTGGCTCAAAGCAGTCAGCGCCCGACCGGCGGTACTGGCAGGCCGCGCCCTGCATGCAGAGCTGCGAGGCGACCACCGGGACATGACAGCGCAAAGCGTTTTGTTCAAAAGGTAAGTGAGCTTACGCTGTATTTGTCGATCACTCTGCCGCCACAACCATTCATCAGGGGATACGCATGCGACATAAATCAGTCTGGGCAGCCTGTATCCTTGGCACGGGTTTGGCCGCCCTGGGCTATCTCTGGACCGCATCTGGCACCGCCCGTGCCCATAACCAACTGTTTCTGGAACATATGACCTGGCCCGAAGTTCATGCGGCGCTGAATGCCGGGTACAAAACTGTTATCATTCCAACCGGCGGCACCGAACAGAATGGCCCCCATGCAGCGCTTGGAAAACACAATTTCGTTGTCACATATACCAGCCGAGAAATTGCCGAACGCTTGGGTGATGCCCTTGTGGCTCCGGTCATTCAATATGTTCCTGAAGGTGAGGTAGCGCCAAATCCCACGGGACATATGCGGTGGCCTGGAACGATATCTGTACCCGAACCGGTTTTTGAACAGTTACTTATCGCGACGATCCGCAGTCTGGCTACACATGGGTTCAAAGAAATCCTGCTAATCGGAGACAGCGGTGGGAATCAGGCAGCACAAGACCGGGCTGCTGCCTCGATGACCGTTGAGCTTTCGCCTGCCGGCGTATCTGTGCGGCATGTTTCCGACTACTACGCAGACAATGGGCAAATCACTTACCTGCAAAACGAAGGCTTCAGTGTCGAACAAATCGGAAATCACGCTGCCCTGCGAGACACGTCAGAACTTCTATACGTCAAACCGGACGCTGCAGGTCGTACAGAAACATCTGCGCCCTCCGGATGGAACACAGGTTTTGACGGCCGCCCTGATCTTGCGACCTCCAAAATCGGTGAAGCAATGATCCAACTCAAGATCCACACCGCACTAGGTCAAATACGCCGCCTTCGAGCAGAAGAAACAGATTGAACCCGGCCAATCGCGCACCTGCAGCACAATAGGCGCCCCGGCCCGAGAAGCTTCGATTCACCACGCTCGACCGCGCCAATTGCGTCACCGGACCCTCGACCCGATATCGCTGCAAACAAGCATCAAAAAATCGCGAACAAATGGCAAACATCTACCGAGAAAGCCCAGACGCGGCGCGATGCGTCGCAATTGCCACTGGAAACACTTAGCTCCCTTGACTAATGAAGAATCCGAACATCGCAAAAGGAAGACGCACGCAATGGCAAAGATCACCTATGTCGAGCATGGCGGTACCGAACACACAGTCGAGGTCGCCAACGGACTGACCGTCATGGAAGGGGCCCGTGACAACAATATCCCAGGCATCGAGGCCGATTGCGGCGGTGCCTGCGCCTGCTCGACCTGCCATGTGTATGTCCACCCCGACTGGGTCGAGAAGATCCCGGCAAAGGACGACATGGAAGAGGACATGCTGGATTTCGCCTATGAGCCCGACCCGGCCCGCTCGCGCCTGACCTGCCAGATCAAGGTCACCGATGCGCTGGACGGCCTGATTGTCCAGATGCCTGAAAAGCAGATCTGATGTCATCTTGGCCGGTGGCCGCCGTCGCAATCGCATTTGGCGTTTGTCCGTTTCAGGCTCGGTCACAGCAACCATGGCAATATGAACCACTGGGCTCGGCGGAATACGCCGAACCCACTTCGCGGTATCCACATGGCGTTCTCGGCGATCAGATCGAGTACGGCGCGTTGGTTCTGCAATACGCACCTACATGGGCAAAATATACAATCCGGCTACCCAAGGAACGGGTTTTCGAAGACATCCAACCGCGCCTTGTCGACATAGACAATGATAACCGTCGAGAAGCACTTGTAGTCGAAAGCCATCGCGACAAAGGTGCAAGGCTCGCAATCTACAACGGTGGCGGCCTTATCGCTGCAACTCCTTACATAGGTACCCGCTTCCGTTGGCTGGCCCCAATCGGAGCCGCAGATCTGGATGGCGACGGCTATGTCGAAATCGCCTATATCGACCGCCCTCATCTGGCCAAAACCCTGCGTATCTGGCGTTTCAAGGATGACCGGCTAACTGAGATCGCCGCAATCCCCGGCCTGACCAATCACAAGATCGGTGAGGGTTTTATCTCAGGCGGCCTGCGCGACTGTAAAGGTCAACCAGAGCTGATTGTTATTAACGCCAACTGGTCCCGGATCATTGCAGTCTCTTACCAAACGGATTGGGTCAAAACCGATCTAGGCCCCTTCGATGGATCCCAAAGCCTTACCCAAGCCCTGACGTGCTGATCCAAACTTCATCTGGCCCAAAATATCCTGGGGGTGAGGCCGCAGGCCGAGGGGGCAAAGCCCCCTCACCCACCAGTGCTCAAAGCGCCCGCCAGCCAATATCGCGCCGATAGAACCCCTCCGGCCAGTCCACCCCATCGACCATTGCATAGGCCCGATCCCGCGCTTCCTGCAGCGTCTCACCCCGCGCAGTGACGTTCAGCACCCGCCCGCCTGAGGCCTGAATCTCGCCCTCAACCGCCTTGGTGCCCGCGTGGAACACCATGTTGCTGCTGTCTTCGGGCAGACCATCCAAACCTTTGATGGCAGAGCCTTTCCCATACACTCCAGGATACCCCTGCGCTGCCATGACCACTGTCATCGCATGATCATCGGCCCAATTCACACGGGCATCCTCCAGCCGCCCCCCGGCCGCTGCATGCATCAAATCCATCGCTTGCGCGCCCAGCCGCATCATCAACACCTGACATTCAGGGTCGCCGAACCGCACATTGTATTCCACCAAACGTGGTTGCCCGTCCTTGATCATCAAACCCGCATAGAGCACCCCCTGAAACGGCGTCCCGCGCCGCTTCATCTCGGCCATGGTCGGGCGGATGATTTCAGCCATCGCACGGGCCTCAACCTCAGCGCTCAGAACCGGAGCGGGCGAATAGGCGCCCATGCCACCGGTGTTCAGCCCGGTATCGCCTTCACCCACACGCTTGTGGTCCTGTGCTGTACCGATGGACAGGATGTTCTCTCCGTCGCACAACACGAAGAGAGAGGCTTCCTCCCCCTCCATGAACTCCTCGATCACAACTTCGGCGCCCGCACCGCCAAAGGCGCCGCCGAACATGTCATCGATGGCCTCCAACGCGGTTTGCGCATCCATCGCTACGATCACACCCTTGCCTGCGGCCAGCCCGTCGGCCTTGACCACGATGGGCGCGCCCTGCTGGCGAATATAGGCTTTGGCCGGTTCCGCCTCAGTGAACCTTGCATAGGCTGCTGTCGGTGCGGCGGCCGCGTCACAAATCTCTTTGGTAAAGCTTTTTGAGGCCTCAAGCTGTGCCGCGGCGGCCGAAGGGCCAAAGACCAGCACGCCAGCCTCTCGCAAACGATCTGCAACGCCTGCCGCCAAGGGCGCTTCGGGGCCGACAATGACGAAATCAATCGCGTTTTCCTCGGCGAAGCTGACCACTGCGCCACCATCCTCGATATCCAGTGCAGCACAATCGGCAATCTGAGCGATCCCGGCATTTCCCGGCGCAACGATCAAGCGGTCGCATTTGGGGTTCTGCATCACCGCCCAGGCCAGGCTGTGCTCGCGCCCACCGCTGCCGAGAATAAGGATGTTCATGAAAGCTCTCCGATCTGCTTGGCCTTGCCTGCGCGGCGTTCTAAGCTGGGTGGGCATTTGACACAAGGCGCTGAAATGTCCGACCTGCTCGACGACCCGATTCCCGGCCAAAACACTCCCGAATATTCGGTTTCCGAGCTTTCTGGCGAGGTGAAACGCACGCTCGAAGGAACGTTCGGACGAATCCGCGTCCGCGGCGAAGTCGGTCGGGTGTTCAAAGCGCGCTCGGGGCATCTGTACTACGACATCAAGGATGATCGGAACGTGCTGGCCTGCACGACATGGAAAGGTCAGATCTCGGGCTTGTCGGTTGTGCCCGAAGAAGGGCTTGAGGTTGTCGTGACCGGCCGCCTGACTGCTTTTGGTGCACAGTCCAAATACAACATGAACGTGGATGAGGTCGCTGTCGCGGGCCAAGGCGCCTTAATGGCGCTACTGGAGAAGCGTAAGAAACAGCTCGACTCCGAGGGCCTGTTCGCAGCCGAACGCAAGAAGCCACTGCCCTATCTGCCGCAGATCATCGGTGTTGTGACTTCACCCTCCGGCGCGGTGATCCGCGATATCCTGCATCGGCTGCGGGATCGCTTTCCCCGCAAAGTTCTGATCTGGCCGGTTGCCGTGCAGGGTGCCAACTGCGCGCCCGAAGTGACCCGCGCTATCGAAGGGTTCAACGCGCTTACACCTGGCGGCGCGTTGCCACGCCCTGACCTGATCATCGTTGCGCGCGGCGGCGGGTCGATCGAAGATCTGTGGGGATTCAATGAAGAAAGCGTGGCACGTGCCGCTGCCGCCTCAGACATCCCATTGATCTCGGCCGTGGGTCACGAAACAGATACAACGCTGATCGATTTTGTCTCGGACCACCGGGCACCCACGCCAACCGCTGCCGCCGAACTGGCTGTCCCTGTCCGGATGGAACTGCTGGCTTGGACCAACGAACAGGGCGCACGACTTTCCCGTGCGGCCAGCGATGCGGTCCAGCGCCGCAGCCAGCGCTTGCGCGACGTGGCCCGCGCGTTGCCGCGCCCGGACAGTTTGTTGAACATTCCTCGGCAACGGCTTGATCTGATTGCAGAACGACTGACGCCCGCATTGACCCGAGGCGTACAAAACCGACGCCTGCAACTGGTCGAGATGTCGGCCCATCTGCGCCCGACAACCTTGCGCGCCGTTGTCGCATCTCGGCAGGAAAGCCTGCGCAACCTGTCTTCTCGCCTGTCCATGCGCCCGATCCAACGCGAGATCGACCAGCAGCGCCAAGCCACTGCCAGACTGGCCGAGCGACTAAACGCCGCTCAACGCACCCGATTGGACCGCTTGCGCCAAAAGCTGGATGCCACAGACCGCCTGCGCGAAACGCTCAGCTACAAAGCCACGCTGGAACGCGGCTATGCCGTCGTGCGGGCCGAGGGCGACGTGATCACCACCAAGTCACAAGCCGCCAAGCACCCGGTTCTGGAAATCGAATTTGCCGATGGCTGCCTGACGACCGGAGGTTCCAGCAAACCGCCCCCCAAAAAGACCAAAACAGATGCGCCCGATCAGGGCTCACTGTTCTAAGCTATGCTGACGATCTGGGGGCGCAAAACATCATCAAATGTGCAGGCCCTGATGTGGTGTGTCGGCGAATTGGGGCTGGAGTATCATCGCCATGATGTCGGCCATCACTTTGGTGGGCTGGACACGCAAGCCTTTGCCGATCTGAATCCAAACCATACCATCCCTGTCCTGCAGGATGGCATCAACCCACCCCTGTGGGAGACCGGAGCTATTCTGCGATATCTCGCCGACCGCTACGCACCCGATACGTTTTGGCCCAACGCCCCGATTCAACGCGCCGAAATAGACAAATGGGCCGAATGGGCGAAGATCAATGTCGCAATGGCATTCACGGTTCCGGTGTTTTGGCAGGTGGTGCGAACTGCACCTGCCGATAGGGATAAGTTCAAGATCAGGAACGCCGTTAAACAGCTTGAAACAAAGCTGGAAATTTCAGATCGACTTTTTGAGAGTCGCAAATTCCTCACCGGCCCCGACCTGACCCTGGCTGACATCCAGTTCGGCCACATCCTGTACCGATACTACGATATTGATATTTCGCGCGCGCAGTTCCCAAACCTCAAACGCTACTACGACCGTCTTACAGAGAGACCTGCGTTCAGGCAGAATGTCATGATCAGTTACGAAGAGCTGCGGGTAAGCTGAGATCAAACCCCAACCTCTGGCCCAAGGCAGATCATCTCCTCGCCCAGATCTTCGGCCTCATACAGCTGCGTCGCCTGCGGGTCGCCTTCAAATTGAGCAACCAATCCGCCGCCCATTCGCGTAAACACCCAACATTGCGGATCTGACCTGTCTTCATAGACAAAACAAATCTGATCTTCGCGCTGATACCACACGCCTTCCTTGCAGTTTCCATCAAGAAACGACCAGATCACGCGGCGATTGGGCAAATAACGTTCTACCCCGTAAACCTCGCCGCTGTACCCGTAGAACAGGGTCTTTCCGCGCGTATAGTCATCAAACTCCGCCCCCGACAGCGCTGTTTGCGCCCCCACCGGTTGGGCCGAAAACACAAGAAGAATCGCAAAGAACCTCAACATGACGCCATAGTGTCAGATACATGCGGCCAAAGCTATTCGCACTGAGGGTTCACATGCCTCCACGTCACCTGTTGTACCGCAAGAGGATTTTGAAAGACAGTAAAGCCGGGAGATAGGGAGGAAACCAGAGTGACCAGCCTGATATGGATCGCCGCAGCATGTGCTTTAGCCTATCTGCCTCTGTCCCCACGCCCGGCCAGCACAATGCGTACAATGCTCAAAACCGCATCAGTCGCCCTGTTGGCCCTGTACGCCGCCCTCAGCGGCGGCGCGGCACTGCTGATCCTGGCATTGGCGCTCTGCGCCTTGGGAGACGCCCTGCTTTCGCGCGAATCCGAGACCAGCTTCATGGCCGGTATCGGCGCGTTTGCGGCAGGCCACCTTGCCTATATCGCCCTGTTCCTGTCTCATCCCAGCAGCAATGCGACACTTATATTCGACCATCCCGAATATGTCTGGCCCCTCATTTTGCTGGGCATTGTCGCCGCCACCCTCCTCGCCCCCCGCGCCGGAGACCTCAAGGTGCCGGTTCTGGCCTATATCCCGATCATCCTCGGCATGGGCATTACAGTCCTCGCCCTACCTGATACAGGCGCTCTTCGCTGGGCCCTGCCCGCCGCGATGGCCTTCATCGCCTCAGATCTGATTCTCGCAACTGAAAAGTTCCTGTTACCTGCCAACCACCCGGCCCTGAAACTGACCCCCTTTCTGATCTGGCCGCTCTATTGGGGTGCACAAGCCGGCTTCTTGATCGCTTTCACCTGACCCTTTGCAACTGCCGTAAATCCGCATTAGGTGAAAGGATCACCTGCGGAGACCAAAATGGCGTTTTTCTCAAAGCTCAAGGACAAGCTGTTCAAATCCTCTTCACGCCTAGAAGAGGGTTTGGATGCCATTGTCGAGGATGGCGGCAAGGAAACCACGCCTGACCCGGTGATCCCGCAGCCCGAGCCCGAACCGCACCCCGCCCCAGAAGTACCCGGCCCGACCCCCAGCCCCGTGCCATCCGAACCTCCTGCTCCCGCACCTACAGACCCCACGCCTGCACCAACGCCGCCGGAGGTCGCTGAGCCAAAAGGTCTGCTAGGCCGATTGTTCAGCCGCGGCGATGCCCAAACCGTTGTCCGCCGCACGCTGGATGACGACATGCTGGAACAGCTCGAAGAGCTGCTGATCGCCTCGGACATGGGCGTCGATACCGCCCTGCGCGTCACCGCAAACATGGCAGAGGGCCGCTTTGGCCGCAAACTTTCGACAAGCGAAATCAAACAATTGCTGGCGCAGGAAGTCGCTCGCGTAATGGAGCCTGTGGCGCGCCCGCTACCGATTTATCCAAAACGCCCGCAGGTGGTTCTGGTTGTCGGCGTGAACGGATCAGGAAAAACCACGACCATCGGCAAGCTCGCCAGCCAATTCAAATCAGCAGGCAAACAGGTCGTCATCGCCGCCGGAGATACGTTCCGCGCCGCCGCCGTCGAACAACTCCAGGTCTGGGGCGAGCGCGCTGGTGTCCCGGTCCTGACCGCACCGGAAGGCTCTGACCCCGCGAGCCTCGCCTTTGATGCCCTAACCAAAGCCCAGGAAGATGGCGCCGACCTGTTGATGATCGACACGGCAGGCCGCCTGCAAAACCGCGCCGATCTGATGGAGGAACTGGCCAAAATCGTCCGAGTGATCCGTAAGGTCGACGACACCGCCCCACACAACACCCTGCTGGTGCTCGACGCCACCACCGGACAAAACGCGCTCAGCCAGGTGGAAACCTTCCGCAACCTCGCCGATGTTTCGGGCCTTGTGATGACAAAACTCGACGGCACAGCCAAGGGCGGTGTTCTGGTGGCGCTTGCGGACAAGTTCGGCCTGCCGATCCACGCCATCGGCGTCGGCGAACAAATCGACGACCTGGCCCCCTTTGATCCCGAAGAATTCGCCGCCGCCCTGACCGGCCTGGATCAAAGCTGATCCAAGTCTTCATCTGGCCATAAATATCTTCCGGGGGTCTGGGGGTGGAAAACCCCCAGCCTCTCCCTCCAGCAAAAAGATCTGATACTTGAGCGACTGGCTGATCTCACTTGAAGGCACCGAAGCGGGCCACCAGCTTGCCCTTGGGCTGGCGCTCATGGCCGCTTTTCTGCACGCGGTCTTCGGGGCACTTCAGAAAGGCCGCCATGATCCCTGGCTGTCGCGCGGAGCGATAGACGCCTGCTATTGCCTGATGGCCGCCCCTTTTGCGTTCTTCGTCGTACCCTGGCCCGAACCCTATATGTGGCCGATCTTCGCCGTCGTTTGGATGATCCACATCGCCTACAAGACTCTTCAGGCGATGGCCTATACCAAAGGATCCTACACGGTTGTTTATCCCGTCGTCCGGGGCACCGGCCCGCTGTTTACTGTGATCGGCGCCTATCTGTTGTTCGGCGAGATTTTCAGCGGCATGCAATGGTTTGGCGTCGCGGTCCTGCTGGCGGGAATATTCGGCCTTGCCCTCTACAACCTACGCTTTCTGGAAACCAACCGGGAAACCCTTGGGATCGCACTAGCGCTGGCGGTTGCAACCGGCCTCTTCGTGGCGCTCTACACTACGTATGACGCCTACGGCATCCGCGCCACTGCCGATCCATTCACCTTTCTGGCCTGGTTCTTCATGATCGACGGCGCGGCCATGCCGATCTACGCCTTCCTCAGATGGCGCGCCATGATCAACCGCCCGGCCATTGGTCCCCTCATGCTGCGTGGGCTTGCCGGCGGCATCATCGCGCCCATGTCCTTCGGTGCCATTATGTTGGCCACACGGCTCGACAAAGTGGGCGAAGCGGCCGTTCTGCGCGAGACCTCAACGGTCTTTGCGGCCCTGATCGGTTGGCTTGTTCTGAAAGAAACCGTCGGCCCCAGACGCATTGCTTTGATGGCATTGATTGCATTGGGCGCCGTAATCGTTGAAATGGGCGGGTAAGCAGCAGGAAGATACAATGACAGGCAAAAAAGACATCAACCCGTTTCTGAAACAGGTGCTGGAGCTTGGCCCTCCGCTGGCCTTTTTCTTCATCTACCTGCGCCTGCGCGATGACAGCTTTCTGATCGCCGGTACAGAATATTCCGGCTTTATCATCGCCACGATCATCTTTGTGCCCCTGATGCTGGCCGCGATGGGCATCCTGTGGTTTCTGACCGGTAAACTCAGCAGGTTGCAGATATTCACCGCGTTCATGGTCATCTTCTTCGGTGGCTTGACTGCCTGGTTCAATGATGAGCGGTTCTTCAAGATGAAGACCACTCTGGTCTACGGCGTCTTTTCGACCATCCTGGGGATCGGTCTGCTTCAGGGGAAATCCTATCTGGCCTATGTGCTGGATGAGATGCTACCCATGAAACACGAAGGCTGGATGATCCTCACACGCCGGCTCTGCGCCTGTTTTGCCGTTCTGGCCATCGCCAATGAGCTCGTCTGGCGCACCATGTCGACCGATTTATGGGTGAAGATCGAAACCTTCGCTTTCCCGATCGCCCTGATGGCGTTTTTGATGCTGCAATTCAGCCTGCTGCAAAACTATATGGAAGATCCGGATCAGCAATGAGCGCCAACGCTGCGTTGATGCACCACCATCACACCGCGTAAGTAATCCGTAAGCTGCAAAAGAACTTGGCTTAAGCCCGAAGCTATGAAAGGTTAAGGCACCACTCAGCACCTAAATCCGGAGTTCACCGCCCGTATGACGGCCTTTCCTTCTAGTGGCTTTCTATCAGAAGCCTCTGACGAGCTTCGAGAGATGCTCTCTGATCTTGCGTCCGAACTGACCCTTGAACAGGGGGAAACCCTGTTTGAACAGGGCGACGAGGGCGACGCGCTCTACGCGATACTCTCAGGCACGCTCGAAGTGTCGTTTCTGGCCATGAGCGGGCGAAAGCTGACGCTGACCCTCATGCGGCCCGGCGAAGTTTTTGGCGAGATTGCCCTGTTTGACAGCGGCCCACGCACAGCGACAGTCGCCGCTGCTGAGCCGTCGCGCGTTCTGCGTGTGCGCCGCCGCGATGTGATGGGCCAAATCCGCGAACATCCCGATCTGGCCGTTGATATGGTCCGTCTGGCCGGTTTGCGCATGCGCTGGATGGGATCACAGCTGAACGAGCAGGTCTTTCTGCCTATGCCGATCCGGCTGGCGCGCAAACTGCTTCATCTGTCCAACCTGCAGGATGACCCATCGGAACGAATCACGCTGTCGCAAAGCGAATTAGCCGAATTTGTCGGCGCCACGCGCGAGGCGGTGTCAAAAACCATCTCGACCTGGAAACGCGACAATGTGGTCGAAGCCTCGCGCGGAGGTTTGCTGATTCAGGATTTCGAAGCCCTGCGCGAATTGGCCGAATCCGATCTGATCTGACGATTTCGTAGTTTGGTGTGATCTGGTTCACAGAACGACGGGTCGAACCTGACCTAAGGTGAGCTTGTTACCGTAGGAGGTCAGAGAATCATCCCCGATATCTGTCCACTGATCTCTCCCTGTATCTGAGCCATATGTCGTCCCGGCATATGGCTCATTTTCTTTGCAAACTCAGACTCTGCATACCCAAGCGTGTCAGTACCTGCGATGCACGTGTTTGCCACGTACAACCATTCGGTTCTTTTGTTTTTCCCGCAGGAAGACAAACAAACCCGACCCCAGGATCAAGAGTATCCCCAAAACAACCGGTAGGCCCGGTAGCTCGCCCCAGATCACCCAGCCCCAAAAAATCGCCAAAGGCAGGCCCACATATTCAAACGGGGCCACGGTGGCCGCATCTGCGATGCGATAGGCCTGTCCCAGGCAATATCCGATAAGGGCTGCGTTCAGCCCCAACCCTGCGAACAACCAAAGGTCATGACCTTCGGGTAAGACCCAAGCGCGGAACAGGAACAGCAGGCTTTCATTCTCGACACCCTCGGCAAATCGCCCATCTCCGGCGACCAGCCAGAAGACAATGCTGACAACAATGAAGGCGGATTGAATATAGACCGCCATGGCAGACGCCTTGGATTTGGCGCCCAGATACCGCGTCATTACGTTGTTCAGCGCATAGGTGAAAGCGGCGGCAATGGGCAGGACATAGATCCACAGGCTGATCGTGCGCTCTGCCCCGCTTTCCCAGGGGCGTGTCATGATGATCACCCCGGCAAACCCAACCAGAACCGCGCCAATGCGCATCGGTCCGACCTTTTCGCCCAGGATCGGGATGCTGAGCAAGGTGATCATCAATGGGGCCACAAAGAACACAGCCGTCGCCTCGGCCAGAGGCATAACCGCAAGCGCGGTAAAAAAGGTCAGATTCGCAATCACTAGGAACGTCGCTCGAAGAACATGCAGGCCCGGCTGATCGGTCTTCAGGATATTCCATCCACCCTCCAACTGAACCAGGGCGAGGCTAAAGCCGATCCCAATCAGTGAACGGGTGAATACCATTTGGTGCAAAGGATACCCGCCAGACAGAAACTTGATCAGCATGTCGTTGAGGGAAATCCCAAGCATGCCGATCAGGACAAAGACGATAGCCAATGTAGGGTTTTGTATAGTCTTGTTATTCGACACGATTTGCCCTTTCACCCGGCCCGTAACATGGGTTTCGGATCAGGTCCGCTCTGTTTGCGACATGATGTTTGACATTGTTTCCAGCCTCAGTTCAGAGAGCCTGATCAAAGCTCAGCGGACAAAAAAGAGGCCCCGGATCGGAGCCTCTTAAATCATTGCTTGGCAGATCAAACCCGGTGTTATTCTTCCAGGCTGAGCGCCACAAACCGTGGGTCACCGCCACGACGCACCAGCAACAGCAGAGACTTGCGTCCGGCCACCTGTGCCTCTTCCATCCGGTCTTCCAGGTCTTCGATTGTGGCAACCTTTTGCTGGCCCGCTTCGGTGATCAGATCTCCGGCACGCAAGCCCTTGGCATAGGCTTCCGAAGCCTGATCCACATCTGAAACCACCAGCCCTTCGGCATCCGCGTCCAGCCCCAGTTCTTCGCGCAGCATATCGGTGAGCGGAGAAATAGTCAGCCCCAGAACATCCGTGTTTTCATTGGCAGGTGTGTCTTCGGCTTCTTCTTCGCCATTCTCGGTACGTTCCGCATCTTCGCGGCGGCCCAGCGTGACCAAAACGGTCTGTGTGCTGCCATCCCGGCTCACCACGACGCGGACGGCTTTGCCCACGGTTGTTTCACCTACCTGACGGACAAGGCCGCGCGTATCCTCGACATCGACGCCGTCAAAGCTGAGGATGACGTCACCCGCCAGCAGGCCCGCCTCTTTCGCTGGACCTTCGGGCACATCACTGATCAGCGCACCACCGGGTTTTTCAAGGCCCATGGCTTCGGCCATATCTTCGGTCACGTCCTGAATACGGACACCCAGCCAACCCCGGCGGGTTTCCCCGAATTCGCGCAGCTGATCGACAACTTTGACAACTACGTTCGAAGCCATCGAAAAACCAATCCCGATCGACCCACCATTGGGCGAAAGGATCGCGGTGTTCACCCCGATCACCTGGCCATCCATGTTGAACAGCGGACCGCCCGAGTTGCCCCGGTTGATCGCCGCGTCGGTCTGGATGTAGTCATCATATGACCCGCTCAGTGCGCGGTTGCGCGCAGATACGATCCCAGCCGAGACCGAGAATCCCTGCCCCAGCGGGTTGCCCATGGCAATCACCCAATCCCCGACGCGCGCAATGTCGCTGTCGCCGAATTGGACGTATTTTAGCGGGCCAGAAGCTTCGACTTTGAGCAGAGCAATGTCGGTTTTTTCATCGGTGCCGATCACTTTGGCGGGTAGCTCTTTCTTAGGCTGACCATCGCCCGGGAAGAACTCCACCAGGATTTCGTCCGCTTCGGCAATGACGTGATTATTGGTCACGATGAACCCGTCTTCCGAGATCACAAACCCCGAGCCCAGCGCATTGCTGCGACGCGGAACGTTTTCGCCATTGTCCCCACGGTCCTGGAACTCACGAAAGAAATCCTCGAACGGTGATCCTTCGGGAACAATGCCCTGCGGGCCGGTTTGTCCTTCGATCAGGGTCGATGTGGTGATGTTCACCACAGCCGGGCTGATCTGTTCCGCAAGCGGTGCCAGGCTTTCGCCACGCGCATACGCCGCCACCGTCTGCGCAGCGATCAGAACCATTCCCGCAAATGCCAGCCACATCAGCCGCATAAAACCAAACCCTTCGTTCTGCCGAACGGACATACTGCGTGCTTGTGCCTGCACCTGGGAACTCCTTGTCGTCACTCTTGGCGAACCGCCCTATGGCCGCCCTCTTGGCATCCAATGTAGTCGGTTTGCTGCGGCTCGCAACTCAGGATCGCGGGGAAATCACCAGCGCGTGAAGCCCTAACGTTAAAACCCGACCTGATAGGCACCCCAGATCAGAGCCAGTCCACTGACCACGCACAGCAATCCTGACAGCCGTCGCGCCTGTTCCGGAAGGGACCGGAGCGCCTCGAGCATCCGTTCAATAAGCGAAGGGGCCAGCGCATAGGCCAGCCCCTCAACGATCAGCACCAGCCCAAGGGCCAGAAGGATCATCCCCATTACTCAGACGCCGGAGCAGCCGGTGCCGGACGCCCGGTAGGCGACGACAGGTAGTTGAAGAACTCGGAATCCGGGCTCAGGATCAACGAGCTGTTGCTGCCCTGCAAGGCGTTCTCGTAGGCGGTCAGAGAGCGGTAGAATTCAAAGAACTCTGGGTCCGCACCATACGCTTCGGCAAAGATCGCGTTGCGTTCGGCATCAGCTTCACCGCGAATGATCTCGGCCTCACGATTGGCGTCCGAAACCAATTCGACCACAGTCCGGTCGGCCTGCGCACGAACTCGCTGCGCCGCTTCGTTACCGCGTGCACGTTCGTCGGTGGCTTCACGTTCCCGCTCGGCCTTCATCCGGTCAAATGTGGCCTCAAGGTTGGCCTGCGGCAGATCGGTGGCTTTCAAGCGGACGTCGATCACGCTGACACCCAACGCCTGCGCTTCGGCAATCGCGCTGTTGCGGATACGCAGCATCAGTGCCGCACGATCCGAACTCAGGATATCACGCGACGAAACCGAACCCAGCACTTCGCGGGTTTCGGCCCGCAGGATGCGATCCAGACGATCCTCGGCCACGGGGATACCACCGACACCAACGGCCTGACGGAACTGCTCCAGATCCGAAATCCGGTAGCGCGCGAAAGCGTCGACAACAAGACGACGGTCATCCAGAGGTGTCACTTCAAGCGGTTGCACGTCGATCGACAGGATGCGGTTGTCGTAACGCACGACTTCTTGAATAAGGGGGATTTTGAACGCAAGGCCCGGCTCTTCTTTCACCGTAACAACGCGGCCGAATTGCAGAACCAGCGCGCGTTCACGCTCGTCCACGATAAAAATCGATGACAAACCGGCAACGGCCAGAATAGCAACGATGATCAGGATTATAGGTGACTTACGCATCAGTTGCTCTCCCCTGCAGGGCTGCGACGCAGTTCGTTCAGCGGCAGATAAGGCACAACGCCCTGCCCTGAGCCGGTCGAGTTCTCGTCAAGGATGATCTTGTCAACATCGCCCAGTACCTGCTCCATACGTTCCAGATACAGACGTTTTCGTGTCACATCAGGGGCTTTGCTATATTCTTCCAAAACCGCGCTGAAACGGCTGGCTTCACCCTGCGCGCTGTTGATCTGCTGGGCGCGATAGCCTTCGGCCTCTTCCAGAACCTGCGCGGCTTCACCACGCGCCTCAGCGAGAACCCGGTTGGCATAAGCGTCAGCGACGTTTTGCAGACGGTCACGCTCCTGCGCGGCGGCCTGAACATCGCGGAAGGCTGCGATAACGTCCTGAGGCGGGTCGGCCTTGTCGAAGTTCACACGGACGATGTTCACACCGGAATCATAGCTGTCCATCGTTGACTGAATCAGCTCCTGCAGGCGGTCGGCAATGACACCACGATCCCGGTTCAGAATCGGTGCCAGCTCGCTTTGTGCAATGATCTCACGCATCGCCGATTCCGAAACGGCGCGAATCGTTTGGCGTGGGTCGCGCAGGTTAAAGAGATACTTGGCAGGGTCACTGATGTTCCACACGACCTGATAGTCAATATCGACGACATTTTCATCGCCGGTCAGCATCAAACCATCGTCGCTGCCGCGAGCACCACCCATGTCTTCGTTCTGTTCGCGTGTGACCGGAATGACTTCGGCGGTCACAAGCGGCCAAGGTGCAAAGTTCAGACCCGGATTCCCGACAGCGGAAAACTCACCCAAAAACAGCTCTACAGACTGTTCTTCGGGTTTCACGGTGTAAAAACTGGCAGCCGCCCAAAGGCCAACGGCAACCAATGCACCAATCGCCACAGTCCCTTTGGTAAACAACGGGCCACCGCCACCGCCGCCTGAACCATTGGAGCCACGGCCACCGCCGCCACGACCGCCCATCAGAACGCGCAGCTGCTCTTGGCCTTTTTTCATCAGCTCATCGATCTCGGGGATCTGCGGGCCGTCGCCTTCGGGTGGCTTTCGACCATCCCCGTTGTTTCCCCGATTTCCTCCACCACCTGAAGAGCCTCCGCCCCCCCAGGGGCCACCGCTGTTGCCCGCCATATGTCTCAATTCCTTTATCTTGGCCCGTGTGATCACGGAGTCCCTTGTAACTTGTGTGCGCGCAGTTGCAAATCAAGCCGTGCGTACAGGTTGCCGCATTGTCACCAATTCCTCGGCCATCACCGGATGAACGGCAACCGTGCGGTCAAAATCTTCCTTGGTGGCGCCCATTTTCACGGCGATCCCAGCCAACTGAATCATCTCACCCGCGCCGGGGGCTACGATATGACAACCCAGCACCTTGCGCGTTGCCTGGCTGACGATCAGCTTCATCAGAACCCGCTGCGTGCCACCAGCGAAGGCCTTCTGCATGGGTTTGAACGAGGTGGCATAGACCTCAATTGGTTCCTGAGCCGACGCTTCTTCTTCGCTCAGTCCAACTGTACCGAATTCCGGCTGTGTGAAAATCGCGGTTGGGATTAGCTCATGATCCACGGGTGTTGGGTTGCCTTTGAACACGGTTTCGACAAAAGCCATGCCCTCGCGGATGGCGACCGGAGTCAGGTTCACCCGGTCTGTCACGTCACCAATAGCGTAGATCGAAGGCACGCCGGTTTGGCTGTATTCGTCCACGACAATCTCACCCTTACGGCCACGTTCGACGCCTACGGCCTCCAGCCCCAGATTATCGGCATTCGGTGCGCGACCGGTGGCGTACATCACGACGTCAAACTGATCCTCGGTCCCGTCCGTGGCTTTGACGCGGATCTTGTCGCCCTGTTTGGTCATCTCCAGCACATTGGTCCCCAGACGCACATCAATCCCATTCTGGCGCATCTCTTCACAGATCAGCCCGCGCGCTTCTTCGTCGAACCCACGCAGGATTTGTGCGCCGCGATAGAATTGTGTGGTCTTGACCCCCAATCCGTTCATGATGCCTGCGAACTCGCTTGCGATGTAACCGCCACCGACGATCAGAATGCTTTCGGGTAGTTTCGGCAGATGGAAAATCTCATTCGATGTGATTGCCAAATCAGAACCGGGGAAATCCGGAACCACTGGGCGGCCACCTGTTGCAATCAGTATGTGCTTGGCGGTTTTGCGGGTTCCATCGGCCAGCTCAATCGTGTGCGGATCGACAAGATGGGCGCGCTGATCAAAGCTTTCGACGCCGTTTTTCTTTAGGATATTGCGATAGATGCCTTCCAGGCGGTCCAGTTCGGTGACCAGCTTGCCATGGAAGGTATTCCAGTCGAAGGCACCGGGCTGGATGTCCCAACCATAAGCCTGTGCATCCCCGACAATGCCCGAATACTCGCTGGCAAAGACCATCAGCTTCTTCGGCACACAGCCCCGGATCACGCAGGTGCCACCATAGCGGTCCTCTTCGGCCAGCGCCACCTTGGCACCGTTTTCTCCTGCCGCCACGCGCGCCGCGCGCACCCCGCCAGAGCCGCCTCCGATGACAAACAGATCATAGTCAAAGCTCATGCCGGGTTCCTTCGTTCAGTCTTCAAAAAGTCTTTGGATATCTGGGCGCAAAAAGTCAGCTGCCAACCCCTTGCCGCGCAGAACTTGGTTTTTTCATCCATAGGGCCGTGTATCGAAAGGGTCCGGATCAATCCGCCAGATCCGAAAACAGGTTCTCGCGCGCGCCGCTCAGCAGCTGATCCATCTCGATCGTGCCTGCGTTGATGTCCCTCAACTCGACCCGACCATCCCCATGGCCCACGATGACCTTGTCGCAAATATCGATAAACAGACCATTCTCAACCACGCCAGGCACCTGATTGAGCACCAGCGCCATCTGGCGGGCGTTGCCGATGCGTTGCAGATGCAGGTCCAGGACATGGTTACCCTCGTCCGTCACATAGGGGGCCTCGCCATTCATCCGCAGCGCACAGTTGGTGCCCAGCACATCCATCGTATCCAGAACTTCTTCGATCAGGGTGCGCGTAGTCTGCCAGCCGAAAGGGATCACCTCGACTGGCAAGGGAAACGCACCGAGGGTTTCGACCTCTTTGCCTGCATCGGCAATCACCACCATTTGATCGCTGGCGGTCGCCACGATCTTTTCCTGAAGATGTGCCCCGCCGCCACCTTTGATAAGGTTCAGATCGCCATCGAACTCATCTGCTCCGTCAATCGTCAAATCCAGCCACCCGGCCTGATCCAAAGAAACGACCTCGATCCCGACCTCACGCGCCAGCTGCGCCGTTCGGGTCGAGGTAGGAACACCCTTGATCCGCAAACCGTCCTGCGCCACCCGCTCGCCCAACCGACGCACCAGCCAGGCTGCGGTTGAACCGGTTCCCAGCCCGACACGCATTCCGTCTTCGACCATGTCAGCCGCGCGCCTTGCCGCGACATATTTTGCGGTATCGATTGGCGACATCTCAGCGGTCATCGGCAGCTTTCCCGAATTGTTTTTTTTTGAGTTATACGGAATGCAAAACGCAACTGCGAGACCCAATTCATGCCAGAGCCCCAGGAAAGTCTGCTGAACTACGCGTTTCCCATCGGATACGTCGCAATCATGCGTTCCCCTGTTCGCTTTGCACCATAGATACGCGCCATGACACAGCCCTATCGCCTGCATTATGCCCCCGACAACGCCTCACTGGTGATCCGGCTGGTGTTGGAAGAGATGGGCTTGCCCTATGAAACCCTGCTGGTCGATCGCGGCCAGAACGAACAGGACAGCGCCGCCTATCGTGCGCTGAACCCAAACGGTCTGATCCCGGTTCTGGAAACGCCGCAGGGAGCGATTTTCGAGACCGCTGCCATCCTGCTGTGGCTTGCCGACACGCAGGCACACCTTGCCCCAGCCGCCGATCACCCGGATCGCGCGGCATTTTTGAAATGGTTGTTCTTTGCGTCGAACACGCTGCACGCCGATCTGCGCATTCTGTTCTATGCCGAGAAATACATCGCCCCATCACAGGCCGAGGCCCTGCGCGCCGGCATACGGCCCCGGTTGCAGGCGCATCTGCAAAATCTCGACGTCGTCGCAAAACAAGCCCCCGATTGGCTGCATGCCGATCAACCCTCGGTCCTGACGTATTACCTGGGATGCATGATGCGCTGGATGGCGCTCTATCCTGCGAAAGCCGATCGTAGCTGGTATCAACTGGCAGATACGCCCTATTTGCAGAGAATCCTGATGCAACTGGAATCGCGTCCTGCGACCCGTGCCGCCATCGCCGCCGAAGGGCTTGGGGCCAATCCGTTTACTTCGCCTACTTACGCCACTCCTCCAGAAGGGTCAGCTGTCTGACATGTTCCTCTCGGTTTTTGATATGTTCAAGGTGGGCATTGGCCCGTCTTCCTCGCACACGATGGGCCCGATGGTGGCTGCGGCGCGTTTTCTGGACATGATGCGCGCATCGCCATTCGAATTTGCTGGCCTGCGCGGGTCGCTACACGGGTCGCTGGCCTTTACAGGGGTTGGTCACGCCACTGACCGGGCCACCATTCTGGGCCTCGCCGGATTTGTGCCCGAAACCTACGACCGAGACAAAGCCGAGGCTGCGCTGGCTTCAATCGCCGAAACCCACACGGTTTCGCCTGACAATCTGCCAACCCTGAATTTCGACCCCAAAGCTGATTTGGTCTTTGACTATGACCACACCCTGCCCGGTCACGCCAACGGGATGATCCTGATGGCAACCGACGCGCAAGGCGATGTGATTTTGCGGCAGGTGTTTTATTCCATCGGCGGCGGCTTTGTCTTGACCGAAGAGGAACTGGCCGATGGCAAAGCCACGGATGAAGGCGCCCCGCCCGTTCCGTTCCCCTTCAAATCTGCCGCTGAGATGTTGGAGATGTCCAAAACCAGCGGAAAATCCATCGCACAGATGAAGCGCGACAACGAGGTCGTGCGCGGCTGTGCAGACAGTTTCGCCAAGGGATCAGCCCGGTTGTGGCAGGTCATGAACGATTGCATCGAGCGTGGCCTGGCGACCGATGGCATTCTTCCCGGCGGCCTGAAGGTACGAAGACGGGCCAAAGGCATCTATGATGCGCTGATAGCCGAGCGTGGCATGAACCTGACCGCCCCCCACACGATCAATGACTGGATGAGCGTCTACGCGATGGCTGTTAACGAGGAAAACGCCGCTGGTGGCCAGGTTGTAACCTCGCCGACCAATGGTGCGGCAGGCGTGCTGCCTGCGGTCATACGCTACTATCTTGACCACGTACCGGGTGCATCGGAAAGCCATGTCGAAGATTTCCTTTTGACCGCCGCCGCGATCGGTGGATTGGTCAAGTTCAACGCCTCGATCTCGGGCGCTGAAGCGGGCTGTCAGGCCGAGGTTGGCAGCGCCTCCGCCATGGCCGCTGCTGGATTGTGCGCAGTGATGGGAGGCACGCCTGAGCAGGTGGAAAACGCGGCAGAAATCGCGCTGGAACATCATCTGGGCATGACCTGCGATCCCGTTGCAGGCCTTGTGCAGGTTCCCTGCATCGAACGGAACGGGTTGGGCGCGATCAAAGCGGTCTCTGCCGCGTCACTGGCGCTGCGCGGTGATGGGCAGCATTTCGTGCCGCTGGATTCGGTGATCGAAACGATGCGCCAGACCGGCCAGGACATGCACGAGAAGTATAAGGAGACATCGCTTGGCGGTCTGGCCGTCAACGTGCCAAACTGCTGACGGAATAACGGAGGGGATGTAATGCGCGGACAGTGCCTGTGTGGCAATATCAGCTACCACGTCGACCCTCCGGTTCTGTCCTGCGTCACTTGCCATTGCGACAGCTGCCGCCGTCAATGCGCCGCACCGATGACCACATATTTCGGGATCCGCGACGGTCAGTGGCGCTGGACCGGTGAAGAGCCCAAGCGCTTCAACTCTTCTCCCGGAGCAGAGCGCAGCTTTTGCCCCCATTGCGGAACCCCGATCTCATTTCGATCGCGCAAGATGTCCGATGTGCTGCATCTATATGTTGCAACCCTGGACAACCCCGAGGCGTTGCAACCGACCCTGCATGTGGCGCATGAGGAAAAGCTGAACTGGCTCAAGCTTGGTGATGGTCTGCCCACCTGCATCGGACCGGATTACACAAAAGTTCAACCTCTGCCCGACGCCTGAGAACAACGCTTTCCACAGTGATCCGAAACGGTTAGCGTCGCGCCCATGACACAGGATCGTCCCGTTTTCGGCATCGTTCTGATGCTTGGTTTCTGCGTGCTCGCACCGCTTGGCGATTCAATCGCCAAGCTGCTGGGCGAATCCACTCCGCTGGGGCTGCTGGTGCTGGTCCGCTTTGCGATTCAAGCGGTGATCCTGATCCCGCTGGTGGCCGCAACGGGCCGACCCTGGCGCATGCGGGGGCGCGTGCTTCGTCTGACCGTGTTCCGCACCGGTCTTCATATCATCGGCATCACAGCGATGTTCAGCGCGCTGCAATTCCTGCCACTGGCAGATGCGGTCGCTATTGCATTCGTGATGCCCTTCATCATGCTGCTGCTTGGAAAGTATGTGTTGAATGAAGAGGTCGGCCACCGGCGTCTGATCGCATGTGTTGTCGGATTTGCTGGCACTTTGTTGGTGATCCAGCCAAGCTTTGCCGAAGTAGGATTGCCCGCCTTGCTACCACTGATCGTTGCCGTGGTTTTTGCGCTGTTCATGCTGGTCACCCGACAGATCGCTAAGGAAACCGATCCGGTATCCTTGCAGGCGGTTTCGGGAGTGATGGCTACGATCTTTCTGCTCCCCCTCATACTGTGGGGAACCCAATCCGGAATTTGGGAGCTGTCTTTGGTCATGCCAACCGGCAACGCCCATTGGTTGTTGCTGGCCATCGGCATTCTAGGAACCGTCGCCCATCTTTTGATGACATGGTCGCTACGCTTTGCGCCATCGGCAACGCTGGCCCCAATGCAATATTTGGAAATCCCGGTGGCAACCCTGTTTGGTTGGCTGATCTTCTACGATCTGCCCAACGGGATCGCAGCGCTTGGCATCCTGATCACCATGGCCGCCGGGCTGTATGTCATTCTGCGAGAGAGGGCCACCGCCCGGTCTGCCCCGACAGAAACACCTGCATGACCTGATCCAGTGCGGCGCGCGGCACCATGACCAGCAGCCCGGGCCCATCCAGGCTCAGCTGAACCTGCGACACCACTTGGTTCGAGGTTCCAACTTGCCCATCCGGCTCAAAAACCAGCTTATCGATGGACCATTCCAGACCCTGGCTTTGTCCCGTCACTCGGCGCAGCGGGAACAGAGAGATAACATCGCCCGGCGTCAAATCCAGAATGATCGATGGAGGCGCGTGAAACACCACCTCATGTTCCCCCAACAAGATACAAACCGGGCTGGGTCGTGTGACCAGAGCATTGAGCACCGCCAGTTGGTGATCCAGACGTCCGCCCAGAAAACCAGCCCCAATCACAAGCGGGGCGTCGATGCTGCGCAGGGCTTTATCAAAATCCGTGCTGTCCTGTTCATCAATCTGAAACAGACGGTCCGCGGGTATATGCCCGCGCGTAGCCATGCTTATTGAATCAAAATCACCGATCACGGCCTCGGGCATAACGCCCGAATCAACCAGAATCGATGCGCCGCCATCCGCAGCGACCACTGAATTGACACGTTTCAGCACCAAACTCAGGTCGGAAACCCCAATTTGCCCCCCTCCAACCAGGCCAATTGGGCCGTTTGAACGCACAATTGGCTTATTTTTTCTCAGATTGATCATTTTTTTCGGATTTGGACACATTGAGACCACAAATTGATAGGTTCATGTAGAGCTGTAAGCCAATGTGTGCGCCCGATTCTGGGTAAGTTGGCTTTGTTAGTTTGTAGAGGACGTGTGTCTGATGGTACAGAATAAGAAGGTGTTAACTGTTTCTTATGGGGCCTTTTCCTGCACTTTAGAAGGGTTCGACAATTCGTTTGAAACACTCAAAGCCATTGCAGACTACTTCCGCGAAATCGCAGCAGATGATCGGTACTTCGGTTCGGAACCCCCACGACTGGATGCTGAAATGCTGTCGCGCATTGCCCAAGGCGACAAAGCCCAACACGTAGAGGCCCGGCAAGATGAAACCGGCCTGCTTCTGCGCGCCACAAAAACCGCGCCGGACACCGCGCCCGAGACTGCCACAAAGGATGCAGCCATGTCCTCGCCCCGCCCGCCATCGCCTTCGACCGTTGCCGCCCCCTCTTCGGTTGAACACCCCGCAACTGACGTTGAGCCCCTTGCGGCTGACAGCATCTCAGCCAAGTTGCAGCGCATCCGCGCTGTGGTCACGCATTCGAACACAGCCCCGATGACTGATGCCGAAGACGATGATAACTCTCTGCTTGGCGCAAACCCGGCCCCTGTCGATGCGGTAGCAGCCGCGTTTGAAGCCGGCGCTCTGACCGAGGAGGATTTGGAGCCAGCACCGGCAGCAGCGAAACCTGCGGCGAAAGAAGATGCTCTTTCCGCCGTTGCCGAGTTCTTCGAAGACGAAGCGGTAGCGGATGTCCAACCCGGCGATGCTTTGCAAATTGAACCCGAAACCACCACCCAGGATGACACGGTCACCGATGACATCCTGAACATCATGAAAGATCAGAGCGCGGCAGAGCAAGCAGAAGAGACCACCGCCCAGGGTGTTCTGTCCGCCGAGGATGAGAGAAACCTTCTGGATGATATCTCAAGCGTTGAAGCCGAAATGGCAGGCGGCACAGATGCCAAATCCAAAGAAGAAAGCACGTTGGATCAGGACGTTCTTCGCCTGATGGAAAAAGCCGACCAGCAGATGGGCACTCCATCGGCCAGCGACACGCGCGAAACCTATTCGCACCTGCGCAATGCTGTTGCGGCTGCCGAGGTTGATGGCAAGACCGATATGGCAGCGGCAGATCAACCCTATCGCGGCGATCTGGCCTCGGCCGTCAGCCCGCGCCGCCCCGAAATTCAGGTCACCAGCATGCGCCCCGAATCCGATGCAGCGGCGCCTTTGAAACTAGTTGCAGAACAGCGCGTCGATCAGAGCGAGGCGATTTCGGGCCCGGTTGCCCCCCGTCGGGTCAAAACTGATCAAGAGGGCAGCACGGCAGAGGAAAGCGGGTTCGCCCAGTTCGCACACGAACAAGGGGCACAATCTTTGCTGGATCTGCTTGAAGCAGCGGCATCTTATCTGTCCTTCATCGAGGGTCAGGAACAATTCTCGCGCCCACAATTGATGAACAAGGTCCGTTCGTTGAAACAGGATGAGTTCAATCGCGAAGAAAGCCTTCGCTCTTTCGGTCAATTGCTGCGCGATGGTAAAATCCAGAAAGCCGGAGGCGGTCGGTTTGCCGCCTCGAACCTGATCGGATTTCGACCCAACAATGAACGCGCAGTAGGCTGATCACCCCCCTAAACGCAAGGGGCCGAGACATATCTCGGCCCTTTCTCGTTTCGGATCAGTGGTCTTGCGTGTCTTCCTTGCCGACCCCGCGGAAGACAAATTTGAAGGGCAAGGCCCAGACGATCCCCAGGACGACATAAACCAGCAACTCGACCAGAATAGACGGGCGGTCCAGCCAGTTCACAACTGTTACCACCGCCACGATGTAAAGCGGCAGCCCCACCAACAAGATCACCAAGGACCAACGGCGGCGAGCCTTGTAGCTAAGGCCAGGGGCTTTGTCGTCGCTCATCAGTCTGCAAACGGGTCGGTCACCAGAATGGTGTCATCCCGCTCCGGACTGGTGGACAGAAGGGCCACTGGACATTCAATCAGCTCTTCGACCCGACGCACATATTTAATCGCATTGGCAGGCAAATCCGCCCAGCTGCGTGCACCTTCGGTGGATTCGCTCCACCCCGGCATTTCTTCGTAGATCGGCTTGCAGCGGGCCTGCTGATCGGCGGCGGTGGGCAGATAATCCAAACGGTCCCCGTCCAAGTCATAGCCGGTGCAGATCTTGAGTGTCTCAAATCCGTCCAGAACATCAAGTTTGGTCAGCGAGATACCATTGACGCCGCTGGTGGCACAGGTCTGGCGAACGAGGCAAGCGTCGAACCAACCGCAGCGACGTTTGCGGCCCGTAACGGTGCCAAACTCATGCCCACGGGTTCCAAGACGCAGACCATCATCGTCGTCCAGTTCAGTTGGGAACGGCCCCTCACCAACACGGGTGGTGTAGGCTTTGACGATGCCCAGAACGAAATCCACAGATCCCGGACCAATACCCACCCCCGTCGCCGCCTGCCCGGCGATCACATTCGACGAGGTTACAAACGGATAAGTTCCGAAGTCGATATCCAGCAACGCACCTTGCGCGCCTTCAAACAGGATGCGTTTGCCAGCCTTCCGTTTCTCGTTCAGCACTTTCCAAACGGGTGCCGCAAACGGCAAAATCTGCTGCGCGATCTCTTTCAGCTGCGCCAACAGCGCGTCGCGGTCGACCGGTTCAATACCGAGACCTTTGCGCAGCGGGTCATGGTGTTGCAACGCGCGATCGACCCGCGCCTCGAGCGTCGCCTCGTCAGCCAGATCAGCAACACGAACAGACCGGCGACCAACCTTGTCTTCGTAAGCGGGCCCAATGCCGCGCCCTGTCGTCCCGATTTTGGTCCCTTTGCTAGCGGCTTCTTCGCGGGCACGATCCAACTCACCGTGAATGGGCAGAATCAGCGGGGTGTTTTCGGCGATCATCAGCGTTTCGGGAGTGATCTCGACACCCTGCTCACGGATTGAAGCGATTTCTCCAATCAAATGCCAAGGGTCCAACACAACCCCGTTGCCGATAACGCTCAACTTGCCGCCGCGCACGACTCCCGAAGGCAACGCGTTCAATTTGTAGACTTCTCCGTCAATGACCAGCGTGTGACCGGCGTTATGCCCGCCCTGAAAACGCGCGATCACGTCCGCCCGTTCGCTGAGCCAGTCGACAATCTTGCCTTTTCCCTCGTCGCCCCACTGAGCGCCGACAACAACCACGTTGGCCATATCCGGTCCTTTTCGTGCTGAGTAATCAAACTCGGCTCGTATACCGGGGCTCTGGCGGCAGGGAAACCGGTATTTCGCCGCAGATGAAAATCTCGCTGACGCGCGATGCCTCCGGCGGGGATATTTTTAGCCAGGTGAAGACTGGATCCCCTGTTCATCTGGCCAGAAATATCCCGGGGGAGTCGCCCGGAACGGGCGGCGGGGGCAGCGCCCCCTTTTCTAATCTTGCCGCAAATGCACCGGCTGCCCATGAGGCGTGGTCAGATAGGCCTGTTCCCACTCCCGTTGAAGGCTCCACAGATCATCAGGCACCGCCGCGCCACGTTCTGTCAGCAGAGCTTCGAGTGTTTCAAGCCAGGCGTGAAAATAATCATCCCCACCATCCAATTCGCGGCTCAGACCGTTGCGTTTCAGCGTATTCGAAAAGCGCCCTGCCCAGTCGGGCCAATCAAACCAGCCAGCTTCATTCAACGCCACGGTCACGGCAAAGACCTGTGCGTGCCACGGTTCGGCAAAGACCGGTTCGGGAGCAGTGACTTCTAGGCATGTGTTCATGCGGGCTCCAGATAGCTTTGCCAAAGGTCTAACACCACTTCATCCTCGGGATGTTCCAGGTTGGCCCAAAGTTCTGACGAAGGAAACAGAACGGCATAGAGCGGTTCTGGTGCCTCACCCAATCCATGCGCGTTTGAATCGGGCAGGACATGGGCCCCGTGCAGGCGCAGGATTCGTCCCCGTGCTCCTGAAGCGTAGACAGGCAGGCGGGTATGGCCGCCTTCAACCAGACGATTGGCTGATGGATGTGCAGTGACAACATTCTGCCCCGGCGCAAAGCGCGGGGCGATGGTCGAAGGACGATCTGCTGGCCCGCCTTTGGCCAGTGCCGCTGCAACCGCATCCTTCCGCAAGCATTTCACGGAAAGAGGATGCGGTTGGTCCCCGCTAGCGCTTTTCAGATCGTCCAAGGACAGCACGCCTTGTTCAACCAACAGATCGGCGAGGCCGGATATCCATTTCTCATAGTAAGAAAACCGCGCGTAGTCCTTGGGCGAAAGACGCTCACGCGCGTGGCGCGAGATATCTATGTTCCACTGCCCCAGAAACCCTGCCGCCAAAGTGACCGCCAGAGCCCGGGCGTGCCAGTCTTCGGCAAAAACCGGGGTGTTTTCGCCGTCCGGCTGGATTGGCCCATCTCCGAAGCGCCCGCCCATATCGTGAACGCGGGTCATGATGGCACCTTTGCCAGCCCCGTTCCGACCATGCTGTCACGCGTGACCAGTGCCGCCAATTCTTGTTCGTTCAAGTCTTCCGAGCCCGCAGGCCGCATGGGTAGAACAAGATAGCGAATCTCGGCCGTCGAATCCCAGACCCGGACCGCAGTGCCTTCTGGTAGTTTAACGCCAAACTCAGCCAGCACTTTGCGCGGTTCGCGCACGGCGCGGGCGCGATAAGCGTCGGATTTGTACCAGCCCGGCGGAATGCCAAGCAGAGGCCACGGATAACAACTGCATAGGGTGCACACGACCATGTTGTGCCGTTCGGGCGTATTCTCGACCACTACGATATGTTCGCCCTGCCGCCCGTAATAGCCGAGATCCGCAACTACTGAGGTGGCGTTTTCCAACAGCGCAGTTTTGAAGTCAGGATCGCTCCAGGCCTTTGCGATCACATGCGCGCCGTTCTGTGGGCCGATCTTGTTCTGATAAGTATCAATGATCTCATCCAGCGCAGCCGGGTCGATCAGCCCTTTGCGGGTCAGAATCGTTTCAAGCGCTTTGACACGCAAAGCGGGTTCAGGCGGCAATAAGGCATGCGGGTGGTCAGGATCGTCATGGGGCATGGGCCGCAGCCTGCGTCACGTACCAGCGTTCTGTCCAGTCCCTTTGCCGTGATATGAGACATCACGCAGGGTGATGCGAACTCCTGACTTGCCCCCGCTGGCAAACTTGCATAAGTACCACGCGATACACGCTACGCTGTTCGGGACCACCATGGAAAACGTCGTTCTCATCATCCACCTTCTGTTGGCTTTGGGCCTGATTGCCGTTGTGCTGATGCAGCGGTCCGAAGGCGGTGGCCTTGGGATGGGTGGCGGCGGTGGTGGCGCCATGACCGGGCGTGCAGCGGCGACCGCGTTGGGTAAGCTGACCTGGATCTTGGCTGCCTGCTTTATCGTGACCTCGATCACGCTGACGATTCTGGCGGCGCAGAAGTCTTCGGGCAGTTCGGTGATTGACCGTTTGGGTGTTCCGGCCCCGGCCGCGACTGAAGAAAGCACACCGGCGGTTCCGTCGGCGGATGACCTACTGCCCCCCGCACAGGGCGACAACGCACCGCTGATCCCGCAAGCCGACTGATACACAAAACCTAGAAATCTTAAAGAGAACTGCAACAGCATCTTGCGGTTCTCTTGCGCTATGGGCGCGAATCCTTTATATGTGAAGTCCCGTGGTGCTGCGGTTTTTTTCAAGCCGCCGGGCAGCTGATAATGACGTCTCACGGGAGCAGCCGAAAAACATGGCGCGATTTATTTTCATCACTGGTGGTGTGGTTTCATCCTTGGGCAAAGGGCTGGCTTCGGCGGCTTTGGGTGCTTTGCTGCAAGCCCGGGGATATTCGGTGCGTCTGCGCAAGCTGGACCCCTATCTGAACGTAGACCCGGGCACGATGTCGCCGTTCGAGCATGGCGAAGTCTTTGTCACCGATGATGGGGCCGAAACCGATCTGGACCTTGGTCACTACGAACGTTTCACCGGTGTGGCCGCGCGCAAGACCGACTCGGTCAGTTCGGGGCGGATTTATTCCAACGTGCTGGAGAAAGAGCGCCGCGGAGACTACCTCGGCAAGACCATTCAGGTGATCCCCCACGTCACCAATGAGATCAAGGATTTCATCGCCATCGGTGAGGATGAGGTTGATTTCATGCTGTGCGAAATCGGTGGCACCGTAGGTGACATCGAAGGCCTGCCTTTCTTTGAAGCCATCCGTCAGTTCAGCCAGGACAAACCGCGCGGCCAGTGTATTTTCATGCACCTGACGCTGCTGCCCTACATCAAAGCCTCAGGTGAGTTAAAAACCAAACCAACCCAACACTCGGTGAAAGAGCTGCGCTCAATCGGTCTGGCCCCCGACATTCTGGTTTGCCGGTCCGAGGGGCCGATCCCGACCAAGGAACGCGAGAAGCTGGCGCTGTTCTGTAACGTGCGCCCCGATAGCGTGATCGCGGCCCAAGACCTGTCCACAATCTATGACGCCCCGCTGGCCTACCACCGTGAAGGTTTGGATCAGGCGGTTCTGGACGCGTTCCAGATCAGCCCCGCCCCTAAGCCCGATCTGGCGAAATGGGAGGACGTCAGCGACCGCATCCACAACGCCGAAGGTGAAGTGAAGGTCGCAATCGTCGGCAAATACACCCAGTTGGAAGATGCCTATAAGTCGATTGCCGAGGCGCTGACCCATGGTGGTATGGCCAACCGGGTTCGGGTCAAAGTCGAGTGGGTCGATGCCGAGATTTTCGATACCGAAGATGCGGCCCCGCATCTGGAAGGCTTCCACGCGATCCTCGTGCCTGGCGGGTTTGGTGAGCGTGGCACCGAAGGCAAGATCAAGGCGGCGCAATATGCGCGCGAGCACAAAGTGCCGTATCTGGGTATCTGCCTCGGCATGCAGATGGCGGTGATCGAAGCCGCGCGGAATGCAGCAGGCATCACAGAGGCCGGTTCTGAGGAATTCGACCACGAAGCCGGTAAAAAGCGTTTTGAACCCGTAGTTTATCACTTGAAGGAATGGGTTCAGGGCAACCATAAGGTGGAACGCAAAGTCGGCGACGACAAGGGCGGCACCATGCGTCTGGGAGCGTATAACGCGGTTTTGGCCGAAGGTTCGAAAGTGGCCGCGGTTTACGGTGGCACTCAGATCGAGGAGCGGCACCGCCACCGCTATGAGGTGGACATAAAATATCGCAAACAGCTTGAAGGTGCTGGCCTGAACTTCTCGGGCATGTCGCCGGATGGACGTCTGCCGGAAATCGTTGAATGGACAGATCACCCGTGGTTCATCGGGGTTCAATATCACCCTGAACTGAAATCCAAACCCTTTGATCCGCATCCGCTGTTCCGCGACTTTGTACGCGCGGCCAAGGACACCTCACGCCTGGTCTGATGCGGCCGTTGCAAAGTGATGTATTGACACAATTAAGCGCTTAGCGATTGCCCGGCATGGGGTTAACTGTTGAACAAGCTTCGACAGGAGAACCCCCATGACCACCCAATCCCAACGCGCCGAAACTTTTTCCAGCCTGCACAAAAAGGGTGATCCCGTCATCCTGTTCAACATCTGGGATGCCGGCAGCGCCGGTGCGGTGCGTGACGCCGGTGCGCAAGCGATCGCAACAGGTAGCGCACCTGTCGCCATGGCGCGAGGCTATTCCGATGGGCAGGATTTCCCTATGGAAGCTGCCTTGGATAATGTCAGACGCATTGTCAATGCGGTTGACCTGCCCGTGACGCTGGATTTCGAATCCGGCTATGCCGTTGATGCGGAAGCAATTTCAGACAACGTTGCCCGCGCGCTGGACTGCGGCGTGGTCGGGTTCAACTTCGAGGATCAAATCATTGGCGGAGATGGTCTTTACCCCATCGCAGTCCAAACCGCTCGGGTCGAAGCTGTACGCAAAGCCTGCGACGGGGCTGGTATACCGGCCTATATCAACGCCCGCACCGATATATTCCTGAAAGCCCCGGCTGAAACCCATGACGCAGCCATGCTGGACGATGCAATCGCACGTGCCGCCGCGTATCAATCCGCTGGGGCCAGCGGTTTCTTTGCCCCCGGCCTGAAGGATGAGGCGATGATTAGACAGCTTTGCGAAGCAACCGACCTGCCCGTCAACATCATCGCCCTGCCCGGCACGCCGGACACCCCACGCCTTGCAGAACTTGGGGTCGCGCGGGTCAGCTATGGCCCTGTGCCCTACCGGCAGATGATTGCGTGGCTGACAGAACAGGCGCGCGCGGCAATCAACTACGGCTGATCCCTCTTACGGATCGGGATTGCTATTTTCGTCAATTCTAAGCACCTTTCCCGGGAAACTGGGCAGGAGGCTTTGATGAGCAAAGGCTATTGGGTGGCCCATGTCGATGTGGACGACATGGAGAGATACAAAGACTATATCGCAGCAAATGGTGAGGCATTCGCCGCCTATGGCGCCCGATTTCTGGTGCGCGGCGGCACGCGCGAGCTCAAGGAAGGCGGCGCACGTGCCCGCACTGTAGTAATCGAATTTCCCAGCTATGAAGACGCGCTCGCCTGTTATGAAAGCGAAGGGTATCAATACGCCAAAAGCCTGCGTGACCCGGTGTCGAACGGCGATCTTGTGATCATTCAGGGCTATGACGGGTAGTCATCGCTTGGCGTGCCACAAAATATGGGATAATCTGCGCTTATGTTGAAGAAGTTCTTTCAGGCGTTCCGACCGCCCCAAACCGAGCATTTGCCCGATCCTGATGCTGAATTGGCGTTGGGCGCTTTGATGGTGCGCGTGGCTCAGGCGGACCGGGACTATAAGCTGGAAGAAATCAGCCTGATCGACCGGATTCTGGCACGCCTGTACGAACATAATGCTATTGAGGCCGCCAAAGTGCGTGCCACCTGCGAAAAACTCCATGCCGCCGCGCCAGAAACGGATACGTTTGGCAAACTGATCCGCGAAACTACCGATCTGCAGGAACGCCTCGCGGCGCTTGATGCGTTGTGGGAGGTCGTGCTGGCCGATGGAGATTCGGATGAGGGTGAGATTAAGATCGTAGAAGAAGCGCGCGCAGCGATGGGCCTTAGCTTCAACGACAGCAAGGCAGCACGCGAACGGGTGCAAAGCCGCTTGGAAGCCAGCTAACCCGCGTCTATATCTATGTCATGTTTAGTGATTTTCTGTCCCGGCTGACACAGCCCGCTCCCGACCCGCTTCCCGATCATGATGCCCGTCTTGCGCTAACGGCTTTGCTGGTGCGCATCGCCCGGTCCGACAATGATTATGCCGATTCCGAGATGGCACGGATCGATAGGATCTCGACCCAACGCTATGGTCTGTCCCCGTTCGAAGCGGCCGGACTGCGCGCACGTGCCGAAGATCTTGAGGCTGAAGCCCCCGATACCGTTCGCTTTACCCGTGCCATTAAGGAGGCCGTTGCCTACGAGGATCGGCTGGCCGTCGTGCAGGCCATGTGGTCAGTCGCCTTGGCTGATGGGCAGCGCACAGGCGAAGAAGATTCCCTGCTGCGCCTTGTGGTTAGCTTGCTGGGCGTTAGCGATGTGGATTCGGCGCTGGCCCGGCAAAAGGCTGCACAATCGTGACAGCGATGCTGGGCATGTATGACATGCCTGCCCTGCAGGCCGCCAATGATCGATTCTGGTCACTGATCCGCACCCATCTTGGATTTGGCTGGGCGCAACTGGATCGGCATCGAGATGTTTGGGAGATCTGGCAGGACCCTGGTCTGGTATTCGCCCAGACCTGCGGCATGCCCTACCGCACCCGCCTTCATGGCCACGTTCAACTGGTCGGAACGCCGGACTATGGATTGCCGGGCTGTCCGGCTGGTCACTATTGCTCGGTCTTTGTGGCGCGATGCGACGATCCGCGCGACCTTGCCGACCTAGTGATGGGACGTTTCGCCTATAACGAGGCGCTGTCGCAATCCGGTTGGGCTGCGCCGATCACCCATCTGGATGATTTGGGTTTGAAACCCGCCGAGCTCATCCAAACCGGCGGGCACGCCCTGGCCGCCCAAGCCGTTGCCGACCACGACGCTGATTTTGCCGCCTTGGATGCACTGACATGGGCGCTGTTGAAGAAGCATACGGATCTGGGCCGGTATCTGCGCGACGTTGTCCACACATCACCAACCCCCGCGCTGCCCTACATAACATCGCTTACCCAGGACCCGGATCAGATTGCAGATGCCGTTCGCGCAGCCATCATCGCTCTCTCAGAAGAAGACCAGCGCCTCCTTCACATCCGTGGGTTGATCAATATTCCCGCCGAAGAATATCTGGCCGTTCCCACACCCCCTCCACCTGCAGCCTGATTGCACAGTCTCTACTCATTTTGACAATAACCTCTGGTCAATTCGGCAGATTCGATCCCTGATTCTGTGATTTGCGCATTGCATTGTGCCGGATTTTCCGTCCTATTAGCGCATCAATACCAGCAACAACGGGATCCTTCGTGTCAGACCCATCAGCCGTCATCGAGATCAAGAACCTTCATAAAAGCTTCGGCAATCTCGAGGTGCTCAAGGGTGTCGACATCACCGCAAGGCGCGGGGATGTAGTCTCGCTCATCGGATCATCCGGATCGGGAAAATCAACCCTGTTGCGTTGCTGCAACCTATTGGAAGACAGCCAGCAGGGCGAAATATTGTTCAAAGGCGAACCCGTGCAATGGGCTGGCAAAGGCCATGCCCGCCACCCCGCAGACCCAAAGCAGGTTCTGCGTATTCGGACCAACCTGTCCATGGTGTTCCAGCAGTTCAATCTTTGGGCACATATGACCATCCTGCAAAATGTCATGGAGGCCCCGGTCACCGTTTTGGGCCGTGACAAGGCCGAAGTCGAAGACAGTGCGCGAAGGTACCTTGATAAGGTTGGCATCGGTGACAAATGCGACGTCTACCCGGCACAGTTATCCGGTGGTCAGCAGCAGCGTGCCGCAATCGCGCGCGGATTGTGCATGGAACCCGAGGCATTGCTGTTTGACGAGCCAACTTCAGCCCTGGACCCCGAACTGGAACAGGAAGTGATCAAAGTGATCAAAGACCTGGCCGCCGAAGGCCGGACCATGATCATCGTAACCCATGACATGCAGATGGCTGCCGATATCTCAAGCCACGTGGTATTCCTGCATCAAGGGCTGATCGAAGAAGAAGGCACGCCCGAGGATATCTTTACCGCCCCTGAATCCAAACGACTTCAGGGTTTTCTGTCTGCTACCAAAGCGGCATAATTTCGAAAACAGAACCAAACTGGGGAGTAACCAATGAAAAACCTGATTCTGTCCACCGCAGCACTGGCGCTGACCGCCGGTATCGCCATGGCCGACACTGTGCGCATGGGTACCGAGGGCGCCTACCCTCCGTATAATTTCATCAACGATGCCGGCGAGATCGACGGGTTCGAGCGTGATGTAGGCGACGAGCTGTGCAAGCGCGCCGGTTTGGATTGCGAATGGGTCAAGAATGACTGGGATTCGATCATTCCAAACCTGGTTTCGGGTAACTACGACACCATCATCGCGGGTATGTCGATCACCGACGAACGCGATGAGGTCATCGACTTTACACAGGACTATTACCCGCCAACCGCGTCGGCCTATGTCGCGACCTCTGACGCAGCCGATGTGACCGGCGGTGTTGTTGCTGCGCAAACCGCCACCATTCAGGCGGGCCACGTCGCCGAAACCGGCGCGACTCTGGTTGAATTCGCGACCCCGGAAGAAACCATCGCAGCCGTCCGCAACGGCGAAGCCGATGCCGTTCTGGCCGACCGCGACTATCTGGTGCCGCTGGTCGAAGAATCGAGCGGTGAGCTGGTCTTTGTCGGCGATCCGGTTCCACTGGGCGGTGGCGTCGGCATGGGCCTGCGTGAAAGCGACGGTGAACTGCGCGGCAAGTTCGACGAAGCCATCACGTCGATGAAAGCTGACGGCACACTTAACGAGATGCTAATCAAGTGGTTCGGTGAAGGCACCGCCACATACGGAGCTGACGGTTCGGTCGTCACCAACTGATACTGACCTGTTACGGCCCGGCGTCCTTGCGCCGGGCCCATTCCGGCCTTGCCGGACCAGACGTTCGAAAGACGCCTTATGTTCTCCTACTGCGCTGATCCTGACACGCTGGGCACGTTCCGCTGGTTCTCGTGCTATCTGACCAATGGCGTCCACTGGTCGTTCTACGTCTCATTCATCAAAGTTCTGGCCTTGCTGGCTGTGACCGCACCCGTCGCGCTCGGATTTGGCTTTGCAGGCGCGATGGCCGCACGGTCTCACTTTCCGCCTCTCAGTTGGCTGGGCAAGGCCTATATCGCGATTGTGCGCGGTGTGCCTGACATTGCCTTTTTCCTGTTCTTCGTCATCGCGCTGGATCAGGGGTTCGAATGGATCCGCCACAAGATCCTCTGCCCCGACTGGACAGATCCGATCCGTCAAGGCAACGACTTTCTGGTGTGTCAGGCCGCCAAGTTGCCGCTTGGGACCTCGCCAGAATGGGTGCATGAGACTTACGGCTTCTTCCTTGCGGTAATCACATTCTCCATCGTGTTCGGCGCTTTCGCTGCCAATGTCCTGTTCGGCGGAATGCGCGCTGTGCCGCATGCGCAGCTTGAAACGGCCGAGGCTTATGGCATGACCCGCAGCCAGACCTTTTGGCGCATCCTTGTTCCGCAAATGTGGGTATACGCGCTGCCCGGCCTGTCAAACCTGTGGATGGTTCTGATCAAGGCCACGCCGCTTCTGTTCTTACTGGGTGTCGAAGACATCGTCTATTGGGCCCGCGAACTGGGCGGCACCAAAACATCGCGCTTCACCGACTATCCCCATGGCGACTGGCGTATGTGGTACTTCCTCGCCCTGCTGGTCTTTTATCTTAGCATGACCCGCGTGTCCGAAATCGGGCTCGAAAGACTGATGCGCCGCCTGTCCCACGGTCAGGCCACCTCGGGCGGAGAGCTTCTGCGCAAGGAAACCACGGCATGACACTCGCGTATCAAGACACCAACCGGGTGCCGCACGCCATTGCGCTACAATCGTTTTCTCACGCGCCGTCTCCTTTTGAAGGAGCCCGAGCATGAGCTGCATCCAGACCATTCAGGACTATGGCCTGCGTTCCCTTGGATATGGCGAACGCCTGCTGCCCAAGACCGATTTCACCCTGTGTGAGCACTTCACCCTGATTGGTTCAGGCATGATCTGGAATATCTATTTCGGCATCATGGCAATGGTCACGGGGTTCTTTCTGGCGACCGCGCTGGCGGTCGGAAAAGCATCGCCCAACAAGTGGCTGCGCAAACCGTCCGAGTGGTTCATCTTTCTGTTCCGGGGCTCACCGCTCTTTATCCAGTTCTTCTTCGCCTATTTCTTCTTCCTGTCGCTGAAGAAACCCTATCCGATGTTCGACGCGTTCACCTCGGCCTGGCTGGGGGCGTTGATCGTACTGTTCCTGAACACCTCCGCCTATTCGGGTGAGATCTTCTATGGCGCGCTGCGCTCGATCCCAAAGGGCGATCTTGAGGCTGCCGATGCCTATGGCATGTCCGGCTGGGCCCGGTTCCGCCGCATCGTCTGGCCGACCATGTTGCGGCTAGCATGGCCTGCCTACACAAACGAAGCGATCTTTGTGTTCCAGTCAACAACACTGGTCTTTTTCTCGGCCTTCCCGGCTTGGCAGCAGCGTGGAGACGCCTTGTACTATGCCAGCTACTTCGCAGACAAAACCTTCAACCCGTTTGTACCCTACCCGATTTTGGCCTTTTATTTCATCCTGTTGACACTAGTCATCGTGTGGGGCTTTGGACAGGTGAACAAGCGCCTGAACCGCCATCTGCCCGTCGCAAGACAGAGCAAGATGAAATTCAGATTAAATCTGGCGCGCTGACCAAACGCGCTGGACTCTGTAGATCAAACAGGTTTGATCACGCAGCAATTTGCTTGCTATGTGGGGAAGATGGTACCGCCTCCCTGGCTTGAACAGGGGACCTCTGGATCCACAATCCAGCGCTCTAACCAACTGAGCTAAGGCGGCACTCGTGAAGGGCGATGTACCGAACGCGTCCGGGGATTGCAAGAGGATTAAAGCTGAATTTTCCAGCTTTGTTCGACAAGATCGACCCCAAAAGAATGCACCGGTTTACTGCCCGTCAGCTGCCATCCATTGGCCTGATACAGCGCACAGGCAGCCCGGTGGCTTTCATGGGTCCATAGCTGCATTTGCTGGTATCCGGCCCGCTTGGCAAAGCCCATACAGGTCTCCAGAAGCCGCTTGCCCAAACCCAGCCCGCGCGCCTCTGGCACCAGCAGGAACAGCCGCAGTTTCGCAGTCTGTGCGTCCAGCCTGACACAGAAGATACTGCCCAGCCTTTCACCTGCGCGTTCGGCGATCCAGCCAGTTTCGCAGGATGGATCATGATTGGAAATGAAATCCCGAAGGATGCTTGCAACCAGCGGTGCAAAACTGTCGTCGAAGCCTTCGTCGCGCGCATAAAGCGTGCCGTGCCGTTCGACCAGCCAGGGCGCATCATCGGCCCGAAACGATCTGAGAACTACTTCTTCCATTCCATATCTGACCGCAAAGGCGGCTTGATTCTCAACCCTTTGCGCGCTAGCACAAATGCTCAGTCCCGGAGGCGAGTATGGGTATCAACACCGAACGCGAGATTCAGGCCAACCTGCAGATCGGTCCAACCGATCAGGGTATGGTGCGTCTGTTCATCGAGGCCGATGGCCTTGAAGTCCCCATGGATTTCGACCCGGAAGAGGCTGAGGAAATCGCCGAGGAGCTCCGCGCCGCAGCGCAAGCCGCCCGCGCCGTTGGTGGCTGAACCTTTCTAAAGTCGCGGATCACGCAGCATGTGCAGACGCCGTGCCGCATCGGTTGCAAATTTCTGGATCATCTTCTTACGCCGCGCCGGGGCCAGTTTGTCTTCTGGCGCCATTCGAATGATTTCGGCGTCATAGGCATCAGCAATGATCAGGCCAGTTTCGTCCGGCAATAGTTCCGTCGGAAAATCTGTATCAACGGCCCAAAAGAATCGATCACACCACTCCAGATACCCCTGCCACTTTGCGTCTGACTGATAGTCCGCGCGGCTGGACTTGCACTCGATCACCCAAAGTTCACCTTTGGGACCCAGCCCCATAACATCGACCCTAAGACCACGGGCTGGCACGAATTCCTCAACAGAAACAAACCCATGCGCCGCAAGGTGGCGCGCGACGCCGCGTGCGAGTTTCTGTCCAGGTTGCAAATCCAAAGTCATGAAAAAAATGTGAACAATCAGTGAACAAATGTAAAGCACAGATCCAAGCTTGACATGATACCTTTTGGTATTTAATTAATATGACACCGAAAGGTACTACTTATGAGGCACCGATGGAGAACCTAACTCAAAACGCGTTTCGTGCGCTGGCCGATCCAACCCGTCGAGACATCGTCAAACTGCTGGCGTCCGAGGACATGACGATCGGCCAGTTGACCGACCGGTTCGACATGACCCGCGCCGCCGTGAAGAAGCACCTGACAGTCCTGTCCGATGGCGGGTTGATCACGGTGGAAGCTCGCGGCCGGGAACGCATCAACCGAATAGAACCACAGGGCATGGCGCCTGTTCTGGACTGGTTCAGCTATTTTGACCAGTTCTGGGATGATCGCCTTAGCTCTCTTAAAGAAGCAATTGAAAGGAAAAACAAATGAGCAATGCTGTGTTGCAAAAATCCATTTTCCTGCGGGCCGAGCCGGACACGGTCTGGGCCTACCTGACCGAGCCCGAACGGCTTGCCGAGTGGTTTCACAAACCCGAACGAAAACTGGCCAAAGGCCAGAAGCTTGAGATGTTCGGAACCACCAGCGGCGATCTGCTGATCTGGGGTGAAGTCCGGGAAGCGCGCGCGCCAGAATATCTGGAATACACGTTCACCGTCAAACCGATGGGCGACGCTGTCAGCGTAGTCAAATGGACCCTGACACCCGTAGCGGGTGGCACACGCTTGAGCCTGCTACATGAAGGCCTGCCCCAAACCGCCGAGGCCTTTGGCCTGATCCTGGCGCTGGACAATGGCTGGGACGAGCATTTCGGCAAGATGCGCGCTGCCCTGCACGAGCCGGTCGACGCCTGATCTGTGCACAAACCCCTTGTACGAACCCGCCCGACGCCCTAACTAAGCGCTTGGCGGGTTCTGCCCTTCTTGTGACTGGTAGCATTCTGGTGGCCTTAAGCAATTCCGAGGGGGCTGGCTCTGTTCAGGTCCTGGCCTGATTACCTGGCGCCCACCTGTACATACAGGTCCTCGGGAATCAAACCGCACGGTTGACTGGTGGTCCCGCCGCATTCCAGAACTGGCTAAGAACGCCACTCACGTTCGCCTCTTAGGGCTCAAATTTCAGGCTGAATTAGCAACAGGTTCAACGAGTCTACTCTGATAGCCTGGTACTTCCTACCTCAACAACCGCTTTGCGGGACAAATCGGACTTGGACCGACGAACGTCGGATGTCCGTTTCGTCAGCCGAATCCCGTGACTGTCGATTAAGTCAATTGTTAGTGCCCTCTTTTGAACCCGCTGATAAAGAAGACAGTATTGTTCGCGCGGATTTGACTTCCTCGACCAAATCAGGTCTGGAAAGGCCAACATCTCCAAGCAACTGCCTCAATTTTTTGGGGTCATTTAGTAGCAAGGGGTTTTCATTTAGCTGCGCTCTCTCGAAAATGGTGAGCCGCTTGGTAAATACTTGTGGGTCGCCAGCAGGGTTTTTAGTCTTGATGAAAATAAACGGACCCGCATCAACAACTGCGTCACCTTCTGTCTTTTCCAGAGCCGACAACAGCTGTTGCACAGCTTTGGCTTCCTTTAGCTCACTAGGATTAGGGTTGCCAAAAACAGCAAAATCCGCCGCCTGCATGGCGGGCTGAGCCCTTGAGAATATGGACCTTAGTACAGGCAGCGTCTTCGAGTGCGTTGCCAGATAGTCAAGCAAAACCAGAGCGCAGATCGCAACTGCGGCGCCGAGACCACCAATTATAAGGAACCAGTCAACATCTGCCATCTACTCCTCCAAAAGTAGATAAAAAAGAGCGCGAGACACAAAGTGCAATACCAGGGCGAAGATGCCGATGGCCAGAAATTTCACATCAATGTAAGTGTACGGATCAAAAGTTCCTTCTGGGTCAATAAATGAATTGACCACAGGTCTAGCCATACCTAGTCCGAACACTGTTAGAGCTATTGTGTTCAACGAAGAAGCAGATAGCTTCAGTCTCTCATTGTACTTTTTTTGTTTGACGCCCAACGATACTCTCCACGATACGATGGCTTGAATGCGACAAAATCTGTTCAGCCAGATTGTCTGAGCACTACATCCTGCACTATGCCCACGAGTCTCGCAGACAGCGGACCTTGATGCAACTTGCAGCATTGGTGATCTTGGGCTCACAACGGACAATTCCAGTGCCACCGTTCACCTCTCGATCAGAAAGATCACGAGGGACTCCGGGTGATCTGGCCTAACACCCGATTCAACGTGAAACACTCGCCTCTTGCTTGATCGCGACCGGCTTCAAATCATGAACAACCGGCGTGCCCCCGCGTGGGCCTTTTGGCTTCTCGGCCATGCTCATGATCTTGTAGCCAAACTGGACGCCCGCGAAGACGATCCCGTTCATAAACCAGATCATCAGCAAGGCGATCAAGCCGACATCTGAGCCAATCATCAGGCTCCGCAGATTGGCCACATTGAATGCAAGCAACACCCCGACAAACACCGCCGAGATGACAAATCCCCAGACAACCTGCGTGATATATAGACGGATCAGTTTGGGCATGGCAGACCTCCTTGCGCTGTGGACATGAGTCTAGCGCCTGTCAGCCTGCCGTAAAGGCGTCAGAACGCCTCGGGCTGGGCCTCGCGCGCCATGTGATCCAATACGGCGTTGACGAATTTGGGCTCTTTGCCGTCTGGGAAAAAGGCGCGCGCAACGTCGACGAATTCGGTGATGACCACTTTGGGGGGTGTGTCGCTTTGGGTCAGCTCGGCCCCGGCGGCGCGGAACAGGGCCCGTAAGGTCGGGTCGATGCGCGCAATCGGCCATTTGGCGACCAGCGCACGGTCGGTCATCTGGTCAATCTGGGCCTGATAGTTCACCGCATTGTCGACCAGCGACCGGAAGACGCTGATATCGCCATCCAGCATCTCATCCCCTTCATAGACAGCGCCAAACCGGTGATCCAGAAACTCGGTCACGACCGCCTCAGTGGTCTGGCCCGATTGCTCCATCTGGAACAGCGCCTGCACGGCATAAAGCCGGGCCGCGGATTTCATCAGGCGTTTCTGGTTGGCCGGTTTCGGCGCGTTTGTCTGGTTCATGCTGTCGTGGGTCCGTTGCTGTCGCCCGCCACAAGGATGGACTCGGACGGCGGCTTGAATCCGACGCCCTTTTTGGAAGAGCCCCACTTACGGCTGAGCGCGATCAGATGCAAGGCCGCAGCAGCCGCGCCACCGCCTTTATTCATCTTTTCTGGATTGGCGCGCACCTCGGCCTGTTCGTCATTCTCGACCGTCAGGATACCGTTGCCGATGCACAGGCCTTGCAGGCCCATCAACTGAATGGCACGGCTAGAGTCGTTGCAAACGGTTTCGTAATGCGTGGTCTCGCCTCGAATGACACAGCCCAGCGCAACATAACCATCGAAATTGCAGTGGCGATCAGCCATGGCGATAGCGGTAGGAATTTCCAGCGCACCAGGAACCTCGACAACCTCGCAGGTCCCGCCAGCCGCTTCGATTTCGGCCATGGCGCCTGCGATCAGGTTGTCGGCAATCGCACGGTAGAAAGGGGCTGCCACGATCAGAAGTTTGACCGGCTTGTCAAATTTGGGTGTCGGCAGGATGCCATGTTCGTCTTGAGCAGCCATGATCAGTCTTCCTTCAGGATCGAGCGGGTGCCGACGATGGACAGGCCAAACGCGTCGAGCCCCAGATATACGGTTTCAGGTGAATCTGTCAGCAGAACCAGTTCCTGAACGCCCAGCTTGGACAGGATCTGAGACCCGAGACCCGTTTGCTTGATTGTCCGTGGACCTTCATCCTCAACCGCGTAGAGCGAATTGCGCGGCTGGCGGAACAGGCAGACGACCCCCCGACCCTCTTCCGCGATCTTCTCCATCGCACGCGGCAATTCGCGCGAAGATTTGGGGCCGAGGCCCAGAATATCCGGTGCTTCATGCAGGGCGTGAGTACGGGTCAGGACAGGCTCTAGCGTGGTGATGTCACCTTTGATCATGACGACATGCTCGATGCCATGAAGCTGATCGGTGAAAAGGCGCATTTCCCATTCGCCACCATATTCCGACGTCACTGTCTCGCGTGAGGTTTCGACCACCAGATTATCATTGCGCGACCGGTACGCGATCAGATCACTGATGGTGCCGATCTTCATATCATGTTCTTGCGCGAATTCGACCAGATCCGGCAGGCGCGCCATGGTGCCGTCAGCCTTCATGATCTCACAGATCACGCCCGACGGGTTCAGCCCCGCCAGGCGCGAGATATCGACAGCAGCCTCAGTATGGCCTGCGCGCACCAGCACCCCGCCCCGCTTGGCCCGCAGCGGGAAGATGTGGCCCGGGGTGGCAATATGGGCCATCGTATTCTGTTCGTTGATCGCGGTGGCCACGGTCAGCGCCCTGTCGGCGGCAGAGATACCCGTCGAAACTCCCTCGCGCGCTTCAATCGAGACGGTGAACGCAGTTTCGTGACGCGATGAATTGTTCACCGCCATCATCGGCAGGCCCAGATTGTCGATCCTTTCCGCCGTCATCGGCAGACAGATCAGCCCGCGCCCATGGGTGGCCATGAAATTGATCGCCTCGGCATCCGCGAATTCAGCGGCAATCACCAAATCGCCTTCGTTTTCGCGATCCTCGTGATCGACAAGTATATACATCCGGCCTTTGCGCGCCTCTTCGATGATCTCCTCAATCGGGCTGATCGCATCGCGCAGCTGGGCCTCGACCGGACCGGGGGTTTCAAAGCTCATGGGGCAGCCTTTCACAAGAGCATTTCTGCAACGCGGGATAGACCACACCGCGCCCAAAGGCCAGAGCGCAAACGGCGTGCACGGGTCAGGACGCGACGAATATTTGCCTCAGGACATCTCGGCCAGGCGCGCGACATAGCGGGCCAGCGTGTCGATCTCAAGGTTGACCTGATCCCCAACGGTGACATCGCCCCAGGTGGTCACTTCTTTGGTATGAGGAATAAAGTTGATGCCGAAATCGCACCCCTCAACATCGTTCACGGTCAGGGATGTTCCGTTCAGCGCAACCGACCCTTTGGGGGCGATGAAACGAGCCAAATCCTCTGGCGCGCGCAATGTGACCCGCGTGCTGTCGCCCTCATCCTTAACCGCAACAACCTCGGCGACACCATCCACATGGCCCGAAACAATATGGCCACCCAGTTCGTCGCCAACCTTCAGAGCGCGTTCCAGGTTGACACGTTTGCCAGGCGTCCAGCTGTCCAGATTTGTTTTCGACACCGTCTCGGCGCTGACTTGCACATCATACCAGTCATCGCCCAGTGCAATCACTGTCAGGCAGACACCGTCGCTGGCAATCGAAGCACCGATATCAATGCCATCGGTCTCATAGGCTGTCTGAATGCGCGCCCGCAGATCGCCTTGCTGCTCTAACTCGGTAACGGTGCCGATATCCGTGACGATCCCTGTAAACATTCTGTTAACCCTCGATCCCTAACCTGATCCTGACTTTAGTCGCTGAGGTACGACCTTCACCAAGCGCGGGCAAGGACCGACCGCTCAATTAAGGCACAAATGAGTAAAAAACTGAGACAATCAGGCATAGTTTCGCCCAAAAGATTGGATAATATGTCAGGGATGACCCACTCCGCCACTTCATCAAGCGACCGCGTTTTTCTGCTTCTACAGGGGCCACATGGCCCGTTCTTCAGCGCGCTTGGGCGCATGCTGCAAGATGCCGGCGCGCAGGTCTGGCGGGTCGGGTTCAATGCCGGGGATCGGGCGTTCTGGTCTGACACATCTACCTATATTCCGTTCCGCTACAAGCCAGAGCTTTGGCCCGAGACCCTGATCGATCTGATCATCCGCAAGGACGTAACCGATATCGTTCTGTACGGCGATACACGCCCGGTTCATGCCCGTGCTGTTGAAATCGCGCGATCCCGTGGCATAACGATCCATGTCTTTGAGGAAGGGTATCTGCGGCCCTGGTGGGTAACTTATGAGCGTTGGGGGTCCAACGGGAACTCCAGACTGATGTCGCTGGACGTCGCGGATATGCATCAGGCGCTGGAGCAATCCGATACGGCATCACCGCCGCCACCTTCGCATTGGGGAGATATGCGCCAGCACATCTTCTATGGCGCGCTATACCATTGGTTCGTTCTGTTCATGAACCGCCGCTACCGCAACTTCCGCCCGCATCGCGACCTTTCGGTCGCCAAGGAATTCAAACTGTATTTCAAGCGCTTGGCCCTGATGCCGTTTCACCGCCTCCAGCGCGGCTGGTCCACTTTGCGGGTACGCCGGGGTGCGTTCCCCTACCATCTTGTGCTGCTTCAACTGGGGCACGACAGCTCGGTCCAGTCGCATTCCGACTACGCAAGCATGAGCGCGTTTCTGGAACAAATGATCGAAGGATTCGCCAAGGGCGCACCGGGCCATCACCGTTTGGTGATCAAGGAACACCCGCTGGAAAACCATCGTGAACCGCTGCGCCGTCGGGTCCGCGATCTGTCCCGCAAGCACGGGATCGAGGGGCGCGTTCACTACGTGCCTGGAGGCAAGCTGGCCAAGTTGCTGGATGAAGCAAACTCGGCCGTCACCATCAATTCAACTGCAGGTCAGCAGGTACTGTGGCGCGGCATTCCGCTGCGGATTTTCGGCAGATCGGTTTACGACAAGCCTGAATTTGTATCGCAACAACCGATTGAAGACTTCTTTGCAGACCCCGAAATGCCGGATGCAAAAGCCTATCGCATCTACCGTCAGTTCCTTTTGGAAACCAGTCAGGTTCCCGGTGGCTTTTATTCGCGGCGGGGGCGCCGACAATTGCTCCGCCGTGCCGCGGATATGGTCCTGCGCGCGCATGATCCCTACCAGGCGGTTCTGAGGAACAACGAGGCACGCACGCCACAGTTGCGACTTGTCGAGTGAAATAAGGCATCCTCTGCTGGATGTTGCTGCCCAATCCGGGTAGTTTGCCCCCAACAAAAAGAAGTTTGAGGATCAGAGGCAGTGCAACGCTTTTCTACCCGAGCACTACGGGGGGTTACCCTTTTGGTTCTTTGCGGCCTTGTCGCCGCATGCCAGCTTCCCAAATCCGGCCCAAATAAATCAGAGATTTTGGCGGGCTCAGTCGAAAACGGCGGCAACGCCTTTGTGGTCGAAGTGGATGACCGCGTCACCAAGGCCACCTCCAGCATCCCGCAATTTGGGTTTTCTTCATCCTTCCGCAGCGCATCGAACGTGGCAGCAGATACCGTGCGCCCGGGCGATGTTCTGGGCTTGACGGTATGGGAAAACGTGGATGATGGCTTGCTGTCAGGAGAAACCGGTGCCGCCACCGCCCTGGAAGAGGTGCAGGTCGACAGTGACGGGTTCATATTCGTCCCCTATGCGGGCCGTCTGCGCGCGGCGGGCAATACGCCTGAACAATTGCGCGTGCTGATCACAAACGAGCTGAAAGAACAGACCCCTGATCCACAGGTCGAAGTGCGCCGCGTTGCCGGTGACGGTTCGACCGTGTCTCTGACCGGAACAATCGGCGCGCCCGGTATTTACCCGATCGAACGCCCGACACGCACGTTGCTGGGTATGTTGTCCCAGGCAGGGGGAGTAGCCGTTGGATCGGACATCGCACTGGTGACGCTGATCCGAGGCGACCAGAAAGGCACTGTTTGGTACGAAGACCTGTTTAAAAATCCCAATCTGGATGTCGCGCTTCGCGGTGGTGACCGCATCCTGGTTGAGGCTGACAGCCGCTCTTACATCGCGCTGGGTGCGACGGGTGGGCAGTCGCGGATTGCGTTTGACAGTCAAGATCTATCGGCGCTGGAAGCGCTGGCGCAGGTGGGTGGTTTGCAGGGCCTCTCCTCAGATCCGACGGGGATTTTCATCCTTCGGAAAGAAGGTCAGGACATCGCCCGCAGCGTAACAGGTCGCGCGGAATTGCAAGGGGATCAGCGCATGATCTACCTGCTGAATCTGACCGCGCCCAACGGTCTGTTCATCGCCCGCGACTTTGTCATCCGCGATGATGATACGATCTATGTGACCGAAGCCCCCTATGCACAGTGGAGCAAGTCGATCTCGCTGATCGCGGGTGGTCTGACACCGGTCGCAAACGTCGCCACACTGACCGGAAACTAACCCGTGTATCCAGAAACGGACACCGCAGCCGGGGCAAATCGCACCCGGCTGTTTGTTTATAATGGGGGGTTTCTGACCAACCGTCGCATACGGCGCATCCTGTCGTTGACCGGCTATGACATTCGCCTTGGCCTACCCAAACAGGCCGATACCGTTGGGGTCTGGGGCAACAGCCCAACCGCCCATCGCGGCCTGAGCATGGCCGAAAAATGCGGCTCCCCGGTCCTGAGGGTTGAAGACGCCTTTCTACGCTCTCTAAATCCCGGGCGCGCGGGCGAGCCACCTTTGGGGTTGCTACTGGATCAAACCGGGCTGCATTTCAACCCGTCCGCTCCGTCAGACCTTGAAACGCTACTGGCGACACATCCTCTGGACGATACCGCGCTGCTGAACCGCGCGCGCGGTGCTATTGCGCGGATAAAGGACCTTCATCTCAGCAAATACTCGGCTTTTGACACTGACATCGCGCCGCCTGATCCCGGATATGTTCTGGTCATTGATCAAACGCAAGGCGACGCCGCCGTGACAGCGAGCGGAGGCGACTATGCCCGGTTCCGCGAAATGCTGGTGATCGCGCAGGAGGAAAACCCGGGCGCGCGTGTCCTGATCAAGGCCCATCCTGAAACCCAAGCGGGCCATCGCCCGGGATACTTCAGCGATCAGGACCTCTCTGATCGTGTCTCGTTTTTGCATGATGCGCTCAGCCCGTGGTCCCTGTTGGATGGCGCGGTTGGTGTTTACACGCTGTCCTCGCAGCTGGGGTTCGAGGCAATACTGGCCGATCACAAACCCAGGGTTTTCGGGCAGCCCTTTTACGCCGGTTGGGGTTTGACGCTAGATGAGGTGCCGATCCCGCGCCGAACCCGGAACCTGACGCGCGCGCAGTTGTTTGCAGCGGCCATGCTGCTGTATCCCACATGGTACGATCCTTATCGGGACAGGTTGTGCGAGTTGGAAACTGTTCTGGACACGCTGGAGGCCACGACGCGCGCTTGGCGTCAGGATCGGCAAGGTTGGACAGCCTCAGGCATGCGGCTCTGGAAGCGAAAACATCTGCAGCAAATGTTTGGCAGACATCGCAAGGTTCAATTCAAAAGCACTGTGCCCACCACCCGCGATCGGCCGCATATGGTGTGGGCCAGTCAGTCGCGAGATGCCGAGGGGGTCATTCGTGTCGAAGACGGCTTTCTGCGTTCACGCGGGTTGGGTGCAGAGTTAATCCCGCCCCTGTCGCTGGTGACCGATGATCTGGGGATTTACTACGACCCCACGCGCCCAAGCCGCTTGGAAGAACTGATTGCCCAACGCGAGACCTTGCGCCCAGACCAGGAACTGCGAGCGGAGCATTTGGTGGCGCGCCTTTTGTCGGGTGGACTCAGCAAGTACAACATTGGACACCCTGCTCCGACCTTGCCCGAGGGGCATTGCATTCTGGTGCCGGGACAGGTGGAGGATGACGCCTCAGTCCTATTGGGCACCAGCAACATTCGCACCAATCTCGAACTGCTGCGTGCCGCAAGGGAAGCGAACCCGAACGCCGTTTTAGTCTATAAACCCCACCCGGATGTTCAGGCGGGGCTGCGAGAGGGGAAGGTCGAGGCTGAAGGTCTGGCCGATCTGGTTCTGGACGATTGCGATCCGGCCTCGGTGCTGGCGCATGTGCAAGAGGTCTGGACCATGACCTCGCTGATTGGATTCGAGGCCCTCTTGCGTGGGGTCAAGGTCACGACCTTGGGGGCTCCGTTTTATGCCGGATGGGGTCTGACCCATGATCTGGGCACAGTTCCCGCGCGTCGCGGTGCACGGCCATCGTTGATGGGGTTGGTCCACGCAACACTTATCGATTATCCGCGCTATATGGATCCGCTGACGGGTCAACCCTGCCCCGTCGAAGTCGCGGTTGAGCGTCTGGCTAACGGAGTACCAGCGAAAACAGGCCTGCTGAACCGCCTGCTGTCAAAGCTGCAGGGGGCTCTTGCCACGCATGCGCGCTTGTGGCGCTAAGTCACTGTGTGGATCGTCGCCAGCGGTGCAGGATATCCGCACCAATCGCGCGTGTTTCGATCAGCTCAAACCTCGGCGCGGCCTCAAGTGTCTCAAGACCCAATCGACCGACCGCAGCAAGCCCTTCGGCGCCAATGGTCAAACCAGCGGTGAAACCGACCAGTTCATCCACCATATCCGCCTCAAGCAGTGATGCGGCAAGGGCCGCACCGCCCTCGCAGAACACCCGTGTCAAACCAGCCTGACCCAATTGCTGTAACAGATCTGTGGCGTCGATATGGTGATCCCGCAGCGCGCAAGGGATCAGCCGGGCGCCGAGCCCTTCCCACGTGCGAGCGCGATCGGGATCGGGGCTTGGACCATGGCATATCCAGACGGGAACATCCTTGGCCGTGCGTGCCAGTTGGCTCATCAGAGGCAAATCCAAATGCCGCGATACGACAATCCGTGCAGGCTGATGTAAGACGCCCAAATCCCGCACGGTCAGCGAGGGGTCATCTGCACGCGCCGTCCCTGCCCCAACCATCACCGCATCATGGCGCGCGCGCATTGCGTGCACAGCGCGGCGGGCGGTTGAGCCCGTGATCCACTGGCTATGGCCGCTTTGCGTCGCGATCCGCCCATCAAAGCTGCTGGCCAGTTTCAGGGTGACAAAGGGGCGGCTTTGTTCTGTTTTTAGGAAGAACCCCGCCAAATCCTGCGCCGCCTGATCCGCCAGCACACCGGTCTCGACCTCAATCCCGGCCTCTCGTAGCATCGCGAAACCCTGCCCTGACACACGCGGATCGCTGTCTTCAAGCGCGGCCACGACGCGCGACACCCCGGCCTCGATCAAAGCGGTTGCGCAGGGGGGGGTCTGGCCGTGATGCGCACAAGGTTCCAGCGTCACATAGGCCGTGGCACCCTTGGCCGCCGATCCAGCCTGCGCCAACGCAACAGGTTCTGCGTGAGGCCGTCCACCCGGCTGGGTACAGCCCCGCCCGACAATGCGCCCTTCGCGCACGATAACACACCCGACGGCCGGGTTGGGCCAACACGACCCTTGACCACGCTGCCCCAATGACAGGGCCAGCGCCATAAATCGCCTATCTGTTTCGCTCACTCGTCCGTCAGAGGTTGCGGCGGTCGCAACTCGTGGACAAACTCCTCGAAATCATCGGCCGCCTGGAAATTCTTGTACACGCTTGCAAAGCGAACATAGGCAACGGTGTCGATCCGCGCCAGAGCTTCCATGACGATTTCGCCGATTTTGCTGGATGGGATATCCGTGTCGCCCATGCTTTCCAGCCGACGCACGATGCCCGAGATCATCTGATCGATCCGTTCAGGATCGACCGGCCGTTTCTGCATCGAGATACGGATCGAACGCTCCAGCTTGTCGCGGTCGAAATCTTCGCGCTTTCCATTGGTCTTGATCACCACAAGATCGCGCAGTTGCACGCGTTCATATGTGGTGAACCGGCCCCCGCAGGCCGGGCAAAACCGGCGTCGGCGGATCGCAACGTGATCCTCTGCCGGGCGTGAATCTTTCACCTGAGTGTCGATATTTCCGCAAAACGGGCAGCGCATCCGCCGTCTCCTCGTCCCAAGTTCGGCCTCTTTTTGTAAGCACTTTGGCTTACTTATCCACAACTATAGGGCAGCCGCTAGGATTTGGGTAGTCGGAATTTTCAACCCCTAGATAAAGGGTTATCCAAGATGCGCCGCAATCAAACGACGATGCGGTGCAGAGCGGTGTTCGAACAGGTAAATCCCCTGCCATGTCCCAAGACACATGCGACCCGCCGAGACCGGGATCGACAGCGAAACGGGCATAAGCGCGGATTTGATATGCGCGGGCATATCATCCGGCCCTTCATAGGTATGGCGCAGATAGGACATCGCGGGATGATCCGATGGCGGCACCAGTCTTTCGAAAAAAGCCTTCAGATCAGTCTGAACCTCGGGGTCGGCGTTTTCCTGTATCAGCAGCGAACATGAAGTATGGCGCACGAACAGTGTCAGAACGCCATCCTTCAAAGATGGGCCAAGCCAGCGATGCACATCATTGGTGAACTCATACAGGCCCGCGCCCTGAGTTTGGATCGCGAATTCAGTGCGCATCTATTCTGGCTCAGACCTTATTATCTAAAGAACGGGCGGGTATCGCATTTCGCATTTGCCCCTTGGACTGATATGCTGGAGCCTGCGGCAAAGCTTGATAAGACAAAACTGGGTTGTACTGGAGTCTCTGATGGCTCTTTGATTGTAAACTGTACCGCTGTTCTGCGTCCGGTGGTGACGCTAGGTCCATAGCCGCGCAGGACATAGATGCGGTCTTGCCAGCCCAAGCCCAGCTTTCGGCGCGCAAAATCTGCCGCCGCGCACCAATAGCCATCTGTGAACTGCTGAGCGCGCGGTATGACCTCAAAATCGGTGCTATTGATCGGCTCGGTTCGATACCCGTTCGGCGCCGCATTTGTTTGTGCCGCCAAGCCAAGGGTTGCGGCCACCGACAGTGCACATAAGATCGTCTGTTTCATCGTTTTGTCTTTTCGTTATTGCCTATAGGCCTAAGATAGGCCCCGGTGGTCCAATAGCTGCTGGGTTCACGATCAATTTAGTCGATTTCATCGGCGGCGTGAACAGGCGTCAGCCAGCCGTGATAGCGGATCAGCCGCCCAAGAAACGGAACCCGAGCGGACACATCAAAGACGTACCTTCCCTGATCGTCCTGCATCTCGAACGTCGAAGAACGCGGAAGAAGAATGGTCGGTACCGGCAGCCCCAATAGAGTCAAACGCTGGATGTCGACCTGCAACTTGTCCTTTACAATCAAGGTCTTAAGCCAGATGGATACATGGCCGAACCTTTCTCGCACGCACCTCGTATTGGGGTCATAACACAAGCGAGAACGCGTGATATGGCCCGCAAAATCGCGGGTCCAAAGCCAATGTTGACCGTCGCGCATCACCGTCACCCGAACCGGCACGTCACGTCCATTCCGGGGAAACCCAGCAAGGTTCAGCACAATGCTCGCCAAACGTCCACGCCCCCGCTGGATATCACAACGCCCTTCGTAAACGCCTTCGGCACTGTGCAGCTGCCGTACCGCCTGCGGCAGATCCGATTGCGGCGGCAGCGCTTGCAGAAACGGGTCCATTCGCCTCAGAATCCGCACGCTGTAAAACGCGACTGGACATCCGCATCCGGGACCATGCAGCTGTCGGTCCGCCCAAAGATGGCATAGCGATTGCGCGCGATGGCGTGATAAAGTGGGTCCTTTACAAAGCGCGGCAAATAACGGCACAGCGACAGGGCGCGCCAAGGGCCCGGCAGCTGCGCCATCGCAGCCGCAAAGGCATCCAGACGCTGATGTACCTTTTGGTTCACGATCACCAAGTTGGTTTCGAAGTCTTCTGTGGGCAGATTTAGCTGTCGGTATAGCTTTTGGCCCAAGGGTGATTGCGCTGTTGCAAACTGAAACACTTGCGCCCGGTCATGCCGTAGCATGAACCGAAAGAAGCCCGAACACAGAACACATTCCCCATCGAACACGATCAGGTTTCCAACATCCCATTCTTTTGAAATTTCAGAACCTTGCATAGGGTGGTTTCTTTCGGTCGAACCCGGCAAGGCAACGGTGTCATGCATCCTGGCGGTGGGCAATGCGACATGAAAGAACAACGGAAGATTCCGCCCGGACGCATCTGACGGACAAAGAAAAAAGGCGCCGTGTGCTCGGCGCCTTTGACTTTACTGATCCAGGAAAGATCGCAGTTTTCGCGACCGGCTGGGATGTTTCAGTTTCCGCAGCGCCTTCGCCTCGATCTGACGAATACGTTCGCGGGTCACGCTGAACTGCTGGCCGACCTCTTCCAGCGTATGGTCGGTGTTCATGCCAATGCCAAAACGCATCCGCAGAACCCGTTCCTCACGCGGGGTGAGCGAGGCCAGAACCCGGGTCGTCGTTTCCTTGAGGTTCTCCTGAATGGCGCTGTCGAGCGGCAGCACGGCATTCTTGTCCTCAATGAAATCGCCCAGCTGACTATCTTCCTCGTCACCAATCGGCGTCTCAAGGCTGATCGGCTCTTTGGCGATTTTCATCACCTTGCGCACTTTCTCAAGCGGCATCTGCAGCTTTTCGGCCAGTTCTTCCGGCGTCGGCTCGCGGCCGATTTCATGCAGCATCTGACGGCCAGTCCGAACCAGCTTGTTGATCGTTTCGATCATGTGAACCGGAATACGGATAGTCCGCGCCTGATCCGCAATCGAGCGGGTGATGGCCTGGCGAATCCACCAGGTCGCATAGGTCGAGAATTTATAGCCGCGGCGGTATTCGAACTTGTCCACCGCCTTCATCAGGCCGATGTTCCCTTCCTGAATAAGATCAAGGAATTGCAGGCCACGGTTCGTGTATTTTTTGGCAATCGAAATCACCAGACGCAGGTTGGCCTCGACCATTTCCTTCTTGGCCTGCCGAGCTTCTTTCTCGCCTTTCTGAACCTGCTGTACGATGCGGCGGAATTCTGAGATATCAAGACCGACATACTGACCGACCTGAGCCATATCGTTGCGCAGTTCTTCTACCTTGTCGGTCGAGCGTTCTATGAACATCTGCCAGCCCCGGCCTGGCTTTTCGGCCATATCCGCCATCCAGTTCGGATCCAATTCGCGACCACGATAGGCGTCGATGAATTCACGACGGTTGATCCGCGCCTGATCCGCCAGTTTCACCATCGAGCTGTCCAGCGACATGACGCGGCGGTTGATACCGTAAAGCTGGTCAATAAGCGCCTCGATCCGGTTGTTGTGCAGGTGAAGACCATTCACGAGCTCAACAATTTCGGACCGCAACTTCTGATAAGTCTCTTCGTCCTTGGCGCTGAACGTGCCATCTTCGTTCAGGGTGGCCGAAATCCGGCTGTCCTGCATTTCCGACAACATCGCAAAGTCGGTCGAGATGCGCTCAAGCGTGGTCAGAACCTGATCTTTCAGCGCCGCTTCCATGGCGGCCAGCGACATGTTGGCCTGATCGTCTTCGTCATCATCATCGTCATTGGCGATAGGGTTACCGTCCGCATCCAATTCCGGGCCAGTATCTTCTTTTGGCTTGGCAGCCTGTACCGCAGCGGTATCAACGACGGGTTCCTCAACATCGCCGTCCTCGTCCATCTGGTTCCCAAAGGTGGTTTCCAGATCGATAACATCTCGCAGCAAAATGTCTTCGGACAGCAATTCGTCATGCCAGATGGTGATCGCCTGGAAGGTCAACGGGCTTTCGCAAAGCCCTGCGATCATCGTGTTCCGGCCCGCTTCGATCCGCTTAGCGATGGCAATCTCGCCCTCGCGGCTCAGCAACTCGACGCTGCCCATCTCACGCAGATACATGCGGACGGGATCGTCGGTACGGTCCAGTTTTTCGGTGGCGGCACCGGCCAGCGCGACCTCACGGTTGCTGTCTGTCGTGGTCAGTTCGGTCGAGCCTTTGTTTTCTTCTTCCTCGGCCTCTTCATCTTCGATGATGTTGATGCCCATTTCGGACAGCATCGACATCACGTCTTCGATCTGTTCCGAGCTGACCTGATCAGGCGGCAGAACCTGATTGAGCTGATCGTAAGTGATGTAACCTTTCTCGCGGGCCTCGGCGATCATCTTCTTGACGTTGGCCTGGCTCATGTCCAGCGAGATTTCCTGTTCCTGCTCGTCGGATTTGCGATCTTCGTTTGTATCCTTGGCGGCCATTCAATGCTCCTGCAGGGATGGGTGATTCGTTGGAACCGAATCATTAGCGCGTGAAACTGATTCGGCCACCCGTTTACCTGTTTTTCTTTTCTAGTGCCTTACGAAAACATCACTTATCGACGTTTCCGCTCGAATTTGATCCCAGACATGATTGCTTCGAACGCGTCCTTCTCGTCGCGGTTGATTCGCGCGCCGTTGTCGGCGATGTCGAAAAGGGCTTTGTCCTCGTTCTGGCTGCGGCTTGCGCGGTTACGCTCTTCGGCGGCCTGACCCACCCGATACGTCAATGACTCGTCAGCCAAGTCGGACAACTCCTCGGTCGCTTCAGCAATCTCTGCATCCAATCCCTGGAGCGCTTTGATTTTCGCGAGTTCCTCGGCCAGCGTCATCTGGGCCTTTTCAACGTCGCCTGGTTTGAACACACAAGGGATCACAGCGACATGGCGAAGGCTCAGCAGGTTTTCAAGGGGCTCGGGCCCCAAAGTTTCGATGATGTGGTCTTTCAGATTGTCCGGATCATCGATCGCATGACGCAGAATGGCGTGGCGCAGCGCCGCGTGATCGGGATCATGGCAATCCATATCCTCCAACTGCGTTTCGAACTGCACCACCACATGCGGGTTCAGAACAGCGATGGCCAGAATGGCTGCTTCACGCATGTGGATGTCGGCATTGTCCGCAGACGCAAGGAATGACGCCCTCGCCCCGGCAGTCGCGGGCTGTTTGGGGGGCTGCCACTTGCCCCGTGGTTGCCATGTTCGGTTCTGTGGCTGGCGCTGCGGGCGGAACAGCTGCCAGCGCAAGTCTTTGATTTCCTGCCCATAGTGAGAGCGTATCGAAGGATCGCGGATCAGTTTGATCTTGTCGCGCAGCACCTTGTCCAATGCGGCCTTGCGTTCCGGGCTGTCAAAGACTTTGCCTTCGGTTTCACGCTGCCACAGCAGCTTAACCATCGGAATAGCCCCGTCCAGCACCTTTTGTACGGCCCCTGCCCCTTCGGCGCGCAGCAGGTCGTCTGGATCTTTGCCCTCGGGCATCAGCGCAAAGCGCAGGGACTTTCCGGCCTCCAACAAAGGAAGGGCCAAATCGACCGCCCGCATCGCGGCACGCAGGCCCGCCGTATCGCCATCCAAAGCGATGATAGGTTCATCAGAAATCCGCCAGAGCAGCTGCAACTGATGTTCGGTTATCGCAGTACCCAGCGGGGCCACAGACGCCCCGAAACCAGCCTCGGCCAGCGCGATAACATCCATGTAACCCTCGGCCACGATTAGCGGCTGGCCCTTCCCAGCCGCCTGCCGTGCGGGGCCGTGGTTGTACAGGCTCCGGCCTTTGTCGAATAGCGCCGTTTCAGGTGAGTTCAGATATTTCGCGTTGTCACTTGGGTCCAGCGCCCGACCGCCAAAGGCGATGCATCGCCCACGCGGGTCGCGGATCGGGTACATGATGCGGTTGCGGAACGTATCATAGGGCTTTTTGCCCTTGTTCGACGGTTTCGCCAGCCCGGCATCCAGGATCAATTCCTCTGCCACGTTCTTACCGCGCAAGTGATCCCAAAGTGCTTGCCAACCATCGGGGGCAAAGCCGATTTCCCACCGGTCCAATGCTTGCGCATCCAAACCCCGGCGCGTCAGGTAATCGCGTGCGGCACCCCCCGCCCCGGTTTTGAGTTGCAGACGGAAGAATTGCACTGCCTGCTCCATCACCTCAGCCAATTGAGACCGGCGATCCTGTTTCTCTTGCGCCTTGGGGTCGCGCGCGGGCATCGGCATCCCGGCTTCACGCGCCAAAATCTCAACCGCTTCGATGAACGAGACATTCTCGGACTCTTTCACAAAGCTAATCGCATCCCCTTTGGCGTGGCAGCCAAAGCAGTAATAAAACCCTTTCTGATCATCCACATGGAATGAGGCGGTTTTTTCATGATGGAACGGGCATGGCGCCCACATATCCCCTTTGCCCTGATTGGACTTGCGCTGATCCCACATGACCTTGCGCCCGACGACCTGAGACAGGCTGAGCCGGGTGCGCAATTCATCCAGAAATCCGGGGGGCAAAGACATCTATCAAACCTGCCAGAAATGAAAACGCGCGCCAAGGGGATGGCGCGCTTATCCACAGCGAAATGATCCGATTGTGGATTATTGCTGCAGGCAGAGCTCCAGCCAAGCCGCGCCTAGGTCCTTTTTGCGGACATCGCGCATCTTCTGTTCGTATACCCAAGGCGTGATCAATGGAACCGCAGCATTGTAGTTTTCGGGCCAGGTGGGGCTGCTATCCGCGACCGCTTGTGGAACGTCTCGCTCTTTCACCTTATCCAATCGCGCTTGCTGGATCGCGGCCACCACATCCGCCTGATACTGGCAGCTTTGTTCCTTGGTTTCTGCCGCGGCCAGAGGTGTGGCAAGAACGGCGGCAGCGATGGCGATACGCAACATTGGGGTCTCCGGGAATCGTTGAACTAGCGGTAGCTTAGCCGCCCTGCGCCGGGCCTGCCATTGCCCATTTTCTGACCGGCAGTTCAGGATGGAGCGAGATGCACGCCCCATCCATATGCAATCAAAGGCCCTTGGCCCGATAGCTGTTTGCAACACGATCAATCGAAACGATATAGGCTGCGGTTCGCAGATCCTCGACATCGTCACGGCTGTGCCAGACTTCACGCATCGACTGATAGGCAATGCGCATGGTGTCATCGAGGCCCGACCGAACAAGCTCCAACTCATCCGCGCCTTTCAGATATTTCGACTTGAAATCCGGAGACATCGTCCAGGCATCGCCAAGATAGCGATCCAGCCGCTCCAACTCGCTGACGATCAACTCATGCCGCGCCTCTTCCTGACGCCGCTGCATCCGGCCAAAGCGAATATGGCTGAGGTTCTTGACCCATTCGAAATAGGACACCGTCACACCACCGGCGTTGGCATACATATCCGGAATGATCACCGTACCCTTCTTTCGCAAGATCTCATCCGCACCAGCGGTGACCGGGCCGTTCGCAGCCTCGATGATCAGCGGGGCCTTTATACGTTCGGCATTTTCCAGATTGATCACACCTTCCAAGGCAGCCGGGATCAGAATGTCGCACTCCGCCTCAAGCACAGCGCCTCCTTCGGCCGAATGCGTCGCATCCGGATAGTCTTTCACGCCACCATGTTTGACGATCCATTGGCGCACAGCTTCGACATTGATGCCATCGGGGTTATAGAGCGCCCCATCCCATTCGATGATACCCACGATAGTCGAGCCGTCTTCTTCGCTCAGGAACTTGGCCGCGTGGTAGCCCACATTGCCGAGCCCCTGAACCACAACGCGCTTGCCATCCAACTTGCCCGACAGACCGGCCTTGGCCACATCTTCGGGATGGCGGAAGAATTCGCGCAGCGCATATTGGATGCCACGCCCGGTGGCCTCGACCCGCCCGGCGATTCCGCCGGCATTCAACGGCTTACCTGTCACACAAGCCCGCGCATTGATGTCGGTTGTGTTCATCCGCGCATATTGGTCAGCCATCCACGCCATCTCACGCTCGCCCGTGCCCATGTCGGGCGCGGGTACGTTCTGGGATGGGTTGATCAAGTCACGCTTGGCCAGTTCATAGGCGAAACGACGGGTGATCTGCTCCAGCTCATGCTCTTCGTATTTTCGGGGATCGATGCAAAGCCCGCCCTTCGAACCACCAAACGGCGTTTCGACCAGCGCGCATTTGTACGTCATCAGCGCTGCCAGTGCCTCGACCTCGTCCTGATTCACCGCCAAAGCATAGCGAATACCGCCTTTCACCGGCTCCATATGCTCGGAATGGACCGAGCGATAGCCGGTGAAGGTATGAATGTCGCCCCGCAGGCGCACACCAAAACGAACTGTGTAGGTTGCGTTACAGACCCGTATCTTCTCTTCCAGCCCCGGGGGCAAATCCATCAGGGACGCCGCCCTGTTGAACATCAGATCAACACTCTCACGAAAGCTGGGCTCTTTGATACCGGTCATAAAATCCTCCATACCGGGAACTGACAAACGTCATGACGTTTTGTCGCACCACTTGCAGCGGGCTGCAATCAACAACTGCACTTTTTTTCATCACTTTATGAACGCGGGATTACCAAGACCTTCCCTGAGTCGCCCGGTTAAGACTTTTGACCAAATTGTCCACCTCAGCGAAACAAAGCTGCGCACGACCGCGAAACTGAGGCTGTTTTCCATTCAATAATAGCATCATAGTGACATAAGTGCCCAATTCTCGCCACGTTCCAAGGCTAAAAAATTAAAGTTGCGAACGACTGGAAGCAGTGTGCCTAGCCGGCAGAGGAACGCGGGATGAAGATGTTAAAAGGGAAGTCGATTCTGGAGAAATCAAAGCGAGCAAACGAGCGTGGTTTGCCGTCGCGCGATTTTGCCCGGTCCGAAGATGGAACGATGACCATCTTTACACTTGGCCTGATCATGATCGTGTTTGCCGTCGGCGGCTTCGCAGTTGATATTCAGCGTTTCGACCACGAGCGCGCACGCCTGCAATATTCCATGGACCGCGCAGTGCTTGCGGCCACTGATCTTCGACAGGACCTTTGCCCAACCGTCGTAATCAAAGACTATCTCGAAAAAGAGAATCTGGGCCAGTTTCTTGTTGAAGAATCTATCGTTATCGAACCTGCCAATCTGTGTGGTTCGAGTGCCGTGACCATCGAAGGCTTCCGCCGCGTACAAGCGCGTGCGGAGATGGACGTGGCGATGCATTTCATGCAGTGGTGGGATGTTGACTACATCACAACTTCTGTATTTAGCGCGGCAGAAGAAGCCCTTGGGAATGTAGAAATCTCTATGGTTCTCGATGTGTCAGGCTCGATGAACAGCAACAGCCGACTGACGACACTGAAGCTTGCGGCGCAAGATTTCGTGCAGGAAATGGTCGACAAATCCGAAGACGGCAAAATGTCGATCTCTATCGTTCCTTATGCGACCCAAGTCGCCCTGCCCGACTCGATGATGGACTATATCAACACGTCTGGTGTGAACCCGCATGCCAACTGCATCAACTTTACCAGCAGTCAGCTTCAGGGCGGCGTGTTTGATCTGAACCTTGTTTATGATCGCACGCTGCACTTCACGGCATGGGGCAACTACGACCAGCGTCCCAACAACGACAATCTTGTCTACAGTGAAATCTGTGAGACCGATGAGAATCGCGAGGCGATGGTTTTCCAAAAAGATGCGGATTTGCTGAAAGGCAAAATTGCGTCGTTCCAGGCGGCAGGTAACACATCTATTGACCTGGGTGTTAAGTGGGGCCTGGCTCTGCTCGACAATAACATGCAACCGGTTATTCAGCAAATGGCCGCGGCTGGCGATGTCCCTGCGGAATTTGCAACCCGTCCAGACAATCCAAGAAGCGGCGACACCCTTAAGGTCTTGATCCTGATGACCGATGGTGCGAACACAACCCAATACCTGACTAACGATCCCTATCGCGATGGTAAGTCAGGCGTGTGGTGGAATGATCGGATTAACGACTACGTATCTTATGCTGATCTTGATGAAAGCGATGAGATCACTATTGAGTTTGGCACCGACTATATCTGGCCTGGCGTCGAAACAGTCGAATGGGATTCGTCAGATGGGGGCGGTTATTGGGTCAGAGATCGGCTTCAGCCCAGCGGTTATGGCAACACGATCGTGAACAATTCGACTCTGACATATGAAGATGCCGGCAGCTTGGAAGAGGCACAAGCAGACGATCCGACAGGTAGCTACGTACGTGGGTTCATTCAGTACCGCTGCCTCTCGTTCTCTTCTGGCACTTGCTACAATGTTGATCGAGATACGCGACGTGTCAAAACCTACCAAGAACTGGACGTTGAACCATCCGTGCACTTGACCTGGCCCGATCTTTGGGAACGAACCACACGCCTAAACCTGTACTACCAGTTCCGTGACTACTACGGCTCGAGCTGGGCGTATGACTTCTACTATGATGCTGTCTCTTCCAGTGGCCGTAGCACCAAGGATCCGCGCGTCAGATCGATGTGCGACTATGCTAAACAGCAGATGGGTGTCGTGATCTTTACGATCTCGCTGGAAGCGCCATCCGCAGGCCGCGCTATCATGCAACACTGCAAAACAACCGACGCGACCTACTACGAGGCCAGCCCAGACGATCTGCCTAATGTCTTTGCTTCGATTACATCGAGCATCCGGAATCTGAGGTTGACGCAATGATCAAACGCCTGACCCAAAAACTGCGCCGGTTTCGCCGCAACGAAGAGGGCATGGCCACGATCGAGTTCGTGTTCTGGTTCCCGATCTTCATGATCACCACCTATTCAGGCGTCGAGATCGGAATCGTGGCCTACAACCATGCAAACCTTGAGCGTGCTCTGGATGAAACCATCCAAGATGTCCGTATGAACAGGATCGAAGTCTATGATCAAACGCCCGGTGCGCAGTGGACTCATACGCTGTTGAAGCAAGTCGTTTGTGATAAGGCCGGAGCTATCCCGAAATGCTTTGACAACCTGGCAATCGAGATGACCTCGATCAATCCATTCGCCGCCAGCACGGTTCTAAACGGTAGCTTTCAGCAACCCTACTGCGTTGACACGCCTGAAGATATCCGTGGTGGCGACGGGGATGAGCCATTTTTTGATCCAGGCACTTCGAACCAATTGATGATCATTCGGGCATGTGCCGAGATTGATCCTCTGTTCTTCGGGACCACTCTGGGCCGACTGGCACGCCATGATCCCATTGATGACCAGTATGAACTGCATGTAGCAACGGTGTTTGTCCATGAACCGTTTTAACGCATCCCTTCCCCGTACCGCCGCCAGCTGGCTTGGTCGCTTCTGGCGTAAGGAAGACGGCATCGTCAGTATTGAAGCGGTAATGGTCTTTCCGCTTCTGTTCTGGTCGATGTGGACGTCATACACCTATTTCGACAGCTACCGGCAAAGCGCCAGCAACCTTAAGGCTGCATTTGCTGTTGCGGATATTATTTCGCGTGAAGATCAGCAGATCACGAAGCAGTACATTACAAACCTGTACGAACTTCAAAAATTCATGATCTCCGACCGCTCGGCAGTATCGATGCGTATCTCATTCGTACGGTATGATCAGGACCAAGATCGCCACTTTGTGCTTTGGACCTGCCCGCGCGGCGAGAGCTTTGAGAAGCTGGACAACGCGACACTGCTGACTGAATACAAAGACAGAATACCTGTCATGGCCGACAGGGCGGTGATGATCCTTGTTGAAACAAAAGACTGGTACACCCGTCCGTTCAAGATCGGCTATGGAGACCATTCCTTTGCGATTAACAAATTCATGTTCACTCAGCCGCGTGGGCTCACCAATATAACAGTGGCCGACCCAGACGACTGCTAAGCCTCATCCCTTTCAAGCAATAGGGCCGTGAGTATCTCTGACATAAACTTCGCCTCAGAGGCGGCAGTCATGCCGCCTACGCCAACGCGGCGTCCGAGGCGCCACCAAAGTCCCGGCGCCCAACTGTTGGAGGTTTTTGCCCGCGTACGCACCAGAAACCCATTGGAGGGTTTGAAGGCGAACACGCCCCGGTCGACAGCCTCAATCTCATCGACACGCGCAATTAGACGCCCTGCCCCGGTGCGCAGTTCCGTGCGCGTCAGCTCGATCCGGTCTTGGGTCGCCTGCCAGACACTATAGGCCAGCCACAGCGCCACACCACCGACAACAATCAAGAACACCTGCCAGACCAGCTCGGGCGGTGTGGACAGCGCGACGTACAAAACCAAAACACCAACCGTGCCAAGCATAAGAACCCCGATCCAACGTCTTGGCGCTGAGGCCTCAATTGTGGCCAGTACTTCGTCCTGCATTCTGTTCTCCTGTAAGCTCGGGCCTTCCTTTACCCGCATTCGCAGCAGAACAACAGGGGCCTGATACACGCGCAAAATCGCACAAAGCCGGTGAATCCGTGCGAATTGACCGCGACCAAGCAAAGGTTACATGCTGGGCAAAGGAATAGGAGGCACCCATGTCCCTGAGACCCACATTGGAAACCCGCAAAGCCATGCCCACCACGGAAGGCGCTGGCGTCAAACTGCATCGCGCGTTCGGCTTTCAGGATCCGTCCGAACTGGACCCGTTTCTGTTGTTTGATGACTTCCGCAACGAACGCCCACAGGATTACCAGGCCGGTTTTCCCTGGCATCCTCATCGCGGGATCGAAACCATCACTTATGTGCTGGCTGGAACGGTCGAGCATTCGGATTCGCTGGGCAATAGCGGTTCGCTGGGTGCTGGCGATGTGCAGTGGATGACCGCTGGCTCTGGCATTCTGCATCAGGAGATGCCACACGGAAACAGTACAGGTCAGATGCACGGTTTCCAGCTTTGGGGGAATCTGCCCTCGGCCCAGAAAATGACCGCGCCGCGCTATCAGGATGTGCAAAGCAAGGATATCCCTGAGATCATTGATGATGACGGTACAATCGTGCGCGTGATTGTCGGAGAGTTCTGGGGCAGAACCGGCCCGGTGGATGGCATCGCGGCGGACCCTCAGTACCTGGACATACAGATACCGGCCGGCGTCAAAAAGACCTTTCGCATAGACACGTATCGCCGCGCTTTTGCCTATGTCTTTCAAGGACAAGCTGCCTTTGCCGATGCGTCTCGGCCAACCGGCGTGCTGCTTGAGAAAGAGGTTGCCGGGGAAGAGGTAAACATCCGCGACATGTCCGGGGATCGTACGCTGGTGCGCTTTGGCACAGGAGACGAGGTCACCGTTCAGGCCGGGCCTGAAGGTGTGCGTTTTTTGCTGATATCAGGCGCGCCAATTGATGAGCCTGTCGCCTGGCATGGTCCTATTGTGATGAACACGCGGGCCCAGCTGGAACAGGCTTTCAAGGAACTGCGCAACGGCACTTTCATTCGTCCGGCGCATTGATCAATGGGGCGGCCTGATCCCCGTCAGGCCGTCACCGCGCGGCGCACCATGTCCCAATAGACCTGCTCGACCTCATCCAGCGACAAGCGCCCACCAGCGCGATACCACGTCATCACGCCGTTTAGCATGGCGATAACAGCGAGTGTGGCGATCTTGGTATCCGCAATGGCAAAAAGCCCGGACCGCTGCCCATCACGCAGGATCTTTTCCACCGCGTCCTCATAGCTTCGGCGCAAATCCTCGATCTCTGCAAAATTCTCAGGGGTCAGGTTGCGCAACTCCATATAGGCAATAAAGACCTCATCTGGGCGCTCCAGATGGAAACGGATATGGAAGCCGACAAAGCCGCGCAATGCCTCTTGCGGATCAGAGGACGTATTCAACGCGGCATAGGCCTGCAACAGGTCGTGCATATGCTCGCGCATCAGGCGGAACAGCAGGCTCTGCTTATCCGGCGTATAGTTATACAGCGCCCCGGCTTGCACGCCGACCTCTTTGGCGATCTGCCGCATCGACACCGCCGCATAGCCGTGGCGGGCAAAAAGCCTGAGCGCCGCGCTGCGAATACGCGGGCCTGTGATGTCGGAGTGAGAACCCTGGGTACGTGCCATAACAGATACCGTATCTGAACAAATGTTCAGATAGAAGCCCGCTTGAAACAATGCGTTAAAACGTGCATCACGGAACCAGACTGTGACCGCGAGAGCCTATGCCAACCAAAGCCCTGCCCCTGCTGATCCTGACGCTGACCCTAACGGGCTGCGCGGATATTCCTGAGCTGGACGGCTCTGAGTCGCGTTCGGTGCAAAAGGCCGCTTACCCGCCCCTGATCCCGCTGCAGGACTCGCTTGGCACACCGGTTGATCCGGCCCTCGAAGCAACCGAGGTCGAGGAAGACTTAAACGCGCGCGCCGAAGCGCTCAGGAAAAAGGCCGAAGCGCTTCAAAACGCGCCAACCAACTGACACGTGACGCCTTGGCAACCCTGTGACGGATTGCACCCCCGGCCTGAACCCGCTAAGGCAGCGCTGACCGGATGACAGTCCGGTTTCAGAGTATGTCATGCGGAAAGGAACCCACGGAATGACACAGGCGCTGCGGCTTGGAATTGCGGGCTTGGGAACAGTTGGCGTGGGTGTCGTCAAGATCATCCGTCGTCATGCCGATCTGCTTGAGGCGCGCACGGGGCGTCGGATCGAAATCGTGGCTGTGGGCGCACGCGACCCCAACAAAGACCGGGGCGTGAACCTGTCCGACTATGCATGGGAGACCGATCCGGTCGCCTTGGCCCAGCGTGATGATGTCGATGTCTATGTCGAGCTGATGGGCGGCGAAAACGGCGCCGCGAAAGCGTCGGTCGAGGCCGCTTTGGTCAGTGGCAAAGACGTCGTCACCGCAAACAAAGCCCTGCTGGCCATCCATGGTCAGGCGCTTGCTGAACAGGCCGAAGCCGCGGGTCGGGTGATCCGGTTTGAAGCGGCTGTTGCTGGTGGAATTCCCGTCATCAAATCCCTGACCGAGGGTCTGGCGGGCAATGAGATTACGCGCGTTATGGGCGTCATGAATGGCACCTGCAACTACATCCTGACCCGGATGCAGTCTCAACGTCAGGGCTATAACGCGCTGTTCGATGAATGCGCTGAACTGGGATATCTTGAGGCCGATCCGAACCTGGATGTCGGTGGCATCGACGCAGCACATAAACTGGCGCTGCTGTCGTCAATTGCGTTCGGCACCAAACCGAATTTCGACGGGATCGAGATCGAAGGTATTCAGCAGATCAGCCTGGATGACATCGATCAGGCGCATGACATGGGCTTCCGCATCAAACTGCTGGGTGTGGCGCAACGCACCGCGCGCGGTCTTGAACAGCGCATGCAGCCCTGCCTGGTCCCCAGCGACTCGCCGCTGGGCCAATTGGAAGGCGGCACCAATATGGTGGTGATCGAAGGCGACGCAGTGGATCAGGTTGTCCTGCGTGGCCCCGGTGCTGGTGAAGGCCCCACCGCCAGCGCGGTGATGGGCGATGTCTGCGATCTGGCACGCGGCCTTCAGATTTCGACCTTTGGCCGACCCGCAAGCTCGCTTGAGGTCGCAACCCCCGCCGTCACTGGCCTGCCTGCGCCCTACTATCTGCGTCTGGCCTTGCTGGACAAACCCGGTGCGTTGGCCAAGATCGCCGCCATTCTGGGCGATGCGGGCGTCTCGATCGACCGGATGCGCCAGTATGGACACAGCGAAAGCACCGCACCGGTTCTGATCGTAACGCATAAGACAACACGGGCGACACTGGATGTGGCCCTGGACGGGTTCCGGGCAACTGATGTTGTTGCGGGAGAGCCCGTCGCGCTGCGGATCGAACAGGTCTGACCCCTTGCAGCCTGCGCCCCGTGCAGGCTATGCCAGACGTAACGTCATTGCCGACCAAAGGAATACATCGCATGAGTGCTGCCAAGATCGATTTTAACGACCGCCTGTTGTCATTGGGGCTTGCGCGCGTCGCAGAACAGGCGGCGCTTGCCTCTGCCTCGTTGGTGGGGCGCGGGGATGAGAAAGCTGCAGATCAGGCCGCAGTCAATGCGATGCGTGAGCAGTTGAACCTGCTGGACATCGCAGGCGTCGTCGTCATCGGCGAAGGTGAGCGCGATGAGGCTCCGATGCTGTATATCGGTGAAGAGGTTGGCACCGGGAATGGCCCCGGCGTGGACATCGCGCTGGACCCGCTGGAAGGGACCACTTTGACCGCCAAGGACATGCCCAACGCGCTGACCGTCATCGCCATGGGCCCGCGCGGTTCGATGCTGCACGCGCCCGACGTTTACATGGACAAGCTGGCCGTGGGTCCGGGTTATGATGACGGCGTTGTTTCGCTGGACATGTCCCCGCGCGAGCGTGTGGAAGCCCTGGCCAAGGCCAAGGGGTGCGAGCCCGCCGACATCACCGTCTGCATTCTGGAACGCCCGCGTCATGAAGCGATGATTGCCGAAGTGCGCGAAACCGGCGCTTCGATCCGCCTGATCACCGATGGCGATGTGGCTGGTGTGATGCATTGCGCCGAAAGCGAAACCACAGGGATCGACATGTATATGGGCCAGGGTGGCGCGCCCGAGGGCGTGTTGGCCGCAGCGGCACTGAAATGTATGGGCGGTCAGATCTTTGGCCGGTTGCTGTTCCGCAATGATGACGAACGTGGGCGCGCCGCTAAGGCGGGTATCAAGGAACTGGACCGCATCTACACCCGCGATGAGATGGTGACGGCGGATGTGATCTTTGCCGCAACCGGCGTGACCGGCGGATCGCTTCTGCCGCGCATCAAGCGCGAACCCGGCTGGCTTGAGACAACAACCTTGCTGATGCGGTCCAAAACCGGATCTGTGCGCCGCATGTCCTACCGCACGCCGATGTGGTCGCACACCGACGCCTAAGCGGCTTGCGCCGCCACCTTCGGCGAGAGTATTTACAAAAGATGAAGAGGCCGGATCCACATGGGTCCGGCCTTGGCATATGAGGGGCAGGATGAGTTTTCTAGGGGTTGAGCATTCATTGACAGGTCGGCGATGGGTTGGCCCCTCGCCCGAGGTAGAGCGCGCGACCGAAATGCTGGTGCAACAGGCCGACCTGCCGCGCGCAGTGTGCCAGGTTCTGGCACGACGCGGCGTGCCTCCGATGGAAGCAGTTGGGTTTCTAGAGCCAAAGCTCAAGGAGCTCTTGCCAGACCCGCGCAACCTAAAAGACATGGAGGTCGCGGCGGCGCGCTTTCTGACAGCGGTGCGCGAAAGGCAGCGGATCGCGATTTTTGCAGATTATGACGTGGATGGCGGCAGTTCAGCGGCGTTGCTTTTGGTCTGGCTGCGTCAGATGGGGTTGCAAGCGACGCTTTATGTGCCGGACCGGATCGACGAAGGATACGGGCCGAATGTGCCTGCCATGCAGGAACTGGCGGTAACGCATGACCTGATCATCTGCGTCGACTGCGGCACTCTCAGCCACGAACCCATCGCCGCCGCCAAGGCAGCGGATGTGATCGTGCTGGATCACCATCTGGGCTCGGAAACGCTGCCTGAATGCGTCGCCGTCGTGAACCCGAACCGGCAGGATGAAAACGGCGATCTGGGCTATTTCTGTGCGGCGGGTGTGGTCTTTTTGATGCTGGTGGAGGCCGGGCGTCAAATGCGCGAGGCAGGCGCTAAGGGGCCGGATTTGCTCTCTCTGCTTGATCTGGTCGCGCTGGCCACCGTGGCCGACGTTGCCCCGCTAATCGAGGCCAACCGAGCGTTGGTCCGGCAGGGGTTAAAGGTCATGGCCGGGCGACAACGCCCCGGTCTGGTCGCCCTATCCGATGTCGCGCGCATGGATGCGGCGCCAAACAGCTACCATCTTGGATTTCTGCTGGGTCCACGCGTCAATGCCGGGGGGCGCATTGGTCAGGCCGATCTGGGTGCCCGATTGCTCAGCACCGACTCGAGCTCGGAGGCCGAAGCTCTGGCGCAACGGCTGGACACACTGAACACCGAGCGGCGCGACATCGAAAACGCCGTGCGCGCTGCCGCTTTGCAACAGGCCGAGGATCGAGGTCTTGATACCCCCCTGGTCTGGGCGGCTGGCGAAGGCTGGCACCCCGGTGTTGTCGGCATCGTCGCCTCGCGCCTGAAAGAGGCGGCAAACCGGCCAGCGATTGTCATCGGATTTGACGGAGATGAGGGCAAAGGTTCGGGCCGATCAGTCTCAGGCGTCGATCTGGGAGCCTCTATCCAACGTCTGGCAGCCGAGGGGTTGCTGGTTAAAGGCGGCGGGCACAAAATGGCGGCAGGTCTGACGGTGATGCGGGATCAGTTGGAGCCTGCAATGGCCCGTCTCTCGGAACTACTGGAGAAGCAGGGCGCCGGCCAAGGTGGGCCGGCGGATGTTCGGCTGGATGGTGCCCTGATGCCCGGCGCGGCTACGGTGGAATTGATTGAACAGATTGAAAAGGCAGGGCCTTTCGGGGCCAGCGCCCCTGCCCCACGTTATGCCTTGCCCGATTTGCAGGTGCGATTTGCCAAGCGCGTAGGTGAGACACATCTGAAACTGTCCTTGTCGGACGGAATGAGCGGCGGGCTGGATGCCATTGCCTTTGGTGCCTTCGACGGGCCGCTTGGTGAACGGCTTTCAAACCACGGCGGCGCACGGTTTCACTTTGCCGGTCGACTTGAGGTGAACACTTGGGGTGGACGACAAAATGTGCAGCTTCGGCTTGAAGACGCCGCCGACGCCAATTGATCGGGGTTCTGACCGCCTTTTCCTTCGTTCAAAAACTTTCACATCCTTGCGTTTTTCGGCTTGCGGGGGTCGGGGCGAAACCGTAAAAGGCCCTCCACAAGCCAGCGTGGCCCGTTCGTCTATCGGTTAGGACGCCAGGTTTTCAACCTGGAAAGAGGGGTTCGATTCCCCTACGGGCTACCACTTGTGCTTGCGCCAGATACCAAATGGCCCGTTCGTCTATCGGTTAGGACGCCAGGTTTTCAACCTGGAAAGAGGGGTTCGATTCCCCTACGGGCTACCATTTGGCTAGACTTTGGATACCGTAGTTCTGAACTTTGCCAGCCAAGCTGGCTAAGACTCCGACGTAACCTGCAGCTTGATCCCCCAATTCGTGATTTGGTCGGCAAATGCCTCCTTTGGGGCCCTGTCCGTAACCAGCAGATGAACCATCCGAGGATCCGGCCCGACATAAGGCGCAGACGCATCAAATTTGTGCTGATCAGCTGCCATCACCACGTGATCGGCATGATGGACAACTGCGGACGCTAAGTCCGCCTCGGCCGCACTTTGGTACAAAAACCCTTTGCTATCCGAAATCGCATCAGTGCTAAGAACCGCCAGATCAAAGGCATAGCGTTGCAACTGCCTGTGCGCGACATGGCCAAACGTGCCGCGTTCATCGCTTTGCATCTCACCGCCCAGCAAATGCACCCGATTGCCGTTAACCCCGACCAATGTAAGCGCCACGACGATTGAATTGGTGACAATTGTCAGGTTCTGGGCCTGACGCAACTCTTCCGCGACAAAGGCGGTCGTTGATCCGACGTCCAGGAAAACGGTCATCTGATCCTTGATCATCGGCGCGAGATGCTGCGCGATAACGCGTTTTTCATCAGCGTGTTGCGAAATCCGGCGAAAGAAGCCCGGATCACCCTGCGCACCGGCCAAAAACACGCCGCCATGGACACGTTCCACGGTCCCGGCTTTGGATAGGGCTTTGATGGTGCGGCGCACGGTCTCTTCCGAGACGTCGAGCATTGTGGCCAGTTCGGTATTTCGGGCTGTGCCACCAAGACGTTTCAGCGCCTCAAGCAATTCAAGCTCCCGATGGGTGTTGAGTGCGTGCTTTTTCACATTCCGCTCCGGAGAATCGAACTGGCTCACAAACTACAAACCAGGGTCGGTAAATCCAGCATCTTTGCCTTTAATCGGTCATATCAGGCACAGGCCTTGGTTGTTTTGGCAACAGCAGGATCAACGGAGGCAACAGCGGATGGCGCACGCCAAATGCGCAGAACCAGATGGTAGAAGCGTGCCACGAGCGCCAATGATCACTGTATAAGGCCATATATTTAATGATTTTATATCATAATGTTACCCTACATTCTTTAATTAGATTTTCGCATCTCGTCGAGCGTTTCAGAATGCCCGAAGGTCAATTACTAAAAATTTAGTTTGACACATACGCAAGAAATCGCTGATGCTTCCCCTCATCCGGTTTGCGCCGGACACAACCAAAATCTTTGGGAGGAGACAGATGCGGAGACATCTACTTTCCGCAGTGGCGGCGGCTGCCGTCATTGCGGGGCACGGTCCTGCGTGGGCCGACGAAGCCGCAGCACAACGTTGGATTGACGACGAATTCCAGCCATCGACCTTGTCGAAAGACGAACAGATGGGTGAGATGCAGTGGTTCATCGAAGCTGCACAACCCTATGCGGGCATGGAGATTAACGTCCTGTCTGAAGGCATTCCCACCCACTCGTATGAATCCGAGGTTCTGACCAAGGCGTTCGAGGAAATCACCGGCATCAAGGTCAACCACCAGATCCTGGGTGAAGGTGAAGTGGTGCAGGCCGTTCAGACCCAGATGCAAACGGGTCGAAACCTGTATGACGGCTATGTCAACGACAGCGACCTGATCGGCACGCACTCGCGCCTGCAGCTGGCCTACCCGCTGACGGACATGATGGGCGGCGATTGGGCGGCGACAACCTCGCCGACGCTGGATCTGGATGACTTTATGGGCATTCAGTTCACCACCGGTCCGGATGGCAAACTGTATCAGTTGCCCGACCAGCAGTTCGCGAACCTCTACTGGTTCCGCAAGGACTGGTTTGACGACGAAGCCAACAAGGCCGCGTTCAAAGAGAAATACGGCTATGATCTGGGTGTTCCGGTCAACTGGTCGGCCTATGAGGACATCGCCGAGTTCTTCACCAACGATGTGAAAGAAGTCGATGGCGTCGCGATCTATGGCCACATGGATTACGGCAAGCGTGCGCCTGACCTTGGTTGGCGTATGACCGACGCCTGGCTATCCATGGCCGGTGCCGGTGACGTGGGTGAGCCGAACGGTGTGCCCGTCGACGAATGGGGCATCCGGATGGAAGCGGGCACCTGTAACCCGGTTGGAGCCTCCGTCTCGCGCGGTGGTGCGGCTAACGGTCCGGCTGCGGTCTATGCGATCCGCAAATGGGACGAATGGCTGCGGAACTATGCGCCTCCGGGTGCAGCGTCTTATGACTTCTACCAGTCGCTGCCAGCGCTCAGCCAAGGCAACGTGGCCCAGCAGATCTTCTGGTACACCGCCTTTACCGCCGACATGGTGAAGCCGAAGTCCGAAGGCAACAACACCGTGGATGACGAAGGCACGCCACTTTGGCGCATGGCGCCCAGCCCGCATGGCCCCTATTGGGAAGAAGGTCAGAAGGTTGGCTATCAGGACGTGGGGTCCTGGACCTTCCTGAAATCGACCCCATCGGATCGTGCTCAGGCAGCCTGGCTCTATGCCCAGTTCGTGACGTCCAAGACTGTTGATGTGAAAAAGTCCCATGTGGGTCTGACCTTCATCCGCGACAGTTCGGTCAATCACGAGTCGTTCACAGAACGCGCACCCAAGCTGGGTGGTCTGGTCGAGTTCTACCGCTCGCCTGACCGTGTGGCATGGTCGCCGACCGGCATCAACGTGCCGGATTATCCGAAGCTGGCCCAGATCTGGTGGCAGCAAATCGGTGATGTGAACTCGGGCGCGTTCACCCCGCAAGAGGCGATGGATCGTCTGGCCGAAGAGATGGACATCACCATGTCCCGCATGCAGGCCGCAGATGAAGCCGCCAACGTCTATGGCGGTTGTGGTCCACGCCTGAACGAGCCGCAGGATGCAGCCTTCTGGTTGGAACAGCCGGGCTCGCCCAAGGCCAAGCTTGAGAACGAAAAGCCGCAAGGCCAGACCGTCAACTATGACGAACTGGTTCAGCGCTGGCAGTCTCAGTAAACGCAACGTCGTAGGCCGGGCTTCAGCCCGGCCTGCCGATGAATACCCACCGGATTTCCCGACGAGTTTCCCCGATGATCGAACTACAAGATGCCACCAAACGGGTTGGCAACGCCATCCATATCAAACCCACGACCCTGACCTTGCGCACTGGCCATTTCAACGTGCTTTTGGGGGCGACCGGATCGGGCAAGACCTCTCTGATCAAGATGATGGCGGGGCTGGACCCTATTGCCTCGGGCAAGGTCTTCATGGATGGGCAAGACGTCACACGGCTGAACACGCAAAAGCGTCAGATCAGCCTCGTGCACCAGTTCTTTGTGAACTACCCCCACATGACCGTTTTCGACAACATCGCCTCGCCTTTGCGCGTGGTCGGCATGGCAAAATCAGAGATCGAAGGCCGCGTGGAAGAGGCTGCTGACCTCTTGCAACTGCGCCCGATGCTGCACCGCCGCCCGCATGAGCTTTCGGGTGGCCAACAGCAACGAACCGCATTGGCGCGTGCGATTGCGAAAGAGAGCCGCGCTGTATTCTTGGATGAGCCGCTGGCAAACCTCGACTACAAGCTGCGCGAAGAACTGCGTGAGCAGTTGCCGGATCTATTCGCCGGGCGCGGCGCCGTCGTCGTCTACGCGACTTCTGAGCCCGAAGAGGCGCTGCTTTTGGGTGGTTACACTGCGTTGATGGAAGACGGTCGCGTCACGCAATTCGGACCGACCGCAGATATCTATCGCAATCCTGAAAACATCGCGGCCGCTCGCGTGTTCTCAGACCCTCCAATCAATGTTGCCCATATCACTGTATCAGGTGCTCAGGCGCAGCTGGCTGGCGGCGGAGGCTGGGTGGTCAGCGATATGGCAGATGGTGACTATATGGTCGCCGTGCGCCCTCATCGTGTAACGCCATTCCGCACATCGGATGCGGATGTTGAACTGACGGGCCGCGTGATCGTGACCGAGCTGTCTGGCTCAGATTCCAGCGCACATTTCCGGCATGGATCGGATGACTGGGTGTCCTTGGCCGCAGGGGTGCACCCCTATGAGGTCGGCGAAGATCACAGTTTCTACATGAACCCGGCCCATTGCCGGTATTTCGGCCAAGACGGCCAAAGGGTGGCCTGACATGGCACAGATCAAGCTTTCAAACCTGCGCCACAGCTATATACCCACGCCCCAAGGCCCCGAGGATTATGCGCTGAAGGAAATCGACGTCACGTGGCGCGATGGTGGTGCCTATGCTTTGCTGGGGCCGTCGGGCTGCGGCAAGTCCACGCTGTTGAACATCATATCCGGCCTTCTTACCCCCTCGGAAGGTCGGATTCTGTTTGATGATCAGGACGTCACTGCCCTGCCCCCCGATCAGCGCAACATCGCGCAGGTGTTCCAGTTCCCAGTGATCTACGACACGATGACGGTGGGCGAGAACCTGGCGTTTCCATTGAAGAACCGCGGCGTCGATGCCGCGACGATCAAGCGCCGCGTCGATGAGATTGCCGAAATGCTGGACGTCACGGACATGCTGGACACCCGCGCCAGCGGCCTGAGCCCGGATAACAAGCAAAAGATCTCGATGGGGCGCGGATTGGTGCGGGACGACGTGAACGCGGTTATGTTCGATGAACCCCTGACCGTGATCGACCCGCATCTGAAATGGAAGCTTCGGTCGAAGCTGAAGGAACTGCACCAGCGCGTTAAAGCGACGATGATCTATGTGACCCACGACCAGACCGAAGCGCTAACCTTCGCCGACGAAGTGGTCGTGATGCAGGAAGGTGAAGTCGTTCAGATCGGCACGCCAGTTGACCTGTTCGAACGCCCTCAGCACACATTTGTTGGCCATTTCATCGGCTCGCCCGGCATGAACGTTCTGCCGTGTGAGGCCAAAGGTGACCGTGCCGTGTTCGAAGGCCATGAGGTGCTACTCGAAGGTCCAACCCATGGAGACGGCGGGCGCACCGATCTGGGTATCCGCCCCGAATATGTGGGCTTCGGCGACACTGGCATCCCGGCGCAGGTGACCAAAGTGTCCGACATTGGTCGCCACTACGTGGTCAGCGCCATGGTCGGCAACACAGCCCTTAAAGCCGTGACCGAACACAATGCGCCCAATCCGGGCTCGCAAGTGTTCCTGCAATTCAAACCAGAACACTCTCGCGTTTACCGCGACGGCTGGATCGCAACTGAGGGACGCGCGCAATGAGAACAGAAAACCAAAAGGCATGGTTCTTTGTCCTGCCGGTTCTGGCGCTGGTCGCGTTCAATGCGCTGGTGCCGATGATGACGGTGGTCAACTATTCGGTGCAGGAAACCTTTGGCAACAACCAGTTCTTCTGGGAAGGGCTGGGCTGGTTCGAGCAAATCCTACGCTCGGATCGCTTTCAGGCCGCGCTGGGACGGCAGTTCCTGTTCACCTTCCTGATCCTTCTGATCGAGGTACCTTTGGGCATCATCGTGGCCCTGTCCATGCCTCGCAAAGGCTTCTGGGTGCCGGTCTGTCTGGTCCTGATGGCGCTGCCGATGCTGATCCCGTGGAACGTGGTTGGCTCAATGTGGAACATCTTCACTCTGCCCAAAATCGGCCTGCTAGGCTATTTCCTGAATGACGTTCTGGGTATCAACTATGACATGACGCAACAGCCCCTTTCGGCCTGGATCACAGTTGTCGTTATGGATGTCTGGCACTGGACGTCGCTTGTTGTGCTGCTGTGCTATGCGGGCCTCGTGTCTATACCGGACGCTTATTACCAAGCGGCCAAGATTGACGGAGCCAGCCCGTGGTCAGTATTCCGCTATATCCAGCTGCCCAAGATGAAAACCGTTCTGACCATCGCCGTTCTGCTGCGCTTCATGGACAGTTTCAACATCTATACCGAGCCCTTCGTGCTGACCGGTGGTGGCCCCGGCAACTCAACCACCCTGCTGTCGATCGACCTCGTGAAGATCGCGCTGGGACAGTTCGACCTTGGCCCTGCGGCGGCGATGAGCCTGATCTACTTCGCCATTACGCTGCTGGTCTCTTGGGTCTTCTACACTCTGATGACAAAGGATGACGCGCAATGAAGAAGCGGTCTCTTATTCCGATCCTCTATATCGCGTTCCTGATGTTGCCGATCTATTGGCTGGTGGCGATGTCCTTCAAGACCACGAACGAGATCCTGTCGGGCTTTTCCCTGTTTCCCCAGACCTTTACGCTGGAGAATTACATCACCATTTTCACCGACCCGACATGGTACTGGGGCTACATCAACTCAATCATCTATGTGACTTTGAACACGGTGCTTTCAGTCTGCGTGGCGCTGCCTGCGGCGTATGCGTTCTCACGCTATCGGTTTCTGGGCGATAAGCAGTTGTTCTTCTGGCTGCTGACCAACCGGATGGCCCCGGCGGCGGTCTTCGCGCTGCCCTTCTTCCAGCTTTATTCATCGATCCAACTGTTCGACACCTATCTGGCCGTAGCGCTGGCTCACACGTTGTTCAACGTGCCACTTGCGGTCTGGATCCTGGAAGGTTTCATGCGCGGCATCCCGAAGGAACTGGATGAGACGGCCTATGTCGATGGCTATTCCTTCCCGCGGTTCTTCGTGACGATCTTCCTGCCCAACATCAAAGCGGGCGTGGGTGTAGCAGCCTTCTTCTGTTTCATGTTCTCGTGGGTCGAGATGCTGTTGGCCAAGACACTCACGGCGGTCGAGGCCAAGCCCATCGCCGCGGTGATGACTCGCACTGCATCGAGCGCGGGGTATGAGCTGGGCCTGCTGGCAGCAGCCGGAACCCTGACCATCATCCCCGGCGCCATCGTCATCTGGTTTGTCCGCAACTACATCGCGCGTGGTTTCGCGATGGGACGTGTGTGAGGTTCGATATGCGTAAACTTCTTCTCACCCTCCTCTTCCTTCCTTCGATGGCCTCTGCCCAACAGGCCGGTTGGGGCAGTGTTGGGCAGCAACCAGAGAAAGGCTTTTCGTGGACTGATCCTCTATGGCCCGATTTCTGGATGGCCTGGACCCCGGCCACGCTGGCCTTGTTCGTCGGTATATTCTCAGCCATCGCGCTAATTGGCCTGCTTGAAGGGTTCAAGTTCCGCGATGGAATCGAACGGCGCGGCGTGTTGGGCCTGACAACCACGCTGGGCGATCGGCTGTTCATTACCCTTCTGGGTTCAGCCTATATCTTCCTCGCCTGGCTCGGGCTGGTCGGTCAGCCCGTCTGGACGCCGCTTTTCCTCTCCATCGGTTGGGGCATCTTCGTCTTCTGGAAAGTTTAAGCTTTGCGAAACAGCGAAAGGATGCTTGTCTGACAGGCAGACCAAACATGACGACACCGAGATCAATGCGTAAGAAAAAGACGACAAACCTGCTGACCGAAGTTGAACTGGAGTTCATGAACGAGCTCTGGGCACTTGGGCAAGGTTCGGTGCGTGATGTTTTGGGTCGCCTGCCCCCGGAACGGAATCTGGCCTATACATCAGGCGCCACGATCCTGCGCATCCTCGACGAAAAGGGATTTGTCGAAAGTCGCAAGGACGGCAAGACGCTGATCTATCGGCCGCTTCTGGACAAGGACAGGTATCAGGCACGCTCACTTCAGAACCTGTCGCGGACGTTGTTTGACAACACGCCCGCCTCTCTGGTCGCCCGGCTGGTGGATGATGAAGGTCTGAGCGAAACCGATCTGGAGGAGATTCGAGCACTGGTAGAGAGGAGACTGCAACATGACCGCGGTTAAACCGGTACTCGACGCTTATCTGGAAATGAATATCGTTTTGGGCCTGTCCGCTGTGATCTGGATGATCGCACGGGCGGCATTGCACCGCACATCGCTGCGCGGCGGCTATATCGCTCAGTTGCGCGCGTTCAAAGTGCTGTGTCTCTGCGTTCTGGTCAGTCCGCTGCTGGCGCTTGGTGTGTCCGCACTGGCCAGCATGATCTGGCCGGATCGGGCTGTAGCACTTGGAGATATTGCAGTCGCGGCCTATCTGCGCGGCGAGATTGCAATGCCCGCGACCCAATTTGAAGCGTTGCTGAACACCCGCGAACGCTGGTTGGATCAGGTCCTGTCCGGTCAGTCGACCGCCATCACTCTTATGTTGGCCATATTGGCCTGTGTAGCCGTTATGCTGGCGCTGCGTGTCGCGCGCGACGCGCTTGCCATCCGCGCCACGGTCGAGACCAGCTTTCTCTGGCGGCAGTCAAACAAGGTGGATATCCGCCTGTCTGATGGCATCACCGTTCCGTTCGCCGTGCGCGGCCTGCGTCGTCGTCACGTGGTATTGCCCAGCCATCTTTTGGATACCCCGCGCGAGTTACGCTTTGCGCTGGCACACGAATTTCAGCACATCCGCGCGGGCGATGTGGAATGGGAGCTCGGGTTCGAACTGCTGCGTCCGCTTCTGTTTTGGAATCCGGCCTATCTGATCCTGAAATACCAGTTCGATCGCCTGCGCGAGCTGGCTTGCGATCAGTCTGTCGTCGCACGCAAACGGATCGACTCGCGCGAATACACAACCTGTTTGCTGGACTATTGCGCACGCACCGTCTCGATGGGTCACCCGCGCGTTCTGAACGTTGCGCTGGTCACCGGTGGCAAGGCCAAACATGTACTGCGTCAGAGGGTTCTGGCCCTGACCGAAGCGCCGCAGGTCGTAGCCCCCCTGCCCGTGTTCTTTCTGGGTCTGACGCTGATCTTTGCCAGCCTGCTGGCCATCGGTTCTGCCTCTGTTCAGCAAAGGCACGACTGGAGCCATGATCGGCTGATGCTGTCGACCGTTGTGAATCTTGAGCGCCTGCAAGCGCGCAATCAGGGGAACTGAAGCAGCTACCAGCCCCGTCGACCAAACAGCGAATGGATGCGGTTCTGATCCGCGAAGGGCTCAGCCGTTTGCGTCCGCTGCAAACCGGACACCACGCGCATGACCAGACCCCAGCTGATCGCGGCGAAAATGACGCCTCCGAACGCTTGACCCAGCAGGACCCCTGATGCCCCGGCAAAGCTTGACCCGATCGTCGCAAATATCCAGGTGCCCACCGTGTGACGGCCCCAGTTGATCCAGGTTGAATAGATCGGATGACCCAGATTGTTGAAACTTGCGTTCGCGACAAAGATAACCCCATTGAAGAAAGACGCTAACGCCAATGGGCCGCAGAACAGATAAATCAAGGTGCGGGTTTCGCCTTGGGCTGCAAATAAATCCGCGATTGGCGCACGCAGCAGAAACAGGATCGCGGCCATACCCAGAACATAGATCGCGGTGAATTTGATGCCCGCCAGATATGCGGCGCGAACACGGTCGAATCTCTCGGCCCCGTAGTTCTGTCCGATAATGGGACCAATGGCCCCCGACAGCGCAAAAATCACCGAAAATGCCACGGGTAACAACCGTCCGATCACTGCCATACCGGCTACGGCGTCTGTTCCGTATTGTGCAATCTCGCGCACAACAATGGCGTTGCCAATTGGTGTGGCTACGTTGGTCAACACTGCCGGGATCGCAATGGCCCGAACAGGCCGGATATCCTGTACCACTTGTCTCAATGAGGGGCGCGCAAAGGCCTGATGCACGCGCAAGGCGGGCCACAGAGCGGCGGCCAGCATACATACGCGCGCGATCACGGATGCAATCGCAGCACCATCCAGCCCAAGCCCAACCCCGAAAATCAGGAGCGGGTCCAAAACCGCGTTCACCACGCCACCATAGATCGTCGCCATCATTGACCGGCGCGCATCCCCATGGGCCCTAAGAACCGCCATCGACGCCATCGCAATCGACATCACCCACATCGTGGGCAGAATGATCGAGACATAGCGGGTTGCCAGCCGCAAAACCTCACCCTTGGCTCCAAGCAGGGACAACAAAAAACTGATGTTTAGCAGCACCAAAGCAGAGACAACTAAACCTAGGATCAACCCAATCACGGCCACACTGGACGCATAGTTGCGGGCCTGTTCTGACTGGCCAGCGCCAAGCTCTCGCGCGACAAGAGCGCCAGCTGAAATCGACAGCCCGATATTGATCGCGTTGGTAAAAAACAGCAGCGTACCGGCATACCCAACGGCCGCTGCCAAGGCGTCATTTCCCAGCATTGAAATGAAGACCATATCTACGAAATCAACGGCGAAAATGGCCATCAATCCGATGCTGGTGGTCAGCGACATGCGCGTCACATGGCGCATCAGGCTACCGTTCAGGAAAATCGCTTCGTTTGCGGATGAGTTCGCCAAACCTGTATCCTGTTGTCGTTGCCACCGGACCACCCGATCAGGGGCGTTCCGCTTGACCAGACACGCTATTCCAGCCTGGCACAATGGCCGCCGTTCAAATTTGATGTGCAGAGTGCGTGTTTATGCCCCCCAGAGACGCCACATCCACCGTGCCAATCTGTGCCATGGCAATACTCATCTCGTCACTCAGAACCTGCCATAGCTGGTGCAGCCCCTCTTCGCCCCCCGCTGCGATAGCGAATTGCAGGATACGGCCGAAGAAGGTGAAGTTCGCGCCTGTAAGAAGGGCTTTCAACGCATCCTCGCCGGAACGCAAGCCGCTATCATAGAAAAGCGGAAATGTTTCTCCGACTGCGGCACGGATTTCGGGCAGGACGGAAAATGAGGCTGGCGCGCTTTCAAGTTGCCGAGCGCCGTGGCTTGAGACCTGTATCGCATCCACGCCGGCAGCCTTAAGCGCAACTGCGTCTTCAACGTCCAGCACGCCTTTGACCACCAGATGCCCCGACCACTTATCCCTGAGCCTTGCCAGCGTGTCCCAATCTGCTTTGGCGCGGCTTTCGGTTCGGTCAAACTCGTACCCGTCCATAAGGAAATTGGCTATTTGCGGCTTACCATGCGCGAGGGTCGACAAGGACCAGCGCGGATGCAGCGCGAAGTCCAGAAACTGACGTGGACCCAACCGGAACGGCATGCGGAACCCGTGCCGCAACTCTCGGGGCCTGCGCCCAACCTCCGGGACATCGACAGTCAGAACAAGGGTGTCGTATCCCGCAGCCTTGGCTCGATCCACGAGCTTAATGGTTCCTGATCCATCCCCGCTGAAATACAGCTGAAACCAGGCATTGCCCTCGGAGATTTCCAGCATCTCTTCCATCGGGGTTGAGGCCACGGTCGATACGCCCAACGGTACCGAATAGCACGCAGACAGACGGGCCAGCATCAGATCAGCACCCGGGCCGGACAGGTTGCACATCCCCATTGGCGCTATGCCAAAGGGGCGTTGTGTGGATTTGCCAAAAACAGAGCTTGCCAATGACCGCTCACTCACATCCCGCAGAATACGCGGGCGAAGGGTCATCGCATCCAAGGCGGCCCGATTGCGCACGGCCCCGACCTCATCCCCCGCGGCACCATCGATATAGTCGAATACCATCCACGGCAAACGCCGCCGCGCGAGGCGGCGGGCGTCTTCTGCGCTGTGAATGTCGCTTGCGGCCATCAGGCCTCAACAGCTTTCATAAAGCGGTCACGGATCACCACCGGGTCCATTGTGATAACTGGCATCTTGGCGTTGCCGCTTTCACATTTGCTGACGATAATGGTCATCTGTTTGCTGTCCAGCGCTTCTTGTAAGACGCGACCGGTATCTTCCGCGGCACATTCGATTACCCGCTCACACCCGGCAGCTTGCGCCATTTTCGTCAGCGAGGTTTTCTGGCCCGCATAGGTTGGCTGGTCTCCGGTCGAGCCGTAAGAACCGTTGTCGACGATCAGCAGGATATAGTTATCCGCCACGTTATTGGCGATGGTCGGAAGCGTGCCCAGATTGGTCAGGACAGAGCCATCCCCATCAATCACGATCACCGGTTTCGGCTGTGCCAGTGCAAGCCCCAGACCAATGGACGAAGCCAGACCCATGGTGCCCAGCATGTAGAAATTCGTCGGCTGGTCGTCGATGGCATGCAGTTCCTGGCTGGGGATGCCAATGTTGCAGACCACCAGTTGGTCGCGCAGGATCGGGGCGATTGCTTTCAGAATCTCGGATCGGATCATTGGTCGCCATAGCCTCCCCAGAAGTTCGCATCGGTCAGAATGGCAACCGGTTTGTTGCACATGAATGTGTATTTCAGGATCATGTCGAGTTCTTCGACATCGGATTGTTTATGGAAGTGGTAGGTAGGGATGTTCATCTGTGACAGTAGCGCCTTGGTGTGCACAGCCATCTCGACCTGACAGGCCACCGGTTCACGCAATTCCCCACGATATGAGATCAGCATGGGCAGCGGCATCCGGTAGTACTGTATCAGCGTTGCCAGCGTGTTGATCGTCACGCCGATGGCGGTGTTCTGCATGATAATCGCCGGGCGTTTCCCACCCATCCACGCACCGGCGCACAGGCCCATACCTTCGTCTTCCTTGTTCGACGGGATGTGAAAAATCTCGTCGCGTTGGTCGATCTCTTCTATCACTCCCGCCAATTGTTTGCAGGGGACGGTCGTCACGAACGAGATGTCGTTCGCCACCAGATCGTCAGTGATTTTCTTGTCTATGTTCATGGTCCAGCTTTTGGTCCTGTTTAGGGCGCGGTATGCGCGATTGATGATGTTTAGGTTCGGCGGTGTACATGCACCGCGCAATGGGCGTGGCGAACGACGCGCGAGGCGGTCGATCCCAGAAAATAGTCGCTCAGATCCGGCTTATGCGAGCCGATCACGATGCAGTCGATACCGTTGCTGTCGGCATAGTCGATGATCGTGCGCGCCGTGTGCCCTTTGACAATCTCAGCAGTCACGCCGTCCAGCCCTTCGACCTTATCCAACAACTGGCGGCGGGCACGCTCGAACCCTTCGGCAACCAGAGTTTTGTCCAGATAGGCACTGACCGAGCCCTGAGGCATCTCATAGACATGCAAGGCAATGATCTTCGCCCCATCTTCGGACAGGGCGCGGGCAACCTCGAGCGTATGCTGCGATATGCCGTGATCCAGCGCCATAGGAACAAGAACTTTCTTATACATATCAAACTCCTTTTCAGCCCGGTCTATTCCCACGGGTCCAGGATAATCTTTGGTGCGGCAACCGCGCCAGAGCGCAGGTCGCGAAACGCCTGCGCCCCTTCAGACAGGGGTCGGGTTTCGGTCCAATCCAGTGCACCCAAACGCCCATCGAAAATGGCCTGCGCCGTTTGGCGGAAATCCTCAGCCGTGTAGGTATACGTGCCGATAAAGGTGATCTCCTGCAAGGTCATGCGACGGATATCCAGCCCGCCGGTATCCTCACCCAAACCGACATGCGCAATCATCCCACCGGGTTCTGCACAGGCCGAAGCTGTCGCGCGCGTCGCTGCATAACCGACCGCATCAATCACAATCGGATAGGTTCCGGTGGCCTCATCTGCAACGCGCAGACCAAGCTTTTTCAGAAAAGCGCGCCGTCCGGGGTTTGGCTCGGCGAGGGTCACATCATTGACGCCCATCGCACTCAAAGCCAGTGACGCAGCCAGACCAATGGCACCGCCGCCCAGAACCAGGGCGCGTTTCTCGCTGGCTGGATGCAGCGTTTCGATGGCCATTCGCACAGTGTGCCAACTGACCGCCAAAGGCTCCGCCAAGGCGGCTTTGTCCAGCGGTACACCCTCAGGCACTTCGACCAGATTGCGGTCGGGCATCGACACATATTGCGCAAAAGCTCCTTCGCGTGGAGGCATCGAGATGATCTGGCGCTGCGGGCACAGGTTTTCCCGCCCCGAGGTGCAGGCCGAGCACAGCCCGCAGGACACAAGCGGGTTGATCGTCACGCGCGTACCGTCGCGCGGTCCACCGATTATCACACCCGCCGCCTCGTGGCCAAGGATCAGCGGTGCCGGACGCCGGGCATCATGCCCCAGATAGGCATGCATATCCGAGCCGCAGATGCCAGCCGCCTCGACACGGATCAGATGCTCATCCGTGCCGGGTACAGCGTCGGGCATATCCCGATACGCAACCTCTTCGATCCCCTCATACACAAGCGCTTTCATTTCGCGGTGAACCCCCCATCGACCATAAGGACCTGCCCGGTGACATAATCCGAGGCTTTCGAGCACAGAAACAGAATCGGCCCGTCCATATCTTCCATCCGGCCATTGCGCCCAGTGCAGGTTTGCGCCGCATTACGGGCCGCGCGATCTGGGTCGTCAAACACGGCCTGCGTCAGCTCAGTCGGGAAGAACCCCGGCCCAATGGCGTTGGCGGTAATACCGTGAGGCGACCATGCCTCGGCCATCGCGCGCGTCAATTGCCCGATCCCAGCCTTGGTCGCGCCATAGGCGATGCCGCCGGGAAAAGCGCGCGTGGTTTGAAGCGAGGCGAAATTCACAATCCGACCCCAGCCTTTTTCCTTCATCGCGGGCACCATCGCCTGGCTCAGGAAGAACGGCGCGCTCAGGTTTAGGGCCAGTGTCGTGTCCCACCCCTGCCCGGTCACATCATCCGCCGCCTCCCGGGTATTCACACCAGCGGCGTGGACGATGATATCGGGCGCGCCGAAATGGGATGAGACCTCTCTCACCAGTGCGCCCACATTCTCACGATCCGCAACATTCCCTGTTACTGCGGCGGCCATTGGCCCGATCTCATCGCACATTTGATAAAGGGCATCGCCCCGCCGCGCAACGCCGACAACCTTGGCCCCGGCTTGTGCCAGAACCAAAGCCACGCGCCGCCCCAATCCCGAGCTGGCGCCGGTGACGCAGGCCACGCGCCCTGTTAGATCAAAGAGCGCGCGTGGGTCATCCATCTGCGGTCAAGTCGAATTGCTCATCCGGGAAATACTTGGCCAGACGCACATCGGCGGCGCGGGCGTGACCCTCCATCCCTTCCAGACGCGAAATGCGGGCGGTAGCCACTGCAATGGGCTTGGACCCTTCACGCGTTGCCCGCTGCCATGTCACGATCTTCATGTATTTATGAACACTCAGGCCACCGGTATAGCTGGCCGCGCCCGAGGTCGGCAGGACGTGGTTGGTGCCGGTGGCCTTGTCGCCGTAGGACACGGTGGTTTCCTCACCCAGAAACAGCGAGCCATAGCAGGTCAGCCGGTCCAGCCACCAATCCAGATCCTCGGCCTGAACAGTCAGGTGTTCGGGCGCGTAATCGTCAGAACAGGTCGCCATTTCCTCGCGATCTGCACAGACGATCACCTCGGCATAGTCGCGCCACGCGGCAGATGCGTTTTCGCGGTTCAGTTCGGGCAGATCCTCGATCAGGGCCGGCACAAGCTCCATCACCTTTTGCGCCAGTTCCCGATCATCAGTCACCAACCAGACGGGAGAGTTATACCCGTGTTCCGCCTGACTGACCAAATCCGTCGCAACCACATGCGCATCGGCGCTGCTGTCGGCAAGGATCAGGCTGTCCGTCGGCCCCGCGATCATGTCGATACCGACCTTGCCGTATAGAATCCGCTTCGCCTCGGCCACGAATTGGTTGCCGGGACCCACAAGTATGTTTGCGCGCGGCAAACCAAACAGACCATAGGTCATGGCAGCCACGCCCTGCACACCGCCCATCGCCAGAATGCTGTCGGCCCCGCAGATATGCGCGGCGTAGACGATCGCAGGTGCGACGCCCTCACCCGGACGGGGTGGCGAGCATGCCGTGATGTGTCGACACCCGGCCACCTTGGCTGTGGTTACCGTCATAATCGCACTGGCGATATGGCTGTAGCGTCCACCAGGCACATAGCACCCTGCTGCATCGACGGGGATGGCCTTTTGACCAGCGACAACACCTGGCACGATCTCGGTCTGCACATCCGACACGGTGGCTTTTTGCGTTTCGGCAAAGCGGCGCACGTTATCGTGTGCAAAGCGGATATCTGCCTTCAGTTTCTCGGACACCAGGGCAATGGCTGCGTCGATCTCTTCCTGAGTCATAAGGACATTGCCTTCGAACTTGTCGAATTTGGCGGCATATTCCAGCGCTTTGGCGTCACCCCCTGCCTCGATATCGGACAGGATGGTTTTGACCGTATCGTGCACCTCGGACGCATGAGATTGCGCCGTCAGGGTTGCCTTTTTCAGATAGTCACGCGGCATATTCAGCAAATCCTATTGGTAGATTTCAGGGAGCAATGTGGTTGAAACTGCGGGTACATACGCGATCAACAAAACCACAATCAGCATGGTCAAGACAAAGGGAACGGCGCGGGCTGCAATTTTTAGAATTGATTCTCCGGTTATCCCGGAAACAACAAACAGGTTCAGGCCCAGCGGCGGTGTGATAAAGCCCACACCCAATGCAGTGATCATCATAATGCAGAACTGAATCTCGTTCATGCCGATATTGTCGGCCAGAGGTTTCAGGATAGGTGCAAGGATCACGATGTTCGGCGTTGTTTCCATCACACAGCCTGCCGCGATCAGAATGCCGATCATCAAGAGGATCAGCAGGTACGGGTCATCGGTCAGGTTGGTAACCGAGGTCACAAAGCCCTGCGGCACACCCATGATCGCCAGCGCCTCGGCCAGCGGGGCCGAAAAGGCGATGATCGGCAGGATCACCCCGTTCACCTTGGCTGAACTGACCAGCATCGATGGAAAATCGGCCAGCGACAGCGTGCGCATGATGAAACCCATGATGATCGTAACAACAACGGCGGTCGCACCGGCCTCGGTCGGGGTCAGGCGACCCGAGAAGATGCCGTAGAAGATGATGCCCGGCACAATGAAAGCGTACCAGCCGGACTTCAGCGCCTTGCCCAGATTGGCCAGCCACTCACCCATCGTCATCATGCCGCCGCCCTCGTAAGAATACAGGCGGTTCATGATGATATTGGTGATCAGGATCGAGACCAGAATGGCCAGACCCGGGATCAGCGCGGCCAAGAACAGGGTTGAGGCGGAAATTCCCAGCACAAGCCCGATGATGATATAGGCAATGGAAGGCGGGATCAGGATGCCGGTACAGGCCCCCGCCGCAACCAGCGCGCATGCATAGGGGCGCGGATAGCCGCTTTCGACCAGACGGTTGATCGTCATGCGCCCCACCGCGGCAGCGCCCGCCGCGTCCGAGCCCGAAATGGCCGCGAACATACCGCAGACCAGAACGGTCGCTGAGCCAAAACCACCCTTGGCGAAACAGGTCAGCGCCTCGGCCACGTCCAGGAACTTTCGGGACAGTCCAGTGCGGACCAGCACGTCTCCGGTCAAGATGAACAGAGGCACAGCCGTCAGGGCAAACGCGTCAATGCCGGTGAACAGGCTCTCGCCCACCAAGCTCAGCGGCAGGTCGCCGGACATGACCAGCATCAGGATCGCTGCCGACCCGATCGCTGCCCAGACGGGCACCGCCATGGCGATCAGACCTACGAACAGGATCACCGGTAGATAAAAATCCCAGCCCAGTTCAACTGTTTGATTGAGGGAATTCCAAAGCATTGCGGGTCTCCTCAGTCAAACAGCTTGTCGCCTTCGAAAACGGGCGTGCCGTCACGAAGTGATTTCAAGTCGCGCATCAGGGATTGGATCAGGCGCCAGATCATCAACGCAAATCCGGTTGGTACTGCCATAAGGAACCAGACTTTCGAAATCCGCAGCCCATCGGTGACCGAGCCGAACTTGGCCGAGACATGCACCGCCTCGTAAGACCAATAAAGCGCGATGATCGCGACAACGAACATCACCAGATCGCCAAAGATATACAGCAGCGCCTTGGGGCGCGGCCCAAGGTAATGCATGATCACATCGATACGGATATGCGCACGCTCTTTCACAGCGGCAGCGGCACCGATCCATGCGAGGTAGATAAAGGAATACCGGACGATCTCTTCGCCCCAGATCGAGGAATAGGCAAAAATCTCGCGTCGCAGCACCTCGATTGCCATGGTGATGACCAGCATCACGTAGAACACCAGCAACAGCCAGCGCTCGGCATCCCGGTCTATTTTCTGAAGTACAGTCATGTCCGGTTCCAAATACTTGGCAGCACTTCTGAATGCGGTTGCAAAAACCGCTGCCAAAGGCTGCATGTCGTGGAGCAAACGGGCGCGCCACTGCGCACCCGCCTAGATCGCTTTAGGCGTCGTGGACGTAGTATTTGCCCTGCGTACCCGCCGCTTCGACCAGTTTCTCGAAGTTGTCCATCGAACCGGCCAGCTCGGTCTTGAACGGATCCCAGTCGGCGTTCTGATAACCGCCTGCGTCCTGCCACTCGGCCAACTGATCGTCGCTGAGTGAGTGGAACTGCACGCCCGCCTTGTTAAGCTCGGCCATGGCATAGGCGCGGGCCGACGGCACTTTGGACAGGTTCTGGTGGCTGGTCATCTCTGACCCCCACATGATGCCTTCCTGCACGTCAGCGGGCATCGAGTTGAACCATTCCAGATTACAGGAATAGACCTGACTGTCCGGCACCGCCTGGGTAAAGGTCACATGGCTGAGGATGTCCTTGAAGCCAAAGACATAAAGCGCGCCGACCGAGGGATCGAGCGCATCTGCAACGCCCTGCTTGATGGCCGAGGGGGTCTCACCCCAAGCAACAGGCGTCGGATTGGCACCGACCATACGGTAGTACTGCTGCAGCATTTTCGAGCCCGGTACGCGGAACTTGATCCCGCTCATATCGCCCGGTGTGATGACAGCATCGCCGCCTTGACGCACCGCAACGACCCGGGGGTCGATGACAACGTAAAACAGCGCCTTGAAACCCGCGGCCTCGACCTTTGGGTGAACCTCATTCTTCCAGGTGTCAGAGTGGACCAGGTTGGTGAAGCGCTGGTTCGAACCGCAGAGATACGGCATGTTGATCAGGTCAACGGTCGAAGCAAAAGGCGCGAAATTCGATAGTGAATGCTGCGCAGCCTGAATGGTGCCACCCTGCACTTTCTGCACAAGTGAGCCACCCGCGCCCAGCTGACCGCCCGGCGCGAGTTTGACATAAACCTTACCGTTTGTGGCATTCTGGATGTTTTCTTTCAGGTCCAGTTGCATGATCGGATAGCTGCGCGACGCGCCCAGCACATAGGCGGTTGCAACGGTCATCACATGATCGGCCGCCTTTTCACGCTCGCTCTCTTCCTTAGCGGTTTGTGCTGCAGCCTCGGATGACCAAAGTACCCCACCAGCGCCCGCGACTAGGGCGGCTGTGAATGCGCCACTGGCGCTCAGTTTCAGGAAATTGCGGCGCTCCGCGGACGCCAGTTCGTTTTTGTCGTTGTGCATTAAGTGCCCTCCCAAGCAGAAAATTCAGCCGCCGTTTTCAGTATCGCGGTCAGCCTCTTTTTTCAGAATTGCGACAACGAACAGGATCGACGCCGCGAACAGGACCAACATTTCTCCGACATCTCCGAAAACTGCAGCATTTGCGAAGGCCCCCAAGGCAACGTTCGCAAAATAGATGGCGAACACGAGGATTGAGGCTGCAAGATACATTTCCGGGACTCCCTATAGAATCGGCCCATCTTCATTTGTAAGCGCTTACATCGCAAATGCAAGCGCTTACATTGGTGCTTCCCCCTACCCCGCGAACAGGATAGAGTTCAAAGAAATCGAAGCTTGAGTTTGAAAATGCCAAAAACCCGGTCAGCGCCTACCTTGGATGACGTCGCTAAAAAGGCAGGCGTCTCTACGGCCACGGTGTCCCGATGCCTGAACGACCCAAAGCGCGTGGTTGAGGCGACGCGCACCCGGGTGATGACTGCGGTTTCAGAACTGGGCTATACCCCGAATTTCGCAGCACGAGTGATGGCCGCAAAACGATCTTTCACCATCGGCGCTATCATCCCAACGATGGAAAACGCAATATTCGCCAGAGGGTTACAGGCTTTTCAGGAAGAAATTCACAACCGGGGCTATACCCTTCTGGTGTCCAGTTCGGCCTATCAGCCCGAGACTGAAGAAGAGCAGATTCGCACCCTCGTCGCGCGCGGGGCAGATGGGCTCTTGTTGATCGGCCATGATCGTGATCCGCGCATATTCGACTATCTGGATCGGCAGAAAATTCCGGTCGTTGTCGCCTGGTCTTTTGCCCCGAACCAAAGCGCCCCATCGGTTGGATTCGACAACCGTGAGGCAATGCAAACCCTCGCAGAACAGGTGATAAAACTTGGTCACACGCGCTTAGCGGCGATATCTGCGTTTACGCAAGGCAATGACCGTGCGCGGTTCCGGATCGATGGGATAAGGGATGCAATGCGGGCAAAGGGCCTGCCCGAGGCGTCGTTGTCCGTGATCGAAACCACCTATGAAATCGAAAATGGTGCTGCTGCTTTCGAACAGCTGATGTCCCTGCCCCAACGCCCGACCGCCGTTCTTTGCGGCAATGACGTTCTGGCCGTCGGTGCAGTACGTCAGGCAGAAAAGATGGGCATCTCTATACCGGATGAAGTCTCGATCACCGGGTTCGATGACATCGAATTGGCGCGGATCATAAGCCCATCTTTGACCACCGTGCATGTCCCCCATCGTGAAATGGGTCGCAAAGCGGCAATCGAACTGATTGATATGATCGAAACAGGCTCAACCGGCCAATCGCTGCGGTTGGAAACCAATGTGATCAACCGCGAGTCATTGGGCCCGGCTGTCTGACTATTTGCCCATGATCGACTTGCGGCGTTCTTGCATACGCTCATTGGCCTCAACCGTGCCGTCATGGAACGATCCGAACCATTTATCCCAAGGTATCTCAAGCGAGCCGTAGTTACATTCGAAATACCGATGGTGCATTTGGTGGTGGAACGTGCCCAAGGCCAGCCTGTTTTTGTCTTTGATCACCAACCCCTGAAAGCCCGTATGCGTCGTCACCGCTGTCAGCGTGTAGTATTGCAGGTGGAAGATGATGTGCAGCGGATGCGCGCCAACCACAAAGTGAATCAGCACCGAGCCCAGATAGATCGCATGTTCCGCCGGATGCATAGACAGCCCGGACCATGGCCCCACATTGACGTTCCTGTGGTGGACCGCATGGATGTGTTTGTACAGAAACGGGATGTGGATCAGCCTGTGAATCCAATAGAAATAGAAGCTTTCCCAAAGCGGGATCAGCAGGAAGATCGCCACAAACCAGATCGGATTTGCCCCCCATGTCACCAGCGGGACATAGCCATTTGCCAGCGACCAATACATCAACACTTCGTAGGCAGACCAGAAAAACACTCCTGACCCTAACGTCCAGAACATGTTGTCGCGCACCTGCCCGCCCAGGGTAAATTGCTTACCCTTCAGCATCAAAGGCCGGGGATCATACTTTAGTTGGTCCCCCTGCGCCGAATACTTGTAGAACCACAGATGCAGCAACCCCGCGATGCAAAAGATCAGAACCAGATTTCGAACATAGATCTGCGCGATCCATCCAACCTGTAGCTGTGCCGCCTCGTCCAAGCTGGGGCTGAGCCACAGGTAGCAGGCGTAGGAGATTGCAAGGATGATGAGTTTTTCAGAAATCAGAAGCCAGGATTCCCAAACCCAGCGCAACATTGAAAGCGGTCTGAGCGGCCACCTGAAAAAGGGGGAAACCTGTATTGGAACCTCTGGAATGTGGTTCCAGCCTTTTAACTTCGATTCAGACATCCACACGATCCCACTGCTTATGCGTGTCAGTCTGGCACGATCCACGCATTGGACAAAGGGATTGTTCTGATCTGCGCCCGTGCTTGCTATGCGGATTCAAGCGGCAAAACGCGAAAGTCCTGTTCGATCCAGCGATATCTGGTGCAGATCGGGTCGCAATAGTTCTGCTTGATCAGCTTGCTCAGCACACGGTGGATCAGCATCGAAGTTGAGGACGGATAGACCTCGGTCGTGAACAAAGACACGGTGCGTGCAAAGTTTCTGCCGGGAAAGGGCTGCACGTTGATATTGTCGTGAAACCGGCGCGCGCGTCGAAAGCTGGCGGCGGTGGTCACGGCCCATCCACTGCCTTCGGCAACCAGACCGGCGATAGACTGGTTGCACTCTAGCTCGAACCGGTTGGGCAGATTGATTTTGCTGCGCGTCAGCTGAATTTCGATCTGCTTTCCGATCGTGTAGTCGCGGGAATATCGCAGGAACGGCAGATCAGCATCCGGTTTCAGAACATCTTCGACCGTGCCGGAATAGGTCCTGGGCAAGATGACCAGGAACGGATCGCGCAGCAGCGGGTATTCGATCAGCCCCTCTGTGCGGCCCGGGGGGCGTGTGGCAACACCAGCGTCCAGCTTATGTTCCTGCAACTTAACAATGATTTCATGGCTCGGACGGGTGAAATGCCGAAAGTTACACCGGGGAAGCGTCTGCGCCAGATAGCGGAACAGTTCCGGCGCGACTTGGTTGTCAAAATCATCAACCAACGCCAATCGCAGTGATGTGGCGTGCAGCCAGTTCCCAGACCGGATTTCCGCCTCGCCCCGTTTCAGCACGGTCAACCCCTCGCGCACATATCGCGCGAACACTTCGCCCGCAGGGGTAAGACCCATCGGGCGGCGCCCGTGATCAACCAGATCGATCCCCAGCGCGGTTTCCAGACTGCGCAGATGGTTCGAAACGGTACTGATCGACAGACCCGTTTCAGACGCCGTTTGCTGGATGGATCCGGACTTGGCGATCAACTGGAACACCTCCAGCCAGCGCAAACTTAGCGATTTCGACATCCGCGTGTCTCCTCCCGCTTCACTGTTTCGGAAAAACCGAAACAGAGAATCGCAGAGACAGCAATGCGGAAATTAGATTTGGGGCCGAGAAGGCGGCTTAAATAGCCAAATTGCGCGATTTAGCGCCTAGCTCCGCATTCGCTCAAACTGTGAATCATAGGGTGATGGCGCGATGATTATTGCTTCAACCCGCGTTCCACACATGTCGATCTCATGTTTGGTGCCGATGTCGGCGCAGTCAGGCTCGACAAAGGCATAGGCCAGGTTCAACCTTGTCCGATGCCCCCATTCGCCCGACGTCACCGTCCCGACCACACGCCCCTCATGCATCACGGAGGCCCCGCCATGTGCTGGCGCTTGGTTGGTTTGCACGGCAAACGTCACAAGGCATTTGGACGGCCCCTTATCGCACCGTTCCACCAAGGCCTCTCGCCCGATAAAATCACCTTTCAGGGGTTTCACAAAACGGGCCAAACCCGTCTCATAAGGATCGAATTCGGTGATCAGATCGGCTTTCCAATGCAGAAAACCTTTCTCCATTCGCATCGACTCAACCGCGCGCGCGCCGAACAAGCGCATATCAAACGCGGCCCCCGTCTGGCGCAAGGCTAAGTATGCGGCATAGAGCGATGAATTGGGAACATGGATTTCATAGGCAAGCTCGCCCGAAAAGCTCAAGTTCATCACTGTCGCGGGTGCAATGCCGACAAAACACTCACGCACGCTGAGCCAAGGAAACGCGTCTGCCGACCAATCGCCACGGGCACAACCGGATAAAACCGCGCGGGCGTTGGGGCCTGCCAAAACAAGGATCGTCTGATCATTGGTCAGGCTTTTGAGCTGCACATCCTCGTCCGCGCGCAGATGCTGGTTGAGCCAATCCATGTCATGATATTCGCTGGCCGCCGCCGAGCCGTACCAGACCCGCGCAGGGCCGCGATCACTGGCGGGCAGGTTCGCAACCGTCGCCTCAGCTTTGATCATGCCCTGATGGTTCAGAAGATACCCCAGCCCCACCCGGCTTTCGCGTTTCATCACAGCGCCGCAGAACATGCGGTCCAGAAAGGCATGGCGATCTGCGCCGGTGATCTCGATCCGGTTGAATCCGTTGACTTCGGCCAATCCAACATTTGCCTGAACGTTCTGGACCTCGGTTGCGACGATGTCGAAGCTTTCGTCAAAGTCGAAACCAAGGGTCGGTTCGAACTCTGGATGGGGTTTGATGTAGTCGACACGTTCCCACCCGTTCACCACAGTGAATTCCGCCCCTTCCGCCGCTAAAACCGGGGTTAAGGGCGTGGTTTTGGCCGGGCGTCCAGCCGGGCGATGTTCGTGCGGAAAGTGAAACCGGAATTCGTTCTGATAATCCTCGATCGCTTTCAGGGCCGTAAGCTCGACATTGGCATGACCGGTGAAGCGCCGCGGGTCGAGACACCAGGTGTCATAGCAGGCCTCGCCATGCACGATCTGTTGAGCCAACAGCCAGCCGTGCCCGCCACCCTCACCCAGACCGGCGCGCAGACCGATAATACAAAATGCATTGCGCTTGCCCGGTATCGGCCCGACCAAAGGCGCGCCGTCTATCGTGTAGGTGATCGGGCCGTTAACGACAGTATGAATCCCAACCTCCATCAGGGCGGGCATCCGGGCAAAAGCCCCTTCCAAAACATCTGTCACCCGGTCCAGATCATCGGGGCACAAGGCGTTGACGAAATTTGGATCAATTCCGTCCATGCCCCAAGTTTTGCAATCCTGTTCATAGAACCCAACCAGCAAGCCGTTCTTTTCCTGACGGCAATAGTAGTCGCTGATAGGGCATCTGAGCAGCGGCATCCGGTGGCCTGCATCGCGAATGGCCGCGATCTCTTCGGTCAGGAAATATTGGTGTTCCATGGACGAAACCGGATGATGAACCCCCATCATCGCGCCGACTTCATTCACGCGATAGCCGCAGGCATTCACGACGATGTCGCAGTCGATATCGCCATGTTCCGTCTGAACGGTCCAGGTGTCATCACTGTGCTGGACCAGCCCCGTCACCGGTGTATGCCGATAGACCTCGGCCCCCGCCTTGCGGGCGCGCCGTGCCAGAGCCTGACACAGTTGCGCCGGATCGATGTCACCATCCAGCGGATCCCATAGCCCGCCAATCAGATTGTCGGTCGAGATAAGAGGATGTCTACGGGCGCATTCTTCGGCATCGATCACTTCGAAATGCACATCCATGCCCCGCGCCATAGAAGCGAAATGGCGATAGCCTTGCATTTGCGCTTCGGTATTGGCCAGCCGAATGCCTCCATCGCCGTGGTGGTAGTTGATCGGATAATCCGGATCGTCGGCCAATTCCTTGTACAAACGGATCGAATGGGATTTCAGCCCGACCATCGTCTGGTTCATGCCGAAATTCGTCACCTGCGCGGCAGAATGCCAGGTGGTGCCCGAGGTCAGCTCATCCCGCTCGACCAGAACCACATCGCTCCAGCCTTCCTGCGTCAGGTGGTACAGGGTGGAACATCCGGCGATCCCCCCTCCGATCACTACGACTTTTGTGCGTGATTTCATCGCGCGCTCCCTCCTGCGTCTTTCAGATGGTGGCGACAAACCCAGCCTATCAGCAACGCAGGTTTTGCGAGTTTGAAAAAATCGAAACTATGGTTTTAGATTTCAAAAGGCTGATTTCTGGTTTTGCGGGAAACAATATGTGAGTTTTACGGTGGGTCCAGATAAGACAAAGGAACGCCCCCGCATGGCATCGGACGGAAACAGAAGAAGTGGTCGCAAGGCCCGCCATGCGCAACGGGCAGCCAAGCCCGAGGTTGACCCCTGCGCTCCTGGTCAGGTTGGGGGGTATTACAAACCACTGACCGAGGGCGAGATTTCCCGGATTTATGACACCGCGCTTCGCCTGTTGGAAACACTCGGAATGGGCGAAGTTCCGGATCGGCTGCGCAGGGATCTATTGGCGGCGGGCGCATTGGAGGCTGAACAAGACCGCGTTCGGTTTCCGCGCAGCATGGTTGAAAACGCAATCGGCACAGCCGCCAAAACCTTCACCCTACATGGGCGGGACGAGGCCCGCTCGATCGAAGTCGGTGGCGATCGGGTGTTTTTTGGAACCGGAGGCGCTGCGGTTCAGACGCTGGACCTTGAGAGCGGTGTTTATCGCCCCTCAACCCTTGCCGACCTGCATGATTTCACCCGGCTACAGGACACACTGGCCAATGTCAGTTGGTTCACCCGATGCTGCGTGGCAACGGATGTGCCTGATGTGTTCGATCTGGACGTGAACACCGCTTATGCGCTGGTCAAAAACACCACGAAACCCGTCGCGACCTCGTTCACTCTGGCCGAGCATGTGGCCCCGATTGTCTCGCTATTGGATATCGCAGCAGGAGGCCCCGGTGCGTTTTCCAAACGACCGTTCCTGAAGGCACATATCAGCCCCGTGATCTCTCCGCTGCGATATGGTGAAGATGCGGTAGACGTTGTCTATGAATGCGTCCGTCACAACATCCCGATGTCCTGCATCACTGCCGCACAGGCCGGGGCAACCGCACCCGCTACGCTGGCCGGGTTTCTGGCGCAATCGCTGGCGGAAACCCTGGCCAGTCTTGTGATGGTCAACACGATCCAGCCCGGCTTTCCCATGGTGTTTTCAAACTGGCCCTTCATCGTCGACCTACGGACTGGGGCCTTTGCGGGCGGCAGCGGCGAGACTGCCATCCTGAACGCCGCCTCGGCCCAGATCATCAATTGGCTGGGCCTGCCCTCGGGCGTTGCAGCCTCGATGACCGATGCGAAGGCGATTGACGCGCAATATGGTGTCGAGAAGGGCATGACCTCATTGGCGGCGGCTTTGGCGGGCGGCAATCTGATCTATGAAAGCTCAGGCATGACCGCATCGCTGCTGGGCGCGAGTTTTGAAGCCTTTGTGCTGGACAACGAAATGCACTCTCACACCTATCGCGCGCTGCGGGGGATCGAGGTCACCGAAGAAAACCTTGGCTTCGAGGCGATCTGCCAGTCGGTTCTGGGCGACGGTCATTTTCTTGGCAGTTCTCATACTTATGAGGCGATGGAGCGGGACTATTTCTACCCTGCCCTTGCAGACCGAACCGAGCCGCGCACATGGCAAGAAGACGGTGCAAAGGACGCCTGGACCAACGCCCGCGAACAGGCGATCGAAACCCTTCAAACGCACCGCCCGGCCTATCTGACGCCCGAGCAGGACGCAGAGATCCGCAAACGGTTTCACATTCTCTACTAACTCCAAACAATCGATTGGCGGCACGCCGCCAGCCGGTTAGGCTCGCAGGAAGATAAGGATCAAGGGGTCACCATGGCAGACGCGTTTTTTCAGCCGGTATCAGCGATGGAGCTTGCCCGCTTTGCGGGTGTTCCAACCTTCATGCGCCTGCCGAACCTGACACCCGAACACGAGCGGTTCAAAGACGTCGATCTGGCACTGGTCGGCATCCCTTGGGATGGCGGCACGACAAACCGGCCCGGCGCGCGGCATGGTCCCCGGCAATTGCGCGACTATTCCACCATGATCCGCGCCATGAACCCGGTCACCGGCGTCAGCCCGTTTTCCTTGGTGAACTGCGCCGATCTGGGCGATGTTGCGCCCAACCCGGTGGACATTGACGACACGCTGGATCGCGTGACCAGCTTCTACAGTCGTCTGGTGGCAGATGGCATCACCCCGCTTACCGCTGGTGGGGATCACCTGACCACCCTGCCCGTCCTGCGCGCCTTGGCATCGTCCGGCCCGCTGGGTCTGATCCAGTTCGACAGTCACACCGACCTGTTCGATACCTATTTCGGCGGTCACAAATTCACCCACGGCACCCCTTTCCGCCGCGCGGTCGAGGAGGGTCTGGTCGATCCTAAACGCTTTGTGCAGATCGGCATTCGCGGCACCGCCTACAACACCGAGGATATCGAATGGGGCGAGGCGCAGGGTATTCGCATCATTCGCATCGAAGAGCTGTTCGACCGTGGCATCGACGATGTCATGGCCGAGGTTCGACAGATTGTCGGCACTGCACCAACCTACTGCACCTATGACATCGACTTTGTCGATCCGACTTATGCGCCTGGCACCGGCACGCCGGAAATCGGCGGCCCCAACAGCTTTCAGGCGCAACAGGTTATTCGCCAGATTTCCGGCGTGAACCTTATGGGCGCGGATTTGGTCGAGGTCGCCCCCCCGTTCGATCCGAACGGAGGCACCTCGTGGTTGGGGATTTCGCTGATGTTCGAATTGCTCTGTGTACTGGCACAGGCCGTGGACGCGCGCCGCTAACTGACGTTTTCGGCAATCATCGAAATCATCTCGAACATCACCGCCGCCGCTGTCAGCGCGGTGATGTTGTTCGGGCTATCTTTGGTGGGCATCATGCAGACCACGTCGCCGCCGATGATATTCAGACCGCGCGCAGCGTGCAGTATGCCCACGGCTTCATCAATATCAAAACCCTTCTCGCCGGGTTCCAGATTGGACACAGCGGGCGCAACAGTCGGATCGAGGCAATCCAGATCGAACGTGATATAGACCGGGCGGTCACCCAAAACCTCGCGCGTTTGCGACACCACATCGGCGAGGCCGCGTTGGCGAAATTCGCGCATTGTGACGATGTTGTAGCCATAGTCATAAGACGGCTGAAGCCAGTCCAGACTGCGCGGATGTCCCCGCAGGCCGATTTGCATAGATCGGCTTGGGTCAACCTGCCCTTGGTCGGCCAGATACGCGCCCCAATGCGCCGCTGATTTCTTGGCGCCGAGGAAGTGATCCACTTTGGTGAACACATCCGTGTGGGCATCGAGATGCAGAAAGCTAACCGGCTCGCCGCCTGCCAGATTGCCACAGCCCAGCGCCTGAACAATGCCACCGGTGATCGAGTGATCGCCGCCAATGGAAACCGGGCGCGCACCTGCGGCGTCAATATCTTTGTAGAACCTGGTGATCTGCTCGATACAGGCTTCGTTGTCATTGGCGCGGGGAAAGGGCACATCGCCTACGTCTGCGATCTTCGCACTGGTCCACGGGTCGATCTGAAACAGAGAATGAACTCTGCGCTGTACGGCCGAGACATGGCGCAGCGCGCGTGGACCCAGATGCTGATCCCGCTCGGTTGTGCCATTGCCTGTCGAATGAGGTACGCCAGCCAGGGCGATGTCCTGACCTTCGGGGCCAATATTGGGGCAGCGAAACAGCGTCGGCACGCCCCACCAATACAGATTGTCCATCATGGATTGTTCGTAACGATCCACCATTTCGCTCTCCCTCACAGAAAAACGCCCCCGGCGGGAACCGGGGGGCGCGCATGTTCAGATTTTCTCGTCTTCTCGCCGGAAGGCGCCCTGTACGATCCGATCAATAACCATGGCGCAGAACAGGATGGCAAAGCCGCCCAGCAGACCCGGACCCTTGGCCGCGTATTGCAGCGCTTCAAGGATTTCCTTGCCCAGACCGCCACCGCCGATGAGCGAGATGATCACCACCATCGACAGACACATCAGAATGGTCTGGTTCACACCGGTCATGATCGAAGGCAAGGCCAGTGGAATCTCCACATCCTTCAACAGCTGCCATTTCGACGCACCAAAGGCGACCGCAGCCTCTTTGATACTGTCAGGCACCCCGCGCATCCCCAGCGCTGTCAGGCGGATCACGGGGGGCATGCCAAAGATGATCGTGGCCAGAATACCGGGTGGGTTACCCGTACCGAAGAACGCGATAATCGGGATCAAGTAGACGAAAGCAGGCAATGTCTGCATCAGGTCCAACACCGGCTCGGCTGCGCGATAGGCGCGCTGAGACTTGCCGAACCAAATGCCAAGCGGAATGCCGAACACGACGCACAGGATCACCGCTGCACCCACCAGAGCAACCGTCTCCATCGCCACATCCCAATATCCCAGCAGTGCGATATACGCCAAGGACGCAGCCGTGAAGATCGCGACCCGAGGGCCAGCCGCGCGCCACGCGGTCACGCAGATGACCAGCATGACCACCGGCCAGGGTGATCCGATCAGCGCAATGGTCAGCGCATCCAGAACCGAGCGGACCCCCGCAACGATCCCATCAAACACATCGCCCCCAGCGGCGGCGGCGGCATCTATCCGCGCCTCCATCCAACTGGCAAGCGCTGAGAACAAGGTGCCTCCGCCCTCACCCAAGAAGACTGCAGAGACTTCCTTCTCGGGGAAAGCATCCAGCAAAGGCAGCGATGCATTTACCGTGAACTTGTAGACGATCAGCGGACCGATAGCCGCGATCAGGATCGCCCCCATCACGATATTTCGGGTCGAGCGCCCGCTTTCAACATTGCCCGGATTGATCCGCCAGTTGGAATACTGCTTTTCGTAAATACGATCAGCATAGAACCCCTGCACCACCTTGAAAACAAGCAGCATCAGAAGCCCGGTCAACAGGATACCCGTCGCCTCAGACTGCGCGGCGAGCGCGCGTTCAAGGCTGGTATCTGCGGCCTTCTGGATGTTTTCAGCCAGTTTTGTGAACCGGTCGATATCTGCTTGCGCGGTCGCTTCAGCGGCCCGGCCCAACAACTCGTTCGCGCGTTCCTGTTGGCGCGCGGCCCGATCAGCAAAATCCGCGCCGGGATTTCCCCAGGCACCGCGTCCGATCTGAACCCAGGCGATGATTTCAAGGATCAGAAAGGTCCAGAACATACCCCAGATGGCCCGCGAGGCCGACCAGAATGGCCCTAGAACGGCAGCCCAAAGGTTGAACGTGTTCGGGACAGGGCTGGTTGCGTCATGGATCTTGTGAAACGCATTGACATAGTAGTCGCCATTCGGTCCTGCGAATTCGTGGATCGATTGATCCAGCGCCTCGCGATCGACTTCGATATCCGAGGCGGCGGTGACTTTCATTTCCATGGCTGCATCAGTCATTTTTGCCCCCCTGAATTCCGCGCAGCAGGCGCGGTTTGGTTACAACACCCACGTCTGCACCTGCGTCTGTGATGACCACCGGCATCTCTGTGTTGACGGCCAGATCAATCAGTTGATCGAGATCTGCGCCTTCATCCGCGCGGGGGGCACCATCCAGCGACCCCGAATAGCTGGCGACCGGCTCCATGATTGAATGCGCCTTGACCAGTTTCAGTTTCGAGATGCCTTGCACAAACTCGCGCACATAATCGTCTGCCGGGTTCATCACGATATCTTCCGGGGTGCCGATCTGAACGATCACACCATCTTTCATGATGGCGATCCTGTGTCCAATGCGAATGGCCTCGTCCAGGTCATGCGTGATGAACAGCGTTGTCTTCTTCAACTGCGCCACAAGCGCCTTGAACTGATCTTGCAACTGCAACCGGATCAGCGGATCGAGGGCCGAGAAAGGTTCGTCCATCAGCAGAATTTCAGGGTCCGAGGCAAGCGCCCTTGCAATCCCCACACGCTGCTGCATCCCGCCTGACAGTTCTTTGGGCAGGCGGTCTTCGTACCCGGTCAAGTCCACAAGACCCAGTGCGTGATCCGATACCGCCCAGCGCTTGGACTTGGACACTTTGCGGATTTCCAGCGGATAGGCAACGTTGTCGCGCACTGACCGGTGTGGCATCAGCGCCATATGCTGGAACACCATCCCGATCTGTTGCGCCCGGATGCGGCGCAATTCGTTCTCGGAAATGGCGGAAACATCCTTACCCAGAATTTCGATCTTGCCCGCGGTGGGCTCGATCAGGCGATTCACATGCCGGACCAGAGTGGATTTGCCTGAACCAGACAGACCCATGATACAAAATATCTCACCTCGCGAGACTTCGAAACTGGCATCCTGTACACCAACAACACAGCCATATTGTTCCAGAACCTGAGCCTTGGTCAGCCCTTCTTTCAGAACGGCATCCATGGCCTCGGCAGCGCGATTGCCGAAAATTTTCCAGACATTTTCAAGTTTTACGACAGATTCGTCCATTTGCCCCCCATGAAGGCGTCGTTGCGCCAGGCAGATAGGAAACGGGCCGCTGCGATTTTTCGCAACGGCCCGGATATGTGTGGCTTAGTTGGTCAACCAGCCGATCACGGTGTCCTCGTTATCTGACACCCATTGGCGCGCGAAATCTGCGGCTTCGACATTGTCCACGGCCAGCGCCTTGCCCATCGCGCTCAGGTCATCGCCCTGCATCTGGTAGTTAGCAAACAGAGCCGCAACTTCGGGATAGGCCTCTTCCAACTCCTTAGCATAGTGCAGGTGCAGGGTCGCACCATTCCAAGCCGAGGACGCCTCAGACTTAGCCAGCCAATCGGGATCATCCGTGGGCTGCACGATGGTCCAGGTTGCCGGATCATGGGGCGGCTCTTCCAGAACGGTCAACTCTTGCGTCACAAAGATATAGTGCGGGCTGTAGCAGAAGCCGATCCAAGGATCGCCCGCCTTGGTGGCGTTGGCGAGGTTTGCGTAGGCAATCGTTTCTTCATACTCAGTCAGGTCGAAGATTTGATCATAGCCATATGACTTAGCACGAATCTTCTCAACCACGGTTGAAGCCCAGCCAGGCGCGCCAATCCATACTTCCGGGGTTCCGTTCCCATCGGTGTCAAAAATGGCCATCTTGTCCGGATCGCTTAGATCATCAATTGATTTGATCTCATACTGTTCGGCAATGTAGGTCGGTACGCACATACCTTGTTCAGCCTGAACCGGGTTCTGGTTCATTACGACCGTGCCGTTGTCCTTTACGTACGTGTCGTGCAGGTTTTGCTGGTTTGGCATCCAAACCTCAGGGTGGACATGCATGGACCCACTGTCCATCGCCTCAAACACGATCGGGTTCGTTCCGTTCTGAAGCTCGACATCCAGCCCCAGGTTTTCTTCGATCACAACCTCAAGGATATGCGCCGTTGCGTTGACCGAGGCCCAGTTCGGAACGCCGATCACAATGTCGGCCGCAAATGCGGGCAAAGCGACCACTGCAGATGCGCCACCCAGTAGCATCGAAATTTTGTTCATCAGGTCTCTCCATGTTGGACATGTAGCGCGCAGTCTTTCGGGGCGTCCCGGCGCGCGCGCTTATTCTGTTGACAACATGTGCGTTCTCAGATTGTTAGCGTTTGATTGTGAGCAAAACACATGTTCCAAAAGTCAAACATGCGAAGCTATCGCGCTTCAAGGTCGACATAGCCCGAATCGGCAAGTTTTTACTTTATCCAAACAGACCTACGATTTTTTCGAAATACGCGCGCAGCTTCGCCTTGCGAACGGGCAAGCGGCGTTTGCGGTGCCAACAATAACCGCCTAGCAGCACCCGCACTTACATGCAGCGACATAGCTGTCGCAATGGTTCGGCAAGACGGCAACAGCAACCAGAACAGGGCGAGAGATACAGCCATCCGCACTGACCCTGGCATATGCCACTTCGCATCGATCAACATCCAGATGTCTTTCCTTGGTCTTGTCGCCACGCCCTGCTGCCGCGGATCCAGAGGCACCGTTTTTATGGAAGGCTGCGCAATCGACATTGACCACCAACTGCACCACCCTTTCTTCGCAGGGGCCAAGCTCGAACTTTGTGTCGGACAGGGCGGCTGTCCACCCCAGATCGTGCCCACTGGCGGTGGTGAAACTGCTCAGCGATAGCGTCACCTCGCGCGTGCGGCGTGTATCATTAGCGAAAGTCAGAGAAATCACCCGGCGTTCCGAACAGCGGGCTTCGATCAGCACATCACCTTCACAGATGCAGCAATCGCAACAACTGTCATAAGACTTGGTATCGCAATCGCAGCCGCAGCCTTTCCCCATAGGAACGCCCGAATACCGGCCATCCGGCGCCCAATAGTATCCCTGCGTGTAGGCCTGAAGCTGAACATATCCTTCCCGCAAATTGCCTAAGTAGTCGTCCAAATCCATCATGCGCATACCCTGCGTCTTATAACAGTACCCGTAAAAGACTTCGGCCTTTTTTCCGTACTCGCCGGAATGTCCTGTGATCGTCCTTTGCATGGTCTTGCCTCCTTATTCCGGGCGCCGCGTTCAAACCGCCAAGATGTGTACTGTCACGGTTTCAGACGAAACCCGGATCATCGCCGTGGCATCGACGCCTTTTGGAATGGTGCCCGGTATCGTGAATTCCCAAAGTTGCGATACCGTCTCTCCCGCGCCAACGGTCACAGCATCGTTCTTGACCTTCAGCGGAGTGAAGCTTTCCAACTCCGCATCATAGCTCAGCGACATGGCACGCATCACGTCATCCAAGGTCCGGTCCGTATCGCGCAGTTTCTTGAGCATCTCGCGCTGTGCACGGCAGTGCAGCAGGTCCAGATCCAGTTGGATCGCACCGATTGCGGGGACGTCTATCGGAATGTTGCCGTGATTTCGGAACACCATCAGTTTTTTGATCTTGGCCCCCGGTTTACCGACCAGAAACACGTCATCCGGTGTGATTTCGAAATCCACAACCTCGGTAACGATCACCTCGACCGGATGGTCTGTGCCATCAACCGGCAGGGACATCTTGTAGACGCCCGGCGGAGTTGATGGGTTTAGTGTTGCTATGACCGGAACAGATTTACTCGCCCCCGCACGAAGTTTGACCCGCGGCAAATCTGCTGAGAGCACTGGCTGGGCCTTGGCACCCCGCGTCTTGGGTTCAACCTCCGTCAGCGTCAAGTCCCGAAGGGCTTTGCGTTCAGTACCTGTGTTCGACAACGCCAAGGTACCGTGCAGCGCACTGGGTGCGCCTACCAGAACAAGCGGCTTTAGAAGTGAGACATCTGGGGTCTTTTTCTTTGCAGCCGTCGCCATGTCGCGCCCCTATTTGATGTGGATTTTCACGCCGCCCGAAGATGGGCCCGGTTTTGCCGCAGGTGCGCCACCCGAAGGGGCCGTGCTTTGCGCCGGCAGCTGAACCGAGGGGCGGAAGGGCAGTTCTTCGTAGACCTGCTTGCTTTCGCCGCTATAGGTCACGCCGTAATATTCGACGCCCATATAGGTTACGCCGATATGGTGATGATACGGCTGCCGGATGATCCCGGTTGGAAGCTTGCCGTAATTGACGGTCGTACACAGATCCAGCGCCACGGGTTTCAGATCAACCGATAGAGGTTTGATCTCAAGCGTCAGATCAGTGGTGTTTTCGCTGACTATGGGTTCCGAAATCTTCAGATCCTGAACGCTTTCCGTCTTGAACGGATCGCCGCCTTCGAGCTTGGTCTCGGTCCGGATCGGGCGTTGCCCGCCATTCAGCGTGACGCCGATATCATCCAAGCCATTGATTGTGACATCCGCGTCGGTGTCAGAGTCGATGTTAATGGGCCCGTTATTGACGTTTACGGTGCTTCTGCCACCGCCACCTTTGCCGCCGCCTGGCATAGTCACCTCCAAATCCAATCCGGTGCTGGCTGCACCTGAGTAAGCGTTTGGCACGAAAACTGTGCAAAAAGTATCGCTAGGGTAGCATATTTTGCCCCTCGGTTCACGCCAGAACCTGGGCTGGCCCAGCAAGGCAGGGTCAAAGCGGCAATTTCATGCTATGATTGGGCCAGATCAGTGGTTGGGTGCGCGCCGCGCATATGGGTATCACCAGAGGTGACAGACGCTGTGAGTGTAGAAATCGCATTGACTCCGCAGAACCCTACCCATGCCGGGCTTTCGGGTCGGTTGATCTGTTTTCCGCATGCAGGTGGCGCTGGTGAGCGCTTTCACGACTGGATGAGCGGATTTGCGCCGGTTCTGGATGTGCGGGCCGTCACGCTTCCAGGACGCGGGCAGCTTATGGATCAATCGCCGGTGCAGAACTGGCCTGATCTGATCGAGTCGATTATGACGCGTCTTCAGCCTTTGACCGACCGGCCCTTTGCCATCTTCGGCCATAGTTTCGGCGCCCTTCTGGCCTATGAAGTCGCCCGCGCGTTGACGGACAACAAGCAGCCCCCCAATCTGTTGATCGTCGCAGGCCCTGCCCCGCAGATGGCACAACGCGACCGCAAGATATCTGGTCTGCCTCGACCCGCGTTTCTGGCCGAGATTGAAGCCATCAATGGCACGCCGCCCGAAGTACTAGCCAATACCGATCTGATGGATCGCATGCTGCCCGCCTTGCGCGCCGATTTTGCGCTGCTCGAAACCTATGAGGCTGACCACGTCAGCAAGCATCCTCCGCTGCCCTGCCCGATCTTCGCTGTCGGCTCGGACAATGACCCTCAGGTGCCCTTCGGCAGCATTCTGGGCTGGCGGAACCGCACCCGCAGCCGGTTTGAATGCCGCCTGTTTGCGGGCGATCATTTCTTTCCTTTTTCCAACCCGGATTTCTCAGACACCCTATTCGACTATGTTGATGACACCCTGAATGAACACGCAAAGGACCTCCATCGCGCCGGATGACGCGTCGATTGCCATCATCGGCATGCAGGGCCGCTTTCCCGGCGCGGCCAGTGTTGATGAGTTGTGGCAAAACCTGCTGGCCGGTCACGAAGCCGTCACGACGCTGACGCCCGAACAGATGGAGGGCGCACAGGTCCCGAAAGAGCTGCACGAGCTGCCGAACTACGTCAACAAGGCCACCCTGTTGGACGACGTCGACAAGTTTGATGCCGAATTCTTTGGGTTCAGCCCACGCGACGCGGAACTGACCGACCCGCAGCACCGCCTGTTTCTGGAATGCGCCTGGCATGCGCTTGAGGATGCAGGCTATGTGCCCGACCGCTACAAAGGCGATATCGGCGTCTTCGGCGGCTGTGAACTGTCGGGCTATCTGTACCTGATCAACCGTAACCTTGACAGTCTGGGCTTTCTGGACGGCATGCAGTTGATGATCACCAATGACAAGGACTACATGGCCACGCAGGTGGCCTATAAGCTGAACCTGACGGGCCCGGCGATCACGGTTCAAACGTCCTGCTCGACCTCGCTGGTTGCGACTTGTCTGGCCTGCCAGAGCCTGCTGGAGGAAAGCTGCGACATCGCCCTGGCCGGTGGAGTTACAGTCAAGGTTCCGCAGCGGCGCGGCTATTTGTTTGCAGCCGGTGGCATCCTGTCCCCAGACGGTCAGTGCCGTCCCTTTGATGCGGCGGCGCAGGGAACCATCGTGGGCAGCGGCGTTGGGTTGGTCGTGCTCAAACGGCTAGATAAGGCCCTGCGCGACGGAGACCGCATACGCGCCGTGATCCGGGGGTTTGGCCACAACAACGACGGGTCCAACAAGGTCAGCTATGCCGCGCCCAGTGCCGATGGTCAGGCACGCGCGATTGAAGCCGCCTTCGAGATGGCAGGCATCCCTCCCCGCTCGGTCGGCTATGTCGAGGCGCATGGAACTGCCACCATGCTGGGAGACCCAATCGAGGTCGCGGCGCTATCGCGCGTATTCCGCAAATCCACCGAGGATACGCAGTTCTGCGCCATTGGTTCGGTCAAAGCCAATGTCGGACATCTGAGTTGCGCCGCAGGCGTAACCGGGTTGATCAAGGCGGCGTTGGTGACCGAGACCGGCACGATCCCCCCGAACCCGCATTTTAACGTCCCGGCCCCCGGTATCGATTTCCCTGCAAGTCCTTTTTTCGTCAACCGCAACATGACTGAGGTGGTGGCAAGAGACGGACCGCGCCGCGCCGGTGTCAGCTCGTTTGGAGTTGGCGGAACCAACGCCCATATCTTGCTAGAAGAACCTCCGAAACAGGCCCCATCCGGGCCGGGACGTAGACAGCAGCTGATCGTCATGTCCGCCCGCAACGAGGCAGCGCTGGACCGGTTGGCGCTGTCGCATGCACGCCACATCATGTCTGCGGGACCGTCTGAACTAGCCGATATCGCCTACACGACACAGACAAGCCGCACCCGGTTTGCGCATCGGCGTTACGTGCGCGTAGACGCTGAAAACCCCGCAGGCAGTGCATTGGCCTTGTTGGCGAATAACAGCGACAAGGTGCGCACCATCGAATCGAGTGGTGAGGATCGGCCCGTCATTTTCATGTTCTCGGGCCAAGGCGCGCAATACCCGGATATGGGCAAGGGTCTATATCTGTCAGAACCTGTGTTCCGCAAAGCCTTCGACCGTTGCTGCCGCGCCTTTCGGGATGACAGCGGGCTGGACATCAAACCTATCGTGTTTCCAAAGAAGGCTGACCGGGAACACGCGGCCGAACAGCTGAAGCAGACCCAATTCACACAGCCCGCATTGTTTGCTGTCGAATACGCCTTAGCGCAACTTTGGATATCTTGGGGTGTAAGACCCAGGGCCATGATCGGGCACAGCATCGGCGAATACGTTGCGGCGACATTGTCCGGGGTGATGACATTGAAGGACGCGGCAACGCTGGTGGCGCGGCGCGGGGCGCTGATGGCGTCATGCAAGCCGGGCGCGATGCTCGCCGTTCCGAAAGAGGAAACCTATCTGCGCCCGCTACTGCCAGATGACATAGCTATCGCCGCCGTGAACGCCCCCGGAATGACAGTTGTTGCCGGACCAGGCCCCGCGATCAAACGGCTGGCAAAGCGGCTGGAAAACCAGAAGGTCAAAGCCACGCTTCTGCGCACCTCGCACGCCTTCCATTCGGCGATGATGGATCCGATTTTAGACGACTTCATCACTGCGTTCGAAGGCATTCAATTGCGCGCACCGCAGATCGACACCTATTCGAACCTCACCGGCACCGTCCTAACCAAAACCTCGGCGACTGATCCGGCCTATTGGGCGATGCATCTGCGCAGCGCGGTGCGGTTTGCCGACTGCGTCAAAGCCGGGCTGAGCCAGCCTGATGCGATTTTCCTTGAGGTAGGTCCAGGCAGGTCTCTGACCAACCTTGCCGGGTTGCAACTGAGTGGGAGCGGTTCGGTCGCCCTGCCCTCAATGGACAGCAAGCCCGGCCCGCAGGTTGAGGCTAATTTGGTGACCGATACGCTGGGTCAGCTTTGGGCGCATGGGGCCGAGATCGATTGGCACCGATACTACGCCGAAGAGACCCGATGCAAAGTCCCGGTGCCCCTCTACCCGTTTGAGCGGGATAGCTATTGGGTTGGCGGCGCGGAGGACCCCAGCGTGGACGCCGCGGCAACACGCAAGGCGATGGTCGATTGGGGATATGTGCCAAAGTGGGAAGACGCTCCGATTACGGACATCGAAGACCTGTCCAAAGTTGTGCGCGTGCTGGTTTTCAGCGACAAAAGCCCGGCGGCCCGAACCTTGCAGAAAACGCTTAGCGACAAGGGCATCGCCGTAACCACCGTCACATCCTCATCACGATTCATGCGACGCAAGGATGGCGCATTCTCGGTCGATCCAACCACTTCAGAACATTTCACCCGGCTTGCCAGTGCGATCCGAGACGATAACAACCCTATTTCGCACATCGTTTACCTGTGGCCTCTCGCGCTTGAGGACGCCGAGGCCAACGTGGTTGCGATGCAGAATGCGGCCATGGCTGTCACCAAAGCCAGTGGGCTTGCCAAGCTTCGGATGATTTCGGTGACTGCACAGGCGCAGCCCGGACGGTCCGACAAGACGATGGGGGTGGAAAGCTCGGCCACCCTTGCGCTGGCGAAGGTGTTGGGACAGGAGGTTCCCTCGCTGCGCGTCACCTCGGTCGACATCGCGGAAAGCGATCGAAGTAAGCCATCTGCGGACCGCCTTGCAGACTGGCTTTTGAACGAGATGCAGGCGCAACAGTTTGTTCCTTCGGTTGCATATATCAACGGGAAACGGCATCGCCTCAGCTATCAGGCGCAACCACTGGAGCCGGTCGAAACCTCGGGTCTTTTCAAGCCCGGCGGCGTCTATGTCATCACCGGCGGTTTAGGCAATATCGGACTGGCGATGGCTGATATGTTGGCGGAGCGCTACAGGGCCAAGCTGGTGCTTCTGTCCCGCTCGGGCGCGCCTGCGAAATCCGAATGGGAAGCGCTGGCCGCCGATCCCAATGAGTTCGATAAAACGGCAATGCTGGCGCGCAGGTTGCTGGATTTGGATCGAAAGACAGATCTGTTGATTCTGAAGACAGACGTCTGTGACGCAAACGCCCTGCAGGTGGCCTTGTCGCAGGCCACCAACGCCTTCGGCCCCATAGACGGCGTCTTTCACATGGCAGGAAATGTCGGCAGCGGGTTTGGCAAACTCAGTGATCTGGCGACCAAAGACCTGAGCAGCCAGATCGCACCAAAGATCAACGGTGCCCGCGCGCTTGCGCATGTCTTGCAGGACCACGCCCCGGATTTTATCCTGCTGGGCTCATCCCTGTCGGCTGTTCTGGGTGGGTTGAACCTTGGCTACTACGCGGTGGCAAATCAAATGCTGGACACATTTGCCGCGTCGCAGCCGACACCAACGCGCTGGATCAGCGTCAACTGGGATCAATGGGCCTTTGCCGATCAGACGCATGGGGAAGATGCAATCTCTCCCGCAGATGGGATTGAAGCGCTGAACCGACTATCTGCGTTGCATACCGATCAGATCGCCATATCGACCACACCGCTGAACACACGGCTTGCAGAATGGGTCGAGTTCACCGCCACTCCCAAAACTGCGGAGGCCACGGCAACAGGTCACAGTCGCCCCAACCTCAGCAACCCGTTCGAAGCGCCGAAAACGGACATGGAAATCATCCTTGCGGGGATTTGGGAAGACCTGCTGGGCCTATCCCCGGTCGGCATCCATGACAAGTTTTTCGAGTTGGGCGGACATTCCCTGCTCGCCATTGAGATGACCATGCGGATCGAAGAGAGGTTTGGCTACAACCCCGAGGTTGGCCAGATCTTCGACACGCCGACCATTGCGGGGCTTGCCCCGATTATCGAAGCCAATATGGGGACATCCACCAAAAATCCGACCGCTGAGGAGGTTGTACCACCGCCGCTGCCAGAGCCCGATCTGAACCTGGAAGGCGCAAAGAAAAGCTTTCAGGACATGTATGACGATGTCACCAAGCAGCTTGACAGTTCAGGCTTCGGAACCTTCGCGCATTTTCTGAACTATGGCTACACGCCGAACGGAGCGCCCGAGGCGTCCGATGTTCCCCTGAACGATAAGATGATGAACCGGAACTCAGTCAAACTGGCGCTTGAGGTCATCGGGGCCCACCCGATCGATGGGTCGTCGGTTCTGGATGTGGGCTGCGGGCGCGGCGGCACCGCCCGCACATTGGTTGAGTTCTTCGATCCCGCCGTTGTCACCGGGTTGGACCTGTCCGGCGCCGCAATCGAGTTTTGCCGCAAAACGCATACAGATTCGCGTTTGAATTTTGTACAGGGTGATGCCGAAAACCTGCCATTCGATGATGGACAGTTCGACGCGGTAACCAATATCGAAAGTTCGCACACCTATCCCGCGATCCAGCGTTTCTACGCCTCAGTCATGCGGGTCCTCAAACCCGGCGGGGCGTTTCTGTACACCGACCTTCTGCCTTTGGGAAAACTCAACCAATGTCTCGAACTGTTGAAGGACCTCGGTTTTAACCTCGAAGACGAGCGCGACATCACGCAGAACGTGCTGCTGTCCTGCGATGAAATCGCGGCCTCGCGCCTAGGCGCGTTCGGAGGTGATCAGGAGATGAGTAATTTCCTGGCAGCCCCTGGATCAGCGGTCTACGAGTCCATGAAATCCGGTGAATGGAGCTATCGGATATGGCGTTTGAAACGCCCGATCAACTGATATCAATTTCCAGCGTTATTAATTGATTACGCGCCTGTCCTAATCCAATGATGACCAGCGCCGACGAATAGCAATGCCCGGCGCGGTACAGATCAGCGTCGACAGGCACCATCACCTTCACCAATTGCTTTTGACCCGGTGCCAAATTGATCAGGTCCGGGATCACATCGATCATGGCCCCTTCGATTGCAACGCCATCTTCATCCAGAACCGGCGTTGTTGACACGCGCGGACTGACGCTAACCGCCGTGCTGTTCTCGACCTCAAAACTGGCTGAAAGCGTATTGCCCGCAGGCCCGGACAATGTGATTGCCGCCTGCGGGGCCGTCGCGCCTTCGGCTGCGTAACGGCTCATGCCCCGACTGTTGAGAAACTGAAACAACTCATCCGTATAGCGCTTGGACAGCACCTGAGCCGACGCCGCATAGCGGATCGCAAGCTGCAAACCTTCCTGCGCGATCTCGGCTCCGCGCGTCTCGGTGAACTCTTTGTACAAATCGGCCATTTCTGGAACATAGCCCTGTTCCGTCAGGTGTTGATACTGGGTCCCGGCATCCGTGTATTGTTGCGTGAAAGCGGTGTAGATGGACTGCAACTGGCGATAGCTTTCTTCCATCGCGGCCTGCAATTCGGCCTGTTTGCCAAGGCCATGGGGCGTATCTTGCCCGCTGGTAGAGCTGGCCCTGTTCTCATATACCTCCTGAACCGGCTCAACGGGTTCTGGCTGCGGCTCTGGCGCCGCTGGTTTCGCCTTCGCGCGCGCGCGTTTTGCGGGTTGTTTGCGGGTTGCCTTAGCCATCTCAGCCCCTTTAGTGCTGCGGTTTCGCTTCGGTCATTCTTGTCGCCAGTCTACACCAAACTCTTGAGTTTCGCCAATTTCTCTTCGCTTTGGCGGTGAATTGCAGCCTGATACCAGGTGCCCAGCAAGGCGATGTATCCGGCCAGATTGGTCGATGTCACAGTCCTCGCCACATCCATAGGTCCGCGCAATCCCCTTTCGACGGCAAGTCTGCGGTACAGATCAATCACTCGCAGGATCATGGTGGGGGGGGCATAGGCCAGCGACAAGTGCTCGGGCTCCCACACAGTGTTGAAATACAAAACCGCACCCAGGTCGTCGGCAAAAGCCAACAGGTCTGCCAGTTCCTGCCAGTTCACCGTCATGATACAGGCCGATATGCCAAACGGGCGCTGATGGTGCCGCGAATACTCGGCCAGCCAGCGGGTGTTCTTAATCACTTCATCAAAATCCGCGTTGCGGCGGATCGAGCAATAGGTTTCACGCCGGACAGAGTCGAGCGAGATACCAATATGCACATTTCCCCGCTCCAGAACCGACAAGGCCTGATCCGGCAGCAGGCTTGCATTGGTCTGAATGGTAATCTCACACTCTGGGTTCAGGGCGATCAGCCTCTCCCAGATTTGATAATAAAGCCGCATTACAAAGGGCTCGCCACCATAAAAGGTTGTACCTTCAAGATGCGGGATAAAATCCTCTAACTCCTCAACAAATTCGCCCCCATAAGCCTGCGGCATCGCCGGGCGCAGCTCGCGGTAGCGACGGATACGCGAAGACAGTTCCCCGTTGCACATGATGCATTCCAGATTGCATGCATTGTGGAGTTCGAACGAAAACGAGGTCGGGTGATCGGGATCAACGCTCCAGCGATCAAAATGCTGTGCGACAACAGCGCCGTAGTTCCCGGTTTCAATCTGCGACCCGCACCCATTGCACCCGCCACCCAGATCACCCTGCGCCACGCGCTGGCACAAGGTTTGCCTTGGACGCCCCTGCCAGATTTCGCGGATGGATTGATCCGGATATCGGCCCAGCGGTTCACGATTATAACAACAGCTTGAAACCTTACCTTCGGTCCCGAAATACAGGCTGGTCGACGGGCTGTAGCATAACAAAGGCCGGGGTCCGGCGCGGCGCTGTTGGTTGTAGTGATAGTTCTGAACTGGGTTAATCATGGCCCCACCAAAACATCTCTTGCGCTTGATCTTATCACATCCCTCGCTTCTATTGGCTAAAAACCGCCATCCATCGCGGTTTGGCCGGGCAACACGGATGCGGGCACTACGCGGCCAACATCCACCCACACCGTGAAACCAGCCTCATTCCATGCTATGCTCTGTTTTTTAGACAATTTTCACGCAAGGGGGGCGCCCTCGTGTCCGAACGTCGCGTAGAACTGCATTACTTTTCGATCGTCGCGCTGCCGATTTGCGTGTTTCTGATCCATGAGTTGATCCAGACACACATGCTGCCAAAAGACCTGAACCTGTCTGTTGGCATTCTTATCGCGGATCAGGATTGGTTGGAAACAGTTGGCCGGTATCGGTTTCTTGCGGCGTCATGGTTCTTTGCCGCTCTGGCTGTTCTTCCGGTCGCCGTCTTGGTACGCAACCTGAGGCGACCGACGGAACGCGCTACCAGGCTGGCCGCAATTCTGACCGTTACTACGGTTTTCTGCCTTGCGATGATCCCGGTCATTCAGCAGCACATGACGAACACGCCCCCGCAGATTTATGGGCAAGTCGGAAAAGAGCTATTTGAAATGGCTCTGTCCAAAGGCACGTTGCCGGGCTGCGACGGACCCAATGATCTCTGGGCCCTGGGCACCTGTGGGGATATCCCCGTCTTCTCACTCTTCCGGCGCGTGATGGATATTGTCACCGCACTGGCCGGTCTGGCAGTAGGCGCGCTGATTGCCGGGATGATCTTGTGCCTGTCATCTGGTGGCGGCGACGATCTCGAAGATACGGCCGCCAGCCTGGCCCGTAGCATCCGCCAGATGAAACAACAGCTGTATTTGTCCAGCCTGATCCTGACCTTCGGGATGTTCTTTGCTTCAAGCTGGATGTACTGGCCCTTACCTGTCATTGCAGAGTCCGAAAAGGCCGCATTCAGCTCTTTGGTCACGGCATCGGCTTTGTTCACCGGAACCTATTTCTGTCTGCTGATGCTCAGCTTCTATCTGCCGGTGGCACTGATCCTGGATGGTCGGGTGACACAACTGGCCATTGCGGCCCGGCAGGCAGACGACGCAGAGGATGACTTCGATGTCGATGACTGGCGATCCACACATGGTCTCTCAGATGGGCCCGGCGATTTCATGCGTGCGGGCATCGCGCTCGCCGCACCAATCCTTGCGGCTTTTGCGGGAGGAATCTCCCCCCTCAGCCTATGAGTTTCTAGAGCGCATAGAGCGGTTGACCCCAAAACCTACTGGCTGCAGGTTTCGAAAGCCACGCTCGGCACCATCACCAATCAGGATATCCGCAAACTATGAAATTGCTTCGCTACGGCCCAAAGGGCGCAGAAAAACCCGGGATGCTGGATGACGGCGGTGCCATTCGGGACCTGTCTTTCATAGTCGGTGATGTAACGGGTGAGATTCTGGGCGATGCCTCGCTCGACCGGCTGCGCGCGCTGGACATATCAACTCTGCCGGTTGTTACTGGCAATCCGCGTATTGGGGCCTGCGTCGGCCAGGTTGGCAAATTCATCTGCATCGGCCTGAACTATGCCGATCACGCGGCGGAAAGCGGGATGGATCTGCCCGCGGAACCGGTGATCTTTTTCAAAGCGACTTCGGCCATCTCAGGGCCCAATGACCCGGTCGAGATCCCGCGCGGTTCGACCAAAACCGATTGGGAAGTCGAACTGGGTGTAGTGATCGGCAAAGAAGCCAAATATGTCTCGGAAGCAGACGCGTTGGACTATGTCGCCGGATATTGCGTGGTCAACGACGTATCTGAACGTGACTTTCAGCTGCACCGCTCGGGCCAATGGACCAAGGGTAAATCAGCCGACACCTTTGGCCCCATCGGCCCATGGCTGGTAACCCGGGATGAGGTTACAGACTCGCAAAACCTATCGATCTATCTTGAGGTGAACGGCCACAGGTATCAGGATGGTTCAACCCGAACGATGCATTTTGGCGTGGCGGCGGTGGTGTCTCACCTGTCTCAGTTCATGTCGCTGCAACCGGGGAATGTGATTTCAACCGGCACGCCTCCCGGTGTTGGTATGGGACAAAATCCACCCGTCTACCTGAAACCCGGAGACATCCTTGAACTTGGTGTCGAAGGCTTAGGCGTTCAGCGCCAAATGATTGTCGCGGGTTAGCTCATACGGGCACATCGCGTTCACAGCCCCGGAGACTTAGGGCGTTAACTTTTCGTTTGCCAAAAGTCATCTAAAACATGACTTATTAATACCACATTCAATAAGAAGAGTTGCTGGTTAATGAAGTGAAGTTCAAAGGTTAAATCGTTATGGATGGCGCGACGCTCGGGGATACGTCCCTGGTTCAGTTCTCAGGTACCTTGAAATGGTTTGCCGCAGAAAATGGATATGGGTTTGCCACTTGCGACGAGACTGGCAAAGACGCGCTTCTTCATCAGAACACACTCAACGAATTTGGCCAGACCTCCATCGCGCCCGGGTGCGAAATCAAAGCGCTGGCGCGGCGCACGACCAAAGGTATGCAGATCGTCGAAATCCTTGGACTGCATGCTGAAACTGTGCCTGATATCCTGCCCGAGGGGACCTGCGAACGCGAAGGTGGAACCTACCTGCCTGCGCGGGTCAAATGGTTCTGCAGGAAAAAGCAATACGGTTTTGTTAATGTGTTTGATGATCCTCAGGACTGTTTTTTGCACCTGAATACCCTTGCCAAGACGGGTCTGGGAATGGTGAATGTCGGCGAAGCGCTTGGCGTCGAACTGGATGACGGCCCAAACGGTCGAGTCGTCGTATCCGTCAGGTCCTGGAGCTAAGCAATCCGCCGAAACAACCGGTTATGGTACCCGGATACATCAGGGGCAGCGAGATGAGTGGCGGTGCTGTCAGACGAATTCGAACCAGTCTCAGTTTGCCGCGGAAACCGCGAACCTATCCGGAACAAAGTTGACGCCACTCGCTAAGAGCGGCGGTGCGTGTCAGCTTGAAGATGTCTCAGCTGGTGAGCGATCTTTCCTGGTTGAAGTGGTTGTAGACGGAGGAATGGACGGCGGCGAATTTCTGCAAACTTCGCATGCGTTTGAAACGTTGCATCGCGCGTTCGCGTCGTCGAAACGGGAGGTGCGAATTCTCGACGCGGTTGTTGAGCCACCTGCCCGTCTGTTGTTTATCGAGCGCGCCCATTTCTCTGAGCGCTGCCTTGTAGGAAGCGAAGCGATCTGTGACGATCTCTTCGGCGCAACCGTGCCGCTTCATCAATTTCTTGAGTAATTTCAGTGCTGCAGCTTTGTTTCGGCGTTTGGTGACAACGGCTTTCAGCACCTCGCATTCGTGATCAACAGCGCGCCAAAGATAATGCCGTTTGCCATTCACTTTCACAAAGACCTCGTCCACGTGCCACTTCCATTTTGAAAAGGTTCGGAGTTGCTGCACACGCTTCCGTCTGATCTCAGCGGCGAACATCGGGCCGAACCTATTCCACCAATAGCGGACTGTCTCATGGCTTACATCGATCCCACGTTCATGCAGGAGATCTTCGACATTCCGAAGCGAGAGTGGAAATCGGATGTACAACATCACCGCAAGGCGGATGATTTCGGGGCTGGTTTTGAAGTATTTGAAGGAGGCAGGTTTGGTCATTCCTAAATGCTATGCAACCGCCCTGCCCCGCTCAAGCAAAGTTCTTCTGACAAGACCCGCGCGCCTTTATCGAATTTCTTGTTCAAGAGTTTCGTGGCCGCTCGGTTAGAGCTCAAAGCTAACATTGACCCAGAGCGTCGCTATCCCTCCATTTTCGAACCGATCCATGGGTCAGCGTTTGACATCACCGGTAAAGGAATCGCGAACCCAGTAGCCACATTCTGGACCGCATCGCGAATGCTCGACCATCTGGGTGAGCCCAGCGCAGCATGCCGCCCGATGCGCGCCGTCGAAAAAGTCTGTGCAGATGGCATTTTGACACCAGATGTAGGAGGGAACGCAACGACCCCACAAGTGACAGACGCGGTCTGTGATGCAATCCGAGGTGAAAACACTTAGCCCTCTGGGCGTCAGGGCGAGCGTGGAGACAACTGCTTGTCGCCGTATCGACAGTCCTCTATTGCGTGGTGTCTAACCGTAAATCTCTTCAAAGAAACGAGCTAGAGAGTCCCAATCTGCTAGAGGTAGGACATTGGCGACATATTGGTCGGGACGCACGATTATAGTGCACCCATCAACGCGATTGATCGCGCGCATTTCGTAGATGTCACCCTGCCCTTTGTGATCGACACAAAAAACTTTCTCGTGATCCTGCAACCCAAGTTTGCCTTTTTTAGGCTTAAGCTGCGATGGCATTTCCTCGTAGGTAAGTTGGTCAAAGGTTTCCTGAAATACCACGCGCAGGTCGATTAGGGCATCGGCGCATTCTTCCGGTCGGATGTTTTTCGTGACAGGCGAATTCTCGTTCTGCTCCATCCATTCGGCAAGTTGGTAGATGGGCTCGTGATCGCGGCCAGCGAACGCATAGATCCGCCACCGGCCATCCGCCAATGCAACGTGACCCAGTTGCATTTGTTTGGCATCCGACACCCGCACCACTGGAGCAGAATGGAACCTTTTTCCAATCACCTGACCCGCTGCAAGAGCTTGATGGGTCGGTGCTCCGATAAGCTTGGATTGGTCATATATCACAGCCAGACCACCCGTGAACTCAAGGTTCTCTTTGAAGGCCCGAACAAAACGAGGCTCATCACCGTCGTCGAGCTCACTTTGACCAGGTGGTGCTGACATGATGCGGGCCCATGCGTGGTCGGTTTCAACCAATCGCTTTGCTTCGACCCAACGTTCGGCGGAATAGGAATGCAGCAAGCTGGGAGAACAACGCCCCTGCAACACATGCGCCAGCTTCCAGCCAAGATTGAAAGCATCTTGCATTGACACATTCATCCCCTGACCTGCTTTGGGGCTATGAGTGTGGCACGCGTCCCCAGCGGTAAAGACACGTGGGGTTCGCGTTACAGCTTCGCTCTCGGGGACATCATCAAACCGGTCGGTTATACGATGGCCAATCTCATATATGGACCACCAGACGACTTCTTTCACATCGACTGTGTAAGGGTTCATTATCCGATTGGCCGCCGCGATCATGTCTGCTTCATCAAATCCTCGTTCGGCCACCCGCTCATCTTCTCGCAACTTTTCCAACTCGACATACATGCGGAAAAGATAACCACCTTCGCGCGGTAGGATGAGTATGTTTCCCTCACTCGCTGAAGTGATCAAACATTTCTGACGCACATCCGGAAAGTCCGTATTCGCCAGTATATCCATAACACCCCAGGCTTGATGCGCCGCATCACCGTTTAGTTTCCCACCTATGGCACGGCGCACGTTGGATCGCGCTCCATCACAGCCGACAACGTATTTTGCGCGCACCTTGCGGGTTTGCCCCCAATCTACACCCGTATCTTCAAGCGTGACGGTAACCGGGTAGTCATCGATGCTCGTATCGATTTGCACGTCTTTTACAGACCAGCTGTAGTCTGGTGCCAATCGGGAAGGCGAATTTGCCATCACATTCAAAAACAACTGATGCAAGCGCGCTTGATTTATCAAGATATGGGGCATTTCCGACGAGTCATCCGCCACGTCCTGAACACGCCCAATGCGCATGATGTTTTCTGGCCTCTCAGGATCAGGCATCCAGAAGCTGGTTTGATTGACCCAGTAACTTTCTCGCTTGATTGTCTCGGCAATTCCAAAGGCCTGAAACATTTCCATGGTGCGGACATTGATGCCGTCGGCTTTACCTTTGTTGATATTACACGGATCACGTTCCACGATCATGGTTTCGATTTCGGGAAACTGCGACAGCTGCGCCGATAGGCACAATCCTGCAGGTCCGGTTCCAGCGATAAGAACATCAACCTTTTCGGGTAGCGGAGCGTGCTCTGACCGGTCTCGCCGCCTGAGCGACGCATTTTTTATGTCTGGGTCACCACCACGAAAGCCGTCCAGGTAAAATTGCATCGTCATCCCCCTTACTGTGCACATCGAACGAAAGTCCAAAGTAGTATGTATACTTATTAAATAAAAAATGCAAAAACAATATGCATACATATCTTATTGCATCCTGCATATTTCTGCAGGAGACTGCCGAAACCAGAAGACCCAACCTTTGAGGCCTCTATGAAAGCGACTCGCATGGCCGGACACCTGATCCGGCGTTTGCACCAGAAGTCCACACAGGTTTTTGCGTCCAAACTTCAACAAGAAGGGTTGGATCTAACGCCTGTCCAGTTTTCAGCAATGGACGCCATTCGCTCAGTACCCGGATTAGATCAGGCTCAGATCGCGACTCTCATTGCTTATGATCGCGCCACCATCGGAGGCGTTATCGATCGGCTTGAGAAGAAGGGATTGGTAGTACGCACAGTAAGCACCGTAGACCGACGTGCACGCGAAGTGCGACTGACAGAAGCAGGCCATGAGCTTTTTCAAAAGGCGCTTCCAGTCGTAAGCAATCTTCAAAATGACATTTTGGACGGGCTGGATGACGTAAGCCGTGGTGTACTTCTAAAGTTGATTGAAACCGCCCTGCGAGAAGATAAGGCCTAGATCGCCAAATTGATGCTGATGCTGCACTTAGCGAACCAGCTTTAAATCCCGATCACCCCTTGGAAAACCGCGGTATAGTTTCCAAAATTGGAAACCATAACCTATAAATCATCAATTTACCTTTTGGGAATGTACAGGCAAACTGCTTTCTGGAGGAGTTCATATTGCGGGCATAGCTTGCTGTCTGCGAGGGTTGGTGGAGATCTAAGCAGATTTAGTACCGGCTCACCCGGCGCCTAAAAGCCATACAAAAAGCAATGCACTGTTATTGATTCGCGCAAGAATCAGACACACTGCATCCCAGCCAATGCCAACTGCAAGAAACGAAAAAATGAAAAAATGAAAATATAGACGCATATTATTATGCGATATAACCATTATAGAGGCCAATTGCTGTCGATGACACAACGGCTTTGAGGTCATCAAGGGAGGAGACCATGAAGAACACTCGCAGAACCATTCTCAAGACTGCGGTAGCTGCAATTGCCTTTAGCGCCATGACCACGAGTGCATTCGCGGCAGACGTTACTTTGCGCATGCATCAATTCCTGCCCGCGCAGGCAAATGTTCCCAAAAACATTCTCGATGTCTGGGCGGATAAGATCGAAGCCGAATCCGACGGGCGCATCGAAATCCAGCGCTTCCCGGCCATGCAGCTCGGCGGGAAACCCCCTGAACTGATTGATCAGGCCATCGACGGAGTGGCGGACATCGTCTGGACTGTTGCGGGATACACGCCGGGTCGATTCCCGCGCACCGAGGTATTTGAGCTGCCTTTTACCATGACAAATGCCGAAGCCATGTCCCGTGCGTATTGGGAATTAGCGGAAGAGACGATGATGGATGAAGACTTCAAGCAATTGAAGGTTCTTGGTCTCTGGGTACATGGACCAGGTTTGATCCACTCAAAGAAGCCAATTGAAAGTGTAGGAGACTTAAATGGTGTCAAACTTCGCGCACCGACGCGCGTGACCAATGGTATGTTTGGCTCGCTGGGAGCGACGCCGGTCGGCATGCCCGTCCCAGCGGTTCCTGAAGCACTGTCCAAAGGGGTAATCGACGCCACAGTCATCCCTTGGGAGGTCACCGGTGCCCTAAAAGTGAATGAGCTGGTCGACAACCACACCACCTTTGGCGATGACTCGCTTTACACAACGACCTTCATCTTCGCGATGAACAAGGACCGCTGGGATGCTCTGCCTGACGACCTGAAAGCAATCATTGATGCAAACTCTGGCCTTGAGTTCTCGGCATTTGCTGGCAAACAAATGCAAATGGACGACGAAGGCCCACGACAGCAGGCCGTGGATCGCGGCAATAATATAATAACGTTGTCGCCAGAACAGGTTGCCGAGTGGAAAGCTGCCGCGCAGCCCACCACTGATGCCTGGATTGCCGAAATGGACGAAAAAGGAATGGACGGTACTGGCCTCCGTTCCCGAGCGCTTGAACTGATCGAGCAACACTCGAACTAAGCGACTTCCTCCCCAGAGCGATCTAAAGCTCTGGGGATACTTATCCGGAGATCAACATGCAGAGATTGGTGGAACGCTTTGCGCGCTTCATGGCCATCACAGGTGGACTGGTCCTAACCCTGTTAGTCGTGTTGACATGCGTCAGCGTCATCGGACGCGGGCTGAATACGCTTGGTCATTCAGAGTTTTTGAAATCCATCTCTGACTCTGCTGCCAGTGCACTAATTGCGACAGGTGTTGGTCCACTAAACGGGGACTTTGAGCTAGTGGAGGCCGGTGTCGCCTTTTCGATCTTTGCTTTTTTGCCGATATGCCAGCTCTACAGCAGCCACGCGACGGTCGATGTATTCACAAACGCACTTCCAATCAAAGCAAACAAGGCCCTAGTTACCTTCTGGGAATTGGTCCTCACAGCCGTGATCGTTCTTATAACATGGCGTTTGTACGTCGGAATGGAAAGCAAGATGGCCTACGGTGAAACCACCTTCCTTTTGCAATTCCCGGTGTGGTGGGCCTATGGGCTGAGCTTCCTCGCTGCTGTCGTCGCCTCAATGGTTGCCATCTACTGCGCCATCGCGCGAGTCGTTGAATTGGTTACCGGGCGTCACATACTGCCTTATGCCGGGGAGGCAGTGCATTGAGCATGCTTGAGTTGGGCTACCTGTCCTTTCCAATCCTTCTGACTATGATTTTTCTGCGCGCGCCGATTGGCCTTGCGATGTTTCTATGCGGTATCGGCGGACTTTTTTTTGCTATGGGCGGAACCAATATGTTCATGGCCAAGCTAAAGACCGAAACCTATTCGACGTTCTCCAGTTACTCGCTGACCATCATCCCGATGTTTTTGTTGATGGGCCAATTTGCCACCCTTTCCGGCATGTCGTCGGCCCTATTCAAAGCGGCCGAAAGCTGGCTTGGGCATCGCAAGGGTGGCGTTGCGATGGCCGCAGTCGGTGCATGCGCCGGATTTGGTGCAATTTGCGGATCATCGCTGGCGACAGCAGCAACCATGAGCCGGGTCGCCTTACCAGAGCTTCGTCAGTATGGTTATTCTGGTGGTTTCTCGACTGCGACGCTGGCGGCCGGTGGTACCCTGGGGATTCTCATCCCGCCATCAGTGATCCTTGTAATCTACGCAATACTGACCGAACAAAACATCGCAAAGCTGTTCCTTGCAGCCTTTGTACCAGGCATTCTGGCCGCGATCGGTTATATAATCACAATCTCAATTTACGTCCGGCTGTACCCTGACGCTGCTGGAACGCGTGAGGCCATCCCATATGCAGAGCGCATGCGCGCGCTTTTGGATGTATGGCCTGTACTTTTGGTGTTCGGCCTTGTGGTGGGGGGAATCTATCTGGGTTGGTTTACACCCACAGAAGGCGCTGCAGTAGGGGCTGCGGGTACAGGGTTGATCGCTCTGGTCTCGGGCAATTTGAACTGGAAAGTCTTTGTGGAAAGCATCATTGCTACGGCAACCAGCACCGCAATGATCTTTTTCATTGTGTTAGGCGCGGGCCTTTACAACAGCTTCCTTGCGTTGACTCAGGTGCCTCAGGAGCTTTCCAATTGGGTAGTTGGCCTGGGTCTGAGCCCGTGGATGGTACTAACCTTGATCCTAGCGTTCTACCTGGTCTTTGGCTGCCTAATGGATAGCCTTTCAATGATTCTGCTGACGATCCCGATCTTCTTTCCGGTCATCAGCGTTCTAGATTTTGGAATGAGTCCCGAACATGTCGCCATTTGGTTTGGGATATTGGTTCTAATTGTTGTGGAGGTCGGACTAATCACGCCTCCAGTTGGGATGAACCTCTTTATCATCAACGCAATGGATCGCAGCACCCCAATGGTTGAAACCTACAAGGCTGTAATGTGGTTCGTCACTTCTGACATTGTCCGGGTCATCATTTTGGTGCTTTTCCCCGCCATCACGCTCTTTCTAATTCCATAAACGAAACAACTTAGTAAACGGTGCGCCGTCTATCCAAAAAAATAGATATGAGACAAAACAATGATTGATCATACAAAAATGGAGGTTCCCTTATGCACTTAAGCGGAAATGTTGCTCTGGTCACCGGGGGTGGTAGCGGTCTGGGAGCAGCCACCGCGCGTCGCTTTGCTTCCCAGGGCGCAAAGGTTGCCATCCTGGATTTCAACATCGAAGCGGCTCGCCAGGTCGCGCAGGAGATTGATGGTGTTGCCGTACAAACGGATGTTGCCGATGAAGCTGCAGTTGCCGCTTCATTTGACACAGTCACTGGGACCCTAGGCTCTGCGCCTCGCATCGCAGTCAGTTGTGCCGGTGTTGGCATGGCCGCACGCATAGTTGGGCGTGAAGGGAAACTCTCATTCGATGTCTTTGAGAAAACCCTGCGCGTGAACCTGTTCGGCACCTATAACGTCATGAGCTATGCGGCCAAACGCATGCTCGATTTGGAACCGCTATCCGACGGCGAACGTGGCGTGATCATCAATACGGCCTCGGTTGCATGGCAAGATGGTCAATTGGGCCAAGCAGCCTATGCAGCGTCGAAAGGCGCGATTGCCTCGATGTGTCTGCCCGCTGCACGCGAGTTTGCCCAAAACGGCATTCGCGTCATGGCGATAGCACCAGGATTATTCCACACGCCGATGATGGAGGGTCTGCCCGAGGATATTGCAGCAAAAATCACTGCGAACATTCCCTTTCCAGCCCGTCTTGGTGAACCCGATGAATTCGCGTTGCTGGCCGAACAAATCGTTGAAAATCCTTTCTTGAACGGAACCACAATACGTCTGGATGGTGCAGTGCGTCTGCCGCCTCGTTAAGGAGCCCCCTATGTCTGAACCCATTCTCGATATCCAGGTCGAAGGCCCGATCGCGACTTTGACCATGAATCGTCCGGGCAAACGCAATGCAATGTGCGAAGAGCTTTTGGAGGCGCTACAAGCCTTCTACTTCGATCCACCCGCAGATGTTCGCGTTGTTATCCTGACTGGCGTGGAGGGCCACTATTGTTCGGGTCTGGATTTGTCCGAGCATGTCCACCGCTCCGCCGAAGACAACCTGCATCATTCGCGCCACTGGCATACAGTCATGGAGAAGATCCAGTTTGGGGGGCTGATCACAGTCTCGGCAATGTTCGGCGCTGTCATCGGTGGCGGCTTGGAGATGGCCGCGTCTACGCATGTTAGAATTGCAGAAGCATCCACCATTTTTCAGCTTCCCGAGGGTCGGCGTGGTATCTTTGTTGGCGGTGGCGCCACGGCGCGCGTTGGTCGCCTGTTAGGACCGGATCGCATGACCGAGATGATGCTCACCGGTCGCAAATACGGTGCGGACGAAGGGCTTTCATTGGGCCTTGCGCATTACTCAGTCGCAGATGGAACGGCGATGGAGTTGGCGCGAACACTGGCCGGTAAGATTTCCCGCAACGCCCCCTTGTCAAACTATCTGATGGTTCAATCGATCTCCCGGATCAACGACATGTCTCAGGCCGATGGGCTGTACACAGAATCTCTTGCCGCTGCCCTCTCACAAACCACTCCCGACGCACAGGAGGGCTTAAACGCTTTCCTTGAAAAGCGCGCCCCAAACTTCAGGTAGGACGATGAAAAAAACTGTATCTTCCACAACTGAAGCCGCTGAAGTCATAGACGTCGACGATAGCACGTTGCGTGGCTTTATCGGCTACCACATGAAACGTGCCTTCAACGTTGTCCAAAACGATCTAACCCGAACGCTAAAGCCCTTTGATCTGCGTATGTTGACCTACACCGCGCTGGTTATGATCGTCGACAACCCTGGCCTGCGCCAGTCTCAGCTGGCTGATGCGATGGACATCGAACGCCCAAACCTTGTGGTCATCATCGACGAGCTGGAACGCCGCGAGTTGATCGTGCGCGACCGCGTGCCGACCGACCGCCGCGCCTACGCTCTCAAGGCGACGCTGGCCGGTCGGCAGCTTTACAACAAGGCAGTTGCCGCAGTTTCTGCACATGAAAAACAGCTGCTGCGCGGAATCGATCAAGACACACTCGACACTGTTTTGACCGCGATGAAAGCGATCGAGAAATCCAGATAGGAGACAGGAAATTGAAACGCACCTCAGAGTTTCTGGCCCACTCGGTTGCTCGCGAAGACCGGCCCGACGGCACCATCCTGCTGCGTTCCAACTATGCATTGGGCCCGGTTGTTGAGAAGACCGGCGTCTGGCTGCAGGACTGGGCAAAGAAGGTACCGGACCGCACCTTCATCGCAGAACGCAGCGGCGCAGGCTGGCGCGAGGAAAGCTATGCGAGCACCTTGCAAAAAGTTCGCGCAATCGCCAGCGCATTGCTGGCGCGCGGCATGGGTCCTGACACCCCGATTATCATCATGTCGGGCAACGGTGTTGACCACGGGCTGCTGTCATTGGCAGCACAATATGTGGGCATACCTACAGCGCCGGTGGCCGAACAATATTCACTGATCCACGGAGCACATGGTCGACTGCGACACGCGATCGAACTGGTGGGCCCAAAGATGGCGTATGCCATCGATGCGGATCAATATGGCGAAGCATTGGCTCTGGATGCGCTCGACGGTATCGAGATTATCGCCTCGCGCACGGGACAAAAACCCAATGTGACTCCGTTCGAGGAGCTGCTGAAGGGTGATGCAAGCGTTGATCTGGAAGCCGCCTACGCCAAAGTTGGCCCTGAAAGTGTAGCCAAGATTCTGATGACCAGTGGATCAACCTCGGCACCCAAAGGCGTCATGACCACCCAACGTATGATGTGCGTCAACCAGACTATGTTGGCAGACGCCCTACCCTTTTTGCGCACCCGGCCGCCGCGCGTTGTCGATTGGCTGCCATGGAACCATGTGTTTGGCGGATCACACAACTTCAACATGATGCTCGCCAATGGGGGCAGCTTTTATATCGACGATGGCAAACCGGTCAAAGGCCTGTTCGACCGCACGCTTGAAAACCTGTCGATGGTAACAGGTACACTCAGCTTTAACGTCCCTGTCGGGTATTCCATGTTGCTGGGCGCGCTGCAGAACGATACCGATCTCCGCAAACGCTTTTTCCAGGACCTCGATCTTGTATTCTACGCTGGCGCGTCTCTTCCACAGGAAATCTGGACGGGCTTCGAGAGCATGGCCATGGAGGTCAAGGGTGAAATTCCCCTGATGACATCGTCCTGGGGGCTAACCGAAACGGCCCCCGCCACTATGATGCAAAGCGAACCGATCGATCGGTCGGGCATTGTTGGCGTGCCCATGAACGGTGTGACGCTCAAACTTATCCCCGATGAAGACATGCGTTGTGAAATGCGGGTCAAAGGCCCGAACCTGATGCCGGGGTATTTTAAAGCACCTGACAAGACCAAAGACGCTTTTGACGAAGAAGGTTTCTTTATCACTGGCGACGCAATGCAGTTCATCGACAAGAATGACGTCAACAAAGGCATGAAGTTTGACGGCCGCATTTCAGAAGACTTCAAACTGTTGACCGGTACATGGGTCCGTGCAGCCCAGTTGCGTATGGATATGCTGACCTGCCTTGCGCCGCTGGCGACCGATCTGGTGATAACTGGAGCCGACCGGGATCAGATCGGCGTGATGATTTTCCCAGACGTGGCTGAGCTGAAACGCGAAGGGTTTGATGTGAAAGACCAGGATGGCGCCTATGTCTGCAAATTGCTGCAAGGGGAAATCCATCGCCGTCTTGCTGAACGGGCGCGGGAAATCTCGGGCAGTTCGACGCTGATCTCGCGCGCGATCGTTCTTAGTGAGCCCGCTTCGATGCCCGAAGGCGAGATGACGGCCAAGGGAAACCTCAATTTCCGAAAGGTGCTTACAAGACGCAAAGACCTGTTGGAACGGCTGTACGACAATGCCGATCCAGTGACTGTTTCGATCTAAGAAAGGAACACGGATATGGTTGATATCTCCAAAGTCCGCGCAATCGATATTCATACGCATGCCGAAGAACCTTGCGGGTGCCACAGCGACGATGGCTATGATGACCTGCAAGCGGCCATGGCGAAATACTTCAACGCCAAGATCGTGCAACCGACCATTGATGAAACGGCAGCTCATTTTCGCGCGCAGAACGTTGCAGCGGTGATCTTTCCGGTCGATGCCGAACGCGAAACCGGCTATCGCCGCTTTTCGAATGACGAAGTGCTTGAGCAGGTAAGCCGCAACAGCGATATCCTGATCCCCTTTGCATCAATTGATCCCTGGAAAGGCAAAATGGCAGTGCGCGAAGCCCGCCGTTTGATCGAAGACCACGGCGTCAAGGGGTTCAAATTTCATCCGACGATGCAGGGCTTTTATCCCAATGACCGTATGGCATATCCGTTTTATGATTTGTTGGCAGAGCATGGTTGCATTGGCCTGTTCCACACTGGACAGACCGGTGTCGGCAGCGGCATGCCTGGAGGCAATGGGATGCGCCTGAAATTCTCGCACCCCATGTTTCTTGACGATGTTGCCGTCGACTTCCCGGACATGAAGATCATTATGGCGCACCCGTCCTTCCCTTGGCAGGAAGAGGCGCTTTCAGTCGCGCAGCACAAGCCCAACGTTTATGTCGACCTGTCGGGCTGGTCGCCAAAATACTTCCCCCCGCTCCTCGTGCGGTATTGCAATTCGATCCTCAGGAAAAAGGTGCTGTTCGGCTCGGACTGGCCAATGATCACGCCGGAACGCTGGTTGGCTGATTTCGAAGCAATCGATATCAAGAACCACCTGCGCGAGGACATTATCAAGAACAATGCCGCACGCCTGCTAGGGCTGATGGACTAATGCAGATCCCCGTCCCTACTCTCGAATATAGCTTTACCCTTCGGGTCGAGCTGTCCTCACCCCTTTCGCTTGGGCAGGGACGGGCTGGTCAACGCCGCATCATCCCAATTGTTGGGGGTGCGGCGCTGGGACCTGACATTACAGGTGACGTTCTAAACCTCGGCGCTGACTGGCAAACGATATTCGAAGACGGCGCAACCCATTTGGACACGCGATATGCCCTGCGCACCAGAGACGGCGCTGTAATCGAAATCGTCAACATCGGCACGCGGCACGGACCAGCCGAAGTCATGGACCGCCTTGCCAAGGGTGAAGATGTGGACCCTGCGCAGTATTACATGCGTACCGCTGCTCGTCTGGAAACCGGCGACGAACGATACCGCTGGGTGAACAATACCCTGTTCATCTGCGCTGGAATCCGCCTGTCTCATGCCGCGGAAATCGCCTATCACCGGGTTTGCTAACCCGCCCTAAGCCACCGAAATCAAGAAGATGGGAACAGCAGCACCGGTCCCATCCTAGAACGAATGATACCTGACGTTCTTCCGTATTGGAGACACTGAATGAAACCGTACCAGGCCCCTCTTGAAGACATTATGTTTTCGCTCAACCACATTGCCGAGGCAGGCGCCTTGGCTAACTGGGATAGCGAATTTGCCTCCGAGATCGGGGGGCATTTCGCAGCTTTCGCCGAAGGCGAAATTGCGCCCTTGGACGAACCCGGTGATATGCAGGGATGCGCGCTGCGCAACGGTCGCGTCTCGATGCCCGATGGATTTGGTGCCGCCTACGCCGCTTATGCAGAACAGGGTTGGCCGTCGTTGACTGTGCCCGAATCCTATGGCGGTCAGGGCATGGACGCGCTGATGCACGCGATCACGTCCGAGATCTTTTCCGGCGCCAATCACAGCATGCAGATGGTGACGGGTCTTGTCCCCGGCGCGGCGCGAACGCTGCTGCGCTTTGGCACCGAAGATCAGAAAAACCGCCACCTGCCGCCGCTTGCCTCCGGGGAAACGCTGGCGACGATGTGTCTGACCGAACCTGGTGCGGGATCTGATCTTTCACGCGTAAGATGCAAAGCGGAACAGAGTAACGAATGCTGGTCCATCACGGGCGAGAAGATCTTTATTTCGGGCGGGGATCAGAACATCAGCAAGCGGATTCTACATCTGGTTCTTGCACGCACCTCTAATGATGGTGTCAAAGGCTTATCGCTGTTTCTTTGCCCCTGCACCCTGCCCGATGGCAGCCGAAATGCGGTCAGCGTGACCCGGATTGAAGAGAAAATGGGGCTTCACGCCTCTCCCACCTGTCAGTTGGCGTTCGACGAGGCGCAGGCTGAGTTGATCGGGCAAGAAGGTCAGGGCCTGACGGCAATGTTCACGATGATGAACCATGCCCGCGCAGATGTTGCCCTGCAGGGGGTTGCCCATGCCGCGCGCGCCTATGACATAGCCAGCAACTATGCAGCCGAACGCATTCAGGGGCGGGGTTCAGACGGGGCTGAGGTCACATTGGAGCAACATGCAGACGTGCGCCGCATGCTGGACGAAATTGACTGGCTGGCAATCAGCGGTCGGGCAATGGCGCATCTTGCCTTCGTCACGCTGGAAGATGGCAGCAATCCTGACCTGGTCGAGTTTTTGACGCCCGTTACCAAGGTCTATTGCACCGAGGCAGGTACGCGCGCTGCAGAACTGGGAATGCAGGTTTTAGGGGGTTATGGCTATCTGCGCGAGTATCGGATCGAACAGACCTATCGCGATGCACGGGTCACGACAATCTATGAGGGGGCCAACGGAATACATGCGCGCATGCTGGCGACACGACTCGCCCAAGGACCGGCAGGTGATGCCTTTGAAGCATTTGTTGAGAAAGAGAGCGCTAGATGGCAATCTTCCAAAATCACTTTAACTTATGAAATCTGGCGACAGGGCCGCGCAGAGCTGTCTAGAAGTGATCCATCCGGACTTGCCCATTCATTCATGCAGGCGACCACCGAAACCTTACTGGCCTGTCTGCGTGCCCGTTTGTGTATCGCTGCAGAGCACCATCCTGAACCGGAACGGATCGCGCGGATCTGCGGTTGACGTTTGGCACCGATAAACAGCGGAACTAAACGCTTTCACCAGATGACTCCTCAGAAAAGGCTAACGCAGCATGACTGATCGACGCGTACTCATCGCTGGCGGCGGAATTGGAGGACTCTCTCTTGCGCTGACCCTGCATCAGATCGGGGTGGAATGTGTGGTGTTTGAAAGCGTACGCACATTGAAACCGTTGGGCGTCGGAATCAATCTACAACCCAACGCGGTGCGTGAGCTTTTTGACCTTGGGATTGCACCAGAAGATCTTGATCGGTTTGGAGTCCCCGCACAAGAATGGGCGCTATTGGGTCTTAAAGGACAAGAGATCTACGCCGAACCCCGTGGAACCTATGCGGGGTACCATTGGCCCCAATACGCCGTTCATCGTGGCGAGTTCCACATGGCCCTGTATCGCTGTTTTGTTGAACGCGCTGGGGCCGCGTATGTTCGTCTGGGCGCACGGGCCACAGGATACGAGATCAACCCGGATGGAAGCGTCACGGCCATACTGAAGACCGATGCCGGAGAAATCCGGGAAACCGGAACCGTTTTGATCGGTGCAGACGGTATCCATTCAGCAATTCGGGCTCAGATGCACCCCGAACAACCTCCGATCCATTGGGGCGGGGCCATCATGTGGCGCGGGACGACCTTGGCGCAACCCATACGAACGGGCTCATCCTTTGTTGGGCTTGGCACGCATAAGCACCGGATGGTGATATACCCGATCTCGCATCCTGATCCCAAAACCGGGATGGCCCTGATCAACTGGATTGCCGAAGTCACATATGATGATCCTACTGACCACGAGACCACCGGATGGTTCAGACAGGTAGGCACCGAGGATTTCGCCCATCACTTTGACAGATGGAGATATGACTGGCTCGACGTGCCCGAACTGATACGCAATGCAGATGCCACATACGAAAACCCGATGATCGATCGCGATCCTATCCCAAGCTGGGTGGACGGTCCGGTTGCCTTGATGGGTGATGCAGCACACGCGATGTATCCGACCGGCTCGAACGGGGCCAGCCAAGCCATCATTGATGCGCGAACGCTTGGCGCAAAATTCTTGGAGCATGGCCTGAACCTGGACGCGCTTGCAGACTATAACAAAACACTGTGCGAACCTGTTTCCCAATTGATCCTACGCAATCGTGGGGCCGGGCCTTTTGGGCTGTTGAACATAGTCAATGACCGCTGTGGGGGAGACTTCGATAGCATCGACGACGTTATCCCAGCGGACGAACGTGCTACATTCATGGCCAAATACAAGGCCGCTGCTGGTTTTGCGCGGGATGCATTGAATGATGCGCCTCCGACCATTGCAGAGGGCGCCCAGGTTCCCTGCTAACTCGATTTCAACCCTAACCGATCCAGCACGTTGTTTACTGCAAGGCTGAACACCTGAGCCTGCGGAGACAGAATGTCATCCGGCCGATGCATCAACCCCACAGGGCCGCGCGTAATGGATGTTTCGAAAGGCAAAGCAACCATGTGGCCATCCGCGATTTCGTTAGCTACGACCCCTGCCGAGATAACCCAAACCGCATCCGTCCTGCGTGTGTAAACACGCCCAAAGGCCCCCGAAACGGTCTCCAGACGCTGCTCAATCTCGCCGACACCATGGGCAATAAGGAACCGATCTACCAGAGATCGTATAGCAGAACCTTCTGGGGGATAGATAACTTGCCACTCGCCAATACGTTTTACATCGGGATTGGACAACAACGGGTGCCCGGCGCGGACGACAAATTCTACCCTCTCTTCATAGAGCTGCGTAAACGAAATTCCCTGCATCGTGTCAGCCTGACCCAAGCGGCCAATCACAAGATCCAAATCTCCCAGCCGCAATCTTTCAACCAGATATCCATGTGGGCCGTCCATAATTCGCAGACTTGTCTGCGGCGCCAGTTCTGCAAATTCTGTCGCTACATCCGGCATCAGGCGCGCGGCGACCGAAGGCAACGCACCGACTGACAATCGTGTTTTCCCCTGCGCCCCAACCTGTTCAACGCCCGTAAAACCCTGCTGAATCGCTGCAAGTGACATTTCGGCGAAATGAAGAAAGACCTCTCCCTGCCTTGTTAGGGACACACCTGATCGGTTCCGCACCAGCAGGGTGGCACCCATAATCTCTTCCAGCTCTTTCAGCGTCTTTGAAATGGCTGGCTGGGTCAGAAACAGTTTCTCGGCCGCAACTTTGAGGCTTTGTTCCCGACAAATCTGAACAAAACACTGAATGTGGCGAAACTTGATGCGCCTGTCGATCACTTACTTTCCTCTTTCGACAACCAAACCGAACGTATCTTCATTTTACATTGCAATCCTTGGCAATCAAGATGTGTTTCAGCAGGGAAAGAGGAGGAGCTCATGCGCACTCAGGTCGCCATCATCGGAGGGGGTCCGTCTGGCCTTTTGCTCAGCCAGTTGCTGCACCGCAAAGGGATCGAATCTGTGGTGCTTGAACGGAAGACCAAGGACTATGTCCTAGGTCGCATTCGCGCAGGTATTCTTGAAACAGGCTTTGTAGACCTGATGCGCGAGGCGGGTGTATCCGATCGGATGGAAAAGGAAAGTTTCATTCATGATGGAACGGTCATCACATACGAAGACACGCAGTTTGGTATCAACTTTAGTGAACTGACCGGGAAACATGTCGTCGTGTACGGCCAGACCGAGGTAACTCGCGACCTGTATGACGCACGCGAGGCGATGGATGGCAAAATTGTCTTCAATTCTGAAAACGTCGGTATCCATAATGCCGATGGTGAAGCGCCTTATGTGACCTATTCAGTTGAGGGCACAGAACACCGGCTTGATTGCGATTTTATCGCGGGGTGTGACGGGTTCCACGGAGTCAGCCGCCAGACCATCCCCCTAACCGTCCGCAAGGAGTACGAAAAACTATATCCTTTTGGCTGGCTCGGCGTTTTGTCGGAAACCCCTCCTGTGCATGAAGAATTGATCTATTCTGGTTCTGATCGCGGCTTCGCACTGTGCTCGATGCGTAACGAGAACCTCAGCCGATACTACATTCAGTGCTCGCTTTCGGATTCGCCCGATGATTGGACGGACACTGCGTTTTGGGAGGAACTAAAGCGTCGCATACCGGATGAATTCGCTGATCAACTCGTGACCGGAGACTCGATCGAAAAATCCATCGCGCCCCTTCGGTCTTTCGTTACTGAACCGATGCGCTGGGGACGTTTGTTTTTGTGCGGCGATGCCGCTCATATCGTACCTCCAACAGGCGCCAAAGGGTTGAACACGGCCGCTAGCGATATTCACTACCTCTACAACGGATTGCGTCAATTCTACGAAGATGGCGAGAGCGATGGCATTGACAGATACTCGGAAAAAGCCCTTGCCCGCATCTGGAAAGCCGAACGGTTCAGTTGGTCCACGACAAATCTGTTGCATCGTTTCCCAAAGCAGAACGCGTTTGACCTGAAAATGCAGCAGGCAGATGTCAATTTCTTGCGTGATAATCGCGAGGCCCAGTCAGTCTTTGCCCAGAACTATGTTGGACTGCCATACTGATGTTAATGGCTGACCTCAATACTGTGCGCTTGCACTGGAAAGAGGATGGGGATCCAGATGGTTTTCCCATTGTCTTTGCAAACTCGTTGGGTACAGATTTGCGTCTTTGGGACAAGATCGTGTCGCGTCTTCCGAATGGTCTGCGGATCATACGATTTGACAAGCGCGGACATGGCTTGTCTAGTTGCCCACCAGCCCCATACAGCATGGCGGATCTGACGGATGACACAGCTGCATTGCTGGACTATCTGGAAGTCTCGACCTGTGTGTTTGTCGGGCTGTCTATCGGTGGTATGATAGGCCAATCCCTTGCAGCGCAAAGACCTCAGAGGATCAAGGCACTGGTTCTATCGAACACAGCCACCAAAATGGGCGAAGCCCAAATGTGGCAGGATCGTATCAGCGCCATCCGCATGAGCGGGACCGAAAGCCTTGCCGATGCCATTCTCAACCGCTGGTTTGCATCGGATTTCCTTGCAACTGCGGAAGCAGAGGCTTGGCGCAATATGCTGATTGGAACGCCGGTTGAAGGGTATATCGGCTGCTGCGCCGCGATCGCCGAAACGGATTTGTCGGAGTCAACATCGACACTGCGGGTGCCGGTGCTGGGAATTGGTGGCAGAGAAGATGGGGCCAGCCCTTCTGAGCTTGTCCGCGCAATGACGCAGCTTGTGCCAGATTCCCGTTTTGTCGAAATCGAAAACGCTGGTCATCTGCCTTGCGTGGAACAACCCGGGGCCTTTGCCGGTCACCTGACCACATTCCTGAAGGAGACATGCCTATGAGCGACCGTTTCGAAAAAGGTATGGCCGTACGCCGCAGTATCCTTGGAGATACGCATGTTGATCACGTCGAAAACGGCAAGACCGAATTTGACCAGCCCTTCCAAGCTTTGATCACCGAAGGCGCATGGGGCACCGTTTGGGCTTCGGACGGTATCAGTGATCGCGAACGGTCGATGCTGACGCTCGCCTTGCTGGCAGCACTAGGGAATTTTGAGGAAATACCTATGCATATCCGCGCGACGGCCCGGACCGGGACAAGCAAGCAGGATGTTCTGGAAGCGTTTCAGCATGTCGCGATCTATGCTGGAGTTCCGCGCGCCAATCATGCCCTGAAGCTTGCCAAACAGACTTACCAAGAGATGGAAAACGAATAACACTGGGAAACGCGCTGAACATCCCAGCCCAAGGAGGCGAACCGCCGATGAACAAGCCTGGCGAATTCTACCAAAGAGACCGAGAATGGCACCCGCCCGCTTACACCAAGGATTATAAAACCAGCGTCGCGCGCTCACCGCAATATTCGCTGATTTCCTTGCAGAATTCGGTCAGTGAAATCACCGGTCCGGTCTTTGGTCACAATGACGTCGATCCGTTGGATGCCGACCTGATCTACAACTACGCCCAACCCGGTGCAAGCGCGATTGGTGAACGGATAATCCTTCATGGCCGGGTTCTGGATGAGAACGGACGCCCTGTTCCGAATACGCTAGTCGAGATGTGGCAGGCAAATGCGGGTGGCCGCTATCGACACAAAAAAGATACTTATCTGGCGCCGATCGACCCAAATTTCGGGGGATGTGGCCGCACGATTACGGACCAAGATGGCTACTACTATTTCCGAACGGTGAAACCCGGGGCATATCCCTGGCGCAACTGGGTGAACAGCTGGCGCCCCGCGCATATCCATATGTCGATCTTCGGCAGCGGTTTCGCGCAACGCCTGATCACACAGTGTTACTTTGAAGGTGATCCACTGATCCCGAAATGCCCGATCGTGAACACCATTCACGACCCGAATGCGATCGAGCAATTGGTTGCCGTGCTGGATATGAACTCAACCATCCCGCTTGATACCATTGCCTACAAGTTCGACATCATCCTTCGTGGACGCCGATCAACCCTGTTTGAAAACCGTCTGGAGGGGAACTGATGCCTCAGGAACTGAATTATCTGAAAGAGACCCCGTCTCAAACCGCGGGCCCTTACGTCCATATTGGACTGGCACCGGGCGCTGCTGGGTTTGACATCTACAAGCAAGAACTAGGGTGGGACATCGCCGGCCCCAATGCCAAAGGGGAACGCATCCGCATCGAAGGTGTCGTGATCGATGGCACCGGCTCCCCGATCAAAGACGTTTTGCTGGAAGCTTGGCAAGCCAATGCCGACGGGGTTTACGCCCACCCGGAAGACGAAGGAGACGTCGAAGACGGCTTTCGAGGATGGGGGCGTGTCATAACCGATTTTGAAACTGGTGAATGGGCCTTTGACACGGTCAAACCGGGCCGGACACGCGCTCGCAACGTTGGACAGCAGGCACCCCATATCAACCTGTGGGTGGTTGCACGCGGGATCAATGTCGGTCTGAATACTCGCATCTATTTTGAAGATGAGGCTGAGGCCAATGCTGAAGATCCTGTACTCAACGTAATCGAATGGGAACGTCGCCGTGCCACCCTGTTGGCCAAACGTAGTGAACGTGATGGCCAGATCATCTATCGATTTGACATCAAGCTGCAAGGTGAAGACGAAACCGTTTTCTTCGACGTCTGACTGATTTATCCGCCAGCCATGGGTTGGCGGGCACCCAAAGTGAAAGCCCATCATGACCAAGCCCTGCATCATCTGCTGCGCCATCACCGGCTCTCTGCCACGTAAGGAAAACAACCCGGCTGTTCCAATCACCGTGGAAGAGCAGATCGAAAGCACGTACGAAGCTTTTGAGGCGGGGGCAACTATTGCCCATGCACATGTGCGTAACGACGATCAGACAACCACGTCGGACACGGAAAAATTTGCGCGTCTCAAAGAAGGGCTAGAAAAGCATTGCCCCGGCATGATCATCCAGTTTTCGACAGGTGGCCGCTCAGGTGCCGAAAAAGAACGCGGCGGAATGCTGCCCCTGCGTCCAGATATGGCGTCCTTGTCGGTTGGCTCGGTCAACTTTCCGACACGTATTTATCCCAACAGTCCTGATCTGGTCGCCTGGCTATCATCAGAGATGCACAAATACGAGGTCACCCCGGAAATCGAAGCCTTTGATCTAAGCCACATCCTGCAGGCCATTCATATGAACAAAACCGGCGCTTTGCCCGGCAAACTCTACGTTCAGTTTGTCATGGGTGTAAAAAACGCGATGCCGGTCGACAAAGAAGTCTTTGATTTTTATGTCAAGATCATGACCGACCGTGCGCCCGACGCTGAATGGTGTGCCGCAGGAATTGGGGCAAATCAGATCGTCGTGAATGAATGGTCCATCGCGGCAGGTGGGCATACACGTACGGGTCTTGAAGACAATGTTCGCCTTGATCGCGATACACTTGCCCCGTCGAATGCTGCACTAGTTAAACGTGCCGCAGAACTCTGTGACAAGTACGAACGCTCCGTCGCAACATGGCAACAGGCCCGTGAAATGCTGGGGTTGAAAACGCCCCAGATCGTGTAATCATTCGATCGTCAAAAATAACTAGAAAGACCGCCCACTATGCCTGATGTTTTTTCCCATCCTTGGCTTGGCGGTCTGTTTGGCGACGCCGAAGTGGAAACGCTGCTGTCTGCCGAAACAGTGCTGAAATATATGCTTGCCGTCGAGGCCGCCTACGCGCGCGCGCTTGGGCATGTTGGACAAGCCGAGCCTCAGGCGGTGGACGCAGTCCTTGCGTCACTTGCGGCGTTTTCGCCCGATTTGCCCAAATTGGCCGCAGGCACACAAAAAGATGGCGTGGTTCTACCCTCTTTGGTGAAACAAATACGTGAAACGCTTTCCGAAGAATACCATTCAGCCTTGCACAATGGCATGACATCGCAGGACGTAGTCGACACGGCGTTTGTTCTGGGCCTCAAGCCGATTTGTGATTTAATGCAGTCGCGGCTCAGGCAGACGATCCAAGCTATTGATCAACTCATCACAGACCATGGCGACAACGCCCTTATGGGTCGCACGCGGATGCAAGCCGCACTTCCCATTTCCGTCAAGGACAGGTTGGGCAGTTGGAGGCGTCCGCTGTCGCAGAACTTGTCTCGTTTGGGTCAACTTAAGTCCTCCCTGCTTAGCCTTCAGCTTGGCGGGCCGGTCGGTGATCGCAAGGCATTTGGCTTAGATGGAGACAGAATTGCGGCTTACATGGCGAATGAACTTAGCCTAACAAATCCCGCAAACTGCTGGCACACGGACCGAAGCACAATTGCTGAGTTTGCGAATTGGTTGTCCCTGACAACAGGGTCCTTGGGCAAGATCGGAAAAGACTTTGCCTTGATGTCGCAGCAAGGCATCTCGGAAATCAAGCTCGTCGGGGGTGGAGGTTCATCCGCCATGCCCCACAAACAGAACCCCGTGCAGGCCGAACTGCTTGAAACACTCGCTCGCTTCAACGCCACACAATTGTCTGGTATCCACCAAGCACTAGTGCACGAGCAAGAGCGGTCTGGAGCAGCTTGGATGCTGGAATGGATGATCTTGCCGCAAATGATCTTAGCCACTGGAAAAGCGCTGAGCGTTGTTCAAACGACACTAACCGGTGTTGATTCATTGGGTCACTGCTAAAGCGCTCACAAACTGCACAGTATCGAGAACCCCAACGCTGGCTCCCGCCAACGCCAGCGACCTGACTGGGTTGCCGTCCCGAGCGTACGCGGACCGGGCTTCGGGACGAAAGGATAATCGACTACTATCAAACAACATTGGTTTTAGGCTCAATGCGGTCATTCACTGCACCCGGCATCAGCAACTACTAGGGTCAGGACTCAAAGCCAGTAGATAACGAGCGTAGCGAGGGCGACGGCTGATAGGAAGACCTTCGGGCAGCTGTCGTATCGGGTCGCTACGCGCCGCCAATCCTTAAGCCTTCCGAACATGACCTCGATGCGGTTGCGCCTCTTGTAGCGACGCTTGTCGTACTTCACTGGTTTCTTCCGCTGTTTCCGGCCAGGGATGCCGGCGCGTATCCCTCTGTCTTTCAACGCTTCTCTGAAACAGTCGGCGTCACAACTACGATCACCGAGAAGCCGATCGACTTCCGGCAGGCTGCTCAACAATGCCCGCGCGCCGATATAGTCGCTGACCTGACCGGCGGTGACCAACAAGTTGAGCGGTCGGCCCTGGCTGTCGCAAATGGCGTGCAGCTTGGTGTTCATGCCGCCATTGGTTAGACTAATCAGGCGTCCACGCTCCCCTTTTTCACGCCTATGCTGACCGCTGTTCGGTGAGCTTTTAGATACGTAGCGTCGATCATCATAGTCTGCTCCTCGCCTTGCTCGGCAGCCAGACCCTCCATCATTCGGGCGAAGACGCCCTTGTCGCTCCATCGTTTCCAGCGGTTGTAGGGCGTCTTGTGTGGGCCGTATTCACTCGGCGCTTCGCGCCACCTTCAGCCATTGCGATTGATATAGATTATTCCACTCAACACACGCCGGTCATCGAAGCGGGGTTTGCCGTGAGGCTTTGGGAAGAAGGGCTAAAGGCGCGCCATCTGCGCCAAAGACAGAAGGCAGATTCTGGTCGAACATCAGTGAATAGGGCTGAGCGGCGCAATATTTGTCAGAAATCTAGACATAGTGCAGAGTTCAACGTATCTTGGTGGAACTCGCACTAAATATTATCGCCCCTAATTGCGTCGCAGACAGCGTCCGTCACTTCTTGTGTATTGGATCGGCCGCCGACATCAGGTGTCATGACACCGTCCAAACACACTTTCTCCACGGCCCGCATGAGCCTTTGCGCTGCATCCGTTTCACCAAGATGTTCGAGCATCTGTGCTCCTGTCCAGAATGTTGCCACAGGATTGGCAATGCCTTTACCAGTGATGTCGAATGCAGATCCATGGATCGGTTCAAACATGGAAGGGTACCGCCGCTCCGGATCGATGTTGGCCGTTGGGGCAACCCCTAAAGACCCGGCCAGTGCACCTGCAAGATCGGACAATATGTCGGCATGCAAGTTCGTAGCGACAATTGTGTCCAAGCCTTGAGGTGATTTCACCATCCGCACGGTCATCGCGTCCACAAGCATCTTGTCCCAAGTTACATCAGGAAAGTCTTTTGATACTTCCTCAGCGATCTCGTCCCACATGACCATACCATGGCGCTGAGCATTAGATTTGGTCACCACTGTGAGCAGCTTTCGGGGGCGTGACTGGGCCAGTTTGAACGCATAACGCATAATGCGGGTGACACCGACTCGTGTGAAAACTGCGACCTCTGTTCCAACCTCTTCCGGAAGGCCTCGATGCGCGCGCCCCCCCATCCCGGCATACTCGCCTTCGGAGTTTTCGCGCACGATCACCCAATCTAGATCCCCTGGCCCGACATTCGCCAAAGGGGCCTGGATGCCAGGTAAAATGCGGGTTGGGCGTACGTTTGCGTATTGATCAAAGCCTTGGCAAATCGGCAACCGCAAACCCCAGAGCGTCAAGTGATCGGGAACATCAGGCGCGCCAACTGCACCGAAAAAGATCGCGTCAAAGGCTTTGAGCGTCTCCGTCCCATCTTCGGGCATCAACGCGCCGTCGCGCTTGTAGCGTTCCGAACCCCAATCAAAATGGGCAAACTCAAGCTGGAAGTTGCCATCCCGCTTGGAAAGCGCTTCAAGGGCTTGGACACCCGCCGCAATGACTTCCGGTCCAATCCCATCAGCGGGAATAGCGGCGATTCTGTACGTCTTCATATCACTCCCCTTTAGACGCTTCGTCATTCGGAACGCTGTGAGAAGCGTTGAAGTTGAGTGTATCTTTGTTTGTTGGACCACAAGCAATCGTAGCTGTATCATATAAAAAATTGATATAATGAGACCCAGATGGAACTGCGCCAACTTCGATGTTTGATTGCCGTGGCCGAGACACAGCATTTCGGCCGAGCCGCCCAGAAACTTGGCATGCTCCCAGCCTCGTTCGGCAGGCATATCAAACTTTTGGAAGAGGGGCTCGGTGGACAACTTCTTGTCAGAACAACGCGACATGTAGCGTTGACGGATGCAGGGCGCGAGTTCGTCGCTCAGGCCCGCGACTTGGTGGAGCAAGCTGATCAGATGGAGCGCACTTTTCGTGAAGGCACTCACGGAAAATCGAGAATTCTCCGGATCGGCGCAATTGACAGTGCCGCTGCTGGGCTGATGCCGCAACTGCTCCCGAAAGTCCATGAAACTTATCCCGAGATCGACGTTGAGCTCTTAGAGCAAAAAACAATTCGTCTTTTGCCGAGACTGCTATCGGGCCGCTTGGACATAGCGATCGTGCGTCCCCCGGACGCGCCGGACAGTCGGCTCGATTTTTTGCCTCTTTTTTCGGAAACAACGGTTGTCGCCATGCCAGAGGATCATCGCCTCGCAAAACGCAAAGCTGTGAGCGTGACGGACCTTGCCGATGAGCCATTGATTGTTCCGGATCGCGGCTCGCGGCCGCATAGCCACGATTTGACGATAAAGTTGTTGCTCGAGGCAGGATACACAGCCCGGATCGCCCAAATCGCCGAAGAAAAACAAACGATCGTCAGCCTAGTCAGCACAGGCGTCGGACTCGCAGTTGTTCCCAAGTGGGCCTCGCGCCTGGCGGTTGGGGGCGTCAGTTTTGTTACTTTGAACGGGTCGACGGATATTGCAAAACAGAGCCTTGCGTTGTCAGCAGTTTGGCTCAAAGAAACGCGACATGAATCTCGTGACGCCTTCTTGCGAGTTCTTCAAGAGAATTTGCTGGAGCTTTCACGGACCGCTTGAGGCGCATTATATCAATAATTTGTATAACCTCCGATGCATCCTAGGTGCTGGTGTCAAGCAAAACAGACGTATTAAAACTTCTGCACAATTCGAAACATGCGGCTTGAGCACCGTTGCAGCTGCATGAGTTCAGATCTCGGGAGGAAATACATGAATATTAGACATACGACGGCCGCTGCAGTTGTAGCGACGATCACGTTGGCGGCTGCAGGCAACGTTTCGGCGCAGGACCGCACAGGTTGGCCGGAAAGCTTCACCATCGGGACCGGCTCCCAGGGTGGCACATATTTCGGATACGGCTCCGGTTGGGGCGGCATCGTTTCTGAGGCGACCGGCGTTGCTGGCGGTGCGGAAGTCACCGGTGGACCCATGCAAAACATGTCGCTTGTTCATGCGGGCGATCTGGCATTCGGCATGACCACTATGGGGCCCGCCGCCGAGTCCATTGCTGGAAACAACCCAATCGCGCCGGGTCTTCAAATGACCAACGCGTGCGCCATGTTCCCGATGTACCAGACGCCGTTCTCGATCACCGCACTGTCGTCTTCAGGCATCGAAAGCGTCGCTGACATTCCAGCCGGAGCGAAAATCGGCTTTGGTCCGGCAGGATCGACATCAGACACCTACTTCCCGCGTATGATGGAAGAGCTGGGTGTGGATTTTGAACGCCGCAATGGTGGTTGGTCTGATTTGGGTGGACAGTTGCAGGACGGTCTGCTTGACGTGATCGCCTTTGCCGCTGGCGTTCCTGTCCCTGCCGTGTCGCAGCTCGAAGTGCAAACCGATGTAAACATCATCGAGTTCACCGAAGAGGAGCAGGCAAATATCACCGCTGCTTTCCCGGTGGCACAGTTCGATATCGCAGCCGACACTTACACAACTCTCGATGCACCGGCGCGTTCCGTATCGATGTGGAACTTCGCAATCGCAAATTGCGATCTCCCCGAAAGCTTCGTTTTCGAGGTCGTGAATGCAGTCATGTCCGACAACGAACGGATGGTCGCCACGCACAAGGCGGCACGTTCGACGCTGCCTGAGTTCTGGGACCGCAACAGTGTGATGAAATGGCATCCCGGTGCCGCAAAGTGGTTCATGGAAAACGCGGGCGCTGACATCCCGGCGGATATGGTCCACGGCGGTTAGGTACTTTTGCTACTGAGGCAAGTCTAAACAAACGAATCCGCGCTCTTTTCAGGGCGCGGTTACTTTGCGGGCATACGGACACGCGGAGCACAGAACGATGACGCAGAAAGACGCGGCAAAAGATGACGACCACCTGATTGCAGATGGGGTGGACGAAGAGCCCATCGAAGGAAACCGTCGTCTGTTTGAAGGCCGTAGTCTTTTCATCGTCGCTGCGGTGGCCACGATTTATGCCGCGCTGCACATGATCGCCTTGAACGGCGTTTCGTTGTCGAACCTCATTGCTTTGCCTACGACAATTCAAGCAGAGCGCGCCGATGCAGCCGCCGATGCGGCGTTTTCCGATTTACGTGCAACGCTTGGCGCGGCCGGAGAGGCGTTCGAAGGGAATTCGGTGCGCCGCCTCAAGGCGCTCGCAGATGAGACTATGTCAACGGCTGAAAACGCGGACGACATAGCCATCAGCATCACCGCACTAGATACAGCACGGGACCAAGCCGCCGCTCTAACGCGTAAGGCGCGAGCAGTGCGCACAACGTGGTCCGAGAGACTATGGTTCTTGCCGCAATTCCCACTGGAGACATGGAATTTCCGCATCCTCCACATAGGCGGAGCCCTGGCGCTTGGGTTCTTGCTGTTCGCCTCTGGGCAATTTGGTGCAGGCTTTGTTGCACGTGGATCGGGCTTGCAAATGGTCTCTGCCGCCCTGCTCATCCCGGTTGCTTGGTCAGCATATACTGTTATTGGCTTCGCCAATTTCCTGAGCTCAGGCGACGCGGCCGAAGTTGGAGGACGCGTGATTTGGATGTCTCTGCCTGAAGGCAGCGAACGCCTTGGTGCGTTTCCCAGTTATGAAGGCATCTTCGAAGCTGAGATTTGGCAATTCGGTGTGCCACTTCTCGTGGCAACCTTTGCAGCGATTGTTATTGGTTGGATCGATCGAGTGGAGCGCGATCGTTTCGCTCTGTCCGACATTGTTTTGGCTCTTTGCGGTCTGATCGTTGCCGCCTATCTGGTCGTGGTCTACTCCACTGCCGCTCGCAATTCGGTGGGCACGGCAGAAGTACCAATTGGTGTGGCCTTTGCCGCCACTGCGGGCGCTGCGCTTGTCATGGAATTGACCCGCCGCGTGACTGGTCTTGCGCTTGTGATCATTACGGGCGTTTTCCTGATCTACACCTTCACTGCCCACCTGTTGCCCGGCATCCTCGCAGTGGAAAACGCCTATAGCTGGCAGCGGTTCTTCGGCCATGTCTATTCCGATGCCGGTATTCTTGGGCCAACGACAGCGGTTTCCTCGACCTACATCATCCTTTTCATTATCTTTGCTGCGTTCCTGCAGGCCTCCAAAGTGGGCGACTACTTCGTCAACTTTGCCTTTGCCGCGGCGGGGCGCGCGCGGGGCGGTCCCGCGAAAGTTGCCATTTTTGCCTCTGGTCTCATGGGCATGATCAACGGCACTTCGGCAGGCAACGTGGTGGCGACCGGGTCGCTCACGATCCCGCTAATGAAGAAGGTCGGCTACCATAAGAAGACCGCTGGCGCAGTCGAAGCGGCAGCCTCAACAGGGGGGCAGATCATGCCACCGATCATGGGTGCGGGTGCGTTCATCATGGCTGAGATCACGGGTATCCCGTATCAGGAGATCGCGATCGCGGCGATCATCCCAGCGGTGCTCTATTTCGTCTCCGTCTACCTCATGGTTGATTTTGAGGCTGCGAAACTCGGTATGCGCGGCATGCGCGAGGATGAGCTGCCCAAATTTAACAAGATGGTCCGTCAGGTCTATCTATTCATCCCGATCATCATCCTTATCTATGCGCTCTTCCTTGGCTACTCAGTCATCCGCGCCGGGACGCTCGCCACCGTTGCGGCAGTGGTCGTCAGTTGGCTGACCCCATACCGTATGGGGTTGCGCTCGATACTTAAGGCGTTCGAACTCGCGGGCGTCATGTCGATCCAAATCATCGCGGTCTGCGCTTGCGCAGGAATAATTGTCGGCGTCATCAGCCTCACAGGGGTCGGCGCGCGTTTCTCTGCGGTCCTCCTTGATCTTGCCGCTGCGTCCCAGCTTCTGGCTTTGTTCTTTGCGATGTGCATTGCAATCCTGCTCGGTATGGGTATGCCCACGACCGCGGCCTATGCCGTCGCAGCAAGCGTGGTTGCACCTGGCCTTGTGCAACTTGGTATCCCCCAGCTCACGGCGCACTTCTTCGTGTTCTACTTCGCGGTTCTCTCCGCGATCACCCCTCCCGTTGCACTGGCCAGTTATGCGGCCGCAGGGATATCTGGTGCCAACCCAATAGAAACCTCGGTAGCCTCGTTCAAGATCGGCATCGCCGCTTTCATTGTGCCGTTCATGTTCTTCTACAACTCGGCGCTCCTGATGGATGGCACGACGCTCGAAATCCTACGCGCAGGTGTGACGGCCGTCATCGGTGTGTTCCTGCTGTCCAGCGGCGTGCAGGGGTGGTTCGTCGGGGCGCGCTCAGCCTGGTTCATCCGCGGCCTCCTGATCATCGCCGCACTGTTCCTGATATCTGGGGGGCTTTTGACCGATCTGATTGGCGTCGGACTGGCTGTCGTGACGTGGTTTGTGCAGCGCCTCTTCCATCCAGACCCTGATGCGCCCATTCCGATGAGAGGCGCCGACTAACGCGTCAGCAGTTTCCCTCCGGTCCGCTCAATTGGCGGTGTCGAGCTGAGCGTTTCCTGGGTCCACGGCATGAGAGAGCGTTTCCTGTGCTTCAGACCTCGAATTGAACCATCGAACCCTGGCAAGCGCGCTTGGCATTGCTGCTGATAATCTGCACCCAGATTTCAAACACATCACCGCACCCTTCGATCTGCGACGGCGCGGCGTCGAGGTCAAGGTCATCGCCGGAGATATGGCACCCCAACCTGATCCCCACCTCCGGTCCATGCTGATCCGCGCCCATGGCTGGGCGCGCGATCTAAAAGCCGGAGTTCAACTGATGGAGATCGCACGCCGTGAGAGCGTCCCCGGCGCCTTCATCCGCACCCGCGCCCATCTCGCCTTTCTCTCCCCGAAGATTCAGGCTGCGATTCTCGACGGCACACAGCCGCCCGAACTCACACTCAAGCGTCTGGTCAGCGTGACCCACCCATTTGACTGGACCGAACAGGAACGCCTGTTCGGCTTTTGATAGCTCCAGATCCTGCGTCCCTGAAGCAGGTTTCGCCCACCCTGATCCGGCGGACCAATTCCCTGTTAGCGCGAGAAATTTCCCTGTTCCACCTTTTAGGGAATCTGCATTATAAGCCTCTGAAAAACATACAGTTCTGACATGTGAAACTCTAAGTTCTAAACCCATCTAAAGAAAATTCCCTGTAAATTGCCGGGTATCAGGGAAATCTGGCCCAAAGCGACCTCGCTATAATGCGACACTGAGACCCGCGCCTGAATTGTCCTATGAATGTACAGTCTGCTCCGTCTCTGATTGAAAGCACATGCGTCAACTCGCGGGAATTGCGGCACAATTCCGGGTCAGAAAGCACAACTGAAGTTAGACGGGTATGGGTGGCGGTGCTGTCAGACGAATTCGAACCAGTCTCAGTTTGCCGCGGAAACCGCGAACCTATCCGGAACAAAGTTGACGCCACTCGGCAAGAGCGGCGGCGCGGATCAGCTTGAAGGTGTCTCGGCTGGCTAGCGATCTTTCCTGATTGAAGTGGTTGTAGACAGAGGAATGGACAGAGGCGAATTTCTGTAAACTTCGCATGCGCCTGAACCGTTGCATCGCGCGTTCGCGTCGTCGAAACGGCAGGTGCGAGTTCTCGACGCGGTTGTTGAGCCACGTTCCTGTCAGCTGTTTTCCAGCGCGCCCATTTCTCTGAGAGCAGCCCGGTACGATGCGAAGCGATCCGTGACGACGTTTTCCGCTTTGCCGTGTCGCTTCATCAGTTTCCTGAGAAATTTCAGTGATGCAGCTTGGTTTCGGCGTTTGGTGACAAAGGCTTCCAGCACCTCGCCTTTGTGATCAACAGCCCGCCAAAGATAATGACGCTTGCCATTTACCTTCACGAAAACCTCATCCATGTGCCACTTCCATTTCGAAAATGCGCGTAGCTTCTGAACACGCTTCCGTCTGATCTCAACGGCAAACACCGGGCCAAACCTGTTCCACCAATACCGGACAGTTTCGTGACTCACGTCGATGCCTCGCTCGTGCAACAGATCTTCGACATTCCGAAGCGAGAGCGGGAAACGAATGTACAGCATCACCGCAAGGCGAATGATCTTGGGACTGGTTTTGAAGTTTTTGAAAGAAGCAGGGTTGGTCATGGGCAAAAGCTACGCAACACCCCTGCCCCGCTCAACCAAAGTTCTTCTGACAAGACCCAACAATCATTGTCTGGTTCCGCGAGCCACAATCCGCACGGCCTTGATCGCGGTATGGTGCTGCGCCTGCTGCCCAGTGCCCTCGGTGCCTTCCGAGCAGAGCCATAGTGGGCGCGCCGCTTTTTGAACCAAGGACGGGCTGACCTGGTATCGGTATCCTAGATACCGACTGTATTCTTACATACGTAGGCTAAGAAAGCCCCCTACACGTCACAAATGAAGTCCTTCTCACAAGGGCGCTACAATGATGTCCGCAAACACTAGCCGCGTGGTAGTGCGATGTCGTTGCTGCCTTCAGGCTCTGGTCCAACGCCATAGTCCATTCGGTGCATCTGATCGATCACACGTGACATTTCTTCATTCGACAAAACCGGCGGTTCCCCAAGCGGTAGCGCCTGCACATAAAGTCGCGACAAAGTCTCGACCTCTGTCGCCAACCAAAGAGCCTTGTCCAATGTCTTGCCGATCGCGATCTGCCCGTGTTGAGCCAGCAGACACGCCGTTCTGCTTTTGAGCGCATCCAGCACCGCCTCAGACAGCTCTTGCGTTCCAAAGGTGGCATATTCGGCACAAGGGATGGTCGTTCCGCCAGCCACTCCGACCATATAGTGGAAAGCCGGAATCTGTCGGTGATGGCAGGCAAGTGTCGTCGCGTAAACCGAGTGGCAATGCAACACGACATCGATATCCGGGCGGGCTTTCAGAATATCCCGATGGAAACGCCATTCAGATGATGGCCTGCGCCCGACATAGGTGCCTTCGAAATCCATTTCCACCAAATCGTCGGGAATCATCTTGTCATAGGGCAAAGACGACGGTGTTATCAGGAACCCATCCTCGAAACGGACCGACAGATTTCCGGCCGTGCCCTGATTAATCCCCGTGGAGTTCATTTTCAAACATGTCTCAACCATACGCTCGCGTAGATCTTGTTCAGTCATAAGATTGGCCTCCTTGTCGATTTGCGGCCTCGCGCCATTGCGTCGCGTATTCCGTCAGGCCCGGCAGTACAATGGGTACGACCGGTTCAAGCGTCAGAGGCGTCGATGGGCTACCCGACGCCCTGCGTGCGAGTTGCAACGCACCTGCGACAACACCATGAGTTTCATGCGACGCTTCTGTGCGAAGGCCCGGACGCAAGGCCGCGACGATTTGCGCGTACATTGGGTCCTTCAGAAACGTGCCATCCAAGATGAGCGTTGAGCCTCCGTCCAAGACATCAGTGCAGGTGACTGTCAGCAATGCAGAATGCAGAACCGCAAGCGCCGCGCGCTCAGCTTGGTTTTCTGGAGGAGCACCGACAATATGACCTCGTCTGGCTGAGCCGGGAAACTGCCCGTCATTGTCACCAAAACTCGGCATGGCCATCGTGCCCCGTTCGATCAGATGCGCCACGACCTTTTGTTCGGCAACTTCATTGATTGTATCTGCTCCGGCAATGGTGGAAAACTCTCGCCCACCCATCGTCAGTGCCCCACCGATCGGGTTGCCATCCATATCTGCGTTAATCGTGGTGCCAAGTGACTGATCAAGTTTTCTGGTTTCAACCTCACGTGACAAAGCGACAACCCAGGTTCCCGTAGAAACCAGTGCAAAATCTTTAACCTGCGCGGCCAGATAGCGGAAAAAGTTGGCCGTGGAGTCATGTGCTCCGGTCAACACCACCATGTCCTGAGGTAAGTCAAATCGCTGCACAAGGTCCTCACGCACCGGTCCGAGAGGGTTCCAGGCCGCCTTGAATTCTGGCATAAGTGTTTCCCAACCTTGCTCCAGAACAATCGGCGTCCACCGTCGCTGCGGTACATTCCACAGATGCGACTGCGCCCCCATTGCCGAGTATTCAGAGGCCGCGACTCCGGTCAGCCACCAACCCCAAAATTGCGCGATGTTCAGAAAGTGCCGAGCGTTGCAAAACTCTGCCGGGTATATGCGTTCCATCCAAAGCAACTGACGCGCTGCATGCGTGGAGGCCATCATCACCGGGCTACCGCGATCCTCGAAGGTTCCCGCTTTTTTGCGATATTCTGCATCAATGTCAGCAGGGCATGCCTGCTCATAATCGATCATCGGCAAGGCTTGTCCCGCACCGGCTCCGTCTGGGTCCGAGCCCACAAGTACCCCGCCTGACCCATGCCCGACCGGAACAATCGTCCAGATTGGGTACCGCTTGCAAAGCTCTGCAAGCGTTGTGATCAACCAGATCGAAGTGCCTTCCAAGTCATGGTATCGCCAGGTCTGACCGTCCAGAACCGAGTTAGGGGTCGACCGACTCTCGAGCAAAGTGCCGTCTTTGCTGGCAACCCAAAGCTCGATGTTGGTCTTGCCAACATCGATAACAGCGATATCACCTTTTCCGGTCAAAAGCTTAGCACGTCAGCAATTACACCGCCTCTTGCATCCCCAACTGAATCTGCTGCTGTCATCATATGAGGCGGTACTGGGCCGCTTTGTTCCTGAGGAACGGCAACCCCTTGTCCATAACGTCTTCGAAGGAAGGGGCAACAGGCCGCCACACAGCAAGACCGTACCCAATCTGAGGGGGCATGTTGATGAAACTTTCCATCGCAAGCCCCCCCTTGAAGCCGATCGCGGCTAGAGTGGCGTAGATTTCGTCCCAGTCACAGGTCCCCTCGCCCGGTGTGCCGCGGTCGCTTTCCGACAAATGAATGTAGCGCAAGTGTTCTCGTGCATCGAGGATACCGTTGCCCGCGCCCTTTTCTTCGATATTCATGTGATACGTGTCGAGATGGATGAAGATGTTGTCGGCCCCCACCTTTTCGATCATGTCGACCGCCTGCCAACCTGTATTGATCAAATGGTTTTCGTAACGATTTACCGGCTCGATACCAAAGGCGATCCCAAGGGTCTTGGCATGTTTCGCGGCCCCCTCCAAAGCCTGAGCAATATTATCGTATTCTGCCTGCGTGGGTGGGACCCCTGTGCGTTCTCCGATGCCGCCATATGTGACGCCGGAAAGGGCTTCGGCACCCATCTTACTGGCCATGTTCATAGCGTCGACAAGGTGCTCGATTGCGCCGTCTGGATTAACTGATGCCCAGTTTTTTTCAGGCAGTCCGAGCGAGCAGACTGCTCGCATTTCGTGTTTTTCGAGCAAGTCGCGCGTGTGAGCTGCATCCACAACGCCGGTATCCAGCAAGGCAATCTCGATGAAATCCATCTGGTAGGCAGCCGCAGCGGGTATCGTCCGCGCGGCCCCATCACGATCCCAATGCATGGTCCACATGCTGGTATGTACGCCGAAACCTTCCATGATCATGTCCCTCTTCGTCGTTTGTCTCGCCACCGCTCACCAACCCAGCGCAGCGCCATCACGCCAATCAGAAACAATCCCCAGACAGCGGTGGACAAATGCTGGTTGGCACCGATCAGGTTCAGACCTGATGAAAGTGCTTGCAGGATAATCAAGGCCAGAACCACCGGTAGAACACGCCCAAACCCGCCAAATGGATCGATACCGCCCAGGAAACAAGCCAGCACTGTCACCAGCAGTAGGGCCTCGCCATGGCCAACTCGGACAGAATTGAATCGCGCCGCCATCAAAATCCCGGCAACGGCGCATATCACGCCCGAAATCGCGTAGATCAAGACAAGTGTCCGGCGCGTATGCAGGCCGGAATATTCAGACGCCTGGATATTCGAACCGATCATGTAGACCGAGAACCCGTGTCGTGATCGTCTCAGCATGATATGCCACATGAGCGCGGCCACCAGAAAGACGATCATCGGAACTGGAACGCCCATAACGCTGCCGTGGCCCAGTACGTTCATGTACTCTGGAAATCCCGATATGTCTCCTCCACGGGTTAGGAACTCACCCAACCCGCGAAGGAAGATCATCATGGCAAGCGATACCAGAATGGGATGTGCACCGACATAAGCCACGACGACGCCCATGACAGCGCCCGAAGCAGCACCCGCCAGTAAGGCAAGCACCACACCCAGCACGAAAGCCCCCAGTCCAGCATCAGGCCCTCCGAATTGTATCAAAACCCAAGCCAGTGCGAGACCCGAAATGTTGGCTTGAAAGATGATGGCAAGGTTCAGCCCACCCGAAAGAATCGGCACAAGCATTGCCAGTGTCAGCAACCCCAAGACCGGCATCTGAAACGCCATCGAGCGCAGGTTGGCACCTGTTAGAAACAAAGGGGTAGCGAAGGAAAACGTCAGAAAAACCAAGCCGAGAAAGACAAGAAGGGGCAAGGTTTCCGCACCAAATGCCGCGTTCAATTTCTCGCGCAAGCTCATGTTGTTCCCACCTTTGCGACAGCTGTGGTATCGCGTGGGAGCCGCCCAAAACTCAGGTTCGATGATGAGATAGCCAGCAGGATCGCCGCGCCGATGATCATTTGGAATGCAAAGGGCGAGATTCCAACAAGGTTCAGACCGTTCTGCGTAATCGCGACAAACATCACCCCAAGAATGCACCCAAGAACAGTGCCTCGCCCACCACCAAGTCGAGCCCCACCGAGGACCACGGCAGCCAGCACGTCCAGTTCTCGACCGTATAGCGCATTTGGAACAACTTCTTGGGCAATGTTCACCTGCATCAGCCCCCCTATGCCGGCCATCATACCGCACCATCCAAAGGCGACAATTTGCATCTGCCAGATATTCACGCCCGCGCGCCTTGCTCCCTCGGGGTTGTCGCCAAATGCATAAAGCTGGCGGCCCAGTGTGGTCAGACGGATGAGGCCCCAAGTCGCGACGACGCAGCCGATCATGACGGCAACTGAAAGATTCAGTTCCGACCAGGTTCCATCCGAAGCTTGTCGTTCAAAGATGAAGATACGATCAGTCCACCAATCCGGCAGGTTGTAGATGTTTCGACCTTTCGTGAAGAACATCAGCAACCCAAAGAACGCGTTGAAGGTGGCAATGGTGATAACAATAGAAATCACCCGAAACCCGTGGATCAGAAGGGCGTTGATCATTCCAAGACCGATCCCAAGCAGACCCGCGACCAAAAAACCCACCGCCCAGTTTCCGCCCCCTATGCCCATGAAAACCTGCGCGGCCACATACTGAACGACCGAAGCCGCGACCGCGAAAGAAATATCGATGCCACCAGCAATCAGGACGACCAGCAGGCCAACCGCCCAGATCAGGTTCACCGCGTTATTGTTCAACAACGACGTGATGTTGCCCAACGTCAGGAAGGTGTCCGTACCAAGCGACAAACCAATGATCATCAAAAGCAACACAACACTGAGGCGCGCCTCGACGGGATGATCACGAAAGAAGTCACGCATAGATACGTGCCTCAAGTTCGGGAACGCTGGTCGCCCGTGGATCGTATTCGCCCACAATACGCCCATCCGCCATATGCAGCACACGATCCGCATTGAACATCGCTTCGGTCACCTCGTCCGAGATCAAGAGGATCGCCAGCCCTTCTTTGGCCAAATGTCGTACGATGCGAAAGATGCCCGCCCGGGCCCCGACATCCACACCAACGGTTGGGCTGTCGAGGATCAAAAGCCGCGGCTCGGTTGCCAGCCATTTTGCCAGTACAACCCGTTGCTGGTTGCCGCCTGACAGCGTCGAGACAGCATCCTCCGGCTGCCCAATCTTGACGGCAAGTTCATCGATCCAGTGACAAACAAGATCGGTTTGGCGTTTGGGGGATAGCAATCCGAACCCATTGAGAATGCGATCAAGCACTGAAATAGACGTGTTATCCGCGATTGATTGCGGCTGGATAAGCCCCAAGGACAGCCTGTCTTCCGAAACATAAGCGACACCGCGCGCGATAGAGTCGCGGATCGAGGCAAATCGAACAGACGACCCTTCCATCCGGATTTCACCCGCATCGGGTGGTTTCATACCAATTAGTGCAAGGGCCAGTTCCGTGCGGCCGGCTCCGATCAAGCCCGTCAAACCCAGAACTTCACCACGCCGGATGGTAAGGGAAACATCGTAGAACTCTTCGTGCCGACTTAACCCAACGGTTTCCAGAACCGGCTCCGCCTGAGAACGGTCCTGAGCGCTGACCGTGTTCTCCAAAAGCGCCCCGGTCATAAGCTCGCCAAGACGGGATTGCGTCATACCCTCGGTCGGATAGACGCCGACAAGCTTGCCATCGCGCAGGACTGTGACCCGCTCTGAAATGTCGATCACTTCTGCCAATCGGTGGCTGACGAAGACGACAGCAATACCTTGTGAGGACAGCGTGCGAACGACCTCTAGCAATGAATCCGTTTCGCTTTGGGTTAGCGACGCCGTCGGCTCATCCATAAACACCAGACGTGCGTCGCCCATTAACGCCCGCGCAATCGCAACGATCTGACGTTGCGCAATTGGCAAATCACCCAGTCGTGTATCCAGGTTCAACGGCACCTTCAGGCGATCAAGCACTGCCTGTACGCGGGTCTTATAGCGACGTCCGAACGTCAGGCGCGGCACCAGTCCAACCATCTCATCAAAAGCGATGTTTTCCGCGACGGTCATATGCGGAAATAGCGCAAGATCCTGCCAAATAACCGCGATCCCCAACGCTCGGGCTTTCGTCGGGGAAATCGTGTCAACTGGCTGACCAAACAGTTGCAATTCCGCGCCAGGGTCAGCTGTATACACACCAGTAACAAGCTTGATCAGTGTGGACTTGCCACAACCGTTTTCTCCGGCAAGGCAATGCACCTCTCCCGAACGCACTTCGAAATCAACGGATTGCAGCGCCTTTACGCCGCCGAAGGTTTTCGAGACGTTTCGAAGCCTCAGCGCCGGGGCTTTGTCTGGATCAGTTTTCATGTGTGTTCTTAGTCTGAATGGAGATCCGCGATGCGCGGAGCTCCAAATCAACATTAAATCGTATCAGAGCCCCTTGGCAGCCAGCTCGTCAACAGTGCTCTTGTTAATCTCCAAGAGGTTATCGGTGATGATGTTGCGGGTTGCGGCATCCGGACTGACAACACCCAATCCCTCGATCTCGGTTCCTTCCGAGATTTCTTCGCCGTTCACCAGCATGTCGCCTAAAGTGACAAACACGCGGCCCGCCTCAGCTGGGTTCCACATGAACCCGCCAGAAATGACATCTTCTTTCAGCAGCTTCTGGCCCTGACCGGGTGAGAACGGCCCAAGCACATGGACCTTGCCGCCCAAGCGACGTTCCTCGATCGCGCGCCCTGCCCCGATCGGACCTTGGCTGCCAAAGGCAAGGAAGCCACGCAAATCAGGATTGGCTGCGATCAGGTCAAGTGCGGTTGAACGGCTGTCATCAACACTTTCTGCAACGCCATAACGATCACCCACCGGCTGCAACTTGTCAGAGCAGTTCTCAGCCAGCCATGCGATGCCGGCATCCGCCCAAGCGTTGTGAAGCGGTACAGTCAGTGAACCCACGTAAACGGCATAAGTACCCGGCTCTTCGGTTTTCTCACAAAGAAGCTTGGCATGCGCTTCACCGAATCCATCTGCAGAAGCCAGTTCGAAGTTCCAATCCACGTTGTTCAACCCGGGCCCTTCGTGCGCGATCACTTTGATCCCGGCGTCCATGGCCTTCTGCAACACGGGTTCAAGCGCCGCCTCATCGTTGGGCACCACGCCGATGACATCCACACCCTTCGCAATGAGATCTTCAATCGCACGAACCTGAAGGGCCGGGTCGGCTGAGGTCGGTCCGATCATCTCGGCGCTGACACCCAGCTCACCGGCACGTTCCTTGATTCCTTCTTCCATAGCGTTGAACCAAGGGATCCCTCCAATTTTGACGACGATTCCCATAGTAGTCTCAGCAGCGACATTGGTTGCACCAAGAGCAAAAGCGCAGACTGAGGCTGCGAGTATCGGTCTAAGTTTCATAGTTTCCTCCCAGGTTGGCCAGCGCCGAAAAGACAGCGCACAGCAAAAATCAAACTGCACCATCGGTTGTTCTTTGTTGCGCAATCGATGGTGCAAAGGCTATATGGAACACACTAATCTTGTCAAAGGGGAATCTTCGGTGTCGACAACCGAGACTAAGAAACAGGTCACGATTTACGACATCGCCGACCGGGCTGGCACCTCGGCCAGTACTGTTGGTGCTGTTCTGAACGGCTCATGGCGCAATCGACGCATCAGTGAAAAGCGCGCCAAGACGATTCAGCAAATCGCAAACGAAATGGGCTATGCACCCAATATGCAGGCCCGCGCCCTTCGCAGCGTCAGGTCAAGCATGATTGGCATGATTATTCCGATGTACGACAACCGTTACTTCGGCGCGATCGCCGAACGTTTCGAAATGGCGGCCCGTGCCAGAGGGCTTTTGCCCATGACCTCTTGCACACATCGTGAACCAGAGCTGGAACTTGCGACGGTCAAGCAGATGCTGTCGTACAATGTAGACCGGATCGTCTGTGCCGGTGCCTCTGACCCCGATACCATCGCCCGGATTTGCAAGGCGCAGGGCGTTCCAACGATCAACCTTGATCTGCCCGGTACAGTAGCGACTTCTATCATTTCCGACAACTACACAGGCGCATATAGATTGACTGCAGCCCTGATAAAACATGCGCAAGCAAAAGGTCGGGATTGGCAGAACGAGTTTCTGTTCCTGGGCGGCCGCCCGACCGATCACAACACAAGCGAAAGAATACGCGGTTTCCGTGATGCGGTCTCGGACGCAGGGGCTAGACCTTTGGACGAGAACATACTGGCCTGCGGCTACGCAGCCGCCAAGTCTAAGGCCGCATTTGCCGCAAAGTTGAAAGAAACGGGCCGAATGCCGACTGCGATGTTCGTAAACTCGACGATATCGTTGGAGGGTGTATTTGATTGGTTGGCGCAGAATGACAGGGCCGCACTAGACACAATTCTGTTTGGAAGCTTTGATTGGGATCCGTTTGCTCAGTATATGGCGCAGAATCTGTTCTCCGTTCGACAGGATGTCTCGGCGATGGTGGACACGATGTTCAGGATTATTGATGGTGAACCACCCCATGAACCTGAAATCATCCAGATTGCGCCAATTGTCATATCTGACAAAACAGGCTGCGACACCGCCTCCTCGTCACAGATTTAGCGAATAGTTCCCAGTTCGCCGTTTGGGCTCAAATGCTGTGCCGAAGAAGTTCAAAAACTATTTCCGGAACGCGATGTACTTAGCCCTTAAGGTGCTGCCAATTCCTGACGTAGACGCCGTTCAACGTCTTGCAGACCCTTAAAAGCCTCGTAACGGGCATCATGTAGTTGTGCGGTCACGCCAGATTTTGGTGAGAACCGATCCTTTTCTGACGACATCCTCGCCATTGCCTCCTCAAGAGACGTTTCTGGCTGGCTTGCCACAGCACCTAGCATGGCTGCACCCAACAGAACCGGCTCAGGTGAAGTTGTCGATAGAACAGGAGCGCCGCTAGCATCTGCCAAAAGTTGCTTGATCGTGGCGCTTTCCCCTGCTCCACCACTAATCGCGACGGTCGAAGGATGAACACCATGTGCGGCTTGCGCCTCCATAATCTGGCGCATCCCATAACCTACCCCAAGCACTGCAGCGACATAGGTTGCAATGAGGTCATCGCTATCATTTGCCAGCGTTAGGCCAGAAACGATTCCGGTTGCGTCCGGGTCGGCATAAGGTGCCCGGTTGCCCAGAAAATCCGGGACAATTATCCGGGACCCTGCCAGTCGGACCGCATCGCTTGCATCTGACACGCGCCGTTCGACCTCGCGCAAAAGAAACGATTGCAGCGACATGCCCTTTGCTTGCGCGAGGGAGGTTGCGTCGCTGCTTGATGGATGGCTCGTGATTAGGTGCGCGATCGCTTCCCCGGCCGTGGATTGCCCCCCTTCTGACAACCACATTCCCGGCACCATGGCCGAATAGTATGGCCCCCACACACCCGGAACCTTGTGCGCAGTCTTTGAAGTCGACATCGTGCAGGCGGACGTTCCGAATACATAGGCCATCGTCGACTCGGGTCCTGTTTCGGGATTAGCGCCTACGGTGCCGATACCCCCGGCATGAGCATCAATCAAACCCGCGCCAACGGGTGTACCTTCAAGCAACCCCATGCTCGATGCGGCTTGAGCGGTCAATCCCTGTGCCAGAGGTGTCCCGGGGGCCACGATCTCCTGCCCGATACGGGCATACTCCTCAGATGGCAATTCTGACAGACCAATCTGGTTGAAATAACTGTCATCCCACCGACGTTCATGTGCCAGGTAAGTCCATTTGCATGTCACCGTACAAGCGGAGCGATCCAGTGACCCTGTTGCGGCCCATGTCAAATAATCCGGCAGGTCAAAGAATTGGCCGGCGCTGCGGAAGGAGTCCGGCATATTCTCTTTAATCCACAGCAGCTTGGGCGTCTGCATCTCAGGAGAAATCCGCCCGCCAACATAGTCCAAAACGGGGTGGCCCAGTCCATTGATACGCTCGGCCTGATCCTTGGCCCGGTGGTCCATCCAAACGATTACGTTGCGCTCGGCCTTACCCGAGGCGCTGATGCTCAGCGGTTGCATGGTCTGGTCCAGGACGACCATTGAACACGCCGCATCGAAACCAACACCTTTGACCTGCGAGGCCTCGATTCCACTCTCCTCAACCGCGCCTCGAACACAGGCACACACAGCCTGCCAGATGTCTGTCGAAGACTGCTCGGCTATATCGCCGGTGTCGCGCCACATTTGAATGTCTTGCTTTCGGCTGGCAAACAATGTGCCGTTGCTGTCGAAAACACCCGCCCTGGCACTGCCGGTCCCAACGTCTACGCCTACAAAACAGCTCATAGGTCCACCGCGTTTGGCAGGATGACAAGATCCCGGATCGTGACATTCGCGGGGCGGCTGAGCATGAAAACCACGCAATCGGCCACTTCTTTGGGTTGCATCAGACTCCCCTCGGCCAATGCTTGTTCCATTTTTTCCTTCGGCCAGTCATCCAGCAAAGCGGTCACTACAGGACCTGGCAAAACAGCGCCAACCCGCACACCATGCTTGGCAACCTGCCGTCTGACAGAGTGGGTGAAGGCCTGCACCGCATGTTTTGAGGCTGTATAGATGGGCTCCCACACGACGGGAATGACACCTGCGATGGAACTGGTCATGATGATATCACCCGACCCCTGTTTGGCCAGATATGGCAAAACCGCCTGCACCGAGCGAAACGCCGCATTTATGTTGAGGTTCAAAACACGATCCCACGCATCCGGATCGCCTTCCAGAACGTCCCCACCAATGTAAGCGCCAGCATTGGCGTGGAACGCGTCCAGACGCCCCGCTTTTCCGAGGATTTCTGGCAGCATCTGGTCCACGCTGTCAGGACTCGCAACGTCTGTAACGATTGAAAAAGCGTCGTCCCCCAAGTCATCGCAAACTGTCTTTAGTGCCGCTTCATTCCGATCAACCAAAGCAACCGTGGCCCCTGCCGCGATACACTCTTTGGCACAAGCCAGCCCAATCCCCGACGCAGCGCCCGTTATCGCGATCACCTTGCCCGCCAGATCAACCATTCAGTTGCCTCCTCTACATCAAACTGTACCGTTTTTCCTCACCTTCCGGGAAGTCTCCGCAGTGCCGAAAACAGATCGACGGGCCAACCCCAAACCCAGAGGGTTGGTTTGCAAAACGCATCATATGCTTGAATACCCCCCTTCGATCATCATGATCGCACCGTTCACCAGATCGGATGCGGGGGCAGCCAGATATAGGGCCATATCTGCGATCTCGACAGGTTCGCCAAAACGGCCCAAAGGCGTTCTCTCGATAAACGGATCTTTCTTTTCCGGCGCCGACCACAGCTCTTTCCCCATTTCGGTTAGCACGACGGTTGGGCAGATCGCGTTGACCTGAACGTTGTACGGCGCCGCTTCGGTCATGAGCGATTTCGTCAGAGAATTGAGCGCCCCCTTGGAGGTGGCGTAGGCCGCGTGATCGGCTAAGGCAATAACGCCCGTCTGCGATGAAATGTTGATGATCTTGCCCTGTCGCCGTTCCATCATGCCAGGCAGTACCGCGCGGGATAGGATAAAGGGCGCTGTTAGATTTACCGCCAAAGTGCGCTGCCAATCCGTCAGATCATAGTCAACAACCGGCCCGGTCAGGGCAATTCCGGCAGAGTTTACGAGAATATCGACCCGTCCAAAAACCTCCAATGCCCTGGCTGCGACCAAGGCCGTTTCTTCGGCATCAGCCAAGTCTCCGGTTATTGCTGCAAAATCTCGCCCCAATGCTTGAACCTCAGTTCCCAATTGCGCAAGCCGGTCCTTGTCGCGGCCATGCGCCGCGATGTCCGCTCCTGCATCCGCAAAAACCTGTGCAATTGAGGTTCCAATCCCTGAAGATGCACCGGTGATCAGCGCTTTCTTTCCCTTCAAACTGAAACGGGTTTCCCAGGGCATGAGCTATTCCAAATTCGTGTGATTGGCGCGCATATCCTCGGGCGTGACGGCCATCCTGTCGCGCAGGTCCAGCACAAGAAGCTCGAAGAACAGGAGCATGAGCACCTCATAGAGCGACCCCATCGGCAGCACAGACGTGGCATCGGGACCTTGGTCTGCGGCCATGGTTTGCGCGGGAAGGTGAACGGTCAGATCCACAGCCTGTGGCACGGCACCCTCGGGTTCTGCAGTGATGCAGACAACTTTGGCACCGGCCTCCCGCGCAACGCCCACCAACGCCGCCACAGTCGAAAAATGCCCTGGTCCTGCGCTGACAAGCAGGATGTCCGATGCCCCGACCGGTGGCGCCGTCATGTCGCCGACCACATGGGCGTCACAGCCCAAGTGAAACAACCGCATCGCGAGCGCCTTCATCATCAGGCCCTCGCGACCGACACCGTAGCAAAGGATCTGCCGTGAATTGGCAAGAGCCTCAGATAAAGGCGCGATCTGTTTCAAAACGTGACCGGACAAGCCCGGTCGTAGTTCAGACAGGACCTGTTCGGCCAAATTGTCCAAAACGTCGGTCATGTTCGGTCCAACCGAATCTGGATTTTGACATCTGTTGGTCGCGCCTCAACTGCACGGTCGAACGCTTCGATGCTGTTCTCAAAGTCAAATGTTTCAGAGATCAGAGGTTTCACATCCACTTTACCCGACCCAAGCAATGCTATGGCCCGGTCATACATATTGGCATAGCGAAACACCGTCTCCATCCTGATTTCCTTGGACTGAGCCAGAACAATGTCGACCGGCACAGGATCGACCGGCATGCCTACCCAGACTACACAGCCCGCAGGGGCTACGGCATCGAGAGCGTTTTGAATTGAGGTGGCGGCGCCGGCACATTCGAAAACCACATCCGCGCCCCATCCTTCGGTCGCGTCGCGCACAACGGCTGAGGGGTCATCGCGTCCGATCAAAACAGGTTCGATATTGTCATATTGTGCAGCAACCGACAGCTTTTCCTCAACCAGGTCAGAGATATAGACCTTGGCGCAACCACCGGCCAGCGCGGCCAGAGCCACCATTATGCCAATTGGCCCTGCACCGGTGACAAGCGCCACATCACCCGGTTTGATCTGCGCTTTGGTTGCTGCCTGCATGCCAATTGCAAAGGGTTCGACCATTGCCCCTTCGGCAAAGCTGATGTGGTCGGGCAAGCGATAGGTGAACGCCGCAGGATGTACGACCGAGGGGGTCAGGCAGCCATGCACCGGAGGCGTGGCCCAAAACTGCACAGATGGGTCCACATTGTAGGCACCAAGCTTTGCGGCCTTGGACCGGGTGTTGGGAATGCCGGGCTCCATACAGACCCGATCACCGACACCGATGTCCGTTACGTCTGACCCGACCTCGGTAATCACACCTGCAGCCTCGTGTCCTAGCACCATAGGCGCGTTCACGACAAAGGGCCCAATCTTGCCATGGGTGTAGTAGTGAACATCGCTGCCGCACACCCCAACCGTATCTATCGCGACGCGGACATCCTCAGGGCCCAATGTCTTGGCCAGCTCAATCTCGCGCAGCGCAAGGCTGCGGGCTTTTTCCAGAACCAGAGCTTTGGCCATCCTACACCTCCCTTATGTTCTGTTGGTTTCAAGCAAAGCGGCTGCCGTGTTCTCATCCGTAACAAGCGTGTCGACAAAACCGCGCTTCAGGGCCGCAGCAATGATCGGCGTTTTATGAAGGCCACCAGCGGCCAGAATGACATTGTCTATTTCGGCCATCTCATCCAGCGACAGGCCAATGACACATTGGTTCAACGGATGATCAATCAGCTCACCATCCGCATTCAAGATGTGCCCGGTGATATCACCTACTCCGCCTTTGGCGATCAGATCGGCCGGATCGACCCGGTTTGGCAAGGCATCACGCACCAGCAGCGAACTCTCCAGATCCCCCGTAGCCAGCGCAATTGCACCGCAAGATCGAATCTTTTCCAGCATATCCCGGATCACGTCCTGATCCATGAACAGTGCCTGACTCTCCGGGCTACCCGCATAAAGCGGCGCGGTGAAAAAGCTGTGTTCGGCGTTGCATAAATCAGCCAGCCGCGTTGTGATCTCGTACCCGTTCACGTCCGATCCGCGCGAGACGCCGCCCATGATCGACACGATCTCAAGATCAGGACGGTCGAGCGGCTGCATGTGGCGCGTCGCGAGGTTCAAAGTGTTGCCCCAGGACATGCCAAAATGAGTCAGGTTCGGGTCGCTCAAGACTTCGCCCAAATGCGCACCCAGCCCCGCAGCAACCAGCGGGGTGACTGACACACGGTCCTCGGGCGAAGGCACCACAACTGCGCGGGTCAGTTTGAACTGCCGCTCAAGCTCCCATTCAAATTGCGCCGCTGCCGCAAAAACGGAATCCACACTGACACGCAAAATGCCACGCCGCCGCGCCTCGCTGAGCGCTTTGTTTACACGCAGCCGCGTTGTTCCAAACCGCTCGGCCGCGTCGGCCTGTGTCATGCCCTCGACCTCGCAGGCCCAGCACAGCCGCACCAATAGCTGTTCTTCCGGATCGATCTGGTCAAGTTTGATATAGCGTGACATGGGTGTCCTTTCCTTTTGGTTTCGTTCTAACGCAACGAAACGGGAAAGGGAGTGGTCGAAGACTTCATTTCACGGCTCCCATCGTCAGGCCACGCACCAATTGCTTGGAGGCGATGAGCGCGAAGATAAGAACCGGGATCACGATCAGCGTCGATGTGGCCATGATCTTACCGTACGGCAAATTGTAGCCTTCCATGAAAGACACGGCCATTGCGGGGGCCGTTTTGGCTTCGGTTCTGGTCAAGATCAGACCGAACATCAGTTCGTTCCACGAGAATATGAAAGAAAAGATCGCCGATACGGCTACACCAGGCATGGCCAATGGCAGGCAGATTTTACGCATGATGGTAAACTGCGAGGCCCCTTCCAGCCGTGCGGCCTCGTCCAGATCATAGGGTATGCCTCTGAATTGATCTGTCACGATCCATATTACGATCGGCAAGTTGAAGGTCAGGTAGATCAGGATCAGCGTGATGTGTTTATCCAGCAGCGACAGGTTACGGGCGATCAGAAAGAACGGAAGAGCCAGAACAATGGGGGAAACCATCCGATTGGTAATGAACCAGAACCAAAGGTCTTTTTTTCCGCGAAACTCGAACCTGGCCAGCGCAAAGGCGGCAGGAACGCCCAGAACTAGCGCCAGCAACGTCGTAGAGATAGCAATGATCAGCGAATTTATCAGTGTACGTAGTACCCCGTCTTCGAACAGGGCCTCACGATAGTTGGCCAGTGTCGGTTCGAATAGCCACACGGGGGGCGCTTCAAGCGCTACCACCTGCGTTTTTAGGGAAGTCGTGACCATCCAGTAAAACGGGAAGACACAGACCAGAATGATCAAAGCCAGCAAGGCAATCTGAGACCAGTATGAGCGGGTCGTCATCATGGCTCAGACCTCTTTGTAGAAGACGCGGATGTAGATTTGCGCCAGTACAATGGTGATTATCAGCAGGATAATGGCCTGCGCCGAGGCCAGCCCCTGATCGAAGCCGCGAAAACCGACCCGTTGGATCATAAGCGAAATGAACTCGGTCGACGATCCCGGCCCGCCACGTGTCAGCGTGAACACCATGTCGAACAGTTTCAAAGTATCCGCTGTTCGCAGGATCAGCACCGCAACCAGACCCGGCACCAGAAAGGGCAGTTGCACATAGCGCAGAACAATCCATTTGGACTTGGTTTCCAGGCGCGCGGCCTCTTCCACTTCGCCCGGCACCATGGTCAGACCTGCCAGAAGAACCAGCGCTACAAACGGTGTCCATTGCCAGACGTCCCAGAACACAATCATGGCAAAAGCATTCTGGGGATCGCCGATCCAGTTTATGTCGGCCCCGCCCAAAAGCTGGTTCACTACGCCAAACTTCTGGTTGAACATCACCTGACCCAGCAGGCCCACAACCGCGTAGGTCGTGGCCATCGGTAGAACGAGGCTTAGGCGCGCCATTGTTTTTACCAGTGTCAGACCAGGTTGATGCAACACCAACGCAATGCCCAGACCGAGTGCGATTTGCAGCGGCAGGGCCGTACCCAGCAAGAAAAACGTGCGGCCCATCGCCTGCCAGAACACTTCATCCGTCAGAACGGTCCAATAGTTTTCAAAACCTATGAATTCGACCCGCTTCAGTTTTGTAAGGTTGTAGAAATGCGCTGAAGTCCAAGCCGCGTAAAGCAATGGCGCGATGCCCACCGCGGCAAGACCGATGACCGCTGGACCGATGAATGCAAGTATTGTTCTGCGGGGTACTTGGCCGCGCATGTCCGTCCTCCAGCTGACCCTCTCGAACAGGGTGCAGGGGCGCCAAATATGCGCCCCCGCTTCTTTGTTTCACTGTGCCAGCGGTTTGTCGCCAGAGTAGTATCCGGCTGCGTCCAGGACGGCCTCCATCCGGGTGCCGATCTCTTGTGCACCTTCCTCGGTCGAAACCTCACCCAGCATCATTTTGGTGCCCCATTCCTGAACGATCTCGGTGATCTCGGGCCACTCCGCGAAACGGGGGCGGAATTCCGGCACGCCGTCTTGCCAGCTCTCGACCAGTGCGGGCACAAACTTGAAGTCTTCCAAACCGTCTTCCTGATAGACAGACTGACGGGCCGGAACACCACCGCGCTCAAGGTATTCCCGCGCGTTGGCTTTCGAGGTTGCCCACTGGATGAACAAATAGGCTGCCGCTTGTTCGGCTTCGTCTGCTTGCGAAGCTACTGCCAGAGAGAACCCGCCAAGTGCTGGCTTGCGGCCCGCAGGGCCTGTGGGCTCGGGTGCGATTTCAACGCAATCCGCCACTTTCGATGTCTCGGGCGAGACGACCGACGAATAGAAGGCCGACCATTCGGTGATCATTGCGATGTCGCCTTGACTGAACCCATTCACGGTTTCGGCATGGTCATATGCCACGATACCGTCAGGCATGTATTCCATCAGTTCCTGACGGAACTTTAGTCCTGCCTGGCTTTCGTCACTCATCAGATTGGACTTGAATTCATCGTCTAGGAACGAACCGCCAAAGGGCCACAGCATCCGTGCAAAGCTGTCAGCAGACTGGGTTTCATTCCGCTTGGACTGCAGCGCAAAGGCGTATTTTCCGTCTTTTGTCAGCGCCGGGCCATATGTGTCCTTCAGCTCTTGCCAAGTTTCCGGTGGGCCGTCGAACCCGGCTTCTTCCAGCATGCAGCGATTATAGAACATCAGGCCTGAATAGTTGTCGAACGGCAGCCCATACAGCGTGTCGTTCCAGCCACCAAAGGCATTCAGCACCAGAGGAAAAAAGTCATCGATATCCAGATCTGGATCAACTGCGTCAGGGAACTTTGCCTGCACATCCGCTAACGGAATGATCCAATCGTTCTCTGCAAAGTTGCCTATCCAAACAAGGTCAATCAGTGCAATATCCAGATCACCGCCAGCCACAAAATCCCGCACCTGTTCACCCAGAGCGTTCTCATAGGGATGCTTGATGACGTTTACCTTTATTCCCGTTTCCGCTTCGAACTCGGGCAGCATGGCTTCGATCGCCTCATACCCCGGGCGCAGCAGGAACACGACGTCAATGGTTGTGCCCGCATAGGGTTCGGCAGCCTTTTTTAGGCTCCAGTCATCATCTGCAACGGCCGCACCGGTCGCGATGATGCTGGCGACGGCTGCGGTACCCAGCAAGTTTCTAAGAGTTTTCATTCTCAGGTCTCCTCCCAGTTCAAAATTCTTTTGCATACTAGTTCATACAAAAGTATTTTTCCGACTTGAAAGTCAATACATTTGTTTCTACTGATAAACAAAAGATAATTTGCGGACCGCAGCGTTCGCCGTTGGGGAGGGGTTGCCTTGGCTGGCATCAGAATTGAAGGGCTCGACAAATTTTACGGTGAAACACAGGCGCTGTTCGATGTTAGTCTGGACATCAGGGACGGGGAGTTTGTTGTATTCGTAGGGCCATCGGGTTGTGGCAAATCAACCCTTTTGCGAACACTGGCTGGATTGGAGGGTGCCGACTCGGGGCGTATCGAGATTGACGGGCTGGACGTGACGCATGCTGAACCTGCCGACCGTGAGCTAGCGATGGTGTTCCAGTCCTATGCCCTCTACCCGCACATGAGCGTGCGCGAGAACATGGATTTCGGCATGAAAGTCAACGGATTTGCGCCTGCCTTGCGGCAGGAACGGATCGCCGAAGCAGCCCGTATCCTACAGCTGGAAGACTATCTTGATCGCAAGCCCTCACAGCTGTCGGGTGGTCAGCGCCAGCGTGTGGCCATTGGTCGGGCCATCGTCAAAAATCCAAAGGTCTTCCTGTTTGACGAGCCGCTGTCCAATCTGGACGCAAAACTGCGGGTGCAGATGCGGGTCGAGCTGGAAGGCCTGCACAAACAACTCGCCGCAACGATGATCTATGTGACCCATGACCAGGTTGAAGCCATGACAATGGCCGACAAAATCGTTGTTTTGAATGGCGGACGCGTCGAGCAGGTTGGAACTCCGATGGAATTGTATCATTCACCCCGATCACGCTTTGTTGCCGAGTTTATCGGTTCCCCGGCCATGAATGTGTTTGCGCCCAGTAACACAGTGAGCGGATTGACCATCAAGCCGGAGGCGGCTTTCGTCGGCTGCCGCCCCGAACATCTTGAGCTGGTGCAACAAGACGCGGGCAATACCGACGCCACGGTCAGGGTCAAGGAACAGCTGGGAGGCGAGAGCTTGCTATACCTCACACTCCCTGACAATAGCGAGATCGTAGCGCGCGTCGGCGGTGACGACGATACACCTGTTGGTCAAACCGTAGGTGTTCGAGTCCCCGAAAATCGACTGCATCAATTTAGTGCCGACGGGCGCGCATTGTAACGGTGCGCGCGATGGCAGGCGACAACGCCAAGGGTTCCAAGCCGGATGCGCAGCCTCCTATATCGCTTGAGGCGTTCGATCTGATTATTTTTGATTTTGATGGAGTTATTGCCGATAGCGAGATCATCTCGCTGTCCACATTAAAAGAAACTCTGACAGAGTATGGTATCGACCTGCAGGCACAAGAGGTCCGAAGCCTATTTCTGGGCAAATCTCTCTCGACAATTGAAGCTTTTGTTACTGAGCACAGCACAACCTCTGCCAGAGGTTTTGCGCATACATGGCAGGCCAAGTTGTTCCGACGTTTCAAGCGGGAACTCTCACCTATTGCTGATGTCAAAGATTTTTTGGGAGTGTTGACTACGTTGAACCTTCCGTATTGCATCGCCTCCAGCGGGACGTTCGAACGGATCAGTGTTGCCCTGACGGCGATGCAGATGACCGCGTTGTTTGATAACATCTTCAGCGCCGAGCAGGTTGAACACGGCAAACCAGCACCAGACTTGTTTCTATACGCCGCTGCTCAGGTCGGTGTTCCCCCCAGAAAATGCCTTGTGATCGAAGACTCACCTTATGGCGTGCGCGCTGCCAAGACGGCTAACATGTATTGTGCCGGATTTGTGGGTGGGGCGCATCTACGTGGTATTGAAGACCAGCATGGCGAGTTTCTTCGTCAGCAAGGAGCTGATCTGATCATATCATCCTATGAATCACTTGCGCCCGCCCTATTCAGGTAGCGGGCAAAAAAAGTAAACGATTTACAGGCACCAATGGGAGGCAACGTGGCATGAGCTACCTTGGCATTGATCTGGGAACATCCGGGCTTCGCGCCCTGCTACTGGCAGAAGATGGCAGCGTGATCGGATCTGCTGAGCAGTCTTACTCATCTGAACACAAACACCCCGGTTGGAGCGAACAGAACCCGGCGGATTGGATCACGGCGCTTGAAATGGCGGTTGGCGAATTGCGCGGTAGTCACTCCGAGTTTACCGACCTCCGCGCTGTCAGCGTCGCAGGACATATGCATGGCGCAACTCTGCTGGATTCTGCAGGCGACGTGATCCGGCCTTGCATTCTGTGGAATGACACGCGCTCGGATATTGAGGCACAGCATCTGGATGCCATGCCCGGCGTTCGTGAGATTTCAGGCAACATCGTGTTTCCCGGTTTCACGGCGCCCAAACTGCTCTGGGTCAAGGCTCATGAGCCTGAAAGTTTCGCCCGCGTGGCCAAGGTCCTGCTTCCTGCGGCTTATTTGAACTACTACCTGACCGGCGACTATGTCGCCGATATGTCGGACAGTGCCGGAACATCCTGGCTGGACGTGTCGGGCCGCGCGTGGTCCGACACCTTGTTGACCGCCGGGCAGATGAGCGAAACACAGATGCCGCGGCTTGTCGAAGGATGCCAGCCAGCAGGCACCTTACGGCCCGATTTAGCGGCAAACTGGGGCGTCAGTGGCAGCGTCGTTGTTGCGGGTGGTGCGGGAGATAATGCGGCAGCTGCCTGTGGCCTAGGGGCTTTGAATGAGGCTGATGGCTTTCTGTCTCTCGGAACCTCAGGCGTTCTTTTGGCTGCGCGGGATGGTTACTACCCTGCCCCTGATTCCGCACTGCACACGTTCTGCCACGCAGTTCCTGATCGCTGGTACCAGATGGGTGTCATGTTGTCGGCAACAGACAGCCTAAACTGGCTGGGTCAGATCACTGGCAAGACTCCATCCGACCTGACGCGCAATCTGGGCGACACTTTGTGTACGCCCGGTCGCGTGCAGTTCTACCCCTACCTGTCCGGAGAACGCACACCCCATAACGACGCCAGCATTCGCGGCAGCTTTACCGGGCTGGGAAAGGATACCGACCAGAACGACCTTACCTGTGCGGTGCTCGAAGGTGTCGCCTACGGTTTGAGCGACTCGTATGATGCGCTGGTGCAGACTGGAGCCCGCATAGACCGTCTGATCGGCATCGGCGGTGGAGCGCAATCACGGTACTGGGTAAAACTGATCGCAACCGTTCTGGATGTGCCCATAGAGTTGCCGCAGGATGGTGAGTTCGGTGCCGCACTTGGGGCAGCTCGACTTGCAATGATCGCTGGATCCGGAGCGTCGCCAGAGGACATCCTCAAACCTCCCAGAATCGGTGAGCGGGTGCTTCAGGACAGTAATATGACAGAGGCTTTCAACGCGGCAAAAATCCGTTTCCGCGCGGCATACGAACATCTTCAGGAAATATCGTCTAGGCGGGGATAGACGTGCTTGGCAAGTAGTTCTGTAAGGCGACTTAAACCAGTTCCAAATACGCCAATAGTGCGGTCCTATGTGCCGCACATACTTAGCACCACTCGGAAAAAGCGGCGCAACGTGTCAGCTCGGAGGTGTCTCGACTGGTTAGAGTTCGCTCTTGGTTGATCACCCGATTTCCCGACGGAAGGGATAAAAAGTCGTGATCATTCCAACCATGATCGGTGTAATCCTGAACACATGCAAAAGGGCGGCCCATTCCGCCTGACTCTGCTTGATGGGAATGTCCGCTTTGTCAGATTAGGTGCTTGGTCGGGCGGAACCTATCAAGGTTGGCTCAAGGCTGTGTTCGAGGATCTGCGTCGACCATTCCCGCGCACCATGCGTTGGACAGAATGGTCCTCAACAGACTTACTTGGAAGCGGCCTCGATACGATCCAAGCTATCTTCCAGCCAAGTTTTTAGGTTTACAACAAGCCGTGCAATATCCTGACCCAATTCGGTCAGTTCGTACTCAACGCGAAGCGGCATTTCGTCAAAGACCTCTCGGTGTACAAGTCCGTCCTCTTCCAGTTTCCGCAAGGTCTTGGTCAGCATCTTTTGGGAGACGCCTTCAATCCGTCGGTGAAGGTCCCCAAACCGCATTCGGTCCTCTGACAAAGCGGCCAAGGTCAGCATCGTCCATTTTTCCGCCAGGCGGGACAGTATCTCTCGTGTCGGACAGTCGGCAATGAACGCGTTTGGGTGAACTTGTTCCATACTTACCCCTGGGTACCTAATTGACGATGGTAACCTGATGTCCGATGTCAATCGAACGGTCAACCTTACTGTGGAGCGTGTTGTGAAAATCGGAATCTTAGGCGGCGGAAATGTCGGTCAAAAACTGGCAGCCTTGGCAGAGAAAGCCGGGCATGAAGTTGTTGTGGGTCGGAGAAGCGGGCCCGTAACATTCCGAGATGCTGCGGCGGGCGGAGACATCATCATCTTGGCGGTACACTATGCTGTGGTTGAGGAGGTCCTTGCACCTCTGTCGGATGTCCTGAAACAAAAGATATTAATCGATGCGACCAACCCTCTGAACGATGATTGGTCCCCCTTGGTTTTGGACAGCGGCATCTCGGCTGCTGAAGCTGTTACCGGAATGGTACCAGACACAATCGTGGTCAAAGCCTTCAATACGATTTTTGCGGACGTAATGGAGCATGCCGAGCAAGGTTGGGACGGAAAACCCGTGACGGCCTTTGTTGCAGGCGACAAGACTGATGCCGTGGCTACAGTCGCTCAGATCGCGGCAGATATGGGCTTTGATCCGGTTACGATCACAAAGCTCGCAGCAGCCCGGTACCTGGAGGGGATAGCGCATCTCAATATCGAACTGGCACTTGGGCAGGGTGGAGAAACGAATGCAGCGTTCTTCTATCACCGACACTAATGCCGATCCGTCGCATTGAATTCGAGGTCGCGGGCGACACGCTTGTGGGCGATTTGCACCTGCCGAACGGAGATGGACCTTTTCCTGCTGTCGTAACCGGCGGGCCGATGACTTCGGTCAAGGAACAGGTGACCGGCACCTATGCTGCTGCTTTGGCCGATCGAGGGTTTTCAGCACTTGCCATCGATCATCGACACTATGGCCAAAGCGGCGGTCAACCCCGCCAATATGAATTCTATCCGCACAAAATAGAGGACCTAAACGCAGCCATCGATGCCTTGGCTGAACAGCCTGAAGTTGACGAAGGGCGGCTCGTAGCCGTCGGAATTTGCCTGGGGTCCGGATACCTCGCTCATGCGATCAAAGCCCGCTCTGATGTCAGGGCATTCGTCGCCATCGCCGGATATTACCGGGACGTCCCCGCGATGATGGCCGCAGACCCACAAGGTTTTCACGACCGGATCGAGCAAGGACGCAAAGCCCGCGAAGAATACGAAGCCACCGGAGAAGTCACGATGATCCCAGCGGTGTCGCTGGAGCAAGATGCTGCGATGACCTTGCAATCGACATATGATTACTATGCGGAGAGAGCCGCACATCCGAACTATGCGAACGCTTTTGCCGTGATGTCGCGAGAGCATTTTTTGCAGTTTGATGTTCAAAATGCAGCACCTGACCTACGCTTGCCATTCCTGCAATTACACGGCCCAAATGCGTTGAACCCTGCGTGGGCGGACAAGTTTTTCAGGGCGGTTCCAGGCGAAAAACAAAGAGCATCACTGTTTTCTAAAGGTCAAACTGACATCTACGATGATCCTGCTATCGTAGGGGATGCTTCAGATCAGGCCGCTGATTTCCTTTGGAAGGTTCTTTGATCCTCAGGAGCCTACAGCGGGGCAAGGTCAACGCGTGTTTCGAAACGATCTTTAAGTGTCCAAGTATTCCTTAAGTTGCCACTTTCCCAATGCAGACATTGAACACCAACTGCGTAAAGGCAGGACGGTCTCGCGAACTGTGCATTACCGACACAATCTTCTCTGCGCCATGATCGAATGGCGGCTAACTCTACCGACGCGCAGAGGCAAAAACTGTGCGCCTGCAGCAATTTTCGTGCTGCGAGCGCGCGCAGCACAAATTCACAATGACGGGGTTGGGCTCAAAGCCGTCATCCGACGGCATTAGCGATTAGACCGGTTTGTGGTTGCGAGCGGTCATTGGGGCCGCTCTCAGGATTGGTCCGACATCGGCCCTCCCAGAACTATTCAACGAGTTTTCAAGCTTGACGCTGAGGTTCTACCGCCGTCTGATCCGCTCGCGACGGCGCTCGCGACGTTCGATGTTTATCTGATGATCATGGCCTAGCGCCCGATAGAACCCCACTCCCTTGGACCAGTTCACAAAGTGGGCAAAGCTGTCGACCTGATCGTCGTTGCGTCCGCGTGGAAAGGATTGAAGCTCTCGTTTGAACACCGGCAGCCAGGGTGCATCTGCAGGCAGATAAACCTTGCCCTCAGCGCCTGCTTGAAGAGATCGATGCCGGACGTATCGACATGGTTGTTGTCTACAAGATCGACCGGCTGACCCGATCGCTTCCCGACTTCTCCAAGCTCGTCGAACGGCTCGAACAGGTCGAGTGTTCCTTTGTGTCCGTCACGCAGGCCTTCAATACTTCTTCGTCCATGGGTCGGTTAACCCTGAATGTACTGTTGTCCTTTGCTCAGTTCGAACGGGAAGTCACCGCTGAACGTATTCGTGACAAGATTGCAGCTTCCAAGAAAAAGGGGCTTTGGATGGGTGGCAACCTGCCTCTCGGCTATGACCGCCACCCCGATCCAAAAGCAAGAACGCTGGTGATAAATGAACAGGAGGCCAGAACGGTCCGGCATCTCTTTGGGCTTTATGACGAGCTGGGTTGCCTGCGCAAAGTAGAAGAACGGGCAACGGCAGAAGGGCTGCGGTCAAAACGGTTTGTTCGGACAGATGGCAGTGTGAAGGGGGATTGTCCGCTGTCACGGGGTCAAATCTATTACCTGCTGCGCAATCCGGTCTATCTCGGAAAAATCCGCCACAAGGATAAGATCTGGGACGGACAACATCCGGCGATCATCGATCAGGACATCTGGGACCGGGTGCAGGAAAAAATGCGACAGGCCTCCAACCGCTCGCGGGCACGCGGCGACTCCGATGCGCGCCAACACTCCACTGACCCCGGGGCCTGGCTCACCGGTCTGCTGCATGACGAAACTGGTGATCGGTTGACGCCGACCCACACCACCCGCAAAGGCCGACGGTTGCGCTACTATATCTCCAACAGACTGATCTCGGGTGGTAAGGATATCTCTGGCTGGCGACTGCCCGGCCCTGCGCTCGAAAACGCGGTCATCGATGTCATCGTCAGACATCTGCAAGACGCCGCAATCACGCATCGAGTTCTGGCGCAGCCGGAAGCCGGGTCAGCGGAAGCGGTTCAGACTTCAGTTGCGGATTTAGTAACCCGGCTTCTAGGCCAAGGCTGTCAGGTCGGCGCTGATATTCTGGCCAGTGGCGGAATCGCACGAGGACACATTGACCTCGAATTGAACCCCAAAACCCTGGCAAGCGCACTTGGCATCGCGGTCGATCATCTGCACCCAGATCTCACACACATCACCACATCTTTCGATCTGCGCCGCCGCGGCGTCGAGGCCAAGGTCATCGCCGGAGATATGGCACCCCAACCTGATCCCCACCTCCGGTCCATGCTGATCCGCGCCCATGGCTGGGCACGCGATCTAAAAGCCGGAATTCAACTTATGGAGATCGCACGCTGCGAAAGCGTCCCCGGCGCCTTCATCCGCACCCGTGCTCAGCTCGCATTTCTCTCTCCGAAGATTCAAGCCGCGATTCTCGACGGCACTCAGCCGCCCGAACTCACACTCAAGCGTCTGGTCAGCGTGACCCACCCACTTGACTGGATCGAACAGGAACGCCTGTTCGGCTTCTAACATCTCCAGATCCTGCGTCCCTGATAAAGGGCTCACCCTCCCTGATCCGGCGGAACAACTCCCTGTTCCCGCGATAAAATTCCCTGTTCCACCTTTTAGGGAATTTGCAGCATAAACCTCTGAAAAACATACAGTTCTGATAGGAGAAATGACGGAAATCAGTCCCGGTTTGCGAAAATTCCCTGTAAATTGCCGCTTATCAGGGAAATCCAGCCCAAAGCGACCCCACCAAAATGCGACACTGAGACTTGCGCCTGAATTGTCCTCTGAATGTACGGTTTGCTTCGTCTCTGATTGAAAGCGCATGCGCCAACGCGCGGGAATTGCGGCAAAATTTCGGGTCAGAAAACACAACTGAAGTGAGACAGGTATGAGTGGCGGGGAGACAGGGATTCGAACCCTGGGAACGCTCTCACGTTCAACGGTTTTCAAGACCGCCGCATTCGACCACTCTGCCACCTCCCCGTCGGGGGCCCGGTCTAAGCCCAACTGAGATCAGAGGCAAGCCGAAATCGGGAAATCTTGCTCAAGCCTGCGCAGCAGCCTTTCCTTGGCCCTTCAGCCACGTTATGATCTGGCCTTAAGATCGTAGCAGACTGGCGCTCAGAACCGGTCGTTCGGTGGGGCTAGAAATAATGAAGCCCTTTCAGGCAAGGGAATAAATGATGAAGCGAGCGACGCAGACACGCGCAAAACCGCGAGGACTGGCTGTTTTGGCCGTGACTTTCACAGTTTTGTCCGGGTGTGACGAGGTTCTTCAATCTCAGGACGGTTCCGCAAAACCCAAGAGCGACAGCGCTGACAATTCGACAATCGAACTTGTACCTCAGGTAACCAACAGCTCGCAGCGTGACGTTGAAGCGCCCGATGTGTTTTCTTTGACTGAAGCCGGACTTTGGGATGGGCGGCCTTCGCTAGGCGGCATCTGGGTGGCGCATCCCGATGTCAACCAGCCTGAACGCGTTTTGATCAAGAACACCGCGAACAACAAAAGCGTCACGGGCGCGTTGTTCCGGCGACCGGCGAACTTGCCTGGGCCTGCCTTGCAGGTCTCCTCTGCTGCGGCAGAAAAGCTTGGAATGCTGGCCGGTGCGCCAACGCGCGTGAGTGTTGTGGCCTTGCGCCGGGAAGAACCCAAAGAGGCGCCGCCCGCCGAAGAACAGAAACCCGAAGCGGAGGCTCCGAAAGAAGAAACCGAAGTAGCAGCCGCTGGACCTGAAGCAGAGACCGAGGCTGCTGCACCGGAAAAGCCGGCCAAGCGCAAGTGGTGGCAAAAGAAAGAACCTGCCGCTGCGGGCGCTGCTGCAGCGGCGGCTGGCTCGGCCAGTGAAGAGGCTGCGGAAGCTGCGGTAGACAGTGCCTCAGCCGCTGGGGCCGCCGCACCGGGACTGTCTGACGCCCCCGTTGCAGCCCCAACTGAAAAACCAGCCAAGCGCAAGTGGTGGCAGAAAAAGCAACCCGAAGAGATAACGGCCACACCGCTGGACCCGATCGAAGGGGCAGCCGCCGCGATTGACGCGGCCGAGGCCACGCCGGCAGCGGCCGCAGCCGCCGCCCCTGCCGCATCGAACCTGACGAAACCGTATGTCCAGATCGGCACGTTCAGTGTTGAAGCCAATGCCAATACCGCCGCAGAAAAGATCCGCAAAAACGGTATGACTGCCGAGGTCCGCGCGCTCAAGACCGAAGACAAAACCGTATGGCGCGTTCTGGTCGGCCCTGCCGCGACACGCGCCGACCGCAAGGCAATTCAAACCGATGTCAAAGATCTGGGCTTTACCGACGCATTCACCGTGTCCAACTGATAACAGGAGGCGCCCCGTGCTATCCGCAATTCGCACATCCGTACTTACCCTCGGGATGGCTGTCCTGGCCCTGCCCGCACAAGCGTTTGATACCACGGCGCGGGCCGCCTATGTGATCGATCAGACAACCGGAACCGTACTGCTGTCGAAAGACGCTGATCAACCGCTGCCGCCTGCGTCAATGTCGAAGCTGATGACGCTCTATGTCGCGTTCGAAGCGCTGCGCGATGGGCGTTTGACTTTGCAGGAAACTCTGCCCGTATCTGAACACGCGATGAGCTATGGCGGCTCGACCATGTTCCTGAACACGCAAGATCGCGTAACGGTCGAGGACCTGTTGCGCGGTATTATCGTGTTGTCGGGCAATGATGCCTGCGTGGTGATCGCCGAAGCGCTTAGCCCCGATGGGACCGAGGCGGGATTTGCCCGTTACATGACCCAACGCGGTAAGCAGATGGGCATGGACAATTCCAACTTTGCCAATTCAAACGGCTGGCCCGCCGCAGGGCATATGATGTCAGTGCATGATCTGGCGGTTCTTGCGGATCGTCTGATCGGCGACTTCCCGGAATACTACCCGTTATTTGCAGAAGAAGAGTTCGAATTTGACGGGCGCGCACCGTCGAACAAACGCAACCGGAACCCTTTGCTGCGGCTGGACATCGGGGCCGACGGGCTGAAAACCGGTCACACGCAAGAGGCGGGTTATGGCCTCGTCGGGTCGGCCAAACAGGGCGACCGCCGGGTGATCTTTGTCCTCACCGGTCTCGATAGCACCGCACAGCGGGCAGAGGAGGCTGAGTCCGTTGTTAACTGGTCGTTTCGAAATTTTGTCGAGAGGACAGTTGCCACCGAAGAAACGCCGATAGCCGAAGCCAAGCTGTGGATGGGCGAGAAGAAGACCGTGGGGTTGGTGCCCCAGGGCGACCTGAACGTGCTTTTCCCGGTTCTGGGCACTCAGAATGTTCAGGCAGAGGTCGTTTACGACGGTCCTGTCAACGCCCCTGTTGCCAAGGGCGATCAACTGGCTGAGCTGGTCATCAAACCCGAAGGCCTGCCCGAAATTCGCCGCCCGCTGGTTGCAGCCGAGGATGTGCCCCTGGGCGGGTTCCTGGTGCGCATGATGACAGTGGGCGGCATTGTTCTGAAAGACGTGATCAATAACCCGCTGGAGTCGATGTGACGCAACGCGGGATGTTCCTGACCTTTGAAGGCATAGACGGATCAGGCAAGTCTACTCAGGCCCGAATGTTGGCCGAGTATCTCCGCGAGACGGGCCATCAAGTTATCCTGACACGCGAACCCGGGGGATCACCCGGGGCTGAGGAAATCCGCAGGCTGGTGTTGGAAGGCGACCCGGATCGTTGGTCGGCTGAAACCGAAATTCTGCTGTTCACCGCCGCCCGCCGCGACCACCTAGAACGCACCATTGAACCAGCGCTGGCCGATGGCAAGGTGGTGATCTGCGACCGCTTTGCCGACAGCACCCGCATGTATCAGGGCCTCTCGCGCGGTGATCTGCGGGGCATTGTCGATCAGTTGCACAGCCTCATGATCGGGCGCGAGCCGGACATGACCCTGCTGATCGATATGGACCCGGAAACCGGCCTGTCCCGCGCCAAAGGCCGCCAAGGCACCGAGGAGCGGTTTGAAGATTTCGGCCCCGCCCTGCAAAAACAGATGCGCGCCGGGTTTCTGGCGCTGGCAGATGAGTTTTCCGGCAGGTTCCGCGTCGTCGATGGCAATCGCGACATGGACAGCGTTGCGCAAGATGTGAGAGACATCGTCATGGCAGCTTTGCGATAGACGATGAGTGACGACACCCCGCCCCCAGATCAGGCCCCCGGCGCACCGCATCCACGCGAAACCACCCGAATATTCGGACAGGACGCCGCCGAGCAGGCATTTCTGACCGCCTATACCTCGGACCGGTTGCATCATGGCTGGCTTCTGACTGGCCCGCGCGGGGTTGGCAAGGCGACACTGGCGTGGCGGATTGCACGGTTTCTGCTGGCAGCACCTCCTGCTGATGACGGCGGGCTTTTTGGTGCGCCTGCGGCCCCCGAAACGCTGGAAATTGACCCTGACCACCCTGTCTCGCATCGCATCACAGCAGGCGCTGAACCCGGTCTGGCGGCCATCACACGCTCGTTGAATGATCAGGGGCGATTGCGCGGCGAGATTGTCGTGGACGACATCCGCAAACTGGGCAAGTTTTTCGGCCTGTCCTCGGCAGATGGCGGTCGGCGCGTGGTCATCGTCGATTCTGCTGATGAGATGAATGTCAGCGCCGCAAATGCGCTGCTGAAGATGCTGGAGGAGCCGCCGGCGCGAACCACGCTGCTGCTGATCTCGCACCAGCCTTCGCGCCTGTTGCCTACGATCCGGTCGCGCTGCCGAACCTTGCGCCTATCACCTCTGGGGCCTGAGGACATGCAGGACGCTTTGACCCAAACCGGGGCAGAACCGCCATCGCAGGCGGATCATCTGGCCGCACTGGCCGCTGGATCGGTCGGCGATGCGGTGCGTCTGATTAATCTAGGCGGATTGGATTTGTATGCAGAACTGATCGCCATTCTGGGCACCTTGCCCCGTATGGATCGCCAACGCGCTTTGAAGCTGGCCGAAACCGCCGCCCAGCGCGGCGCGGCCGAGCGGTTCGAACTGTTGTTAACGCTGATCGACGTCGCCCTGTCTCGCCTTGCCCTGACGGGCGCAACCGGTGCGCCACCCGTGCCCGAAGCCGCCCCAAACGAAGCCGAAACACTTGCCCGCCTGTCCGCCTCGCCTCATCAGGCCCGCCGCTGGGCTGAGGTTGCCGCGACAATCACGGCTCGCGCACGTCATGGTCAGGCGGTGAACCTTGACCCTGCCGCTTTGGTTCTAGATACGGTGTTCAAGATACAGGAAACCGCCGGTCAGAGCAGATGAGCAATACGCCCGAAATCACCGACAGCCATTGCCATCTGGACTTCCCCGATTTCGAAGGGCAGTTGGACCAGATCATCGCCAATGCCGCTGCTGCAGGCGTGACCCGGATGGTTACGATCTGCACCCGTTTGCGTAATGAACCTTCGGTTCGCGCCATTGCCGAGGCTCACGCCCCGGTTTTCTACGCCGCGGGCACCCACCCGATGAGCGTGGCGGATGAGCCGATGGCGACAGTTGATGAACTGGTCGCGCTCGCCCAGCACCCCAAATTCGTTGGTATTGGCGAGACCGGGCTGGATTACCACTACACCGCCGACAGCGCCGAGGTGCAGAAGCAATCACTGCGCATCCATATCGAGGCCGCACAGCGCACGGGCCTGCCGCTGATCATCCACGCCCGTGCCGCCGATGATGACATGGCCCGCATACTGACCGAGGAATACCGAAACGCGCCCTATTCCTGCGTCATGCATTGCTTTTCATCCTCGGCTGAACTGGCCCGCGCCGCACTGGATTTGGGGTTCTACCTGTCCATGTCCGGCATCGCTGCCTTCCCCAAAAGTCAGGAGTTGCGCGATATCTTCGCCGCAGCTCCGGTGGATCGCATTCTGGTGGAAACCGACGCGCCCTATCTGGCCCCGCCACCCTATCGCGGCAAGCGCAACGAACCCGCCTATACCGCGCATACAGCCCGCAAAGGGGCCGAGGTGTTTGGCATGGACTACGTCGCATTCGCCGCACAAACTCAGTTGAACTTCAACCGCCTGTTTTCCAAGGTCGGCCAGTACAAGGCCGCTGCATGAGCCTGTTGCGCTGCACCATTCTGGGCTGCGGCTCCTCAGGCGGCGTGCCGCGTCTTGGCGGGCAATGGGGCGATTGCGACCCAGCGAACCCGCGCAACATTCGCCGCCGCTGCTCTCTGCTGGTGGAGCGTGATGGGCCGGATGGCACCACATCGGTTCTGATCGACACCACGCCGGATATGCGCAGCCAGTTGCTGGATACTGGTACCGGGCGGTTGGACGGTGTGGTTTACACCCATTCCCACGCGGATCATATGCACGGGATCGACGATCTAAGGATGATCGTTTTCAACATGCGAACCCGCGTCCCGGTCTGGGCTGATGGTGATACGCAAAACGCCCTGCTGGGTCGATTTGGGTATGCATTCATCCAGCCCGAAGGCTCACCCTATCCACCGATCCTGGATCTGAAATCCATTGACGGCGCTTTCGAAGTCGACGGTCCTGGCGGCCCGATCCCGTTTGAACCGTTCAAGGTCAATCACGGCTCAATTGACTCTCTCGGATTTCGAATGGGCAAGCTCGCCTACCTGCCGGATGTCGCGGAAATCTATGATGATGCATGGCGGGCGATGGAAGGGCTGGATTGCCTTGTCATCGACGCCCTGCGTAGAACACCGCACCCGACCCATGCGCATCTGGAAAAGACACTGGGTTGGATCGACCGACTGAGCCCAAAACACGCGGTTCTGACCAACATGCATATCGATCTGGACTATGCGACGGTTGAGGCCGAAACACCCGACCATATCACCCCCGCTTATGACGGGATGGTGATCGAACAGGCACTGTAAGCCCCTGCCCCGCGCAAGCCAGATATCGCCAAGCCTGGGGGCGATATGCTTCAAAGCCTGATCGATGTCATCCTTCCGGTGTTTCTGGTCATCGGCGCGGGCTATGCCGCGACACGGTCTGGTTATTTCAAAGAAATTCATGTCGACGGTTTGATGAAATTTACGCAAGGGTTTGCCATCCCCTGCCTGTTGTTTCTGGCCATTGCGCATCTGGACCTGAGTGCCAGTTTCAACCCCCGCCTGCTAATCAGCTTTTATTCCGCCGCTGCGCTATGCTTTACCATCGGGCTGTTCGGCGCGCGGCTGATCTTTGGGCGCGATTGGGAGGATTGCGTTGCCATCGGCTTCTGCTGTTTGTTCTCGAATTCTGTCCTTTTGGGCCTGCCCATCACGGAACGCGCCTATGGGCCTGAGAACCTGACCGGCAACTACGCCATCATCGCCTTCCATTCGCCCTTTTGCTACGGCGTCGGCATCACGGTGATGGAGATTGTTCGAAATCGCGGTCATGGCGGCATACGCATGGCGCGTTCGGTTTTATCTGCAATGTTCAAGAACGCCCTCATCCTGGGTATTGCGTTGGGGTTTATCGTGAACCTGTCGGGTCTTGTCATACCTCGAGTGGTCGATGAGGCGCTTGGTCTTGTGACCCGTGCGGCCCTGCCCGGAGCCTTGTTTGCGCTGGGGGGCGTGTTGGTCAAGTATAAACCCGAGGGCGATTTAAGGACGATTGCTTACGTTTGCGGCATTTCCCTTATGCTGCATCCTAGTCTGGTATGGATCTTCGGTGTGTCCACGGGCCTGCCACAGGACCTGTTTCGCTCGGGCGTGTTGAATGCAGCCATGGCGCCAGGTTTCAACGCCTATATCTTTGCCAATATGTATGGCCGGGCCAAGCGGGTCGCAGCGTCATCTGTGCTGATCGGAACCGCCGCATCCATCTTGACCGTCTGGCTTTGGCTGACCCTTTTGGGATAATCCCCGCCTTGACTTACGCGCCCGGCGCGACACCTATCGGGCAAACAGAAGGAACCACACATGCCGCACGCCATTATCGTTGCACATGGTCAGCCCTCAGACCCGGATCCGGCAGAGGCCTCGCTTGCTCGGTTTGCGGCTCAGGTTGACGCTCTGACCCAGAATGTATCGGTGCGTTCGGCAACGTTGGCAGCCCCTGGCCGGCTTGAGGCGGTGATGGACGACCTGCCATCTGATGCGGTGATCTACCCATTGTTCATGGCCAAAGGATGGTTTGTAACCAGCGCCTTGCCCAAACGCGTCGGCGACCGTGGACTTCGGATTTTGGACCCGCTTGGCGTCGATCCTGATCTTCCAACTTTGGTGTGCACCGCGCTGCGCGAGGCTTTGACATCAAAGGGCTGGGTCACCGAAGAAACCGATCTGGTGATTGCAGCGCATGGATCGGGGCGCAGCCGTAACCCATCCGCCGTGACATTGGCGTTCGCCGAAACGCTGGGTGGCCTGTTGCCGTTCAAATCCCTGAAAGTCGGGTTTGTCGAAGAACCCCCATCTATCGCAGATGCGGCAAGCGACGCGGGTGCGCAGTCCCTTTGCCTGCCCTTCTTCGCCTGCACCGGAGGTCATGTGCTGGAAGATGTCCCACAGGAGCTGGAACGCGCAGGATTTAAAGGCGCAACCCTTCCGGTAGTCGGAGAGCTTCCGCCCATTCAACGCCAGATCGCCCGCAAGCTCGACGCGGCCTTTGCAGCGGCTTAACGCAGATCAGGTGCGGGCCTGTGACAGGCTGGAATACAACCGATGGCGTGACCGCCCTTCTCGCTTGGCCTGATACAGGGCCAGATCGGCGGCGTGCAGAATATCCGCCGCCTTTACCGTTTCAAACTGCGTCGACAGCGCGGTTCCAATACTGACCGATATGCGACAAGCTTGCTGCTCGAACATCATCGGTTCATTCAGCCGCTTGATAAGACGGTCTGCTATGGATGACAGGATTTCTTCCTGTGTCAGCCCCTTGAAGATAATGACAAACTCATCACCTCCAACCCGCGCGACCGTGTCGTTCGACCGGGTTTCCTCGACCATGATACGAGCAGCCTGTTGTAGAACATAATCCCCGGCCGCGTGGCCCAAACGATCATTGACGGATTTGAAGAAATCCAAATCCAGATGCATCAACGCGAATGTCGAATTGGCCGAACTGAGCTGCGCAAGCATATGATCCATCGCGCGGCGGTTTTTCAGGCCCGTCAACGTATCCGTATAGGCCTGTTCCTCGGCGGCCAACATAGCCCCCTGCAACCGCAGGTTCAGCGAGCGCGACGCCTCCATCGCGGCGGATTTTGCCTCGACCAGATACAGCAATTCGATGGCCAGATCGGTGCCAGAGAAATCGGCGCTGGTCAGGGCATAGTCGCGCACCGCATCCAGGATCGAAATCCCAAAGGACAGGTTGATCACAGCACCGCCACCATCCGGCAGAGGGGCGACCAGTCCCTTCAGGGCGGTGCGCGGTTCATCATGGAACTTCAGGTGCAGCTTTGCACCCGCCATGGACATCAGCGCCGGAAGGGTCGTAACGGTCCGAGGCCGGATCAGTTGGAACACGTCCAGAAAGCTTTTGCCGATCATAGGCGTATCCGGCCGCAGCTTTTGCAATGTAGGCCCCGCCTGTTCGATAACACCCTGATCATCCAGCAGCATGAACATCGGACAAAGGGTTTCCAGAAGCTGCGCAAGATCCTGAGTTTTTGTCATCCGTTTCGCGCCCCCAGATCAAAGTGGCGCCCTTCTGCAAAAGCAGTCTCCACCAACATAATCGAAATGACCTCAGCGCTATCGTGTTGCCCGTCTTCCGACAGCATCACCAATGCGCCATAGTCATCCGCCATAGCGCGCAGCACTCCGACCATGACGCTGGCATAGCCCGGTAGACCGGGATGGCAGAGCAGTCGATATTCGGTCACCGAAATCTCTCGCAACTCCAGCGCAGGCAGCGTCAGGTCCGAGACGGCCAGGCGAACGCGGTCAGGTAAATCATCCAGAGAGTGTAGGAATTCGACGTAACTGACACCGCCAAATCGCAACAGACGTCGCAGCCCTTCCATATTGGGATGCGAGACCAGGTAGGTTCCGACATCTTCGAGTATTTCAAGTTGCGGACGGCCAAGTTCAGCGCTTAGCGCCTCCAGCACCCGAAACAGGACATCGTCTTCATAGGTCAGCATGGCCTCGAACTCGACAAAGCCCAGCCGCGCGACCTCGGTCACCCGCAGCCAGCACGATTGACCATAGGTCGCGCAAACAAAAGACTGGATCGCCCGATTTATCAGACCATGCATAAGATGCCCCATTTGGTTCCATCTCACTTTGGTCGGATAAATCTTAACAATTACCCAAAATCCACCGCCGGTTGCGGAGAATGCAACTGAGTATCAAAGCGATAGTTCTAAGGTTAGAAATCAGTCGGCGCCCCACCTTCGGCCTTACGACGAGCAACGAAATCGGCGAGTTCGTCCCGGATGCCATCGTCCAAAGCCGGGGGTTCGAAGCTGGTAATGATCTCTTTGAACATGTGATGCGCGCGTTCAGCCGTCCAGATGCCTCCGGCGACCTCCCAGCCTTCGTAGTTTTTCCAATCGCTGAGGAAGGGTTGATAAAACGCCGTGGTGTAGCGATCCTGGGTATGCTGGATGCCAAAGAAATGTCCGTCATTCCCAACCGAGCGAATGGCGTCCAGCGCAATCTCATCCGGGCCGGTCGCCACAAGTTGCGGATCCATATAGCGTTGAATTTGCTGTAGAACCTCACAATCCATGATGAATTTTTCGGGGCTGGCGATCAGCCCCCCTTCCAGCCAACCTGCCGCGTGATAGACCATGTTTGTGCCCGACTGCACAGCCGCCCAAAGGGAATTCGACGTCTCCCAAACCGATTGCCCATCCGGGACGTTGGCGGCGCAAACACCCGATGAGCGCATCGGCAGATTGTAATACCGGGCCATCTGCCCCGTCATCTGGGTTGAACGGATGTATTCCGGTGTCCCAAAAGCAGGTGCACCAGTTTTCATGTCGACATTGGATGTGAAAGTTCCAATCGCACAAGGCGTACCGGGGCGAACATATTGGAACAACGCAATCGCGCACAAAGCCTCGGCCAGTGACTGCGCCACCGCACCCGCCATCGTGACCGGGGCCATCGCTCCGGCCAAGGTAAAGGGCGTTACGACAATCGCCTGACCACGACGTGCCAGACGCAGGCACCCGTCGATCATCGGATGGTCGTGTTTCAGTGGCGAGGTCGAGTTGATGTTGGTGTACATCCGGGGGGTCGCCTCGAATTCTTCGTGGCTCAGCCCACCTGCGATCCGCACCATCTCCATCACATCTTCGACCCGCTCTTTACCCAGCGAATAGGCATGCATCGCCTTGTCCGTCATCGTCAGCTTGTCATAGAGCACATCCAGGTGCCGAACACTGGCATGGAGGTCGACCGGCTCAACCGGATACCCTCCGGCAAAGTGGATACAGTTGAAATACTGGGTTAGTTTCAGCAGATTTCGACACATTTCCCGATTGCCCGGAACCTTCTTCCCGATCTCCATATCCCAGTAGTTTGGAGGGGACGATACATTGCCAAACAGAAGGTTCTTGCCACCAATTTGAATTGTATGGTCAGGATTTCTGGGCGTGATCGAGAATTGGCTGGGGGCCTTGGCGATCATCTCCATGACGAAGTCACGGCCCATGCGCACGTTGTCACCATCAATTGTGCACCCGGCTTCACGCAGGATGCCGATGGCTTCTTCATTGTAGAACTCGATCCCGATTTCTTCGAGGATACGCATCGCCCCATCATGGATCGCTTCGACGCCCTCGGGACCCAAAGGTTCGGTCGGGCGGTCGATATTGACCGGCGGGTTCCATGGCATCTGATCAATCACGGCACTGCCACGACGAGCCGCTGCACCTGCGCGACCTCCGCCCCGACGTCTGCGGCTATTGGTGTCGTCCATCATCCACTCCTGCGTTGCTTGTTCATAAGCAAGCCCCGAAGATCGGACGTCAGCCGCTCTGTCTGCGACAGAATTTGTCGGTTTTTAATCCCGATGCGCCGAAACTCTCGTCGGAACCGTCAGCTTTGTGCCAGCCAGGCCGGGATATGCCCGATATCCGGCAAGACCACATCTGCCATGGGGGCCAGCGACTCGGTTGTGGCAACCCCGGTCAGAACGCCGATTGTCACCATACCAGCAGCCCGCCCGGCCTGCAGATCATGCAAACTGTCGCCCACCATGGCGATTCGCGATGGATCGATCCCCACATGCGCCGCAAAGGCCAGCAATTGGCCCGGCCCTGGCTTGTAGCCGTGGCCGCTGTCATAGCCAGCGACAAAATCAAAATGATCCTGTATTCCGACAGACGCCAGATGCTGCATGGCCGGATGCTCGCTGTCATTTGTGGCCACCCCAAGTTTCAGGCCCGATTGCCGCAGGCCGTCAAGAAACGGCTTAAGCGGCACCGCAGGGGATTGTGTGGCAGCGGCGGCTTCGACATTCATGACGTCGATGAGCCCGCCCAGGCTGAAGCCATTGACATGAGGCAGCATGAATTCCGCAATCTCTTCGACGGTTGAGGCAATCACGATGCTGTCTTCAACATATCGACCTTCTGCCAGATCATAGCCGATCACATCCCCCAGCGCAGCCGCCCGCGTTTCATCATTGTCGGTCAGACGCATCACCAGAGATCGCCCAAACGCCCCCCAGGTATTGGCGAAATCGAACAAAGTACCGTCTTTGTCGAAGACAATGGCGTCAATTGGCATCAGATGCTCCTGCAGAGATGGGATCAGGTCCAGTGGATTTCACCACCCGCAAGCGCAGCGCGCGCCTGGGCGGGATGGTCATAGGGAATTGAATGCGCGTCACAAAACGCCACGATCCACGAATCATCCATGAGCAGGAAATCCAGCACCGACGTCAGAAAGGCCGGATCGCCCGCACTGGCACGCAAATCCTCGGATGCAGCGCCGGTTGAGCCCAGAAAGATGGGCAAAAGCTCCTCATTTCCGACCAGCCACCCCAGGGCGGTCAGGGCCAGAGTTTCGGCGGAATCGGCGGAAAGTGACATGAACAGGCCCTGAAAACGATCTTGGAAAGGGTTTGTTAACCAGACTCATAAACACTTTGTTGACGCATGCAATCAATGGGTGAGCAACAATGTCCGTGCAGGGAACCATCCTTGTCCTCGACGGGGTATCAACCAACCGCATCATGCTGAAGGTTCAGCTGACGGCGGCCTGGTACCATGTGGTACAGGGGGAACGGCTTAAGGGTCTAGGGGCGCTCTTGCGGCGGACCCGGCCTGATCTGGTGCTCACTGCACAATCCTTGCCGGACGGGACCGCGGCAGATGTTAAGAAACGGATTCTAAGCGAACCTGACCTGGGCGATGTGCCGGTGATTGCCCTTGCCCCACAGAATGACAAAGCCGCCCGCCTGCGCGCGCTAGAGGACGGCCTGGATGATGTTATGACCCATCCGTTCAAGGACACCCTGCTACTGGCCCGCGTTCGCAGCCTGTTACGCGCGCGCGCGGATACGCAGGATCTGCGCGTTAATCACGGGACGCAGAGCATCGGATTTGCGGAAGAAGCGAGCGCCTTCATTACACCTTTCAAACAAGCGCGGGTTGATATCCTGTCCCTGACCGCTCAAACCGGCGCTTCGTGGTGCAAAGACCTTTCTGATAAGTCACCGCATTCCGTTGCCTGGCACACGCAATCAAGTTTGCAGACGCTCTTGTCCGGACCACCCTCTGACGCAATTATCATTGAACTGGATACCAACCCATCGGGGCTGAACATCCTGGCTGATCTCAGATCACGCAGTGCGACGCGTCATACGGTTCTGATCGGCGTTCTGACCGACAAGAACGCGGCCATGGCATCCGATGCGCTGGATCGCGGGGCAGATGCCGTTTGCCTCGGAGGGTATTGCGCGCAGGAGATTCAGCTGCGACTTGCCAATCAGTTGGCTCGCAAAACCCGCATTGACCAAATGCGCGCCTCTTTGAAACGCGGGATTGCGGATTCGTGGATCGATCCTCTGACCGGCTTGCACAACCGCCGCTACGGGATGCACGCGATGGCGCAAATGGCGCGCCAATGTTCCAAATCCGGGCGCGGGTTTGTCGTGATGCTGGCCGATCTTGATCATTTCAAAACCATTAATGACCGTTTTGGCCATGCCAGCGGTGATTTGGTACTGACGCAGGCTGCCGAGCGTATGCAGCAGGTGCTGGGCGACGCAGGCTTTGTCGCCCGTATCGGCGGCGAGGAATTCATGATCGGCGCATCAAACATGTCGCGCGCCCGCGCGCTTAAGCTTGCCGAAGCCCTGTGCGACAGTATCTGCGACCGGCCCTTTCACCTGCCCGACCACAAGCACCCGGTCTCAGTCACGATCAGCATCGGCCTTAAACATGCGTTGCCGGCAGACCTGTCCGGGGGCACACAGCCCGAACCTGTGGACAGGCTTCTGAAATCGGCGGACAAAGCGCTGTATGCTGCAAAGAAGGCTGGGCGGAACCAGGTCCGGATCAGGCAAAGCGCGGCCTAGCCTCCCCTCTTTTTATCCTTCTGGCCGCGCGCGACCACCTCTTGCAGGCGATCGGCGTATTTCTGACGTTCGGCATCCGTCATCGCAGCCACACGGGCCAGCCAGCGAGTTTTCAGCTCGTCCTGAATTTCAACCATCGAGCGGGTCTGTTGCTGCAGTAGAACCTCAACCGCAGCCGGGTCAAACGGAACAGCCCGCAAGGCTTGCGACATGGTGGCGAAATCCTCGGCCCGATCCTTGGCACCCTTCCTGTGCAGCACAGACAGTTCCCGCCACATGGCATTGCGCTCGCCTTTCGGCAATGCGCGATACAGAGCAGGCCCAAAGCCCGGCGGCGCCTTGGCGTGATCGCTTCCTTTCAAGCGCCAGGCGGTTCCTGCGGCCATTCCAATGACCAACAAATTCAAGGCCAGCGAGATGACCAGAACAATCGGCATCCAACGCCACTTTGGTTTGGCTTTCGCGTTCATTCCGAAGCCTCCAGAAAACTTGTGTCAAATCCCAGATCCGAGACCAGATAGGCCGTATCCTGCCCCCCAAGAAAGCTGGCCGGATCAGGCAGAAATGCAGGGGCTGAAAATCCGATCCAAACCCCGGCGGCACTTGCGGCAATCAGGCCGCCCAAGCCCTGCCATCCGCCAAGCTGGCCCGTGATTCGAGACCAGAGGTCTTGTGTCGGCCTCGACTGGTTCGAAAGGCGTTCAAGCCGAACCGCTTCGGCGTCAGTCTGTATCCGCACAACCAGATCATCCGGCAACGCATCCCGGCGCTGTCGGGCCTCGGCGAACAGATGATCCAGTTCCATATCCTTATCAGCCATTCTTGTACCCCAGTTCATCTCGTCGTTCGGCCAGAAGCGTGGCCAGACTGCGTTTCCCCCGCGCGGTCAGACTTTCAACCGCTTCTACCGAAATCTCCATGATCCCGGCAATCTCGGGGTTGGATAATTCCTCGATATGGCGCAGCACGACTGCTTGCCGCTGTCGATCTGGCAACATATCCAAAGCTGCCTGCAACGCATCCTTGCGCGCCGCGTCTTGCATTTGATCGACAACATCGACTTTGTCATCCTCTGGCTCCGGCACATCTGACAACGGCTCAGGTCGTTTCTTGCGCCGAAGATCTGTGCACAGGTTCAGCGTCACCCGATAGAGCCATGTAGAAACCTTGGCCTGGCCGGGCACCCAATCGGGCGCCATCTGCCACAGTCGCATCATCGCATCCTGCGTGACATCCTCAGCCTCCGCCCGGTTTCCCAACACCCGCAACGCGACCGAATAGGAGCGCGGGCCAAGCCGGTTGGTCAAAATCCGCGCCGCGCCCGCATCGCCATCAGCAAAGCGCCTTAGCAACGCATCGTCGCCAAGCTCGGTTGCGGCGGACGTGCCACCGCAACCGGTCTGGGAGTGGGAGGTCAGATCCTCCATCCCGCATCAGCTATCGTCGGCGTCCGCTTTCTGGCGCTTCTTGTGATGTCGGCCCATTTTGTCTTTTGCATCGGCAAATTCCTGTTCCGAGATGCTGCCGCTGTCATCGGCGTCGATCCGGTCAAACATCTTGTCAGCCCGGCGCGGTTTCGGCAACTCATCATCGCTCAGAAAACCATCCCCGTTCGCATCATGCTTTTCGAACATCTTGGCAACCCGGTCGCTGGCTTTTTGCTGCGCTGCGGCCTGCATTTCATCGACGCTCAGTTGACCATCGCCATCGGTATCAGCGGTTGCAAACCGTGCGTTGCGATGGGCCGTCATTTCATCCTTGGTGATCTGACCGTCCCCGTTTGCATCCAGTTCCTGAAACGAGGGCGGCTGACGATCCTTGGGGCCTGCCGCCAGGGTTGATGTACCGGTGATCGCGACCGCCGCGAGAACAATCCCAGAGATGAATTTTGAGTTTTTCATAGGTCTTTCCCCTTGTTGACGCGGCCTCATTGCCGCTGCTCATACCTATTCAAACGTCCCCCGCAGGTATTTCCGTCGCTTCGATCAAATTTTTTTGTGTCCGATCCGAAAAAAAGCGCATCGACGCAAAGCGACGCACCCCCCTTTTAACTCGCACCATTCGGGCGCAATATCTGCAAAAGGCGAACGCGTGAGTATTGCTATGGACCAAACAATCGACAAATCGACCGAAACCGCAGATGAGCGCGAGACTTGGCCCGCGCTGGTCAAAGGGTTTCGCTGCAAGTGCCCCAAATGCGGTGAAGGCAAGCTGCTGCACAGCTATCTGAAAGTGAATGACCACTGCGAAAACTGCGGGCAAGAGCTGTTTCATCACCGCGCCGATGACGGCCCGGCCTATCTGACGATTCTGCTGGTTGGTCACCTGCTGGCACCTGTTCTGCATGTCTCGTATGTGCATTGGCGACCGGATCCCTGGACCATGGCGATCAGCCTCTCGATCGCTTGTGTGGCGCTGTCCTTGTACCTGTTGCCCCGGCTGAAAGGGGCTGTTGTGGCCTATCAATGGGCCCGTCGTATGAACGGGTTTGAAAAGGCCTGATGCCTCCCACCGCCGGAACCACCCACGCATGAGCATCGACAAGACCGCGATACGAGACGCCGCAACGGTCATCGTGTTGCGCGACAGGCTGTCTGATCCGTCGATTCTGATGGGGCAGCGCGGCAAGAATGCGGTGTTCATGCCGAACAAGTTCGTGTTTCCAGGTGGTGCGGTTGATCCGGCGGACGCCGACATCCCGCTTTCAGATGCCCTGCCCGCCCTCTGCCATGATCGCCTGGCCGAGCATTCCGAACCGGGCATGCAATCGGCACTGGCCGCCGCAGCGATCCGCGAGCTGTGGGAAGAAACCGGGCTGATCCTTGGTCGACCCGGCAAATGGCAAGGAGAGATCCCAGCAGACTGGTCCGGTTTTGCCAGGTCAGGTTTCCTGCCAACGGCCAATGCGTTGCAGTTTGTGTTTCGCGCCGTCACCCCACCAGGTCGGCCCCGCAGGTTCGATGCGCGGTTCTTTCTGGTGGATGCGGATCAGATCCAAGGAGATCTGGACGATTTTAGCCGTGCCTCCGATGAGCTGTCGCATCTGCAATGGGTCAAACTCAACCGCGCCCGCGATCTGGATCTGCCCTTCATAACCGAGGTCGTGTTGGCCGAAATCGAAACCCGTGTCGCGGACCCCAGCCCGCCAGCATCTGTGCCATTCTACAGCAACAATGACGAGGCGAGCCTGTTTTTTCGTCTGAGAGGCGTTCCAATGCCAGATGTCGACTGACGCCCGTCTTACTTCATTCGGCTGATCACAACGGTTACTTCGGGCTTTTTGCCGATATCGGTTTTTGCCGTCTGGCGCACGATCCGACGCATCGCCTCTTCTAGCTTATCGTCATCTCGCAAAGTCCCGGCCTCGGCCCGCATCAGGAACTGGTTCAGGTCTTCTTCCAGCACCTCGACCAGCGCCGCGCGTGATGTTCCAATCTCAGGCAGACCCATGGTATCGCACCAGGGCTCACCCAGCGGTTCGCCCTCTTCATCCAGTATGACGGTCACTGTCACATGGCCATTCAACGCCATCCGGATACGATCACGTACGATCCCATCCAGCGCCCCGATTTTGACGGAGCCATCCAGATAGGTGCGTCCAGTTTCAATATAGTCCACGACCTTTGGTGCATTGCCCGTCAGGTCCAGCATGGTTCCGTTTACCGCCAGAACGCCTGTCCGCCCGCCAGCTTCGGCCAACTTCGCATGTTCGCGTAGATGGCGGTGTTCCCCATGCATTGGAACTACGAATTGTGGATCAACCAACGCATGCACCTTTTCAAGATCAGGCCGGTTGGCGTGACCCGAGACGTGATAGAGCCCCGAGCTGTCATCCACCACATCAACGCCCTTTTCGCTGAGCTGGTTCATGATGAAAATCACGCCACGCTCATTGCCGGGGATAGTCTTGGACGAAAACAGGAACAAATCGCCCTCTTTCAACTCGATCCCGCGATACTTGCCACGTGCCAGCTGCGCACTGGCGGCGCGGCGTTCGCCCTGACTGCCGGTCACGATCAGCATCAGATTCTGGCGCGGCAGGTCCACCGCTTCTTCGGCGCTGATCACTTTGGGAAAGTCTGAAAGAATGCCGGTTTCTGTCGCCGCTTCGATCATCCGACGCATGGCGCGGCCCAGCAAAACAACCGAACGCCCGGCCCTCTGCCCCGCCTCGGCCAGCGTCTTCACCCGCGCCACGTTCGACGCAAAGGTGGTTGCGACCACCATGCTTTCGGCGCTTTCGACCAGCTTGGTGATCTCGGGTCCGACCTCGGATTCCGAGCGCCCGGCATGGGTTGAAAACACATTGGTGCTGTCACAAACCAGCGCCTTCACGCCCGATTTGGCGACTTCGGCCCACAGGTCCGGATCAAACGGCTCGCCGACCACCGGGTTCGCATCCAGTTTGAAATCGCCCGAATGCACGATCCGACCCGCAGGTGTATCGATCACCAGTGCAGCGCTTTCGGGGATCGAATGAGAGACAGGCAGGAACCCAACCGTGAAGGGACCGACCGACACTTGCTCAGGCCACGCCGAAGCCGTGTGCACGGCGTCCTCGGGGTGGCCGTGCTCCTCCATCTTGCGACGGGCGATATTGGCGGTGAAAGCGCGCGCATAGATCGGCGCTCCCAGCGCCTCATAGCAATGCGCAACGGCCCCTACGTGATCTTCATGCGCATGGGTGACGAACACGGCCTCAAGCCGGTCGGCTCGGTCCCGCAACCACGAGATATCGGCATGGATCAGATCCACCCCCGGTGTGGTGTCCATATCCGGGAAGGTCACACCCAGATCGACCAGGATCAAGCGTTCCTTGCCCGGCTCGCCATAGCCATACACATAGGCGTTCATGCCAATTTCGCCGGCCCCGCCCAACGGCAGGTAGATCAGTCTTTCGCTGCTCATGTCGAGCCATTTTCCTTGTTATAGCGATGGATCACGGTCAGGCCGTGCATCGTCAGATCATCTTCGATTGCGTCGAACCCCACGTCGGCCTGATCGAACAAGGGCGCTAGCCCTCCGGTTCCAACGACTTTCATCGGCATTCCGTATTCGGTCTTGATACGGGCGATCAGCCCCTCGATCAGACCGGAGTATCCCCAATACACGCCCGATTGGATACAGCCAACCGTATTCGTACCAATCACCTTGTCCGGGCGCGTGATGTCAATATGCGGCAGGGCTGCAGCGCCCTGGTGCAGGGCCTCAAGGCTGAGGTTCACACCCGGTGCAATGATGCCCCCAACATAGGCGCCATCAGCGGCCACAACATCGAAATTGGTGGCCGTGCCGAAATCCACGACAACAACATTGCCGCCATGGCGGTCAAACGCACCAACGGCATTGGCCAGGCGGTCCGGCCCCGGGACCGTACCTTCGTCAATACGCGGCGGCACCGGTAACAAGCAATCGGGTTTGCCAACAACCAGCGGACGACAGCCAAAGAACCGATCCGCAAAGATACGCAGGTTGAAGACAACACGCGGCACAGTCGAGGCGATGATCACATCGCTGATCTCGGCCTCGATGCCATAATGTTTCACCAGCGTCGAATACCAGGTAAAATAGGCGTCAGCGGTACGCGAATGATGGGTCGAGGTACGCAGCGTGCACAGGAATTTCTCGCCGTCCCAGATTGAGAACACAGTGTTCGTATTACCGCAGTCGATGGCCAGAAGCATCTGAGCCCCCTTCAGAAAAACACGTCCGCCGCGGGAATGCTGACGCGGCCTTTCGCGGTGTTTAGGACAAGGTTGCCCCCCGCGTCTACCGTTTCAAAGGTGCCCACGGTTTCGGACGTCGCGGTACGGGCCGTGATGACCTCACCCAGGCGGGCCGCGCGGGACAGCCATGCGGTGCGGATGGGCTCGAACCCATAGGACATAAATTGCGCCTCAAAACGCGCAAATGCGGCGGCAAGTTCGGTCAGGAAATCTTCGGGCGAAACCTGCGCTCCGGTCTCGGACAAAAGCGAGACGGGGCGCACCGCGCCGGGCTCGACCATATCCGCACCCGGAGCATCCACAAGGTTTACGCCAATCCCAATCGACAGATGCTCGACACAGCGCCCCTGCCCTGTGCTTTCCAGCAGGATACCGGCCAGTTTGCCCCCGTTCAGCAACACGTCATTGGGCCATTTCAATGCCAGGCCGGCCGCACGACCAGTAACCGCAACACAGGCATCAAACAGCGCCAACGCGGCCACAAAGCTTCGCAATGCGGCCTGTTCGGGTTCACCACCAGGGCTCATCAGCAGCGTCGTCGCCAGATTACCTTTTGGGTGCGTCCAAGCCCGACCCCGCCTACCGCGCGCGGCGGTTTGGTGATGCGCCATGATCCAAACAGGCCCCTGAGCTTGCGGCGCCAGACGGGCCGCCTCGTTCAGGGTACTGTCGACCTCCTGCACAATGTGCAGGCCATATCCATCTGGCCAACTGCTCATGTCAAAAAGGCCCGATCATGCGACCGAGCCCTTTCACGCTTAAGCGGAGCGGATCAGTTGACAAGCGTCGCCGCAGCGGCAGCCGCTGCACCCTCAACCCCGAACTGGTAGAACACGCCCACCAGCATCAAAGCGGCCGAGCCCATCAGCGCCACCCATAGAACAGGCGTCGAATGCGTCTCAATCGGTTCTTCGTTTTCCTCGCCAAAATACATGTAGAACACGATCCTCAGATAATAAAACGCCCCGATGACCGAGGCGATCGCCGAAACGATAACCAAACCGGTCAGACCCGCGCTGACACCCGCTTGCCAAACACCGAATTTGGCGAAGAAGCCCAGCATCGGCGGCACGCCCGCAAGGCTGAACATCAGGATCAAAACCGCCAGTGCCTTGCCGGGCTCGCGTTTGGAATACTGGCGCAGAGCATCAATATCTGTGACCGGTTTTCCGTCCCGCTCCATCATTAGGATGAAAGCAAAAGTGCCGATATTCATGGTCACGTAGATGGCCAGATACATCAGCATAGCCTTGATGCCCAGCTCAGTCCCTGCGGCCAGACCGATCAACGCATAGCCCATATGGGCGATCGACGAAAACGCCATCAGACGTTTGATGTCGCGCTGACCTATGGCCGCGACTGCACCCAACAGCATTGACAGAACGGACAGCAGCACGATCACCTGCTGCCAATCCTTCACAATGCCGCCAAAGGCATCATGCAACAGGCGCGCGAACAGTGCCATGGCGGCCACTTTGGGCGCGGTGGCGAAGAAGGCGGTGATCGGGGTCGGAGAGCCCTCGTACACATCCGGGGTCCACATATGGAACGGCACGGCAGAGACTTTGAAGGCCAGCCCCGAGATCAGGAAGATCAGACCGAACAGCAAACCGATTGAGACCTCTCCGGCCTGTACGGTTCCGATGATGCCCGAGAACAAGGTTGTTCCGGTGAAACCGTAAACCAGCGACGCACCATACAGCAGCAGGCCTGAGCTGAGCGCGCCCAGAACGAAGTATTTCAAACCTGCCTCGGTTGACTTCGCACTGTCGCGGCGCAGTGCGGCTACGACGTAGAGCGCCAGAGACTGCAGCTCCAAACCCATATACAGCGACATCAGATCGCCTGCGCTGACCATCATCATCATGCCAACAGCGGCCAATGCGACCAGCAATGGGTATTCGAACCGCAGCAGGTCGCGGCGGGCCATGTAGTCCTGGCTCATGACCAGAACAGCAGCGGCAGAGAGCAGGATCGCAACCTTGGCAAAGCGCGAGAACCCATCGTCGATGAACATGCCGTTGAAGGCGACATTCGTACCGTCCCCATTGGTGGCAATCCAGAAGGACAGCAGCGCCATCAGGCCCGCTGTTGTCCAGACCAGAACCGGAGCCAGCCCGTCTTTGGTGGTGTAGACGGCCCCGATCAAAGCAGCCATCGCATACACGGCCAGAACAATTTCCGGCAGGATTATTGTCAGATCAGCCTGGATCATGTCTCCAAAGCTCCCTTAATGCGAGGCGGCCGACTGGGTCGCGGCCTCTGCCGCGGCCAGAGCCGTGTCATAGTTCGAAATCAGCGCGGCGGTGGATTGCCCGATCACATCGGTCACCAGCGATGGGTAGACGCCCAACAGGATGGTCATGATGATCAGCGGAGCAAAGATCAACCGCTCGCGCGAGCTCATGTCGGTCATCGCCTTCAGGCTTTCCTTAATCAGATCGCCGAAGACCACCCGACGGTAGAGCCAAAGCGCATATCCGGCCGAGAGTATCACGCCGGTCGCCGCCACTGCGGTCACCCAGGTGTTGACCTGGAAAGCGCCCATCAGGGTCAGGAATTCTCCGATGAACCCGGACGTGCCCGGCAAGCCGACATTCGCCATGGTGAACAGCATGAAGACCAGCGCATAGGCGGGCATGCGGATGACCAAGCCCCCGTAAGCCTCGATGTCACGGGTATGCATCCGGTCATAGATCACGCCAACACACAGGAAGAGCGCGGCCGAGATGAACCCGTGGCTGAGCATCTGGAAGATCGCGCCATCGATACCCTGCTGGTTCGCCGCAAAGATGCCCATGGTCACAAAGCCCATATGCGCGACCGAAGAATAGGCGATCAGCTTCTTCATATCCTCCTGCACCAGCGCCACAAGCGAGGTGTAAACAACCGCGATGGCTGACATCCAGAGCACCAGATCGGTCATCACAGCCGATCCAATCGGGAACATCGGCAGGCTGAACCGCAGGAAGCCATAGCCGCCCATCTTCAATAGGATCGCCGCCAGAACGACCGAGCCCGCTGTCGGGGCCTGCACGTGTGCATCCGGCAACCATGTGTGCACCGGCCACATCGGCATCTTCACCGCGAAGGAGGCGAAGAACGCCAGGAACATCAGCGTCTGCATACCGCCGACGATATAGACACCCAGCACACTGAACCCATCGGACGAGAACTGATGGGTCATCAGCGCCTCGATATCCGTGGTGCCTGCGTCTGCGTACATGGCAACCATCGCCACCAGCATCAGCACCGAGCCGAGGAAGGTGTAAAGGAAGAACTTGAAGCTGGCGTAGACCCGGTTCGCACCGCCCCAGATGCCAATGATCAGGAACATCGGGATCAGGCCAGCCTCGAAGAACAGGTAGAACAGCACCAGATCCAGCGCCATGAACACGCCCAGCATCAGCGTTTCCAGCAGCAGGAATGCGACCATGTATTCCTTGACGCGGTCGGTCACGTTCCAACTGGCCAGAATGGTCAACGGCATGATGAAGGTGGTCAGTAGAACGAACAGAACGCTGATCCCGTCGACACCCATCTTGTATTTCAGGCCCATCAGCCATTCACCCTCTTCCACCATCTGGAAGCCGGTATTCGAGGGATCAAAGCCGGTGTAGATGCCAATGGATACAAGGAAGGTTACGGTCGTCGCGAGTAGGGCGATCCACTTGGCATTCCGTTGTGCCGCCGCATCATCGCCATGCAGAAACAGCGCCAGAATGCCAGCTGCAATCGCCGGGATGAAGGTAACGATGGAAAGGATATTGTCCATTACTGCTGCCCTCCGCCGATCGACATCCAGGTCACAAGGGCCGCGATGCCCAGCACCATCCAGAAGGCATAGGTAAAGATATACCCGGTCTGCGCTTTGCCTGCGAGGCGGGTGAAGAAGGGAACAACACCCATTGCTACTCCGTTCAGGAAGCCATCGATTGTGTTGCCGTCGCCGCGCCTCCACAGGAAGCGGCCAATGGCGATGGTGGGTTTGACGAAGATCGCGTTGTAGATTTCGTCAAAGTACCATTTGTTCAACAGGAACAGGTACAGCGGGCGCTGGTTTGCGGCCAGTCGGGCTGGCAGCGTGGTGTTCACGATGTAGAACCAATAGGCCACGACAAAGCCCAGCAGCATCGCCACGAAGGGCGAGACCTTGACCCATTTCGGAACTGCATGGGCATCGTCCAGCACCGTGTTGTCGGGCGCGATGTACAACGCACCCTCACCCGGCTCACCCGCAAACACATAGTGATGGTCACCATGATCATCTTTCTTGCCATGACCCGCATCGTCGCCATGTGAGTCGTCAGCATGTGCATCGTCGGCGTGACCCTCATCTGCGTGGGCGTCGCCATGCGCTGAGGCCTCAGCCACCGGAATGCCGTAGAACTTGCCCACCTTATCGGTGTGGCCGAAGAAGTTGTTATACCAGAGCATCCCGGCAAAAACCGCGCCCAGCGACAGAACGCCCAGAGGCACCAGCATGACCATCGGGCTTTCATGCGCATGATCATGCGTATGTTTGTCCCCACGCGGTGCGCCGTAGAAGGTCAGGAAGATCAGACGCCAGCTGTAGAACGAGGTGAAGACCGCCGCGATCACCAGCATCCAGAATGCGTATCCTGTGCCGCCAGCAAAGGCGCTTTCGATGATGGCGTCTTTTGACAAGAACCCGGCGAAACCAAAGGTCGTTAGCGGAATACCAACACCGGTGATGGCCAGCGTGCCGATCATCATCGCCCAGAATGTATAGGGAATCTTCTTCCGCAGACCACCGTATTCCGTCATCTCTTGCTCATGATGCATTGCGTGGATCACAGAACCCGCGCCAAGGAACAACAGCGCCTTGAAGAACGCATGCGTCAGCAGGTGGAACATCGCCGCCGAGTACATGCCGACGCCTGCGGCCACGAACATGTAACCCAGCTGCGAACAGGTCGAATAGGCGATGACGCGTTTGATATCAGTCTGAACCAATCCCACGGTCGCCGCAAAAAACGCGGTCGAGGCCCCGAGGAAAGTGATGAACGCAGTTGCACCCGGTGCGAACTCCATCAGCGGCGACATGCGGCAGACCAGGAAGACGCCAGCTGTGACCATGGTTGCGGCGTGGATCAGGGCCGATACAGGGGTCGGGCCTTCCATTGCGTCCGGCAACCAGGTGTGGAGGATCAACTGCGCCGACTTGCCCATCGCGCCGATGAACAGCAGCACGCAGATCACCTCAATCGCGTTCCATTCACCCCAGAGGAAGGTCAGTTGCGTTTCGGCCAGTGTCGGGGCCGAGGCGAAAACGTCCGAGAAATTGATACTGTCGGTCAGGAAGAAGATCGCGAAGATCCCCAGCGCAAAGCCGAAATCTCCCACCCGGTTGACGATAAACGCCTTCATGGCCGCCGCATTGGCGCTGGACTTGCGGTAATAAAAACCGATCAGCAGATACGAGGCGACGCCCACGCCCTCCCAACCAAAGAACATCTGCACGAGGTTATCGGCTGTCACCAGCATCAGCATCGCGAAGGTGAAGAAGGAGAGATAGGCAAAGAAACGCGGCTTGTAGCTCTCGCCCTCACGCCATTGCGGATCGTGATCCATGTAACCGAAGGAATACAGATGCACGAGCGCCGATACGGTCGTCACCACGATCAGCATAATCGCGGTCAGGCGGTCCAGACGGATCGCCCAGCTTGTCGACAGCGAGCCGCTTTCGATCCAGCGCAGAATCTCGATTTGCTGGGTCTGGCCGTCGAAGGTCAGGAAGACAATCCAACTCAGCAGACAGGCCAGAAACAGCAGGCCCGTGGCGGTCCACATGGCGGCTTTCTCGCCGATGAACTTCCAGCCGAACCCGCAGAGCAGCGCACCCACCAGCGGGGCAAAGAGGATGGTGGTTTCCATAGTTCTCTTAGCCCTTCATCATATTAACGTCTTCAACCGCGATGGTGCCACGGTTGCGGAAGAAGCAGACCAGAATGGCCAGACCAATCGCCGCCTCGGCCGCCGCAACGGTCAGCACGAACAGCGTAAACACCTGCCCGACCAGATCGCCGAGGAAGCTGGAAAACGCCACAAGGTTGATATTCACCGCCAGCAGCATCAACTCGATGCTCATCAGCAGGATGATGACGTTCTTGCGGTTCAGGAAGAGACCGAAGATGCCGATGACGAACAGCGTCGCCGCGACCGTAAGATAGTGTTCAAGTCCGATCATAGCTTCGCTCCTGGCGAGTCGGGGTAGTAAAGTTTGCAGCCGCAGCTAGCTTTTGGCCTACGAGTTAACGGAAAGTCCTTGAACTGCTCGGCAATAGTTCCAGACCTAGAAATTATTCCATTCTGGTCCGCTGCCTTAGTCAGTTGCGACAATGTTGAAGACTGAGACATTTGTAGAAGACCGTCCGCTCCATCAAAACACTCAACGGTGCTGGAAGGGATAGTCAGGACAGGCCCACCACAAGTTGTTCCAAAAAAAGTTACAACTTCCCCAGTCTCACAGTCGGCGACCCAAATCTCTTCATCTTTGCCGCATCCCAAACCGGTAAGCTTTTGTGCAACTAGTGAATCCCCAAATGCGGTGACAGGCCCACCTTCCTTAGTCAATCTCCAATTACCCGCGTTTTCAAACCGGCAATAGTCGCCAGTGGTCATCGGAGCGCGTCCTAACGCATCTCTAAACCAGTTTGGAAGTCCGCACTCCGCCATTGCGCTCCCCGCACAAAGCACCAGCGCAAGACTCAATATTGTGGTTGGTACTCTCACAACCCCTGCCCCGGTTTCACATCCTTCAACTCCATCGCTTTGGCCGGGTCGCGCATCATCTGGCCGATGATGTCCTGACGCTTGATGTCCTGACGGTGGCGCAGGGTCAGCACGATGGCGCCGATCATCGCCACCAGCAGGATCAGGCCCGCCAGCTGGAACAGAAGGAAGTATTGATCATAAAGGATGACACCCAGCGCCTCGGTGTTGTGGCGATCCGCCGGGACCGGCTGCGCCAGATTGGCCGCCGCGCCCTGCGCGCTGTCCCATGCGCCGAAGGCCATGACGAACTGCATCAGGATGACCAGACCGATCAGCAGGGCCAGCGGCATATAGCGCGCCATCTCGGCCTTGAGCTCGGCAAAGTCCACGTCCAACATCATCACCACGAACAGGAACAGAACCGCGACCGCGCCCACATAGACGATGATCAGCAGCATCGCCACGAACTCGGCCCCCAGCAGCACGAACAGCCCCGCCGCGGACAGGAAGGACAGGATCAGCCACAGCACCGAGTGCACCGGCTGGCGGCTGATCACTGTGAACAGCCCGCCGGTGATGGCGCTGATGGCAAACAGATAGAAGGCAAAGACGGTCATTGATCCTCATCCTCGTTGTCGCCCATGACCTCTTGCGCCAGATCCAGCGCGCGGGTCATGGCCGGGATGCCGGCAAAGACCGACATCTGACCGATCGTTTCCACGATCTCTTGTTTCTTGGCACCCGCCTCCAGTGCGTGGCGCACGGTCTGACGCACGGCCGCATCCGCCTGAGCGCCCTGGCAGGTCAGCCCGGCCAGCGTCAGCAGCAGGCGGGTCTTGGCATCCAGCCCGTCTTTGTTGACGGTGTTGCCGAACATCATCTCCATGACCTCTTTCGGCATGGTCGGCCACAGCGCCTCGAACCCCTTGGGCGAGAAATTCTCCATCGCCGGGTTCATCGCCTTGGCCATGTCCTGAGCCTGCTTCATCATCAGCTCGAACGGATTTGTCGGAGCGTCAGTCATCTGTCGCCTCTTCCGCCTCAAACACTTCGATCGCTGCGTTCATTGCATTGATCATCGCCGGAAATCCACCGTAGAGTGTCATCTGAAAGATAATCTCGCTGATCTCCTCGCGCGACGCGCCCACGGCGCGCGCGCTAGCGATATTGACCTTGAGCTGCGGTCGGGTCTGCCCGCCAAGTGCAGTCAGCGCTGCGATAGTAGCCAACAATCGGGTCTTTTCGTCTACCACTCCGCGATCATAGAATTGGCCATAGGCCACATCCACAACCGTGCGCGAAAGGCCCGGTACCAGCGCATCATAGCGGGCGCGCAGAGCGTCCTCCATGCCGGGATTGACCTGTTCGGACAACGCCTTTCCGCGCGCGTAGGTGCTGGTCTGTGGATCAGTCAAGGTCATCGGTATGGCGCGTCCATTTCCAGATTGCGGGCGATCTCGGCTTCCCAGCGTTCGCCGTTGTCCAGCAGTTTTTCCTTGTCGTAGAACAGCTCTTCACGGGTTTCAGTGGCGAATTCGAAGTTCGGGCCTTCGACGATGGCATCGACCGGGCAGGCCTCTTGGCAGAAGCCGCAATAGATGCACTTGGTCATGTCGATGTCATAGCGCGTGGTGCGGCGGGAGCCATCCTCGCGCGGTTCGGCATCAATGGTGATGGCCTGCGCCGGGCAGATCGCCTCGCACAGTTTGCAGGCGATGCAGCGTTCTTCGCCATTTGGATAGCGGCGCAGGGCGTGTTCACCGCGAAAACGCGGAGACAGAGGGCCCTTTTCGTGCGGGTAGTTCACGGTGGCCTTGGGGGCGAAGAAGTACTTCATTCCGAGTTTGAAGCCGACCCAGAAGTCTTGCAGCAGGAAGTATTTGGCGGCGCGAGTATAGTCGATTTGTGTCATATCAGCCTCCTACGCTCCAGCGGGCAAACGCGCCCCAGAACCAGTCGAACTTCGCCGCAAAGGCCACGAACACCACCCAAGCCAGCGAGAAGGGCAGGAAAACTTTCCAGCCCAGCCGCATCAGCTGGTCATAGCGGTAGCGCGGCGTGATTGCCTTGACCATCGCGAAGAGGAAGAAGAAGAACGCCATTTTGGCGACCATCCACAGCACGCCATCGGGCAGGCCCGGGATCGGCGACAACCAGCCGCCAAAGAACAGCAGCGTAGTCAGGGCGCACATCAGGAAGATGGCGATGTATTCTCCAGCCATGAACAGCAGGAAAGGCGTGGCCGAGTATTCGACCTGATAGCCTGCAACCAGTTCCGATTCCGCCTCGGGCAAGTCGAATGGCGGGCGGTTGGTTTCGGCCAGCGCCGAGATGAAGAATAGGAAGACCATCGGGAAATGCGGCAGCCAATACCAGCTGAAGAAGCCGAAGGAACCATCTTGCGCACGGACGATATCGCCAAAGTTCATTGACCCGGTTGAGATGATGATGCCGATAATGATCAGGCCAATTGAAACTTCATAAGAAATCATCTGCGCGGCAGAGCGGAGTGAGCCAAGGAACGGATACTTTGAGTTCGACGCCCAACCACCCATGATCACGCCATAAACCTCTAACGAGGAGACGGCGAAAACATACAGAATGGCGACGTTGATATCCGACAGGACCCAGCCATCGTTGAACGGGATCACCGCCCAGGCGATCATGGCCAGCACGAAGGACGTGAGTGGTGCAAGGATGAATACCGTTCGATCCGCCCCCGCCGGGATCACGACCTCTTTCACCACATATTTCAGCGCATCCGCCACCGTTTGCAGCAGGCCATAAGCCCCTACTACGTTAGGGCCTCGGCGCATTTGGACGGCGGCCCAAATCTTGCGGTCGCCATAGACAAGGAACAACAGCGAGATCATCACAAAGGCCACAACCGCAAGCACTTGGGCCAGGATGATCAGGGCGATGCCGCCTGGGGTGTTAAAGAAGTCAGCCATTGGTCCTCACACCGTGGGTCGTCGGGGATATGTCAGCGGTTCGGATCATTCTGCGGCGATCCTGTCGGTTTTTAGAGCTTTGGCTTGCGCCGAAAGCTCGGCCATCAGTTGCGAGGCGCGGGCGATGGGGTTGGTCAGGTAGAAATCCTTGACCGCATTGCGGAATGTCGCGTCGCCCAATGCGCCAGCCTCAAGCGGCTGCACCTCGTTTTCGATCACTTCGTCGATGCGGGCCAGATGTGGAACCGCCTCGATCAAGGCCGTTCGCAACTGTGCCAGTGAATCGTAGGGCAGCGTTGCGCCCAATTCTGCGGAAAGAGCCCGCAGGATGGCCCAGTTCTCCTTGGCGTCGCCCGGTGCGAACCCGGCGCGCATCGCCAGTTGTGGGCGGCCTTCGGTGTTCACGAACAGACCGTTTTCTTCGGTATAGGCCGCGCCCGGCAGGATCACATCGGCACGATGCGCGCCCCGGTCGCCGTGGCTGCCTTGGTAGATCACAAAAGCACCGTCGCTGATTTCAATTTCATCCGCGCCGAGGTTATAGATGACATCCGCCGCGCTGATCGCCTCCATGCCGCCTTCATTGGTGGCATCCACATCCATCGCACCGACGCGCGCGGCTGCGGTGTGTAGAAGAATCAAACCGCTTTCCGTATTCGCGGCAATGGCTTGCGCTGCGGCCAAAACAGCGGCGCCATCCGCTTCTTGCAGCGCGCCCTGCCCGACAATGACCAAAGAGCGCTTGGCCCTAATCTGGTCATCGCCGCCCATGTCGGCAACTTTTTGCAACGCCGCGCGATCATCGCCCACATGGTGATATTCATAGGTCAGATCAACAGCCGAGCCGACCAGCGCCACATCGGCCCCATGCGCCCAGGCCTTGCGGATACGGGCGTTCAGAACCGGGGCTTCATCGCGAGGGTTCGTGCCAATCAGCAGAATGCGTTCAGCGGTGTCGATATCTTCAATCTTGGCCGTTCCGGCATAGGCACCGCGATTGCCCGCAGGCAGTTTGGTCCCATCGGTGCGGCATTCGACAACGCCACCCTGCCCTTCGATCATCTGTTTCAGGGCGAATACGGCCTCAACCGGGGCCAAGTCGCCGATGATACCGGCAGGTTTGTCAGCCCCCTTGAGCGCCTCAGCCGCCTTGGTCAGCGCCTCGGGCCAGGACGCAGGCCGCAGCTTGCCGTTTTCACGGATATAAGGCGTATCCAGACGCTGACGGCGCAGACCATCCCAGACGAACCGCGTCTTGTCACTGATCCATTCCTCGTTCACGCCATCATGGTTGCGCGGCAAAAAGCGCATTACTTCTCGGCCCTTGGTGTCCACGCGAATGTTCGAGCCCAGAGCGTCCATTACGTCGATACTCTCGGTCTTGGTCAGCTCCCAAGGACGGGCCGTAAAGGCATAAGGCTTCGAGGTCAGTGCCCCAACCGGGCAAAGATCGATGATATTGCCCTGAAGGTTCGATTCCAGCGTCTGGTTCAGATAAGAGGTGATTTCGGCATCTTCCCCGCGCCCGGTCTGACCCATCTGGGTGATCCCGGCGACCTCGGTCGTGAAGCGCACACAGCGGGTGCAGCTGATGCAACGTGTCATCGCGGTGCCGACCAGCGGCCCCAGATCCAAATCATCCACCGCCCGCTTCGCTTCCTTGAAGCGCGAACCCGATACGCCATAGGCCATGGCCTGATCTTGCAGGTCGCACTCGCCGCCTTGGTCACAGATCGGACAGTCCAGAGGGTGGTTGATCAGCAGGAACTCCATCACCCCTTCGCGCGCCTTCTTGACCATCGGCGAGTTGGTCTTGACCACCGGTGGCTGCCCTTCCGGACCGGGGCGCAGATCGCGCACCTGCATCGCACAAGAGGCCGCAGGTTTCGGCGGTCCGCCGACAACCTCGACCAGGCACATGCGGCAGTTCCCGGCAATTGACAGACGCTCGTGATAGCAAAAGCGCGGCACCTCGACCCCGGCTTGTTCACAAGCCTGGATCAGGGTCATCGCGCCATCGACTTCGATTTCTTGGCCGTCGATATTGATCTTGCGGAGGTCAGACATTGTGACGTTACCCTTTCAGGAATGTGCCAATGGCAGAGCCTTTGGCGATCTCGCGTCGGCCCGCCGAACACATGGTTTCCGGCACACCGATGACGATCCCGTTGCTTTGGATGTACCGGATTGCATCGTCCTGAATCCGTTTCCGAGGCAGATTTTGTTCAAGATATTTAAAGTCGCTTTCCTGATACCCTTCGGCTTCAAGATCGTCAGCCACCGCTTTCATGCTGTTCGCGATCTGTGGCCGGTTCATCGACAATGAAGGGCATCCGATTGAGATTTGTTCGGCCATCGCATTGGCGAAGGCAACATTGTACAGGTTTTCCGGCATTTCGGTGCGGAACGGCGCACGTGCGGCCGCCACCTCAGGCGACTCGCTGGCGGTGGTCTGACATCCCGCCACAACAAGCAGAAGCAATCCGCCGAGAAGAGTTTTTTGCACTGCCCTGAAACGCATCGTCAATTCGCCCTCAGATAGACGCCGATGGCGCTGTTTCTTTGAATTTCGGACTGCCCCAGTGCGCAAAATGAGTTCGGTGTGTCATAAGACACTCCGTTTTGCGCCAGATAGGCCTCGCCCTTGGCACGCATCCGGTCTTTTTCCGAGTCCGATTCCACATAGGCGCGGATTTCCTTGTCGGAATATCCTAATTTGTGGGCTTTGGACCGCAGCCCCCACATCACATTGATCGCCTTGAGACGTCGACCGCTGATCGAAGGGCAATATTCAGAAATCTCATTTGCGATGGCGATATAGTACAGCTCGTTGTCGATCTCATGAACATCGCGCAGGGGAGGTTTGGCTTCGGCTGCGATTGGTAATGTCAACAGAACGGCCAGACCTAAGGATTTTGCTACAGACATGTTCTTTCCTTTTGTTTTGGGTTCCCCAAAACAAAGGCCTGACGGTCTGCTATGCGATAGCAAACCCCTAATCATGCGCTGATATGCAAAAACACAGATCATGGTCGCTGGCATGTTCCTGCAAAAGAAAGCTTGTCGTCGCTGATCTGAAGCTGATCCGGTTCGGTATCAGGCCCGACCTTCCATTCGATACGGGAGGAGCCGAATTGCTCGATACAGTACTTCGTGCCCTCATAGCGCCCGGCTTCACGCGCGCCGTTCAAGGACTGGGAGACGCCGTTCACGACAACGGTAAAATCAGTCGGGGCCTTCTTCTTGTCTACAGGTTTGGCCTTGGCACGAAAGAAATTGCCTTCGAACTGAACCCGATCACTTGACTTTGTGATCGTACCACAGGCCGACACAAGCGCTAAGGCTGCAATAACAACGCAGGTACCTGAACGAATGCGCCCAACCGTCGACCAGTTCACTTTATCCTTGCTCCTCATCAAAACGCCGCCGCCAAAGCCATGACCCCAATCACAAACATGCAGGCCCAGCTCAGCACATAAAAGATCGAACGGATGCCCGAATTTGGCTTACCAGTTCCGCGAATATGGACAACCAGCATCGCCAACCGCGCAACCAGAGCGACCGAAGCCAACAGGTTCACCCAAAACGGGCTCACCCCCAGCAAAATCGCGGCAATTGTTACCGCGACGAAAGCAGGCAGCGTTTCTGTTCCGTTCAGATAGGCCCGGTTCAGGCGATAGGCCCGGTCGGCATAGTCCTGATCAGGCGTCGCACCTGGTGCCAACCCTTTGCTTTGTTTGGCCATCGCCGTGAGGGGCGACAACAACAACACGACCAGTGTGAAAATCACAACCGAAGCAACAGCATGAGAGTAATCTGCAAATAGGTCCATATTTCTTACTCCGCTGCTATCGCGCTTGAACGGCCCGATTTCTGGGCCTTGATGCGATCTTCGATTTCGTCGCGGAAGTTGCGGATCAAGCCCTGGATCGGCCAGGCCGCTGCATCACCAAGGGCGCAGATCGTGTGGCCTTCGACCTGTTTGGTCACGTCAAACAGCATGTCGATCTCTTCCAGCTCGGCCTCGCCGCGCACCAGACGGTCCATCACGCGCATCATCCAGCCCGTGCCTTCGCGACAGGGCGTACACTGCCCGCAGCTTTCGTGTTTGTAGAATTTCGAAAGGCGCCAGATCGCCTTGATGATGTCTGTGGATTTGTCCATCACGATCACCGCCGCCGTTCCAAGGCCCGAGCCCAGATCGTTGCGCAGGTGGTCGAAATCCATGATCGCATCGCGCATGTTCTCACCGCGCACGCAAGGAACCGATGAGCCACCCGGGATTACCGCCAACAGATTGTCCCAACCGCCGCGAATGCCGCCACAATGGGTTTCGATCAGCTGCTCAAACGGGATCGACATCGCCTCTTCGACCACACAGGGGGTGTTTACATGGCCCGAGATTGCGAACAGCTTGGTGCCTGCGTTATTTTGACGGCCAAAGCCCGCAAACCAGTCCGCGCCCCGGCGTAGGATGGTGGGCACAACGGCTATGGATTCCACGTTGTTCACTGTGGTCGGACACCCGTAAAGGCCAGCGCCCGCCGGGAACGGAGGTTTCATCCGCGGCATGCCCTTTTTGCCCTCAAGGCTTTCCAGCAGAGCCGTTTCCTCGCCGCAGATATAGGCCCCGGCCCCGTGATGCAGGAACAGATCGAAATCCCAGCCCGAACCAGCGGCGTTCTTGCCCAACAGCCCGGCGTCGTAAGCCTCGTCAATCGCGGCCTGCAGAGCCTCACGCTCGCGAATGTATTCGCCGCGCAGGTAGATGTAGCAGGTATGTGCATTCATCGCGAAGGATGCGATCAGGCAGCCTTCGATCAGCGTGTGCGGATCGTGGCGCATGATCTCACGGTCCTTGCAGGTGCCTGGCTCGGATTCGTCCGCGTTCACAACCAGATAGGCCGGGCGACCATCGCTTTCCTTGGGCATGAAGGACCACTTCAAACCGGTCGGGAAACCCGCGCCACCGCGCCCTCGCAAACCGGAATCCTTCATCGTCTGAATAATCCAGTCACGGCCCTTTTCGATCAATCCAGCCGTACCATCCCAATGCCCGCGAGCTTGCGCGCCCTTAAGCGTACGCTCATGCATCCCGTAGATGTTGGTAAAGATCCGGTCCTGATCCTTCAGCATCGCGTGTTACCTTCGGCTTTCCTGACGCATGCGCCAGAGTTGAAATATGTTGACGCCCGCATAGATGAACCCGGCCAATGCGGCGAGGTCAAAAAACAATGCGTGGCGCGTCGTCAGCCCCAAAGCGGGACCGATGAACAGGTTCATGGCAAGCCAGATCGCCATCGTCACAGCAATGACGATGCCAATATGTCGGCCCTTGCGGGCGATGGCCTGTTCCTTATCCGCGTCCATCTCAGTCTTCGTACTTACCGTCTTTCTTGGCGCGCTTGGCAAACTCGGTCTCTTCTCCCGCTGCCAGCTTAGCCGCCTGTGCGATCCATCCATCGCGCTCGATCCGGCCTTTGAACTTCAACCGTGTATCGACCCAAGCCACATGCTCGGGCGTCCAGGCGGCGATCTGGTCGAAATGGTAAAAACCCAGCTCGTTCAGCGTCTGCTCCAGTTTCGGGCCGACGCCTTTCAGCATTTTCAGGTCATCGGCCTTGCCATCCCGCGCGTCAGTCAGCGTCTCAGGTTGCGCTTCCTTGGCGACCTTCGCCTCCTCCGCCTGCTTCGCAGCGGGTTTGGCCGGTTTCGGCGCTTTGGGCGGTTTCGGGGCCGACTTGGTCGCCGCGGCCTTACCATCCTTGCCCAGCCAAGGGGTCAGGATCGGAACCTCGGTCCCGTCGATGCGCTTGACCGTATCGCCCAGATCGGTCGCCAAGGCCACGCTGGCATTGTACTGCGGTTTGCCTGCGTCATGGTCCGTCAGGCTGGTCAGCCCGCCCAGCGGTTCGGCTGCGTAACGCCCGTTCTGAGGGCCCGGTGTTGGCACTTTGCCCGCGGCCAGATCGTCGATGATCTTACCGAAGCTTTCAGCTGTCAGGTCTTCATAATAATCCTTGCCGATCTGCGCCATCGGCGCATTGGCGCAGGACCCAAGGCATTCGACTTCTTCCCAGCTCAGTTTACCATCGGCAGACAATTCATGCGGCTTGGCGGCGATCTTGTCCTTGCAGACCGCAATCAGATCCTCGGCCCCGCAAATCATGCAGGAGGTCGTGCCACAGACCTGAATATGCGCCACCGATCCAACCGGCTGCAGTTGGAACATGAAGTAGAAAGAGGCAACCTCGAGCACGCGGATATAGGCCATGCCCAGCATGTCAGCGACGGATTCAATCGCCGGACGGCTCAGCCATCCCTCCTGCTCCTGAGCGCGCCACAGCAGCGGGATCACCGCACTGGCCTGACGACCCTCGGGGTACTTGGTAACCTGCGCTTCGGCCCATTGCTGGTTGGCAGAGGTGAAGGCAAAGCTTTCAGGTTGTTCGGGGTGAAGACGGCGGAGCATTACATAGCCCTCATTCGAAAGGGTTTTTGTAGAGCGGCACAAGACCGATTTATCAAAAATACATGTTTCATCTGCTTATTGCCCCAATCCACCCAATTGCCTCAGTTCAACGAAGGCAAATACAATGAAAGCGACTCCGCTCACGAAACCGACTAGATTCACAAATGCCCACCCGAGATTTCCTCGCGAAAGAGTTACGAACCCAGCGATGGGGCAAATAACTATGCACATAGCAGCCGCGAAGAGCAATAAATTGAACATTAACGATCAATCTCCCCAAACACGACGTCCATCGTGCCGATAATCGCGGCGACATCCGCCAGTTGGTGTCCTCCGGCAACGTGGTCCATCGCCTGCAAATGCAAGAACCCCGGTGCGCGCAGTTTGGCCCTGTAAGGTTTGTTGGTGCCGTCGGCGACCAGATAAACACCGAACTCACCCTTGGGGGCCTCGACAGCGGCGTAGACCTCGCCTGCGGGGACGTGGAACCCTTCGGTGTAGAGCTTGAAGTGATGGATCAGGCTTTCCATCGAGGTCTTCATGTCGGACCGTTTTGGCGGGGTGATCTTGCCGCGCGCCAGAACGTCGCCGGGACAGTCGCGGATTTTGGCGATGGCTTGACGGATGATCAGCAGCGACTGGCGCATTTCCTCCATGCGGCAGAGATAACGGTCGTAGCAATCGCCATTCTTGCCGACGGGGATCTGGAACTCGAACTCGTCATAGCATTCATAGGGCTGCGCGCGCCGCAGGTCCCATGCCAAACCTGACCCACGGACCATGACACCCGAAAAGCCGTATTTCTGGATGTCATCCTCGGTCACAACGCCAATATCGGCGTTGCGCTGTTTGAAGATGCGGTTTTCGGTCAGCAACCCGTCAATGTCATCAAGAACGGCGGGGAATTCGTGGCTCCACGCCTCGATATCGTCCAGCAGTTCCGGCGGCAGGTCCTGATGAACGCCACCGGGGCGGAAATAGGCGGCGTGCAGGCGGGCACCGCAGGCACGCTCATAGAACACCATCAGCTTTTCGCGCTCTTCAAAGCCCCACAGCGGCGGGGTCAGCGCGCCAACGTCCATCGCCTGCGTGGTCACGTTCAGCAGGTGGTTCAGGATGCGCCCGATCTCGGAGTACAAAACCCGGATCAGAGAGCCACGGCGCGGCACTTCCACACCAGTCAGCTTTTCAATCGCCAGACACCAGGCATGTTCCTGATTCATCGGCGCCACGTAATCCAGACGATCGAAATACGGCAGGTTCTGCAGATAGGTCCGGCTTTCCATCAGCTTTTCCGTACCACGGTGCAGCAGGCCGATATGCGGGTCACAACGCTCGACGATTTCACCGTCAAGTTCGAGCACCAAACGCAAAACCCCGTGCGCCGCAGGGTGTTGCGGGCCGAAGTTGATGTTGAAATTGCGGATCTTCTGTTCTCCGCTCAGCGCATCCGAGCTGCCGTCATCATATCTTGAGCCGTCCATCAACGCCCCCGTCGTTTCTTTGCCTCAGCCCGAACCCGGACCTTTTTCGCCTCAACGGCTTTGGCTGCAGCACCGGCCAGAAGAACGCCCAGCGCCCCTAGTGCGATCAGTTCCCCCAACATCATCTCAGCGGCGCTCCATTTCCTGTAGCTTGATCCCGACCCACCACAGAAGGGCAATCGTACCAAACGGGATCAGACACAAAAGGCACCAGACCTTGTTGATCCCAAAAAACGGCAAGATCTTCACCATCGGGATGATGGTCAGTGCCGATAAGATCAGCCACCAGATACCCCCCATCATTCGGTCTCCTGTTTCTCATCACCCGGCAGGATGTAGTTTGCACCTTCCCACGGGGACATGAAATCGAATTGACGGTATTCCTGCACCAGAGACACGGGCTCATAGACCACACGCTTTTGCGCTTCGTCATAGCGCACTTCGGTATAGCCCGTGGTCGGGAAATCCTTGCGCAACGGATAGCCGCGAAAGCCATAATCCGTCAGGATGCGCCGCAAGTCCGGATGGCCTGAGAACAGGATGCCAAACATGTCAAACACCTCACGCTCGAACCAATTGGCCGAGGGGTGTACATCGACAATCGAGGGCACCATGTCTTCTTCACGGATCGAGACCCGCAGGCGGATGCGCTGGTTCTGGTACATCGACAGGAAATGATAGACCACGTCGAACCGTTTGGCCCGTTCGGGGTAATCAACGCCGGTGATATCCACCAAGGTCGAGAATTGACAGGACCGGTCGCTTTTCAGGAATTCAATGAATTCGACAAGGTTCGACAGGGCAACATCGACGTTCAATTCGCCATGGGTCACATCCCAGGACAGGACACAATCCGAGCGTTTCAGTTCAAGCTGCGTGCCGAGTTCTTTGAGTACTTCGCTCATCTGCCCCTACCTCAGCGTACAATCGTGCCGGTGCGGCGGATTTTACGTTGCAGCTGCATCAGACCATAGAGCAGCGCCTCGGCGGTCGGAGGGCAGCCGGGCACGTAGATGTCCACCGGGACGATCCGGTCACAGCCGCGCACGACGGAATAGGAATAGTGATAATACCCGCCGCCGTTGGCGCAGGACCCCATTGAGATCACATAGCGCGGCTCGGGCATTTGATCGTAAACCTTGCGCAGCGCCGGAGCCATCTTGTTGGTCAGCGTCCCGGCCACGATCATCACATCGGACTGACGCGGAGAGGCGCGCGGTGCGATGCCGAACCGTTCCGCATCATAGCGCGGCATTGAGGTATGCATCATTTCGACCGCGCAGCAGGCCAGACCAAAGGTCATCCAATGCAAGCTGCCAGTGCGCGCCCAGTTGATGATGTCCTCGGTCGAGGTCAGCAGAAAGCCTTTGTCCTGAAGCTCGGCATTCAGGGCCTGAGTGGCGACTTCCTTGTCGACACCAGCGGTGTTTGCACCCGTCATCACTCCCATTCCAGGGCCCCTTTCTTCCATTCATAGGCAAAGCCGATGGTCAGAACGCCCAGGAATACCATCATGGACCAGAAACCCACATCGCTGATGTCCTTGAAGCCAACGGCCCAGGGGAACAGGAAGGCGATTTCCAGATCGAAGATGATGAAGAGAATCGCGACCAGATAGAATCGGACATCGAATTTCATCCGCGCATCATCAAATGCGTTGAAGCCACATTCATATGCGCTGACTTTTTCCGGGTCGGGATTGCGGACGGCCAAAACGACAGCCGCCAGAATCAGTACTATTCCAAGGCCTACGGCCACGGCCAGAAACACCAGGATCGGGAGATATTCCCGCAACAGCTCTTCCAAGAGTAGCTCCTTTCCTGCGCGATCCATATCGAGCGCGCGGTCAATTGGCGAGTTGACTGGACATTCTCTATCTCTGCAGGGTCAGAGGGTCAACCGATCACAAGCGCGCAGGTCATCAACCTTGAACTTGACAAACACCCAAAGGCGCTCGCGTGTTCAGCACCCAACCGCGCTCGGAATCAGAGTTAAACTTTGTTGTTCCACTTGGGCTTACGTTTCTCAAAGAAAGCTTTGATGCCCTCATGCGCTTCTTCTGTTTCCCAGCGAGAAACCAGCGCATTAATCGTGTGGTCAATCACCTGATCGTCAATCTGAGGCCCAAGGTCCTGAACCAGCGCCTTGGCCGAGGCAACCGCCCCCGGTGCGCAATTCAGATAGGGAAGAACTTCGTCCTCAATGGCCTGATCCAACCCGTCTGCCGTGACGGTTTTGGCCAAAAGCCCTAGCGTCACGGCCTCGGCCGCATCAAACAGACGCGCTGACATGAAAACCCGGCGGGCCTTGGCTGCCCCCATACGTGCGATCACATAAGGCCCAATCGTCGCCGGGATCAGGCCCAGCTTTGTCTCGGTCAGGCCCATTTTCAGGGTTTCAACACCAATTGCCACATCACAGACAGCGACCAGACCCACACCTCCGCCGAACGCATTGCCCTGCAACGCACCGATCAAGGGTTTCGGCATCGTGTTGAGCGCTTGCAGCATTTCCGCAAGCTTTCGTGCTTCGACGAAACGCGTGGCCGGATCGGCTGCCATCTGATCCTGCATCCAACCCAAATCCCCTCCAGCGCAAAAGGATTTGCCCGTCGCGGTCAGCACGACAACCCGAACAGAGGGGTCATGTTCTAGATCCTGCGCTGCGCGCGTAAGTTCGGCGATCATCATGGCCGACATCGCGTTGTGTTTTTCCGGACGGTTTAGGCACAGGGTCGCAACGCCGCGTGCATCTGTGGCGACAGAGATCGTTTCGTACATCTTAGCCCCTCATGGCACGCGCCATCTGCGCGGCTTTATCCAACACTGTGGCATCCAGGCCGGTGGCATATCCCAACCGTTCCAGATGCGCCGCAACGGCTTCTGTCGCGACATTGCCCGCCGCACCAGGGGCGTAGGGGCAACCTCCAAGGCCACCAACGGCGGCATCGAACACACGGATACCCAGTGAAAGCGAGGCATCGATATTGTCCAATGCCCGGCCATTCGTGTCATGAAAATGCCCAGCCAGCCGGGTTACGGGGACACGTTCGCGCACCGCCATCAGCATCCGCGCAATCTTGTCTGGCGTCCCCTGCCCGATTGTATCGCCTAAAGACACCTCATAGCAGCCGTGAGAGAACAAAAGATCCGCGACCTCGGCCACTTTTTCGGGCGGTGTCGGCCCATCATACGGGCAGTCGGTCACGCAAGAGACATAGCCGCGCACTGGCAGGTCGATGTGCCGCGCGGCGTCCAGGATCGGTGTGAACCGTTCAATCGACTCGGCAATGGTGGCGTTGATATTGGCTTTCGAGAATCCCTCGGAAGCCGAAGCAAAAACCGAGATCTCATCTGCTTTGGCCGCCAAAGCATCTTCATACCCCCGCATATTGGGGGTCAGGGCTGCATATCGTACACCCTTTGCGCGCGTTATTCCGGCCAGAACCTCGGCGCTGGCTGCCATCTGGGGAACCCATTTGGGTGAGACAAAGCTTGCCACTTCGATTCGGCTGAACCCGGCATTCGACAGGCAATCAACAAGCGCAATCTTCTCGGACACCGGAATGTCGCGCGTTTCGTTCTGCAACCCGTCCCGCGGCCCGACTTCAAAAATTTCTACGCGTTCGCCCATGCCTCATCTCCCTTTGATGTCCAAACTGATCGTGACACATGCCCAGACCTTCGAACAGCCTAGCTGTCCTCCAACCGAACCAACGCGGCTCCGGCTTCAACCTGCGCGCCGTCCTTGGCCAGAACCTCAGCGACAACACCATCCCGAGCAGCGAGTAGGGAATGTTCCATCTTCATCGCCTCCAGCACCGCCAAACGGTCGCCCTCCTTGACGGTTTGACCGACCACCGCAAAGACCGCTTTGACAAGCCCCGGCATTGGCGCCTCGATCAGGTTGGTATCCCCAGCCGCGCTGGCCTCGCGATCCAACGGATCAACCAGGTCAAAACTCTGACCATAATCCTCGAAAACTGTGATCCAGAGACCAGTGACCGCGACGTTAGGCATCGGTTTTCCGTTGATCCGCCAGCGCCCGTCCTGGCGTTGTGTCGTGACGACCGTCTCACCCACCTTCCAGTCCTGCTGCTCGGCGCTGATAACTTGAACATCAAGCTCGATACGATCCTCGCCGGATATCAGCTGAACCGCACGATGCAGAGGCGCCCAAAGCGAGAAACCAGCGTCTGCCTGCGTGTCCACCAGGTTCGAAGCTTGCATGGCTGCCGCCACAAGGGTTTCAGGCCGTGGCGGTACCGCCTGTACCAATTCGTCAAGGTCGCGCCCGATCAGCCCTGTATCAACATCGCCCGACGCAAAGCCAGTATGTCGGGTCAGTGCCCCCAGGAATGACAGGTTTGTCACGGTTCCGGCGACCTCGGTTCCCTGCAACGCACGATGTAACTGCTCAAGCGCAACTGCGCGGGTCGGACCATGCACGATCACCTTTGCGATCATCGGATCATACCACGGGCTGATCGTATCCCCCGCCCTCACGCCACTATCTGCCCGACACCCTTGCGGAAAGCACAGATGGGTCAGGGTACCTGTTGCTGGCAAGAACCCCTTGGGCACATCTTCGGCATAGAGCCGCGCCTCGAACGCATGCCCGTTGATCGACAGGTCATTCTGCTGCTTCGGCAGGCTTTCACCCGCTGCAACGCGAAGCTGCCATTCGACCAGATCGACACCCGTGATCGCCTCGGTCACCGGATGCTCAACCTGTAGGCGCGTGTTCATTTCCATGAACCAGAACCGATCCGGGCGCAGCCCGTCGGACGCGTCGACGATGAACTCAATCGTCCCGGCACCTTTGTAGCCAATCGCCTCAGCCGCACGGACACCTGCCTGCCCCATGGCCTCGCGCATTTCAGCGGTCATGCCGGGGGCCGGAGCCTCTTCGATCACTTTCTGATGTCGCCGCTGAAGCGAGCAATCCCGTTCGAACAGATGAACTGCATGTGTGCCGTCGCCAAACACCTGCACCTCGATATGGCGGGGCTTGGCGACAAATTTCTCAACCAATACAACATCATTGCCGAAGGCTGTTCTGGCCTCACCTCGCGCGCTGTCCAAGGCAGATGCGAAATCCTCGGGTCGTTCAACTAGCCGCATCCCTTTGCCGCCGCCACCCGCCACGGCCTTGATCAGCACCGGATAGCCTATTGTGTCGGCCGCCCCGGCCAAATGCTCGGGATCCTGATTGTCGCCATGATAGCCGGGAACTACGGGCACGCCCGCCTGTTCCATCAACGCCTTGGCAGCGTCCTTGAGGCCCATCTTGCGGATCGCATCCGCTGATGGACCAATAAAGGTCAAACCGGCCGCCTCAACCGCATCCACGAAATCGGGATTTTCGGACAAAAACCCATACCCCGGATGGATCGCCTGAGCGCCAGTGTTAAGCGCGGCCCGAATGATCTCATCGCCTTTCAGGTAACTCTCCGCCGGGGCTGCACCGCCAATATGAACGGCCTCATCCGCCATCTGCACATGCTTGGCCGAGGCATCCGCATCGGAATACACAGCAACACAGGACACACCCATTTTCTGAGCCGTTTCCATGACCCGACAGGCGATCTCGCCCCGGTTGGCAATCAGGATTTTGTTGAACATGGCTTACCCCTCAGCCGCCAGATCTTCGACAAGACGAAATCGCTCGCAGACCAACTCCATCTCAGGATTGAAGCCGCCATTACGCTCGAAATAGCGTCGGTGATCATCGCGCCACCCCGCAAGCGTTTCATTCTCGCCCTCGGCTAGTGCAAACTCCTCAGTCACATCGCAATAACGACAGATCGTAACTTCGATCGTTTCGATCACCAGGGCCGGGTGATCATCCCAGTTCAAAGCAATATCGCGCCGCCCAACCACGGGCATGTCAGGAGAGCCTTCGGGGTAGTTCCGCAATGCATCGCAGGTCGCCGTTTTCTTTCCTGCACGCACAAGGGCCAGCAGCTCAGTACTCAACATGGCGTTGTCCCCAAACTTGAAGGTCTGGGCGCCGGGGTAGCGTTCCATCAGTTTTTTAAGAGTTCCCACCATAACCTACCACCAAGACCCGTTTTTTTCGTCCTGCAAATGCATGCGCACATAATTTGGCAGTGGCCAAGCATCCCGGTCCATGTCGCTGATCTTGCCCAAATGACCATCACGATAGGCGTGACAATAAAGCTCAGGATGGATCGTGATTTCAATCTCAGCCAAAGCACGTTCTACCTTGCTCTTTGTGCGATCAATTTCGTCAGCCAATTTTGCCTCATCGCTTTTGCCTGCAAGGATCCGAGGTAGCAGATTGTCGCCAATCACTCTTTTCCCGACAGACATGGCTGCGGCCAGAACCAGATTGCCAACAAGTCCACCGACAATATCAACGGCAGAGTTAAAGCCAAAACTCCAACTCAACCATCCACGCTTCCCCTTCTTTTCGGCCAGTTCAGCCCGCATCCGGTCGAATTCACGCGCAAAAACCTCGCGAAACTCGCGGGCGAACCGCGTACGGCCAAAGTCATCTCTTCCGGCGAAAATCCGAATAACCGGTCGCACGAAGTACCCACCGTTTGATCGATCAACAAATTCCTCGAAGTCAAAAAGGAAAAAGTAATCTTCTGGATCGCGGGAGTTGTGAATTAAATATACGGATATCTCGGCGCGCGTCGACAAATCGGGAACTCTGAGCTCTGGGATCGAATCCAGCAATCGTTTCTTCAGATCCATGGCTCACATCCTGAACACGCCGAAGCGCGTCTCCTCTATCGGGGCATTCAGCGCAGCGCTGAGCGACAAGGCCAGCACATCGCGGCTTTTGCGCGGATCAATGATACCGTCATCCCAGAGCCGGGCCGAGGCGTAGAGCGGATGCGACTGTTCCTCGAACATCTGTAGTGTCGGACGTTTGAAATCGGCTTCTTCCTCGGCGGACCACGTGCCGCCCTGCCGTTCGATTCCGTCGCGTTTGACGGTAGCCAGAACGCCTGCGGCCTGTTCGCCCCCCATCACCGAAATACGCGAGTTCGGCCAGGTCCACAAAAACCGAGGCTGGTAGGCGCGACCCGCCATGCCGTAATTCCCAGCGCCAAAAGAACCGCCAACAAGCATCGTGATCTTGGGCACCGAGGTCGTCGCCACCGCCGTCACCATCTTGGCCCCGTGCCGCGCGATGCCTTCGTTTTCGTATTTGCGACCAACCATAAAGCCGGTGATGTTTTGCAGGAAAACCAATGGCGTTTTGCGCTGTGAGCATAGCTCGACAAAATGCGCGCCTTTCTGCGCGGCCTCCGAGAATAGCACGCCGTTGTTGGCGATGATCCCGACCGGGCAGCCTTTGACATGGGCAAAGCCGGTCACCAATGTTTCACCAAACCGTGGTTTGAACTCATCGAACCTGGAGCCATCGACCAGCCGCGCAATCACCTCGCGGATATCATACGGCGTGCGCAGGTCGGCGGGCACGACGCCAAGGATTTCCTCGGGGTCATACGCAGGTTCCTCAACAGCCTCAAACTGTAGGCCGGGTTTCAGCCCGGCACCGCCCAAAGACCCCACGGCTCGCCGAGCCAAGGCCAAAGCATGCGCATCATCCTCGGCCAGATAGTCCGCAACGCCAGACAGGCGCGTATGTACATCGCCACCGCCGAGGTCTTCGGCGCTGACGACCTCGCCTGTTGCGGCCTTAACCAGAGGCGGCCCAGCCAGAAAGATGGTCCCTTGTTCCTTCACGATGATCGTCACATCCGACATTGCAGGTACATAGGCACCACCGGCCGTGCACGAGCCCATCACCACAGCGATCTGAGCGATCCCCTTGGCGCTCATGCGTGCCTGATTGTAAAAGATGCGCCCGAAATGATCGCGGTCGGGGAAGACCTCGTCCTGATTGGGCAGGTTCGCGCCACCGCTATCGACCAGGTAGATACAGGGCAGATGGTTTTCCTCGGCAATCTCCTGCGCGCGCAGGTGCTTCTTGACGGTAAGCGGATAGTAGGTTCCGCCCTTCACGGTGGCGTCGTTGCAAACCACCATGACCTCTCGCCCCTGTACCCGGCCAATGCCTGCGATCACACCGGCACAGGGCGCGGCATCGCCATACATCCCATGCGCCGCCGTCGCGCCGATTTCAAGGAATGGAGAGCCCGGATCGAGAAGGTTCGCAACCCTGCGTCGGGGGAGCATCTTGCCCCGAGATTCATGCCGCGCGCGGGATTTCTCACCCCCTCCGATACGGGCCGCTTCAGCAGCTTCGGATATCTGTGCCAGCGCGTCGAGATGGGCTGCGAGGTTTGCTTTAAATACCTCAGAGGTCGGAACTGCTTTGCTTACTAACTTCACTGACTTTCTTTCCTCTTTTCCAACCAATCCGCCAAAGATATTGCGCCAAGATAGCGCCCCATCGAAACAAACGCGGCACATTCTGTTCCAGAGTCTGAATTCTCGCACTGAGTATCTGCGTTCGTCGAGTTCAGCATATCCATTCGGTTCTCAAAGAACTGTTTCTGCGGAGATGGAGCATCTAGACTATCCGGAAGGCTATCCATGATATCCTTTGATAGGTTTTCGTAAGTCGTCGCCAGAGTTCCAAAACACGAAGGACTGTCGACAGCATAACGGCAATACCCAAGAATGATCGCCATACACTCTTGCCTCTTCCCAGCCCGATCCAATTGATCTCGTAAACTTAAGAAGCAACGCTGTGTCCATTCGAACGGGTCGTTCTCGTCGGCTAACGCAGGGAGAGGTGCTCCTAGCTGAGAACCGATCAAAGCTGCCGTTAACAATAGAGTATTCTTCATTTATGAATCTCCCCCACTGCCCGCGCCTTCAATTCCTTCCGGATCACCTTGCCCGTCACCGTCATCGGCAACTCCTCCAAAAACGCCACCTCTCGCGGGTAGGAATACTGCGACAGCCGGTCCTTGACCCACTCCTGCAACTCCGCGCTTGTGGCCTCGGCCCCAGGTTTCAACACCACATAGGCCTTCACGATCTCGGTCCGCAGCGGGTCGGGCTTGCCGACCACGCCCACGGTTGCCACGGCTGGGTGGGTCAGCAGGCAATCCTCGATCTCCGCCGGGCCGATGCGATATCCGGCTGAGGTAATCACGTCGTCATCGCGGCCCACGAAGCGCAGATAGTCGCCCTGCCACACGCCGCGATCTCCGGTGATGAGCCAGTCGCCTCGGAACTTCTCAGCCGTCGCTTGCGGATTGTTCCAGTATTCCAGCAGCATCGAGGCCGATCCACGGCGGATAGCGACGTCGCCTTCCTCGCTCGTCGGATTGCCATCCTGGTTAATCACCGCCACCTCATGCCCCGGCACGGGCTTGCCGATACAGCCGGGGTTCACCGGAAAGTCCTGCGCGCACGAGGAGACAACCATATTACATTCGGTCTGACCGTAGAATTCATTGATCGTCAGGCCAAAGGCCTGCTTACCCCAGGCGAGCATCTCGGCCCCCAACGGCTCCCCCCCGGACGCGACTGAGCGCAAGCCGGGGATGCTCTGATCCGCTGCTTTCAGCATGCGTAATGCTGTGGGCGGGAAGAACACGTTGCGCACCCCGCAGCGCGCGATCACATCCGCGCAAGCCTCAGCCGAGAACTTATCCAGACGTGCTGCAACCACCGGTATGCCCAGCGCTAGCCCCGGCATCAGCACATCGAACAACCCTCCGATCCAGGCCCAATCCGCAGGCGTCCAGAGGCAGTCCCCGTCGCGCAGATGATTGTGGCTGATTGAAACGCCTGGCAGATGGCCCGTTAGCACCCGATGCCCGTGCAGCGCACCCTTGGGGCTGCCGGTTGTGCCCGACGTATAGATCAGCACCGCCGGATCATCCGGACCAGTCTCAGCAAAGGAAACCGGATCGCCCGGCACCCCTACATCAGACGCGACCAGAGGCTTTGCGATTCCTTCAAGTAGCCCGGCACCCTCGACATCGGTCAGCACAAGGCTGGCGCCCGCATCACTAACACGAGACCGCAAAGCCTCCTGTTTGAACAGCTTGAACAGCGGAACTGAGATCGCACCGATCTTCCAGATCGCCAGATGCGCGGCGGCACACCATGGCGATTGGCTGAGCAAGACACCGACCCGGTCACCTGGCTGCACCTGCTGCTGTAAGGCACGGGCGATCCCGTCGGTCATATGATGCAGCTGTCCATAGGTCACACGCTGTTCGGAAGGGCCGGTCAGATCGATCACGGCCACACGATCATCGGGATGATCCAGACACTGGCGCGCCATGTTCAACCGGTCAGGCAAGTCCCAGCCGCCCTCTGGGCGCAAACCAGGTATGCGCGTAGGGTCAAGCATCTGCTAGACCTCTTTTTTCATTGAATTTTTCCGCCGTACACAGGCAACCAGAACCAAGCGAAACTTGATGCAGATCAGAGCGCGGATGGGCCTTTGCCGCCACACAAGGGGCATCAACAAAACCAAAGGCAAGACCATGATGAAAACGCTCGCCGCATTGACATTCTCGACCGCGCTGTCCGCTTTGGCCGCACCCGCATTTGCCCAATCGCAGGGTGACTGGACCCTTGGCGTAGGTGTGGGATATCTGGACCCGAAATCCGACAACGGAACGCTTGCGGGGCTTAGCGCAGATATCGACGCGGACACCCGCCCGATCTTTACCGCAGAATACTTTATCCGCGACAATCTGGGGATCGAACTTTTGGCCGCAACGCCGTTCAGCCATGACATAACTCTGGGAGGCAGCACCGACGCGGGCAGCGTCAAGCACCTGCCCCCGACCCTGTCGCTGAACTATCACTTCCCGACCAATAGCGCCTGGAAGCCCTATGTCGGTGCCGGTCTGAACTACACGATCTTTTTTGACGAAAGCTCTCCGTTGGGGGATCTCAAGGTCGATAACTCGTTCGGCGTCGCGCTGCAGGCCGGGCTGGACTACCAGGTTACCCAAAACGGTGCGGTCCGACTGAATGTGCGCTGGTTCGACATCGACTCGGACGTGACCTTGGATGGCGCCGATATCGGCACCGCCGAAATCGATCCCTGGCTGGTCGGTGTGTCCTACGTCCATCGGTTCTGATCCAATCCAAAGCGCCCCGCCGACACAAAGTCAGTGGGGCGTTTTCTTCACTGCATCTCGCTCATCAATTCGCGGCCAATCAGCATCCGGCGAATTTCGCTGGTGCCCGCGCCGATCTCCATCAGCTTGGCATCCCGGAAAATCCGACTGACCGGCGCGTCCGACAGGAACCCGGCCCCGCCCATCGCCTGAACCGCCTGATGCGCCTGGGTCATTGCCGCCTCCGAGGCATAGAGACAGCACGCCGCCGCATCCTGACGGGTCACATCCCCACGATCGCAGGCCTTAGCGACCTCGTAGACATAAGCCCGGGCAGAATTCATCGCGGTATACATATCCGCGATCTTGCCCTGCATCAGCTGGAAGCTGCCGATGGGTTTGCCGAATTGTTTGCGCTCGGCCAGATAGGGCATGATCTCATCCAGACAGGCTGCCATGATCCCGGTTCCGATCCCGGCCAGCACGACCCGTTCGTAGTCAAGACCTGACATCAGAACGGCAACGCCCTTGCCTTCTTCGCCTAGAACATTTTCGAACGGTACTTCGACATCTTCAAAGATCAGTTCTGCTGTATTGGACCCACGCATTCCAAGCTTGTCGAAATGGGGCGAGGTCGAAAAACCGGCCATCTCTTTTTCGATCAGAAATGCGGTGATCCCTTTAGAGCCGGCCTCTGGGTCGGTCTTGGCGTAGACGACCAGCGTATCTGCGTCCGGCCCGTTTGTGATCCAGTATTTGTTGCCATTCAGCCGATAGTGATCGTTGCGCTTTTCCGCGCGCAGTTTCATCGAAACCACATCCGAACCTGCCGAAGATTCGGACATCGCCAATGCGCCCACATGCGCCCCAGAGATCAGGCGTGGCAGGTATTTTTGCTTTTGTTCCTCATTGCCGTTCAGCTTGATCTGATTCACACACAGGTTCGAGTGCGCACCATATGACAGCGAAACCGAGGCCGAGGCACGCGCCACTTCCTCTACCGCAATTGTATGAGCCAGATAGGACATTCCGGCCCCGCCATATTCCTCGGGTACCGTTACGCCCAGAAGGCCAAGCTCCCCCATCTCGGACCATAGCTCATTGGGAAAAGCATTGGATGCGTCGATCTCGGCGGCCATCGGCTTGACCCGTTCCTGCGCCCAGCGATGCACCATTTCGCGCAGCGCGTTTACATCTTCGCCGAGATCGAATGTCATTGCCGCCTGGAACATTTGGTCTGCCTCTGCGCTATACTTCAGTAATTGAACACATGTTCATTTATAGCGAGGCGAAGAGTGCCTGTCCAGTTGGAATGCAGTCTAGTGGTTTACGAACTCACCCAAACTGATCCGCCCATCACCATCAGTATCTATTTGCTCCAAAATCTCAGAAGCGCGGGCGGCGCTGTGCATACCAATGGCTGCTCTGCATTCCGCGCTGACTTTGGCTTCGTCTTCACGAAAGCCGAACTCCAACTCAGCCAAAGTCACAAATCCATCCTCGTTGGTATCGGCGGATGTGAAATCGTCAGCCCGGTAGCGTTCGTTTGCCGCTACGACTTCAGACAATGTAATGCGGCCATCGTTGTCAGCATCTGAGAAGCCAATTGCATCATCTGCCAGTTCTTCAGGCGACATTGACCAAACTTTCGCCAGTTCGGTTCCATCACAATCGCTAGGCAAGTTCACCTGCTCGGCCTGTTGCGTCATGTAACTCAGCATTTCAATCCGATCGACGAATCCATCGCCGTTGGTATCCTTGGCACGAAAATTGCCAGCGAAATCGGTTTTTGCAGATGCCCCAGACAGGGATACAGCGACTAAGATAGCGATGGTCAGAACCACCGGGGATGCCGCGATTACACTATTCTTCATGGTCGAAACCTCCTTCGAGTTTGAATGAGGCACTCCATCTTCAGCGATCAATCGGCGCAAAGCCGCGCTCATGGTTTCGCCGCGCGCAGCAACCCGTGCGGCGAACGCGTTTTTTTCCGACAGGCTTAGCCTGACTTCCAGAGATTCCGATTTTTTCTCTTTGGTCATGGTTACGCAATGATATCTGATGGTGTGCTCGCTCAAAGAAGCAAAGACACCTCAATTTGCCAGTATGATGACGTCCGTACGCAAGCGAAATCGTGTCCGGACAACGGAGTTTGCTGTTTTCAGGCCGTCGCCAGATTGTGAATCCGCGCAACTTCTTCCCGAATTATTCGAGCGATCAGATCACAGTCCTGCAAAGAGAACGTAAGAGGGACACGCATATCCAAAATACCCGTAAGGATACGGTCCGATTCCGGCAAACGTTCGCTTTCAACATAGCGCCAGCTGTCATAGCGAGAGGTGAAGCCTGTCGGTTCGGCCCCACCAAACCATTTCAACTCGACCCCCCGTTTTGCGCACCGGCCAATAACCTCGGTGATCCGATCGGGCACCCAGTCCAGAAGCAGGAACTGAATCGACGAACCGACATAGGTTTCTCCCTCTGGCCGATCCACAATTGTCAGCCCCGGTGTTCCGCGCAAGCCGGCTTCGATGGCCCGGTATCTTTCATTCCAACGCCCAACCTGCCGGTCCAGATCGCGCAATTGCGGGCGTAGGATCGCGGCGCGCAGATTATCCATCCGGCCCGAAACATTAGGGGTGGTGTATTTGACGCGCTCGAACACCTCGGGTGATGGTGCGGCCAGATGACGTTCGTACAGCATGTAGGACCCCGACAACATCGTGGCCTTGGCTGCAAGCTCCTCATCATCGGTGATCAGCAGGCCGCCTTCGCCGGAATTGACATGTTTGTAGGTCTGACAGGAATAGCATCCGATTGCGCCCTGACGACCAGACAATTGCCCCCGCCAAGCTGCACCCATCGTGTGTGCGCAGTCTTCGATCACAACCACACCAGCGGCGTCGCACATCTGCATCAGGCGATCCATGTCACACAGATGCCCGCGCATATGGCTGAGCATCAACACCCGCGCCTGATCCAACTTGGCCGCAAGATCGTCCAGATCAATCGTCAGGTTCTCGGACACGCCCACGAATACAGGCTTGGCCCCGACGGACGCAATTGAGCCCGGCACAGGTGCAAGCGTGAAAGCATTTGTCAAAACCGGGTCACCCGGTTGAACACCCACCGCGCGCAAGGCAGTTGCAAGGGCATACCCTCCCGAGGATACAGCCAGACAGTACTTGACCCCCATCTGGGCGGCAAATTCCTGTTCCAACAAGGCTGTTTCGCCCAACTCACCCGGTGTGACGTTATAGCGATGCAGGCGCCCGTGGCGCAGGACGGTCAGCGCGGCCTCGATCGCCTCGTCAGGGATCGGTTCTTGCTGGGTGAAACTGCCGGTGAATGTCTCAGTCATGGCTCAGTTCTGGGGCGCTATCCGCTTCGGGTCAAGAGATCACGCCGCCGCACCGATCAGATCGGTCACGACACTCGGCAGATCGTCAAAATGATGCAGCAATGCCTCAGGCTCCAACGCGGCCATATCATCCCCCGATGGCCCGAACGTAACCAGCACAGACGGCACGCCTGCAGCTTTGGCGGTATTACGGTCTGTGTCAGAGTCCCCGATCAAAACACAAAAATCGGGATGCCCCCCTGCCCGCCGCGCCGCCTCGCGCAGGGGTTCAGGGTCCGGCTTGCGCACCGGCAGGGTATCAGCCCCCACCAGCGCGGCGAACTGATCCCGAACACCCATCTGAGACAAAAGCTGATGGGCCAAACCCTCGGGCTTGTTGGTACAAATCCCAACACCATATCCAGCGCTTTTTAGGGCTTCGACTGCCTCCAGCGCACCTGGATAGAACCGGGTGTGGGTGTCGATATCGCTGGAATAGGCCTCAAGCAATACCGGGTAATAGGCGTTTACGGTTGCCTCATCATAGGCGCCAACCCGTTTCAAGCCATGCGTCAGCATCATCCGACCACCACGCACCGCAACGCCTGCATCCTGTCCGTGAACCAGCACATCCCCATGGCCCATCGCGCGAAAACAATGGTTTGCGGCGGCCAGCAAATCCCCGGATGTATCCGCCAAAGTCCCATCCAGATCGAAGATGACCGTGCGCATCGCGCCTCCTTGCTCGGCAGTTTTCCGCCATACCATGTTGCAATCGGCAATCTTGTTTGATGGCCGTACGGCTTGCGCCTTTGACCTCAGCGGATAAAACGGTCGGCAAGAAAACACAAAGAGAAAACGATTTCATGACCACTGCCCTTGTCATCCTTGCCGCCGGAAAAGGCACCCGGATGAATTCGGATATTCCAAAGGTTCTGCATCCCATCGCCCAGGTTCCGATGCTGATCCACGCCATGCGCGCTGGCTCGGTGCTGTCGCCCGAGCGTACCGTGATCGTCACAGGCCACGGGTCCGAGGCCGTCGCCAAGGTCGCACAGGTCGAGGATGAGACCGCGCAGATCGCTGTGCAGGAGGAACAACTGGGCACCGCCCATGCCGTCGCGCAAGCACGGGATGCGCTAGAGGGTTTCGAAGGTGACGTCGTTGTTCTTTATGGGGACACTCCGTTCTTGAAGCCCGATACGCTGGAACGCATGATCGAAGCGCGGGCGAAAAATGATCTGGTGATCCTGGGCTTTGAGGCCGCAGATCCCGCGCGCTATGGGCGTTTGGTGATGAATGGTGACACGCTGGAGCGGATTGTCGAATTCAAAGAAGCATCAGTTGAAGAACGGGCAATAACATTCTGTAATTCAGGGCTTTTGGCATGCAATTCAGAAACTCTGCTGTCACTGCTTGATGCGGTGAGCAATGACAATGCCGCGGGCGAATACTACCTGACAGATGTGGTTGAAATTGCCCGCGAACGTGACCTAAGCGTCACTGCTGTGGCCTGTGACGAAGCGCAAACACTGGGTGTTAATTCTCGTGCGGATTTGGCAGCGGCGGACGCTGTATTTCAGGCCCAGGCCCGGGCCGAGTTGCTGGATTTGGGCGTCACACTGATGGCGCCGGAAGCGGTTTACCTCGCTGCCGACACGGTCATCGGGCGAGATACGGTGATCGAACCCAACGTGGTCTTTGGCCCCGGTGTAACCGTCGAAAGCGGCGCAACGATCCGGGCCTTCTCGCATCTGGAAGGTTGCCATGTCAGCCGGGGCTCTGTGGTCGGCCCCTATGCCCGCCTGCGCCCCGGTGCAGAACTGGCGGAAAACGCGCGCATCGGCAACTTTGTCGAGATCAAAAACGCCGAGATTGCCGAAGGTGCGAAGGTCAATCACCTCAGCTATATCGGTGACGCTTTGGTCGGGGCCGCAACGAATATCGGCGCGGGCACGATCACTTGCAACTATGACGGCGTAATGAAGCATAAAACCACGATTGGCCAAAATGTCTTTATCGGTTCGAACACCATGCTTGTCGCTCCGGTGACGGTGGGCGACGGGGCGATGACGGCGACCGGCACAGTGGTGACCAAAGATGTCGAAGCCGATGCCTTGGCCGTTGCGCGGGCCAAGCAGGAAAACAAACCCGGCTATGCGCGCAAATTGTTTGATATGTTAAAGGCGAAAAAGGCTCGCCGCGATAAAGAGGCCTGAGTTTATGTGTGGAATTGTAGGTGTTCTGGGGCAGCATGAGGTCGCCCCTATTTTGGTTGAGGCGCTGAAACGGCTGGAATATCGCGGCTATGACAGCGCTGGTATTGCTACGGTGAATGACGGCACCCTCGGTCGCCGCCGGGCCGTGGGTAAGCTCGTCAACCTGAGTGACCTTCTTGTCCATGATCCCCTGCCCGGCAAATCAGGGATCGGGCACACCCGCTGGGCCACCCACGGCGCGCCATCGGTCAACAATGCCCACCCACACAAGGCCGGGCCGGTTGCCGTCGTCCATAACGGGATCGTCGAAAACTACCGCGAACTGCGCGCCGAATTGGCCAAAAACGGGATCGGATTTGAGACTGAAACCGACACCGAGACCGTGGCCCTGATGGCCGAGCATTTGCTGAATTCGGGCCTGTCTCCGGTCGAGGCTGCCTTCAAGACCATTGATCAGTTGGAAGGTGCATTTGCGCTGGCTTTTCTGTTTGATGGTCAGGACGACCTGATTGTCGCGGCGCGCAAGGGCTCACCCTTGGCCATCGGTCATGGGGATGGCGAGATGTTTGTGGGCTCGGATGCCATCGCATTGGCCCCTCTGACAAACAAGATTACCTATCTTGAGGAAGGCGACCGCGCGGTGCTGACTCGCACCTCGCTGGAAATCCGAAACGAGGCCGGAGAGCTCGCCAATCGGGAAATGCGCAAGATCAAGCTTGATCATACGCGGGCTGATAAGGGCGAGCACAAGCATTTCATGGCCAAGGAAATCGCCGAACAACCGGTTGTTGTGGCCGAGGCGATCCGGTCTTACCTGCCAACAGGTGGCGACCGGGTGGTTTTGCCAGATATCGATCTGGATTTCACAAAGCTGGATCGCCTGACCATGGTGGCCTGCGGTACCGCCTTCTACGCCTGCCTGACAGCGAAATACTGGTTCGAACAACTGGCCAAAATGCCGGTTGAAGTCGATATCGCCAGCGAATTCCGCTATCGCGAACCTCCGATCAGCGACCGCACAATGGCCCTGTTTGTCAGCCAGTCGGGTGAAACCGCCGATACGCTGGCTGCGTTGCGTTATTGCGAAGGAAAGGCGGACAAGATTGTTTCTGTCGTCAACGTCCCCGAAAGCTCGATCGCGCGGGAAAGCGATGTGGCTCTGCCCATCCACGCGGGTATCGAGATCGGCGTGGCCTCGACCAAGGCCTTCACCTGCCAGCTCAGCGTCTTACTGATGCTCGCGCTCAAGGCCGCTGCTGACAAGGGCACCTTGACCGATGAGGAACTGGCCGATCACGCCGCCGCCTTGCGTGGGCTGCCATCGGTTCTGAACGCGGCGCTGGATCAAAACCGCTCCATCCGCAAATCCGCCCAGCGCTTGTCCGAGGCACGCGATGTCCTGTTCTTGGGGCGTGGCCTGATGTATCCGCTGGCCATGGAAGGCGCGCTAAAATTGAAGGAAATCAGCTATATCCACGCCGAAGGGTATGCATCAGGGGAACTGAAACACGGCCCCATCGCGCTGATCGACAAGCATATGCCGGTTGTGGTGATGGCACCGAAAGATACCGTGTTCGACAAGACCGTGTCCAACATGCAAGAGGTGATGGCCCGCAAAGGCAAGGTCATTCTGGTCTCGGACGATGATGGCATTGCCGAGGCTGAGGACGGTGTTTGGAGCACGATCCGAATGCCGCATATCCACCCAAGCCTTGCCCCGATCCTGTATTCGGTGCCTGCGCAGCTGCTGGCTTATCACACGGCGGTGGCCAAGGGCACGGATGTGGATCAGCCGCGCAATCTGGCAAAGTCGGTAACGGTGGAATAAACCGCGAAAGGGTCGGTCATGGATGAGCAGGACTCCATCGCGCGATTGATGTCCCTGATGAGTGCTTCGCGCGCAGAGTACGAGCATTATCTGGCACGGGGTAAAACCTTTGGTCCTGCGCGGGCATTGCGGGCAACCAACCAAAAGGTGTTGGATTTCATCGAAGACACTCCATTCGAAGCCGCCCCTGAACTGATGTCGGCGCTGGAAGACCTGCAAGAGCATTTGCGGGATTGGGCCCGAATCTGGGATCACGAGGCCAAATTACGCGCCCCGGCGGATGAGGACGAATTCATATTCACAGGGTACAAAACCTATCCTAGACATCTGGATGCGCTGCTCGCAGAACGGCGCTCAATCTCCTGACTGCTGGACGGCCTATCCATACGCGCTTAGGTTTGCCGCAACCCCTCTCCCGGAGCGCGCCATGGCCAAACAATTTCCGCAACTCGATCCACCGCATAAGGCCTTTATCGAAGATCAGCACATGTTCTTTGTCGGAACCGCTGGGTCTGAGGGACGAGTCAATATCTCGCCCAAAGGCATGGATTCCCTGCGCGTTCTGGGCCCCAACCGCATCATCTGGATGAACCTGACCGGCAGCGGCAATGAAACGGCAGGGCATCTGCTGGACGTTAATCGCATGACCCTGATGTGGTGTTCCTTCACCACCCGCCCTTTGATCCTGCGCGCCTACGGCACAGCCAAAACGTTCCACACAGGCGATGCCGGTTGGGAGGAACTGTCCCGGCATTTCCCCACCCACCGCAGTGCGCGGCAGATTTATGACCTGAGCATTGATATGGTTCAGACCTCCTGCGGCTACGCGGTCCCGTTCATGGAATACACGTCGGAACGTGACACGATGCAGAAATGGGTTGATGGCAAGTCGGATGACGACATCCGCGCCTATTGGGTGGACAAGAACCAACAGACAATTGATGGCAAACCCACAGGAGTCCCTGTCTGAGATGCCGCTGCTTGACCCCTATCTGGCCCAGATCAAAGCCCATGCCGACCCCGAACGCGGTGCGCAAATGGCGGCCTATCACAAGGCGGATCGCCCCTATCTGGGCGTCGCAAACCCCGTTCTGAATGATCTGACCAAAACCTGGCGACAAAAGCTGAATGTACCTCAGCGCGTGCAGCTGGCAGATGAGCTGTGGCAATTCAACACCCACGAAACCCGCCTCGCCGCCTCAAAACTCCTCACACAAGCGCGTATCAGACCGGATGACGCCGTTTGGGAGCTGCTGCAAAGCTGGCTGCCGGATTTCGATGCCTGGGCCGTGGCCGATCATGCGGCTATGGCGATGCAAAAACGGCTGACGGCCGATCCCATCCGGCTGGATCAGGTAGAGGAATGGACGACATCAGATCACATGTGGACACGCCGCGCTGCCTTGGTGGCCACCCTGCCCTGGACCAAGCAAAACCACCCCAAACCTGATGATCTCGACCGCCGGGATCGCATACTGGGCTGGGCTGCCAGCTATGTGCCAGATCGCGACTGGTTCATCCAGAAGGCCATCGCGTGGTGGCTGCGCGAGTTGTCAAAACACGATGCCCCCCGCGTTGTCGCCTTTCTGGAACAGCATGGTCCGGGGATGAAACCCTTTGCACGGCGGGAAGCTGGGAAATACCTGAAAGATCAGTTGGCGTAGACGTCAACCTCAACCAGCGCGTCCAAAGGCACCAGAAGTGTGCGCATCGCATCCAGCGATAATTGGCTGCCGCCCCCTTCAGGCCCCCGCGACGGGATAAGCGTGACATAAGCCTGAGCCCCGGTTCGGGGCACGACCACACGCGCCGTGACTTCGGTGTCCACAAGCGGCGTTTGCATCCAGCGCCCGGGCGTTGAGGGGTCCCCCAGAACAGCGGTGGTGGATTTGGCACCGACCCAGTTTGGTCGCGTCGTGACCAGCTCAGCTTCGGGTGCGGCTTCTACCCCATCGGGCTCCACATTGGCATCGGTCTCGACCGCGGCCTCGCTGCGTCCAAACACACGATCTGTCGTCGACCGCACTGTTTCACAGCCGGCAAGCAGAACACACAGGAAAACAAGAACGTATCTCATGCCTGAAACTTACAGCCCCACACGTAACTGTTCCAGCCCAAAGCACGGTAAACCCTTGCCGCGGGCTGGTTCCCAATTTACCTATAGCGCATGACTACTCCGCTGATAGACCCATTCGCACGTGCCATCACGTATCTCCGCGTCTCTGTAACGGATCGCTGCGATTTCCGCTGCGTCTATTGCATGTCCGAGAATATGACCTTTCTGCCCAAAAAAGATCTTCTGACCCTGGAAGAGCTGGACAGGATGTGTTCGACCTTTGTGAAGCTGGGCGTTCAAAAGCTACGCATAACGGGCGGAGAGCCCTTGGTGCGCCGAAATATCATGAACTTCTTCCAATCCATGACGCGGCATCTGGACAGCGGCGCCTTGAAGGAGCTGACGCTCACAACCAATGGCTCGCAACTTCACCGGTTTGCCGACGAACTCTATGCCGCGGGTGTGCGGCGTGTGAATGTTTCTCTGGATACGCTGGATGAAGATAAGTTCGCTAAAGTCACCCGTTGGGGCCGCCTGAAACAGGTGCTGAACGGGATTGATGCAGCGCAGAATGCGGGCTTGCGGGTGAAGATCAACGCGGTTGCTCTGAAAGGTTTCAACGAGCCAGAGCTGCCCCGCATCACCGAATGGTGTGCCGAACGCGATATGGACCTGACCTGGATCGAGGTGATGCCCATGGGCGATATCGGCAACGAGGATCGTCTGGATCAGTACTGGTCGCTGAAGGACGTGCGCAAGGAATACGAAAACCACTACAGCGTAACCGATCTGGCTGAACGCACCGGCGGCCCTGCACGCTATGTGCGATTGGAAGAAACCGGACAGAAGATTGGATTCATCACGCCGCTGTCCCATAATTTCTGTGAAAGCTGCAACCGGGTGCGCCTGACCTGCACGGGTGAGCTTTATATGTGCCTAGGTCAGGAAGACATGGCCGACCTGCGCGCGCCGCTGCGTGACCACCCTGACAGCGAAGCCCCGTTAGAAGATGCGATCCGGGCAGCGATCAACTTGAAACCCAAAGGGCATGATTTCGACTATTCCCGCCAGGCCGTTGATGGCCAGATGACCCGTCATATGAGCCATACGGGCGGCTAGGATGCCCGAGCATCGCCGCCCCGGCCACTCGACAGCGCTGTATCAATTGTACTGCGGGATCATTGCCCTCGCAGCCCCCTTGTTGTGGCGCACCGTGCGTCGCAAACTTGAAACCGCGGGTGTTCCAAACGAAAGACGGCAGGAACGGCTGGGTCATGCTAGCCTACCACGCCCCGCAGGACGTTTGATCTGGTTTCACGCCGCCAGCATTGGCGAAAGCCTGTCGGTCCTCAGCCTAATCAGGCGGATGGGCAAGCTTTTGCCCGATGCCGAGTTTCTGATCACATCCGGCACGCCCACATCTGCCGCGCTGATCGAAAAGCGCCTGCCCCCGCGAACACGGCATCAATACCCGCCGCTGGATACGCATGGCCCGGTACTGCGCTTTCTCTCACATTGGAAACCCCATGCAGGCGTGTTTGTCGAAAGCGAAATCTGGCCTCAGCTGATCGTCGAAAGCACCCGGCGCGGCGTGCCACTGGCCCTGCTAAACGCCCGCCTTTCACAGAAATCAGTCGAAGGTTGGAAAAAGCGGCCTAAAACTGCGCGTTTCATATTGGACAGCTTTTGTCTTTTTTTGACCCAAAATGACCGAACTGCAGCCAATCTCATCGACATGGGCGCCGAGCCAGAGCGCGTGAAACCCGGCACCAACCTCAAAGCCATGTCCGATCCGTTGGTCATTGATGAGCAGGTGCTTTCCGACATCCGAACACAAATAGCGGGCCGCCCGGTCTGGATCGCCAGTTCCACTCACGCAGGCGAAGAAGAAACTGTGCTCGCAGCGCATAAAACCCTGCTTGAACGCTGGCCCGATCTGCTGCTGCTTCTGATCCCGCGCCACCCGGAACGCCGCACCGACATCGCCGGGCTTCTGAAACAGGCCGATCTCACAGCCGCGTTCCGCGCCGCAGGCGAGCCGATCACGGACCAAACTCAAACCTATGTCGCCGACACGCTGGGCGAAACCGGCACGTGGTATGCGCTCTGCCCGATCGTGTTCTTGGGCGGCTCGTTGAAGGAGATCGGTGGCCACAACCCGTTCGAACCCGCCCAAGCCGGAGCCGCTGTCATCACCGGCCCGGGCTATTTCAACTTCGCCGAAACCTTCGCGCCCCTTGTCGCGGCCAAAGGCGCAATCGAAGTCCAATCCGCTAGCGATCTCTCCGATGCAGTTGCAACCTGGCTTTCAGACGACAGCGCCCTGACCACTGCGCGCAGCGCTGCCGAAACCTGCGTCAACACTCAAAAAAACGCACTGACCTCAGTCGCAAAAACGCTCTGCAGTCACCTGAACCTTACCGCAAGGGCGCAAGATCCCTCTTCATCTGGCTAAAAATATCCCGGGGGTATGGGGGCAGAGCCCCCACCCGTATCCGTCAAGCCGCAGGCATCCGCTGTTCAACGATCTCGGCCCACCAACTGCACCCTGCAGGAATAGCCTCATCGTTAAAATTGTACTCGGGATGGTGCACCATGGCCGTGTCGCCATTACCGACCAGAATATAAGCTCCCGGACGCTCCTCAAGCATAAAGGCGAAATCCTCACCGCCCATCACCAACGGTGCATCTTCACAATCACCGGACACAGACCGGGCCACATCTGCCGCAAACGCGGTCTGTTCCTCACTATTCACCATAACCGGATAGCCGCGAATATAGGTCACATCCACCGTACCCCCAAAGGTCGCTGCAACCCCGTTGCAGATCTCATTAATCCGCTTTTCGGCCAGATCACGCATGTCGCTGCTCATCGTGCGCACAGTCCCCTTGATCTGAACTGTCTGAGGGATCACGTTGAACGCCTTCGACGACGTCTCGAACGAAGTCACCGACACGACCACTTGATCAATCGGGTCCGCATTGCGCGACGCAATCGTTTGCAGAGCCAGCACCGCCTGCGCTGTCATCACGGTTGTATCGACGGTTTCCTGCGGTTTCGCCGCATGTCCGCCACGTCCTTCAAAGGTGATGTCGAACTGATCAGTTGCGGCAAAGAACGAGCCCGGACGTATCGCGAAGCTGCCAACCGGTTTGCCTGGCCAGTTGTGCATTCCGTAGACCTCCTGAATGTTCCAGCGGTCCATCATACCGTCTTCGCACATCTCGCGACCACCGCCGCCTCCCTCTTCGGCGGGCTGGAAAATTACGACCACAGTGCCGTCAAAGTTCCGTGTCTCCGACAGGTACTTGGCCGCGCCCAACAACATCGCCGTATGACCGTCATGCCCACAGGCATGCATGGCTCCATCTGTTTTTGAGGCATAGTCCAGACCTGTCGCCTCGTGGATTGGTAACGCATCCATATCCGCGCGCAGGCCAATGACCTTGCCCTTGCTGTCAGACTTGCCCTTGATCACCCCCACCACGCCGGTACGGCCAATTCCCGTAACGACCTCATCACAGCCGAATTCCTTCAGTTTTTCCGCGACTATTGCGCTGGTACGATGCGTTTCGAACAGAATTTCGGGGTTCTCGTGCAAATCCCGTCGCCATTCGGTGATTTCGGCCTGCAATTCGGCAAAGCGGTTCTTAACTGGCATATCTTCTCTCTCCTACTTCAAGCCGCTGGCATCCGGCGCTCGACCATTTCGGCAAACCACGAGCATCCGATTGGAATGATCTCGTCGTTGAAATTGTATTCGGGGTGGTGCAGCCCGGCGCTGTCGCCATTGCCCAGAATGATAAAGGCACCTGGGCGTTCTTCCAGCATGAACGAGAAATCCTCGCCCCCCATCACCATCGGTGCCTCGCCACAGCTTCCACCAACCGCAATCGCGGCCTCTTCGGCGTAGCCCGTTTGGTCTTCGGCGTTGATCGTGACCGGAACGCCTTTGTTGTAAGTCACGCTCGAAGTGCCCCCCATCGTAGAGGCGATACCGGTGACAACTTCGGTCAGCCGCTTTTCGATCATGACGCGCATCTCGTTGGAATGGGTGCGCACCGTTCCCCGCACGCGGGCCGATTGCGGGATCACGTTGAACGCCTTAGAGGACGTCTCAACCGAGGTCACAGACAATACGCCCTGCTCGATCGGGTCTGCATTGCGCGACACAACCGTTTGCAAGGCGACGATCAATTGAGACAGCATCACCGTGGTGTCCACAGTGTCATGCGGTTTGGCCGCGTGACCGCCGTGGCCTTCCAAATGAATGTCGAACTCATCCGCTGCCGCCAACAGAGGCCCCGAACGGATGGCGAATTGGCCCGTGGGCAGGCCCGGCACATTGTGCATCGCATAGACTTCCTGAATGCCAAACCGGTCCATCAGCCCGTCCTGGCACATGGCCTCGGCCCCATTCCCGCCTTCTTCGGCGGGCTGAAAGATCATAATCGCCGTCCCATCGAAATTACGCGTCTCGGCCAAGTATTTCGCAGCACCCAAAACCATTGCCGTATGACCATCATGGCCACAAGCATGCATCGCGCCGTCGGTTTTTGACGCGTAGCCCAGCCCGGTCTGTTCCTGCATGGGCAGCGCGTCCATGTCGGCCCGCAACCCGATGGCGCGACCTTGAGTATCGGTTTTGCCTTTGATCACGCCGACCACACCGGTACGACCGATGCCGGTGACCACCTCGTCGCAGCCGAACTCTTTCAGTTTTTTGGCCACCAAGGCGCTGGTGCGGTGGGTGTCGTACAGGATCTCGGGGTGTTCGTGAATGTCGCGCCGCCAACCGGTGATTTCTTCATGCAGCTCTGCAAGGCGGTTTCTGATCGGCATGTCATTCTCCCTGAGTTAAGCGACGGGCAATCGTCGTTCCACAAGCTCGGCAAACCAGCTGCAGCCGGCAGGAATCGCGTCGTCATCGAAATTGTATTCCTGGTGGTGGCACATGGCGGTGTCCCCGTTCCCTAGAAAGATGTAGGCTCCGGGCCGTTCTTCAAGCATGTAGGCGAAGTCTTCAGATGGCATAATCGGATCGGTGCTGTCATTCACCTTGCCTGCAACGGCAGCGGCGGCTTCGGCGGCATAACCCGTTTCCACCTCGGAATTCACGGTCACCGGATACCCAGGCGTCCATGTTACCTGCGCAGTCGCGCCAAAGGCCGAGGCCGTGTCTTCGGCGATCCGGCGCACACGTTCTTCGGCGATGGTGCGATATTCGGGATCAAGCGTCCGCACAGTACCCTTCAGCCTGACTGTATGCGCAATGACATTCGATGCGACGCTGTCTGTATCGAACGTACCGACGGTCAGAACAACGCGTTTAATCGGGTCGACAGTTCGCGCCACAACCGACTGCAAAGAAACAACAATATGCGAAGCAACGAGCGTTGTATCGACGGCTTCATGCGGGGCTGCCGCGTGGCCGCCTTTGCCTGTCACAACGATCTCAAACTCATCGGACGACGCAAGCAACGCACCGGGCCGGATCGCGAATTCGCCAACCGGTAGGCCGGGCATATTGTGCATGCCATAGACCTCCTGAATGCCCCAACGGTCCATCAACCCGTCCTGACACATGGCCAATCCCCCGGCCCCGCCCTCCTCGGCCGGTTGAAAGATCAGCACCACAGTACCATCGAAGTTCCGCGTCTCTGCCAGATATTGCGCCGCCCCTAGCAGCATCGAGGTATGGCCATCATGCCCACAGGCGTGCATCTTGCCGGGAACTGTCGAAGCATAATCCAATCCCGTCGCCTCTTCGATCGGCAAAGCATCCATATCCGCGCGCAGCCCGATCACGCGACCTTTGGTATCCGTGCGGCCCTTGATCACAGCAACAACGCCGGTTTTACCGATGCCCGGCGTGATGTCATCGACCCCGAACTCTTTGAGGCGGTCGATCACAAAACCCGCCGTCTCGTGGACGTCATACATCAGTTCGGGATGCATATGCAGGTGGCGGCGCCATTTGGTGATCTCATCCTGCATCTCGGCAAGTCTGTTTTTCACCGGCATCTGATGTCTCCTTCCAAAGGACTGGTCAGCCTGAGAATTTATCGACCAACCGCTGCATGAACACGCGCCCCGCTTCGAACTGCGCGACCGAGATGAACTCATTCGGTTGATGCGCCTGCGCAATATCGCCAGGGCCGCAGATCACCGCGGAATAACCCGCTTCCTGAAACTGACCCGCTTCGGTGCCGTAACTGACCACATGGCTGGCATTGTCGCCGGTCAAAGCACGTACCAGAGCTTCGGCCTCACCATCCTGCTCGGGCACCAGACCGGGGATCGAGAAGTTCTCGGAAATTTCAATCCGGGCTTCAGGGTGCACGGCCTGCATCCGCGCCTCGACCTCGCGCACCTGCTGAAAGTACGCCTCTCGCCACTCGGCCTTGGCTTCATCCGGTACGGTTCGGAAATCCATCATGAAATGGCAGTCTTTCGCGGTGATGTTATGCGCTGTACCGCCTTCGATCATGCCAACATGAACCGTGGTCCAGGGCGGGTCAAACACCGCTGCCGTGTCACTTGGCATCGCGGCCCGGTTGCGGGCATTCTGTTCGTTGGCCCAGTTAATCAGAGGTGCCGCCTCCATGATCGCGTTGACACCAGTATGCATGATTGAGCTATGGACCTCGAACCCGATCATATGCGTGTCATAGCCGAACCCGCCTTTGTGACCCGTGACGGCCTGCATCACCGATGGCTCACCGACGATCACAGCCGACCCTTTGGGCAAAACTTTCTGCATTGCCTCAATCATGGGCGGCGCTCCGGTGCAACCGACCTCTTCATCAAAGCTCAGCGCCAATTGCAGCGGGCGTTTTAGATCGGCGTATTGCGCCTCGACCAAGGCCCAGATGGCCAGCGCGTCAAATCCTTTCATGTCGCAGGTGCCTCGACCAAAATACTTGCCGTCTTTTTCGGTCACAACAAACGGGTCGGTATCCCAGGATTGCCCGTCGACCGGCACCACATCCGTGTGGCCGGAAAGGACGACTGCGCCTTCTTCCCACGGACCCACATGCGCAAAGATCGCTGCCTTGTGCGGTTGGTTCGGGTCAGGCCAGCGATGCGCCTCGATCCCGTGCTCGCCCAGATAGCTTTCGACCCAATCGACCAGCGGCAGGTTACTCTCGCGACTTACAGTTGGAAACGAGATCAGCTTGGTCATGATCTCAAGCGGCGTCAGACGCTGTACCATGCGGGTCAGTACCCGCTATCCGTAGTTAGGATAAAGTGCCCCGGTTCAACTTCGCGGTACTCAGACGGTTCTGGCGTGTAGTCAATCGGATGAATGGGCGACGGGATCGGTTTGAAATTCAAATCTTTTTCCGATTTTCGCTGATTTGGATCAGCAATCGGGACCGCCTTCATCAGCGCCTGCGTATACGGGTGCTGCGGATTCTCGAATACACGCGCGCGCGGCCCAAGTTCAACGATCCGACCCAAATACATAACGCCCACATAATGGCTGACGCGCTCGACCACCGCCATGTCGTGGCTGATGAATAGGTAGGACAGGCCAAGTTCGGATTGCAGCTCCATCATCAGGTTCAGAACCTGCGCCTGCACCGACACATCAAGGGCCGAGACCGCCTCATCCGCGATGATCAGCTTGGGATTCAAGGCCAGTGCACGGGCGATTGCGATCCGTTGGCGTTGACCACCTGACATTTCATGCGGGAAGCGGCGCATGAAGCTGCGCGGCAGTTGGACCTTGTCGAACAGTTGCGCGACCCGGTCCTGCAATTCCGATCCTGAGGCGACGCCATAATTGCGCATCGGCTCGGCCACCTGATCGACCAGCTGCATCTGCGGATTGAGCGAGGCAAACGGGTCCTGAAAGATCATCTGCATGTCCAACCGCGCCTTGCGCAGGCCGCCCGGATCCAGTTTCATGATGTCGACGCCATCCAGATCGATCTCCCCCGACATGGGCTCAACCAATCGCAGGATGGAGCGCCCGGCGGAGGATTTTCCACACCCCGATTCGCCCACAAGGCTCAGCGTTTGCCCCCTGTTGAGGGTGAAAGACACATCTTCGACCGCGTGCACATTCGAAATGGTACGGCGCAAAAGCCCGCCCTTGACCGGGAACCGCGTTGTCAGGTTTTTGACGGTCAGCAGAACCTCTTCGGTGCCCGGAATGGGCGCGATGTTCTGGCCTTCGACACCCAGCAGTTTCATGGGTTCAGGCGCGGATTTGCCACGCATCTCACCCAGCTTCGGCACCGCAGCCAGCAGCGCTTTGGTATAGTCATGCTGCGGATTCTCGAAGATTTCCTTAACGGTGCCCTCTTCAACCTTGTTGCCGCGGAACATGACCACAACCCGATCCGCCATCTGCGCCACAACCGCCATATCATGGGTAATGAACATCACCGCCGTGCCGGTTTCACGCTTCAGCCGGTCCATCAACGCCAGAATCTCGGCCTGAATGGTCACGTCCAGCGCGGTCGTGGGTTCGTCCGCAATCAGCAGGCGCGGCTCACACGCCATGGCCATCGCAATCACAACACGCTGACGCATCCCACCCGACAGCTCATGCGGATATTGTTTCAAACGCCGCTCGGGTTCAGGGATCCGGACCTGACGCAACAACTCTAGCGCGCGCTCTTCGGCCTGCGCCTTTGACATGTCCTTGTGGATGCGCAGCCCTTCGGTCAGCTGACGACCGACGGTGAAAACCGGGTTCAGCGCAGTCATCGGCTCCTGAAAGATCATCCCGATCTCATTGCCGCGAATCTGTTTCATCAGATCCTGATCGGCGTTTGACAGGTCCATTTCTTCGCCGTCGCGGCGGTCAAACAGCAGTTCTCCACCCGCGATTTCGCCACCACCGAACTCAACCAGCCGCATCAAAGACAGCGAAGAAACCGATTTCCCCGAGCCAGATTCGCCAACGATACAAACGGTTTCGCCGGGGTTCACTTCGAAAGAAACATCCTCGACGCCCACCACGGGGCCATCCTTGGTCTGGAACTCGACCCGTAGTTTCTTGATCTGTGCAATAGGTTGATCCAGCACGCACGCGCTCCTGTTGGTAGTCTTTTTTTGTTCGGATGCCTGACGCTAAGGCGGCAAGGCAGGAAAAGTCAAACCCGTTGCCATTTTTCCCAACGGCAACCCTTGCTTTTTTCCAGAGTTCTGTTTCGATACCTCGCGTAACCGTGATGGGGAGATCATGGATTCCGTGGGTCTTAGCAGATTTTGCGGCAATAATTCAGACCCTTACCCAAAGCGGCAACGCCAAATCCGCAGGCCTTGCGGAGATAATCGAGACACGGAAGTGTCCTTTTCGGGAGTTTATTATGAAGATCAAAACCCTTTTGCTCGGTGCGATCGCAAGCACGGCGATGGCCCCGATGGCCTTGGCCGAGCGTGGATCGGACGGCAATGTCAGCATCATTTATTGGCAGGCTCCGTCGATCTTGAACCCCTTCCTGTCGGGTGGCACCAAGGACGTTGAATCCGCCTCGCTGGTGATCGAACCGCTCGCGCGCTACGACCAGGACGGCAACATGGTGCCTTATCTGGCCTCTGAGATTCCGACTGTTGAAAACGGTGGCGTCAGCGAGGACCTTACGTCGATCACATGGAAGATCGCGCCGGGAATCACCTGGTCGGACGGCTCGGCGTTTACCTCCGCAGATGTGGTCTTTACCGCGAATTATTGCATGGACCCCGAAGGCGGCTGTGCGCAGGTCACCAAGTTTGAAGGCGTCACCAATGTCGAAGCCGTGGATGACCTGACCGTCAAAGTGACCTTCGACAAACCAACCCCCTTCCCCTATGGCCCGTTTGTGGGTGGTGAAAGCCCGATCATTCAGGCTGCTCAGTTCGCGGATTGCATGGGCGCGAAGGCCCCCGAATGCACCGAACAGAACTTTAACCCCATCGGTACCGGCCCGTTTGTTGTCACCGAATTCAAGCCGAATGACGTGATCACCTTCAAGGCGAACGACAACTATCGTGATCCGGCGAAACCTGCCTTTGCGACAGTCACCTTCAAAGGTGGCGGCGATGCAACGGCGGCTGGTCGTGCAGTAATGGAAACCGGCGAATTCGACTATGCCTGGAACCTGCAACTGGCGCCCGAAGTGATCGCGCAAATGCAAGAAGGCGGCAAAGGTACCCCGGTTGCGGGCTTCGGCCCGCTGGTCGAGCGTATCATGCTGAACCAGACCAACCCATCGCCCGACCTGCCGGAAGGCGAGCGGTCGACCGCAACGCATCCGCACCCGTTCCTTCAGGACCCGGCCGTTTACAAAGCCATGTCCATGGCCATCGACCGCCCGCTATTGGTTGAGATCGGTTATGGTCAGGCAGGTAAAGTGACCTGTAACTGGGTTCCGGCCCCGGCAGCGTTCAACTCGACCTCGATGACCTGCGATACGCAGGATATCGCTGGTGCAAACGCTCTGCTGGACGAGGCAGGCATCGTTGACACCAATGGCGACGGCGTCCGTGAAAAAGACGGTGTTCCGCTGAAAGTCGTTTATCAGACGTCTACCAACGCCGTCCGTCAGGATTTCCAGGCGCTGATCAAGGAATGGTGGAGCCAGATCGGTATCGAAACCGAACTGCGCAACATCAACGCGTCGGTCTTCTTCGGTGGTGATCCGGGCTCGCCCGACACATTCCAGAAGTTCTATGCCGACGTTGAGATGTACGCCAACACCTTCAACGGCACTGACCCTCAGTCCTATCTGGGCAACGGTCTGTGCGACAAAGCACCTCGTCCCGACACGCAGTGGCAGGGTGAGAACATCAGCCGCTTCTGCAACGAAGAGTTCGATAAGCTGCACGCACAGCTGGCCGAAACCGCCGGTCTGGAACAGCGTGCCGAGATCGCGAAACAGCTGAACGACATCATGGTTGAAAACGGCGGTATGATCCCGCTGGTGCACCGTGGTCGCCTTTCGGCACACGCAAACACCCTGGGTGGCGTTGTCCTGAACGTTTGGGACAGCGAACTTTGGAATATCGCTGACTGGTACCGCAAGACCGGTTCCTAAGCGTTAGCCTTGCAAAGCCGCGCCCCGATCTTCGGGGCGCGGTCCTTTGCACACCACCCCAACAAGAAGACGCATATAAAGGCGCCTCTTAATGCTCAATTTTACCATCAGACGACTGATATTGGCGGTGCCTACGCTGCTGTTCATCAGCCTCGTCATATTCCTGCTCCTCGAACTCGCACCTGGCGACCCGATGGCGCAGGTCCCGCTCACCGTTCCGCCCGAAGTCAAAGAGAAGATGCGCGAAGCGCTTGGCCTTGGCCAACCGATGCATATCCGGTTCTGGAAATGGATCGTGCAGTTCTTCTGGATCGAGCCGCAGGTTCTGATCGATGCGATGTTTGGCACCACGTTTTCCGAAGGTGACCTGCGTGTGATTTCGTGGCAGACCCGCTCGCCCGTCATGGACATCGTCGTTCAGCGTATTCCGCAGACCCTGTGGGTTGTTGGCACTGCATATGTCGTCGCCATCCTGATCGCCCTGCCCATTGGCATCTATTCGGCCTATCGCCAGTATTCCTGGTTCGACCAGATGGGCACTTTTGTGTCGATGGTTGGCTTTTCGGTTCCGCCGTTCTTCTCAGGCGTACTGGTAATCGTGATCTTTTCGGTCCAACTGGGCTGGTTCCCGTCGATTTATGACACCACGCTTGTGGTGAACAGCTGGGAAAGCTTTATGCTGCAACTAAAGCAGATGATCATGCCCGTCATGGTTCTGGCGCTTCAGATTACAGCACAGCTGAGCCGATTCATGCGCGCCTCGATGCTGGACAACCTCAATCAGGATTACGTCCGCACCGCCCGTGCCAAGGGCCTAAGCGAATACACGGTCGTGATGGTCCACGTCCTGCGTAACTCGATGATCCCAGTGGTCACCGTGATCGCGCTGGGTATCCCCGCCATTTTCGGCGGCGCCATCATCACCGAGCAGGTCTTCAAGGTGAATGGCATCGGCCAGTTGCTGATCGGAGCCATTCAGGCCAATGACCTGCCGATGGTTCAAACCCTGACCTTCATCTTTGCCGTGCTGATCGTGCTGTTCAACCTGATTGCAGACGTGCTCTACGGCATTCTGGATCCGAGGATTCGCTATGACTGATACTGACAAATCAGACACGCTGGTCCCCGACGAAGGACTGGCCCCCGCCTCGACAGCGCTGCCCACCGCAGGTGTGATGGACGATCTGACCACCCCGCCCCGCAGCCAGTGGCGCGATGTGTGGGATCAGTTCAAGACCCACAAAGGCGCGATGATCGGAGCGATCCTGTTCATCTTCATCGTCGCTGGCGTCTATCTGGGGCCGTTCCTTTGGAGCATCGATCCAACCCAGATCGACATCCGGTCGCGCAATCAGGGCCCAAGCTGGGCGCATCCTTTCGGGACCGACCAACTAGGTCGTGATATCCTGGCGCGGATGATGTCCGGCGGGCAGACCTCGGTCTCGGTGGGCATCACCGCGATGCTGCTGGCACTGTTCCTGGGTTCGTTCATAGGCGTGGTCGCCGGGTTCTTCAGACGGTTGGACGGGCCGCTGATGCGCCTGACCGATCTGTTCCTGGCCCTGCCTCTGCTGCCTTTGCTGCTGGTCATGATGCTGCTGTTCCGCGAGCCTCTGTCTGCTGCGTTCGGGCTGGAACGCGGGATCTTCATCCTGATCGTCTGCGCCATCGGCATCACCTCGTGGATGCCGACAGCCCGGATCGTGCGGGGCGACGTGCTGGCGATCAAGGAGCGCGAGTTTGTTCTGGCCGCGCGCTCTATCGGCACCAGCAACACCCAGATTATCACGCGGCACATCCTGCCGAACGTGCTGTCTCCGATCATGGTGTCGGCGACATTGGGGATTGCCACAGCGATCATCACCGAAAGCGCGCTGTCCTTCCTGGGGTTGGGCTTCCCGCCTGACTTCCCGACCTGGGGCCGCTTGCTGTTTGATGGCGTTGACTATCTTCAGCAATACCCCGAGCGCGTGTTCTGGCCCGGCCTGGCGATTTCGCTGACCGTTCTGAGCGTAAACTATCTGGGTGATGGTCTGCGCGACGCGCTGGATCCGCGAATTCGCGGACGTTAAGCAAACTCAGTCGGCGCGCCTAAGCGCGCCGGCGCACACGACGATCAGAACGGCAAGCGGCAGCAAGACACCAAAGGCCATTCTCAACGTCAACAACTCTGCCAAAAACCCAATCAAAGGCGGGCCGATCAGCAAACCGCCATACCCAAGCGTTGCCACGCTAGCGATGGCCTGCCCCGGCGGTATCTGCGGATCATTCGCGGCCCGGCTGAACGCCAATGGCATAATCACAGCATACCCTACGCCCATCAGCATAAACCCCACCAACGCGAGCGAAGCAGTGCCCGCCGAGACAACACAAAACACGCCCATAGCGGCAAACATCCCGCCACCCCGTGCCGCAGCAACCGGCCCGACCAACGCAATCACCAGCCCCCCCGCAAGACGACATACGACCATCGCGACCGAGAACACGGCGTAGCCTAAGGTCGCAACGCTTTCCGCAGCGCCAGTGACGTCACGCAGGAAAATCGCACTCCAATCCGCGACGGCCCCTTCGCCCAGCGCACCGCACAGAGCCGTGAACCCTACCAGGATCAGCACACCGGACGGGAACGCAAAAACTGATCCCTGCGACTGCACCGACCGGCGAGACGTCCATTGCACCCAGGACAACGCCAGAGCCAACACAACGACCAAACCGCCCGCCGACAGGAAATGCTGCAACACGCTCATCTGAAGTTGTACAGCCGCATACCCGCTGATCGCCCCCAAGCCTGCCCCAAGGCTCCACATCGCGTGGAATGAGGACATAAGTGGTTTCTCATAAGCGCTTTCAACTTCGGCAGCCCAGGCATTCATGGCCACATCCATCGACCCGTGAAACGCCCCGAAGATAAACAGAAAGACAGCCAACAGGGTGAAACTGTCCGCCAGCCCCAACAGCACAAGCGACCCGGTATAGAGAACCGCAATCACCCGAGTGATTGCAACGGCGCCAAACCGGTCGGTCAGTCGCCCGGTGATAGGAAAGGAGCACACCGCGCCTGCTGCCATGAACAGCAGGCCATAGCCCAACGCCTCATGGCTCAGCTGCAGATGATCCCGAACCGCCGGAATACGCGAAGCCCAGATACCGAACAATGCGCCGTTGAGTATGAACATCGCGGTCACAGCCCGCCATGCTGAAACGACACTGATCACAGGGATGCTCCGATTGTGTGACTATCGTTGCCGGTCACTAGTACAAAGCTTGCCCCGCTGTGCAAGTCACGTCATTCCAACCGCTTGCGAATTCTGTGGACGGCAGCCCAGACCAATAAAATAACCGGCAGCGTGATCAAGGCGGTCAATGTACCCTTGCTCAGCCCGGTCGACGTGAGCGGATACAGCACGTAGCTGACCAGCGACACAGCATAGTAGCTGATGGCCACAACCGAAAGCCCCTCGACCGTGTGCTGCAGGCGCAAGGCCAAATCTGCGCGCTTGTCCATGCTTTCCAACAAAGCCTGGTTCTGCGCGCTGCGTTCCACATCCACCCTTGTACGCAGCAAATCACCGGCGCGGATGGCCCTGTCTGACAGGGTTTGCAGGCGTTTTTCTGTCGATTTCACGGTGCGCATGGCCGGGTCGTAACGGCGCATCATGAAATCGGCAAAGCTCTGACGGCCCATGAACCGTTCTTCCCGCAAGACGGCGATGCGCTGATTGACAATGGCCTCATAGGCCCCCGTCGCTCCAAAGCGAAAGGCGCAGCGCGCAGACAAGGTTTCCAACTCAGTCGAGATGCGCAGTAGATCAGGTAACAGGTCGTCAGGATGGTTCTCGCCATCCGTCATCTCTCCCATCAATGCGGTCAGTTTCTGGTCTAGTTCACCAATGCGTGGGGTCAGGCTTTTGACCCTAGCAAAACCCAACATGGACATCGCCTTATACGTCTCGATCTCGCACAAGCGTTGAATAATACGCCCGATCCGGCGCTGACCGGTGCCTTCGGTGACAAACACAGCAAATCGCATATGGCCTGCGGGATCGATACGGAAATCGCTGGCACAGATCGCGGCATCATCCAGAACGCGAGAGACCGCCAGGCTTTCAGGTTCGAACCAGTCGGGCAAGACGGCACGAACTGCCTCTTGATCTGGTCGGCGCACCACACGCATCAAGATCGATGTGATCCTCTTGCCCGGGCTGGCCATGACCCAATCCGCCGGGAACACCTCAAAGTCAGCCGGGTCAAAGGCCCGGGCACTCACATTCTGAGAAATCGCAGTATAGGTCACAAACTCGGTATGCTGTTCCCATTTCAACCAATGGCGCCCTATCTGCCCCGCGTAATGCGTGGCATCTGGCTGAGGGTGGGACGCACCATAGCGCGTCAAAAGATCGGTCAGATGCGCGATATCCGACTGCCGGTCCCCGTCGACCGCCGCCGCCGGTTTCTTGATGGCCAGAAATGCAACCGTGCAAGGCACTTCGGCGCTTGGAAAGGGCCTTGCGTGCAGCTCATTGGCCAGCGCATAGCGCAAGGGATGATCATCAATCGGCGTCATTTTGTGGCTCCGTCTTATCCGGGGCACTATACGACACAGCTGAAATACATCAATTCTCTTTTTATTTCATATACTTACAGGAATGCAACGGTATACAAACCCGCTATCTCATTGATTTGGCTGCCACAGCTCGATCGGATTGCCTTCCGGGTCATGAATGCGAGCGAACTTGCCAACCTCGCTGTCCCAGTCAGGATGGGTCTCAACCTTGATCCCCGCGGCCTCAAGCTGTGCGGTCATCGCTGCCAGATCATCAACGCGGAAATTGATCATCCACTGCTGCTCGGCCCGGCCAAAATAGTCTGTATCCTGCGCGAAAGGAGCAAAGACAGTGTACCCCTCGCGCTGCTTCCAAGGCACCGGGTCATAGTGATTTACGCCAAGATGCCTTTCATACCAGCCCCGCAACGCCTCGGGGTCACGGGCCCGAAAGAACACCCCGCCTATTCCATTTACTTTTTGCATGACCACCTCCTGCTACCAAGTTCTGGTTCAGAATAGCACGGTCCACCCGCTTCACCTGGCCACAAATATCTTGGAGGTCAGGAGGCAAAGCCTCCTGCACAGCAACAAAGAAAAGGGCGCCCAAAGGCGCCCTTTGCAATTTTCTTACATGAGATGATCAGTCGATCATCGGCAGCAGCTTATCCAATGACTGCTTGGCGTCGCCATAGAACATGCGCGTGTTCTCTTTGAAGAACAGCGGGTTCTCGATGCCCGAATACCCAGTGCCTTGACCGCGCTTGGACACAAACACCTGCTTGGCCTTCCAGCACTCCAAAACCGGCATTCCGGCGATGGGGCTGTTGGGATCTTCCTGCGCGGCCGGGTTCACGATGTCGTTCGAGCCGATCACGATGGCCACATCCGTCTCGGGGAAGTCATCGTTGATCTCGTCCATTTCCAGAACGATATCATACGGCACTTTGGCTTCGGCCAGCAGCACGTTCATATGACCCGGCAAACGACCGGCAACCGGGTGGATCGCAAAACGTACCTCTTTGCCTTTGGCACGCAGCTTGCGGACCAGCTCGGACACTGACTGCTGTGCCTGCGCAACAGCCATGCCATAGCCCGGGATAATGACAATGCTGTCCGCATCGTTCAGCGCGGCGGCCACACCGTCAGCCTCAATTGCGATCTGTTCGCCTTCGACAGCCATCTGCTCCCCCTGCGGACCACCGAAGCCGCCCAGGATGACGCTGACAAAATGCCGGTTCATCGCCTTGCACATGATGTAGGACAGGATCGCACCGGACGAGCCCACCAGCGCGCCGACCACAATCAGCAGGTCGTTTCCGAGGCTGAAGCCAATCGCGGCTGCCGCCCAACCCGAATACGAGTTCAGCATCGACACAACCACAGGCATGTCTGCACCACCGATCCCCATGATTAGGTGATAGCCGATGAACAGCGCCGCCAGTGTCATCAGGAACAGCGGGAACAGCCCCCCGGTCGAGGTGTACCAGATCAGACAGATCAGTGAGAGCCCCGCCGCTACCGCGTTGAGCGCATGACCACCGGGCAGCTTTGTCGCTGCAGAGGTGACTTTGCCCGCCAGCTTGCCATAAGCGACGACCGAACCGGTAAAGGTGATCGCGCCGATGAAGATGCCCAGGAAAAGTTCAACATGCAGGATGCCCAGTTCCGCAGGGGTTTTCTTGGCGATCAGCTTGGCGAACGCGCCCAGATCGGACAAATCCGCATCTTTCGCGGAATCCACGATCGCAAAGACCTGCGCCACATTCTGAATTTCAAAATGCGCGTTGAAACCCACGAACACAGCCGCAAGACCGACCAGCGAGTGCATCGCAGCCACCAGTTGCGGCATTTCGGTCATCTGGACGCGTTGTGCGACGTACTGACCGATCAGGCCACCGCCCGCAATAAGCAGCAGCGACAGCAGCCACAGGCCCGAACCGGGGCCAACCAGCGTGGCAAAGACCGCCAGCGCCATACCGACGATGCCATACCAGACCGCGCGCTTGGCGCTTTCCTGGTTCGACAGACCGCCGAGCGAAAGGATGAAAAGGACAGCCGCAACAACGTAAGCGGCAGAAGTGAAGCCAATCATATGCCCGACCTCCTTAGGATTTCTGGAACATGGCGAGCATGCGCCGGGTTACGAGGAAGCCGCCGAAGATGTTGATCCCGGCCATAAAGACGGACAGCGCGGCCAGCAGAATAACCAGGAACGACCCGGACCCAATCTGCATCAAGGCCCCAACGATAATGATCGACGAGATCGCATTGGTGATCGCCATCAGCGGCGTATGCAGCGAATGCGCAACACCCCAGATCACCTGAAAGCCCACAAAGATCGCCAGCACAAAGACGATGAAGTGCTGCATGAAGCTGGCCGGAGCGATCAGCCCCACCAGCAGCATCAGCGCGCCGCCAATACCAAGCAGGGTGAACTGCTGCTTGGTCTGCGCCTTGAAGGCTGCGATTTCCTGCGCCTTTTTCTCTTCCGGGGTCAGTTCTTTGACCTCGGGCTTTTTCTGCGCCGCAATCGCCTGCACCTTGGGCGGTGGCGGCGGGAAGGTGATCTCACCCTCATGGGTCACGGTTGCGCCGCGGATCACGTCATCTTCCATGTCGTGATTGATCTGACCGTCCTTTTCCGGCGTCAGGTCAGTCATCATGTGACGGATGTTTGTCGCGTACAGCGAAGAGGATTGCGCCGCCATCCGGCTGGGGAAATCCGTATAGCCGATGATGGTCACGCCATTGTCGGTCACGATCTTCTCATCCGGCACGGTCAGCTTGCAGTTGCCGCCCTTCTCCGCTGCCAAATCTACGATGACAGAGCCCGGCTTCATCGCTTCGACCATATCCTTGGTCCAAAGCTCGGGCGCTTCGCGGTTCGGGATCAGCGCGGTAGTGATGACGATGTCCACCTCGGGCGCCAGTTCACGGAACTTGGCCAGCTGCGCGTTGCGGAACTCTTCCGACTGGACCGAAGCATAGCCACCGGTGGCCGCACCATCCTGCTGTTCTTCTTCGAAATCCAGATAGACGAACTCGGCGCCCATGGATTCGACCTGTTCGGCCACTTCGGGGCGTACGTCGAACGCATAGGTGATCGCACCCAGCGACGTGGACGTACCAATCGCCGCCAGACCGGCAACACCAGCCCCCACGATCAAAACCTTGGCAGGCGGCACCTTACCGGCCGCCGTTACCTGACCGGTGAAGAACCGGCCAAAGTTGTTACCCGCCTCGATCACCGCACGGTAACCGGCGATATTGGCCATCGAGGACAACGCGTCCATCTTCTGCGCGCGGGAAATACGCGGCACCATCTCCATCGCAATGACGTTCGCGCCTTTGGACTTGGCCAGCTCCATCCCTTCTTCGTTACCCGCCGGATTGAAGAAAGAGATCAGCGTCTTGCCCTTGCTCAAACGCTTCAGCTCGGTCTCGGTCGGGATGCGCACTTTGGCGATAATATCCGCCGCTTTCCAAAGCGCTGCCGCGGTTTTTACGATCTCAACACCCGCAGCCTCATATGCCGCATCCGAAAACCCGGCGGCCGCCCCAGCTCCTTTTTCGATCAGGCACTCATAGCCCAGTTTCTGCAGCTGTACGGCCGAGTCTGGCGTCATTGCCACTCGGTTCTCGCCATCCAGTATTTCTTTCGGTGTGCCTATTTTCACTGGCAGTCCCCCTTGGTTCTAAGGCCGGTCAGGTCCTCGGGTATGGATTGTTAAGAAAAGATGTATCTTGCGCAATTTTATTTCGCAAGCGCAGCATCCATTACGTTGTGTCATTCAGTTGATCTGGCTACACCCACCGTCTTGTCTTTTGTTCATAGCGGGCGAAATCGGCGCGGAAGGTGCGGCGCATGCGGTCCTCCTCGGGCAGGATGAAACGACGTTCAAGCACCCAGACGAAGATCGGCACCAGAACCAGTGACAGAACAGCGTCAAAGCGCAGCACCAGACCCGCCAGGATCAAAACATCCCCCAGATAGATCGGGTTCCGGCTGCGTTTGTAGATACCGGATTGCACGATTGCACTGGGTATTTCATGCGGAATGACTGTTGTCTTGTGGCGCCGGAATTCGGCAACGGCCAATACAGCCAGAAGAATGCCACCCCCGATCAGCAAACCGCTAAGCAGATCGGTCAGCCCGCCCTCAAGGGACAGGCCAAATCCCAAATACCTCGACTGCAACCAGGCAAGAAGGGCAAAGCCCAATAGCCAGACAGGGGGAAGGTCGATCCAGCGCATCGTCGATCCTCAGGGCTGACGTCACGTAAGGGCACGTGTCGTTTCTGGGCGCTGTCCTACCGCTTTGAGACCGAAATAGCAAAACCCCAGTTGTCGCATCGATGGACAGCAGAGATGGGATGTTTTACGCCCTAGGGGCAATGCTACCCAAAGACACAAAAAAACGGGCCGCCATGACTGATTTTGCGACGACCAAAGACATGTTCACTTTGCCCGAGGGGATGATCTACCTCGACGGTAACTCTCTGGGCCCGGTTCCAAAGGTTGCGGCAGATCGCGTGCGCAAGATGATGACCGATGAATGGGGGCAAATGCTGATCACCGGCTGGAACAAGGCCGGTTGGATGGGCATGCCCGTGGCATTGGGTGACCGGATCGGCAAACTGATCGGAGCAGAACCCGGCAGTGTTGTCGTGGGCGACACGTTGTCGATCAAAGTCTATCAGGCGGTTGCATCCGCTTTGGAGTTAAACCCGGATCGCAAAGTTGTGCTGTCAGACAATGGCAACTTCCCCACCGATCTTTATATGGTTGATGGGCTTTTGCGGTCACTCGGCGATGACTATGAGTTGCGTGTGGTCGACCCTGAACAAGTGGCGGAGGCTCTGACGGATGACGTCGCCGTTCTGATGCTGACCGAGGTGGATTACCGGACCGGGCGCCTGCATGACATGAAAGCCCTGACTGAATTGGCCCACTCCTTGGGCGTGGTGACCGTTTGGGATCTGGCGCATTCGGCTGGGGCGATTCCAGTTGACCTGTCGGGCTGCAGTGCTGATTTTGCGGTGGGATGCACCTACAAATACCTTAATGGCGGGCCCGGTGCTCCGGCCTTTATCTATGTGGCCCCTCACTTGATGGACTGGGTGCGCCCAGCGCTGTCGGGTTGGCTGGGACACGAGGCCCCCTTTGCCTTTGATCTCGACTATCGCCCTGGCGCGGGGATCGAGCGCATGCGGGTCGGAACCCCTCCTGTCATTCAGATGGCCTCACTTTCGGTGGCGATGGATGTTTGGGATATGGCCGATATGGCCGATGTGCGCGCAAAATCCATCGAATTGACCGAGCTGTTCATTCAACGGGTCGAGGCCACCTGCCCTGACCTGACACTTGCCAGCCCGCGCGACCCGATGCAGCGTGGCAGTCAGGTCTCATTCCACTTTGCCGAAGGATATGCCGCGATGCAGGCCCTAATCGCGCGCGGCGTGGTCGGGGATTTCCGGGCACCAGACATCATGCGCTTTGGCTTCACACCGCTTTACATCGACGAAACAGATGTGGAACAAGCAGTTGATATTATGGCCGATATCATGGGCAACCGACAGTGGGATCGGCCCGAATACAAAATCCGCCAGCAGGTCACCTGACCTCAAGCCCAGCGCCGATCATCGCAGCCAGCTGCCGGGTGCGCTGTTCGAACTCTTCGGCGCTGGAGGCGGTCAGCTTGATCCCTTTCAGGCTGGCCGTAATCGTCTTTGCGGTGTCGTGGGGCGTGTCGAACACGCGGGCGCGCCCTTTGGCCTGCATATCGGTCAGCCATTCCGCAAACAGCAAGGTCAGTTCTGCCTCGCCCTGTTCGACAATATCGGTCGACATGGATTTGGTCGTATCCAGCATCTCGACCCCATGGGGTGAAGCCAGTATCGCCGTCATTCCCTCCATTTGCGCCTGAATCGCTGCGTTCAGTACATGCGAGATTGATCCTGCATTCTTCAAAGCAGCGGCTACGGCGTTTGCCTTGTCAGCATAGTGCAGCCTGGTCAGCTCGCGAACGATTGCCTCTTTGTTCTTATAGTGCAGATACACAGCAGGCCGAGACATACCCGCACCCTTCGCAATATCGTCCATAGACGTCTTGCGGAATCCGTATTTCGAAAAAGCCTGAAAAGCCGAAGCCAGAATGGCCTTTTGCCGTGTGTCGTCGCCCGTATCCTTCATTTTAGAAGCTCTGACAGTTTTCGTATATTTTGTCAATTGACACACTGACACTTTTCAACAATTATGTCAGAAACTGCCACAGCTAACGAGAGGCGCGCCATGGCGACCACCCTTAAAATCAACGGAACAGCGCATCAGGTCGATCTGCCTGATGATGTCCCCCTGCTTTGGGTGCTGCGCGATGAGGTCGGTCTGACCGGCACCAAATTCGGTTGCGGTGTCGCTGCCTGCGGGACCTGCACCGTGCATATCGATGGCGAGGCCGTGCGGTCCTGTCAGGTGGCCCTGTCAGATGTCTGGGGCGATGTGACCACGATCGAAGGCATTGGAACACCTGCCGCCATGTCGACACTCCAGCAAGCCTGGGTCGACCATCAGGTGGCGCAATGCGGCTATTGCCAGTCCGGGCAAATCATGCAGGCCGCAGCTTTGCTGGCCGAAAACCCCGCGCCCTCAGATGCCGATATCGACGACGCGATGCAGGGGAACCTGTGCCGCTGCGGTACCTATCCCCGAATACGCGCAGCGATTCACGACGCCGCTGGCAAACTAAAGGAGGCGTAAGAGATGGGTAAAGTTGGAAAAATCCTGCGCCGAACCTTCCTGATCGGCTCTGCCGCTATTGTCGGCGGCGTGGCCTTTGGGGCCTATTACGTCACCCGCCCGGCCGCCAACCCGCTGAAACCCAGCGACGGCGAGGCCGCGCTGAACCCGTTCATTCTGATCGACCAGAACGGCGTGACGCTGTTCGCCCCCCGCGCAGAGATGGGACAGGGTGTACAAACCACATGGGCCGCGCTGATTGCCGAAGAACTGGACGTTGATCTGGATCAGATCACCGTTCTGCACGGGCCTGCCGCTGCGGCCTATTACAACTCGGCCCTGATTGGCGAAGGTCTGCCCAACAAGGGCTATGACATCTCGGATTTTCAACACAATCTGGGCGAGGCTTTGGGTGTGTTGGGGCGTACCCTCAGTCTACAAGTAACCGGTGGCTCTACTTCGATGAAGGACGGGTATGAACGCATGCGTCAGGCCGGGGCCTCGGCGCGCGAAACCCTGAAACGCGCCGCAGCCAACCGACTGGGCGTTGATCCGGCAGAGTTGCAGACCGCGTCAGGCCATGTGATCGCCCCGAACGGCGACAAAATCTCGTACACCGATCTGGCCGTTGATGTCGCCGGTCTTGAACCGGTCGAGGCTCCCCTGCGGGATCCCTCCGAATGGCGCTATCTGGGACAGGCCCTGCCGCGTCTGGATATGGTGGAGAAAGCGACGGGTACGGCAGAGTTTGGCGTCGATGTCCGCTTGCCGGGTATGAAATTCGCCGCTGTGCGCATGAACCCTAAGCTGGGTGGCGCGATGAACGGATATGACGACAGTACCGCAACCTCGATGCCGGGTGTCGAAAAGGTGGTCGATCTGGGCACTGGTGTTGCGGTCATCGCCAACAACACATGGCTTGCCCAACAGGCGGTTGACGCCATTGATGTGGATTGGGGCGACGCCCCCTACCCCCCCGAAACGGATCAGGTCTTTGCAGAGATCGCCAAGGCGTTCGACGACGCGCCGAATTCGACCATGCGCGATGATGGCGATGTCAGCATCATGCCCGAAGGCGCAACAGAGATCAAAGCTGAATATCATCTGCCCTATCTGGCCCATGCAACGATGGAGCCGATGAACGCCACCGCGCTTTATACCGGAAACGCATTGGAACTGTGGTGCGGCAATCAGGCCCCTACCCTGATCCAGTTCCGCGTTGCCAACACGGCCGGGTTGGAGACCGAGGCCGTGCAGATCCACACCACCTATCTGGGTGGCGGCTTTGGCCGACGTGGAGAGCTGGATTTCGGTGACATCGCCACCAAGGTCGCCATGGAGATGCCGGGTACGCCGGTCCAGACCACTTGGAGCCGTGAAGAAGACATGCGCCATGACTACTACCGCCCCGGCGCGATCGCCCGGATGCGAGGTGCGGTTCAAGATGGCAAAGTGGTTTTGATCGATGGGGCCGTCGCCTCACAATCCTGCACACAACAGGCTGTTCAGCGCTATACTGGCCTGCCCGGTGCAGGCCCGGACAAGGTATTGGTCGAGGGATTCTTCAACCAGCCCTACGGCGTTCCGAACTATCGCATGAGCGGCCATATCGCCAAGCTGGATATCCCTGTCGGGTTCTGGCGCTCGGTCGGCAACAGCCATAACGGGTTCTTCCATGAGACATTCATGGATGAACTTGCCCATGCTGCAGGCCGTGATCCGCTGAAATTCAGACTGGAATTGATGCAAGGCGAGCACGCCCCATCCGCAGGATGCCTTGAAGCGGTCCGCGACATGTCGGGCTGGACGGGCCAGACACCCCCCGGTGTCGGGCGCGGTGTGGCCTTCACCTACAGCTTCGGCACCCCTGTGGCGCAAGTCATTGAAGTGGCAGATGAAGACGGCACGATCCGTATCAACAAGGCGTGGATCGCCTGTGACATGGGGCTGGCGCTGGACCCCGAGAATGTCAAAGCCCAGATGTTCGGCGGCATGATCTATGGCCTCTCAGCGGCCTGCTACGGCGAGATTACCTTTGCCGAGGGTGAGGTGGAGCAGTACAACTTCCCCGACTATGACGCGATCCGGATGCACACCGCGCCACAGGTTGAGGTGCGCGTGCTGGAAACCAACCGCCATATGGGCGGCGCGGGTGAGCCCGGCACACCTCCATCCATGCCCGCGCTTGGCAACGCCCTGTTTGACCTGACAGGAGAGCGCGCGCGCAGCCTGCCCTTGATCAATCAGTTCGATCTGTTGATCTGATAACAAAGAGGCGGTCCGGCAACTATTGCCGGGCCTCCGCCAAGCAATGTCACGCCAATCTCTGCATCTGTTGCAGCGCGGTTCCAGAAGCCCAGCTCCGCACAGCGGTCCCAAACGCTTCAAACAGCGGACGAGACACCGGATCATTGATCGCATCCCATTCCGGGTGCCACTGAACCGAAAGGGTAAAACCAGGCGCATCCTTGATATAGATCGCCTCGGGTGTGCCATCCGTCGCATGGCCATCAATCACAACGCGTTCGCCAATCCGCTTGATGCCCTGACCGTGCAAGGTATTCGTCATCACTTCGGTCGCACCAAAAACATCGTGAAACACACCGTTTTCCGACAGGGTCACGATGTGTCGCAGGGCGAATTTTTCCTCAAGCGTTCCGTCGGGCGGCATCCTGTGGTTCATCCGACCTGGCAGGTCCCGGATTTCGGGATAAAGCGTGCCGCCCATTGCCACGTTCACCTCTTGAAACCCACGGCAGATCCCTAGAAAGGGCTGGCCGCGTTCGACACAGGCGCGCACCAAAGGCAGCGTGATTGCATCCCGCGCCCGGTCGAAATCGCCATGCGCATCTGTGGCCGCTTCGCCATATTCCTCGGGATGTACGTTGGGGCGACCACCCGTCAGCAGGAACCCGTCACAGACCTCAAGCAATTCATCGACCGAGACATAGCGTGGATCTGCTGGTATCAGCAGCGGCAGACAGCCAGATACATTGGCCACGGCATCCGAATTCATCGTCCCACCCGCATGCGTGGGATATTGATCATTCATCAGGTAAGAGTTGCCGATAATACCAACGACGGGTCGCACCATTCCAATGTCCTTGCTTTTGCATTGATTGGAACTGACGCTATCGACACAAAGCAGCCCGTGCAACCACGCACGGCCTGCATAACAGCGCAAAGCAATGTTCAATTGCGCACACGCCCAAAAAACCGGGCCGTGTCGGGTCAGATTTCGCCCGTCAGCCCCGCTGCTTCGATACCCGCCATGCCTGCAACGGCATCATTATCGGATGTGTCGCCCGTCACACCAACCGCACCGATCACAGCATCTTTGCGGTCTCGCAGCAGAATACCACCCGGCACTGGCACGACCTGCCCGCCATAAACACCATTCACTGCGGCCATGAAATAAGCCTGCGCTTCAGCCCGCTGCATCTGTGCTGTGCCCGCCATGCCCAGCATGACGGCACCATAAGCCTTGCCCTGCGCAATGGCGAACCGGCCAGGGGCGGCACCGTCTTCACGCTCAAACGCGATGACATGACCACCGGCATCCAGCACGACTACCGACAGCGGCTTCAGCTCCATTTCGCGCCCTTTTTCCAAAGCCTTACGAATGATCGCGCGCGCCTTACGCAAAGAAATACCCATACCTGATCCCTTTCATCTGGCCAAAAATATCCTCGGGGGAGCACGAGGGGGCAGACAGCCCCCTCGTTCCCGCAATTGCCACTCAGTGCTGACTGGCTTTGAACTCCAATCGCCGCGCATGCAGAACCGGCTCGGTATAGCCCGAGGGCTGAACCCGGCCCTTGAAGACAAGATCGCAAGCAGCCTGGAAGGCAACACCGTCAAATCCGGGTGCCATTGGAGCATAGCTTGGGTCGCTCGCATTCTGCCGATCCACCACAGCCGCCATTTTCTGCATCGCAGCCATCACCTGTGCCTCGCTTACGACATCATGATGCAGCCAGTTGGCCAGCGCCTGGGATGAGATACGGCAGGTCGCGCGGTCCTCCATCAGACCGACATCATGAATGTCGGGCACTTTCGAACAGCCAACGCCCTGATCGACCCATCGGACCACATAGCCCAGGATGCCTTGCGCGTTGTTTTCGACCTCGCGGGTGATTTCTTCGTCGCTCAGGTTGCGGCCGCCCAGCAACGGAACGGTCAGTAGATCATCCAATGTACCGCGCGCGCCGCCTGTTGCGATTTCATCCTGCCGGGCCAGCACATCCACCTTGTGATAGTGCGTTGCATGCAGCGTCGCCGCTGTGGGAGATGGAACCCAAGCGCAGGTTGCGCCGGATTGCGGGTGGCCGATCTTGGCCTCCAGCATCTCACCCATCCGGTCGGGCATCGCCCACATACCTTTGCCGATCTGCGCCTTGCCCTTCAGACCGCATGCCAGACCGATATCGACATTGCGATCCTCATATGAGGCAATCCACGGTGTGGTTTTGATGTCCCCCTTGGGCAACATCGGACCCGCCTCCATCGAGGTATGAATCTCATCCCCGGTACGATCCAGGAACCCGGTATTGATAAACGCCACACGCGATTTCGCGGCGCGGATGCACTCGGTCAGGTTTGCCGAGGTGCGGCGTTCCTCGTCCATGATGCCCAGTTTCACAGTGTTGCGCGGCAACCCCAGAATGTCTTCGACCATGTCGAAAATCTCAACTGCGAACGCCACCTCTTCGGGGCCATGCATCTTGGGTTTGACCACATAGACAGACCCTTCGACCGAGTTCCCGCCGTCGCGCTTGAGGTCATGCATGGCGATCAGCGTGGTGCACAGCGCATCCATCAGCCCCTCTCCGATCTCATTGCCCTCACCGTCCAATACCGCCGGGTTGGTCATCAGGTGGCCCACATTCCGTATCAACATCAGCGACCGGCCCTTCAGCGACGCCCGACCGCCGTCAGCCGTAGTGTATTCCACATCATCTGCAAGCTTACGGGTGAAGGTTTTGCCGCCCTTCGTGACCTCTTCGGTCAGGTCGCCCTTCATCAGGCCCAGCCAGTTGCCGTAGGCGACAACCTTATCTTCAGCATCCACGCAGGCAACCGAATCTTCGCAATCCATGATGGTCGAGAGTGCTGATTCCAAGCGCATATCAGCAATGCCCGCAGGATCGCTTGCCCCGATGGTGCTGGACGGATCGATCATGATCTGGATGTGCAAGCCATTGTTTTTCAGCAATACAAACGCAGGCTTATTTGCGTCCCCGCCGAAACCGGCAAACTGTGCAGGATTGGCCAGCGCGGGGGTCAACGCGCCGGCATCGATGGTCAGCTCCGCAGCTTCGGCCCACGATCCTTCGGCAAGCGGTGCAACCTCATCCAGAAACGCCTTGGCCCAAGTAATTACACGCCCCCCGCGCTCCACGTCATAGCCCCCACCCGCAGGCAGATCACCCATCGCATCTGTCCCATAAAGCGCGTCATACAGGCTGCCCCAGCGGGCGTTGGCCGCGTTCAAAGCAAAGCGAGCATTGGTAATTGGCACAACCAGTTGCGGGCCGGGGATCAGCGCAATCTCGGGGTCCACATTTGCCGTTTCGATCTGAAACGCCTCGCCCTCATCAACCAGATACCCGATCTCTTTCAAAAACGCCTGATAGGCGGCGGCATCCATGGGTTGCGATTTTTCTGCAAGATGCCATCCATCAATACGACTTTGAATATCCGCGCGTTTGGCCAGAAGGGTCCGGTTTTTGGGGCCCAAATCTTGCACCATGCGGGCCAGACCGGCCCAAAACTGTTCGGACGACACATCTGTGCCCGGCAGCGCCTGTGTCTCGATAAACTCAACCAGTATCGGATCTACCTGCAACCCGCTCAGGGTCTGTCTGCCGCTCATGTGTCTGATCTCCCGCGTTTGTGTGCCGATGTATGCCAAACTGACTTAGGCCGAAAGTTTCCGATAGGCAACTTTTGTCTAGGGTTTCCCATCGCCCCGTTTTGCCTAAAGCTGTTTCAAAAGCGGCAAGGCAATTCCGCAGGCCGGTTGCAGCCCCGGAACGAAGCTCTTAACGTCGCGGAAAACCCAAAACCGATGCGAGGCCTCGGATGCGCGACGAAACCGGCAAGACAATCTATCTGAAAGACTACACACCCTTCGGGTATCTGGTGGACAGCGTTCATCTGACCTTTGATCTTGCACCGCATGCAACGCGTGTTTCTTCGCGCATCGCGTTTCGGCCTAACCCCAATGCCTCAGACCACCGCTTCTTCTTGCATGGGGAAGAATTAAAGCTGATACGTGCGTCCATTGATGGGTCAGACGTAAACCCCGTGTTGACCGATCAAGGTTTGACTACCGATGTTCCCAATGCGCCGTTTATCTGGGAAGCCGAGGTTGAAATCGACCCGGGTAACAACACCGCGCTTGAAGGGCTCTACATGTCGAACGGCATGTACTGCACCCAATGCGAGGCCGAGGGGTTTCGCAAGATCACCTTTTATCCCGACCGCCCCGATGTGATGTCCACTTTCACCGTACGGATCAACGGCGACCTCCCTGTCCTGCTATCGAACGGCAACCCATCTGGCAAAGGTGAAGGCTGGGCCGAATGGACCGATCCATGGCCCAAACCTGCCTATCTGTTCGCGCTGGTCGCCGGGGACCTGATTGCCCATCCCGGCCAGTTCAAAACGATGTCGGGACGCGAAGTCGAGCTGAACCTGTGGGTCCGCCCCGGAGATGAAGGCAAGTGCGCGTTCGGAATGGAGGCTCTGAAAAAATCGATGGCATGGGATGAAGACGTCTATGGCCGTGAATACGATCTGGACGTGTTCAATATCGTCGCCGTAGATGATTTCAACATGGGCGCGATGGAGAACAAAGGGCTGAACATCTTCAACTCGTCCGCTGTTCTGGCCAGCCCCGAAACCTCGACCGATCTGAATTTCGAACGAATTGAGGCCATCATCGCGCATGAATATTTCCACAACTGGACCGGCAATCGCGTCACCTGCCGCGACTGGTTCCAACTGTGTTTGAAAGAAGGGCTGACGGTCTTCCGCGATGCGCAATTTACATCCGACATGCGCTCGGCCCCGGTGAAACGCATCCATGACGCCATCGACCTGCGCGCACGGCAATTCCCCGAAGATAACGGGCCATTGTCTCACCCTGTCAGACCTGAGAGTTTTCAGGAAATCAACAACTTCTATACCTCAACCGTCTATGAAAAAGGCGCCGAGGTTATTGGCATGTTGAAACGATTGGTCGGGGATGCAGCCTATGCCAAGGCGCTAAACCTCTACTTTGACCGCCATGACGGGCAGGCCTGCACGATCGAAGATTGGTTGAGAGTATTCGAAGACACGACAGGCCGTGACCTCAGCCAGTTCAAACGCTGGTACAGCCAATCCGGCACGCCTCGGGTTTCGGTCGCCGAGGACTGGAGCGATGGGACCTATACCTTGACGTTGAGCCAGCACACCGAGCCAACACCCGGACAGGATGAGAAGCTGCCTCAGGTCATCCCCATCGCGGTCGGCCTGCTAGGTCCGAACGGGGATGAGGTGCGCGCCACCGAGGTGCTGGAGCTGACCGAGGCCGAACAGAGCTTTACCTTCTCTGGTCTCGCGGCCAAGCCGGTGCCGTCGATCCTGCGGGATTTCTCGGCCCCGGTGATCCTTGAACACGTTCACACCAACGCAGATCGCGCCTTCTTGCTGGCCCATGACACAGACCCGTTCAATCGCTGGCAGGCCGGGCGTTCGCTGGCCGAAGATACGCTGCTGCGCATGATCTCGGACGACGCAACACCAGACTCCAACTACCTCGACGGTTTGCTGGCCGTGTTACGCGATGGGGATCTGGACCCCGCCTACCGCGCGCTAATGCTGGGCCTGCCCACACAATCAGAGTTGGCGGCGGCTTTGCATGAACGCGGCCAGACGCCTGACCCGATGGCGATCTGGATCGCGACCGAGACCCTGCGACAAGCCACAGCCCAGCACCTGCAAGACCTGCTGCCCCGCCTGCACGGCGAAGCACTGGTGGACGCGCCCTACGCACCGAATGCCGCACAATCGGGTAGGCGCGCACTGGGCGGCGCGGCGCTGGCTCTGACCACCCGCCTGGATGGAGGCGCGCTGGCTGCTGAATCCTACACGAAGTCGGACAACATGACCTTGCAACTCTCGGCCCTGTCCTGCTTGTTGCGTGCCCGCAATGGCGAGGCAGAATTGGCCCGGTTCTATGATCAATGGCAGCATGATCGGCTGGTCATCGACAAATGGTTCGGTTTGCAAGTGGCAATGGCCGCGCCCGAAGTGGCGCGAAAAGTCACGAAAAACTTGACTGAACACACTGATTTCAATTGGAAAAACCCCAATCGATTCCGCGCTGTGATGGGTGGTTTGGCGATGAATCATGCAGGCTTTCATCAGCTTGATGGCACAGGGTATGCACTGCTGGCGGATTGGTTGATCAAACTGGACCCTGTCAACCCGCAGACCACAGCGCGCATGTGTTCGGCCTTCCAGACCTGGAGGCGTTATGATGCAGATCGACAGGACCTGATCCGCACGCAACTGACCCGCATTTCCGAAACACCGAACCTGTCGCGTGATACGACCGAAATGATTTCGCGCATCCTGGGCGCATGACAACCTACACGTTCACGCGGCGCAATCGGAACCCTCGGACGGTCATTCTTCTGATCGTCATCTACGCAGCATTGCTTGCGTTGATTGTTCTGTTTGAAGCCGCATGGTGGCTGATGGCTCTGCTGGCCGTGACCACCCTGCCCGCAGTTTGGGATGTTTTGCACGACAGCAGCGCAGGTGTTCAGTTCGATCAGGATATGCTGCGTTGGTACTCTGGAAAACGGAAAGGCCAGATCGCTTTGAAAGAGATTGATTTCTTTCGATTCGACACGCGCTGGGATTTCTCGGTCCGCGTCTCGCTGGTGCTGAAATCGGAAAAACGCATCCGCCTGCCCGATGAGTCGCTACCGCCGCACCGGGAGTTTGAAGAGGTTGTCACCCAGGCCGGTTACCGCGTTGAACGCCATCATTTTACTGTTTTCTGAAACGATCCACGCAGCCCAGCACGATTACACAGGATTCATGGAAGGTAACGCGCATTTAACTTGAAATCACCGGATTTTCCGGCCAGCCTATCCTGCAGTTACCAGTTTTTAAGTTTTCGAGTACCACTATGTTCCGCTTTACACGGGCATTCTCTGCCCGATTTTCACCTCAGAAACCTCAAGTCACGCCTGATGTCTGTCTGGCTAATTCTGCCTTGGCAGCGGCTTTGCCCGAACAGGGCCAATTGAACATCCCTGTTGCCAAGCTTGACCCCAAGGACCTTGTGGGCCGCGAAATGATCGAGCGCGGACGCCATTTGGCGCGCCAGGATCGCTGGGATGAATTGTCCGCAGAAATGCGCGCTGCTGATCAGGCGCGCGCAACGGCGCCCGATGGGATGCCAATTGCCGATCTATTGGGTTTTGGCGCTCGATCTGACGTGGTGTTGGCGGCCGAACATGCGCTGTCAGATGGCAAGGCAGTATCCGATTTCGATCTGCTGGGCGGGATTTCGGAACTGGAAACCGAGATGCGCGATCACCCGGACGACCCGATGATCGCCACAATCGTGGCGCTGGCACATATCGATATTGCCTGGGCCTGGCGTGGCAATTCGGCGGATGCGACATTGCCGTCGCTACACAGTTCGCGCTGCGCGGCGCATTTTGATCGTGCCGGCCAAATCCTGCCGGACTGCATGGCCGCCGCACCCGATAGCCCGCTTATCGCAGCCGCCAGATGTGCGCTGCTGGCCGGTCAGCGCAAGGCAACCGCTCGGGTCGCTGAAAAGTATGAGCGCCTGATTGACCTTGATCCGAAAAACCAGCGCCACATGCGCGCGATGGGCAGTCATCTGCTGCCCCGCTGGTTCGGCAGCTATGAGGAGCTTGAACTGCAGGCCCTGCGCAACGCGGCCCGAACACATGATACATGGGGTGCGGGCGGTTACACATGGGTCCAGTTCGATGCCATCGCGATGGACGCCGAAGCTTGCGCGCGCGTTGATATCGATTATTTCCTTGAAGGTCTGCGCGACATTCTGCGGCTGCACCCCGGTCAGCAGATGGTCAATATGCTGTCCGCTTATTGTGCGATCACTGTACAAAACGGGTTGGGTTTGAACGACAAGGCCGATCAGATCCGCAACCAGATGCGCGAGACCGCCAATTGGCTGATCCGCGACCACCTGACCGAGTTGCATCCGCTGATCTGGGCCCATGCAACTGCGGGCTTCAACAATTCGGTTCGCATCAATTCGCCCGAACGATTTGCAGCGCGTGGACAGCGCGATGCGTTGCGCGCCATCGGCGATCTGTTACGGGATGAGCTGGGCAGTGGCAAGAATGTGACCTTCACGCCCACCGGCCTGCAGTTTTCACAACACTGAATCGCGCCTTTCCCCCTTGCCCCTAGGCCCCGCCAGGCCTAATACGCAGGCTTAGACTTCTGCGGAAATGAGGCGCGCCATGCTCGACCTGACATACGAAATGCCCACACCCAAAACCATTGCCGGGGCCAAGCACGACTGGGAACTGGTGATCGGAATGGAGGTGCATGCGCAGGTCTCGTCCAACGCCAAGCTATTTTCGGGCGCGTCGACCCAATTCGGGGCCGAGCCGAACTCGAACGTGGCCTTTGTGGACGCGGCGATGCCGGGGATGCTGCCTGTGATCAATGAATACTGCGTCGAACAGGCGGTGCGCACCGGTCTTGGCCTGAAGGCGGACATCAATCTGAAATCGGCGTTCGACCGCAAGAACTATTTCTACCCTGACCTGCCACAGGGTTATCAGATTTCTCAGCTGTACCACCCCATCGTGGGCGAAGGCGAAGTACTGGTCGAGATGGGGGACGGCACCGCGCGCATGGTCCGCATAGAACGCATCCACATGGAGCAGGACGCGGGCAAATCGATCCACGACATGGACCCGCATATGTCCTTCGTCGACCTGAACCGGACCGGCGTTTGCCTGATGGAGATCGTTTCCCGCCCCGACATCCGTGGCCCCGAAGAGGCCGCCGCCTATATCGCTAAGCTGCGCCAGATCATGCGCTATCTGGGCACCTGTGATGGCAACATGCAAAACGGCAACCTGCGGGCGGACGTGAACGTCTCGATCTGCTTGCCGGGTGCTTATGAGAAGTATCAGGAAACGCAGGACTTCTCGTATCTGGGCACGCGCTGCGAGATCAAGAACATGAACTCGATGCGTTTCATCCAACAGGCGATCGAGGTCGAAGCCCGCCGCCAGATCGCCATCGTCGAAGGTGGTGGCAAAGTCGATCAGGAAACCCGGCTGTACGATCCGGACAAGGGTGAGACCCGCTCGATGAGGTCCAAGGAAGAAGCGCATGACTACCGCTATTTCCCCGACCCCGACCTACTGCCGCTAGAGATTGAGCAAGCATGGGTCGATGACATCGCCGCCAAGCTGCCTGAACTGCCCGACGAGAAAAAAGCGCGATTCATCGAAGCGTTCGGCCTGACTGACTATGACGCCTCCGTCCTGACCGCCGAGGTCGAAAGCGCCGCCTATTTCGAAGAGGTCGTCGGTGGTGTTACTGGGGGCCGCAACGGCAAACTGGCCGCGAACTGGGTCATCAACGAGCTGTTTGGACGCCTGAAAAAAGAAGACCACGACATCACCGACTCGCCGGTTTCCCCCGCGCAGTTAGGTGGGATCATCGACCTGATTTCCTCGGATGCCATCTCGGGCAAGATCGCCAAGGATCTGTTCGAGATCGTCTACACCGAAGGCGGTGACCCGGCGCAGATCGTGGAAGAGCGCGGCATGAAACAGGTCACCGACACGGGCGCCATCGAGGCCGCTTTGGACGAGATCATCGCCGCCAACCCGGCGCAGGTCGAAAAGGCCAAAGTGAACCCAAAATTGGCGGGCTGGTTTGTCGGTCAGGTGATGAAAGCCACCGGGGGCAAAGCCAACCCCAAAGCCGTCAATGAATTGGTCAGCAAAAAACTGGGCGGGTAAGCCCTGCATCACAAGATTGAACGGAGTCAGGACACCCGCTTGACTCCGTTTTCATTTGCGCCCTTTCTTCGGCACCGGAAAGGGTGGCATTATGACAAACAAATTTGACCAGGAACTCGAAACCCGGCTGATGCGCTACACGGCGATTGACAGCCAAAGTGACGAGACCTCACCCTCGACCCCAAGCACCGAAATACAGTTCGATATGCTGCACCTGCTGCGGCAGGAACTGACCGAAATCGGCGCGCAAGATGTTGAACTTACCGACGACAGCGTCGTTGTGGCGACTGTTCCGGGCACCGTCGAAGGGCCGACCGTCGGGTTTCTGGCCCATGTCGATACCGCCCCGCAGTTCAATGCCGCGGGTGTCAAACCGCGCGTCATCAAGGGGTATAACGGTGGAGAAATCAGTTTTCCCGACGATACCGATCTGGTTTTGTCCCCCAAAGAACACCCTTACCTGGCCCAAAAGATCGGCCATGATTTGATCACCGCCTCAGGCACAACGCTTTTAGGAGCAGATGACAAGGCGGGCGTATCGATCCTGATGACCATGGCGCGGCATCTGATCAATAACCCCGACATTCCGCACGGGCCGATCCGCATCGCTTTCACACCGGACGAAGAAATCGGGCGCGGTGTGACCAAGCGATTGCCCAAGGATCTGAAGGCCGATTTCGCCTATACGCTTGACGGGCAGGAGGTGGGCGAGATCGAATATGAAAGCTTCTCGGCTGATCGCGCGGTGATCAAAATCGCAGGTGTGTCGATACACCCCGGTTTGGCCAAGGGCAAGATGGTGAATGCCACCCATCTGGCGGCAAAGATTGTACAGATGCTACCACAGGCCACCATGACGCCAGAGGTGACGGATGGGTGCGAAGGCTTCATCCACATTACCGATATGAATGGCGGCTCATCAGAGATGGAGATCAAGCTGATCCTGCGGGATTTCGAGATGGAGGGTCTTGAGGCCCAGCGCGAGATCGTGCGCCAGATCTGCGCCGCGGTGCAGGCCACCGAACCCCGCGCGACTATTACCTGCGATATCAGCCATCAGTATCGCAACATGCGCTATTGGCTGGAAAAGGACATGACACCCGTTGATCTGGCCCGCGCGGCCTGCCGGGAGCTGGGGATCGAACCCCTCTCTGTTCCGATCCGGGGCGGCACTGACGGCTCGCGCCTGACCGAATTCGGCACGCCCTGCCCCAACCTGTTCACCGGGATGCAGTGTATTCACGGGCCGTTGGAGTGGATATCGGTGCAGGACATGGCACTGGCAACCCAGCTTTGTCTGTCAGTGGTGACCAAAGCGGCACAGGTCGGCGGCAACATGCGGAGCTAAATCTCGCCGATCCCGCAACGGTGCTTTCGCCCGGGGATCAGCATGTTAAGTTGGCGCGAATATGGTTTAGGAACAGTTGATGCAGCGCTACGAATACAAGGTCATACCCGCCCCGCAAAAAGGTGTCAAAGCCAAGGGTGTGAAAACGTCCGAGGGCCGGTTCGCCGCCTCGGTCGAGCAGGTGTTGAACCAGATGGGCCGGGACGGCTGGGAGTATCAGCGCGCGGAACTTCTGCCCAGCGAGGAACGCTCGGGCCTGACCGGATCGACAACGAACTGGCGCAATGTGCTGGTGTTTCGGCGGACCTTGGCACAAGACGTACCTGAAGCTGAGACTGCGCCTCCGGTCGTCGCACCAACCCCAAGCGAAACGCCCGAAGGCGTACCGCTGGCGCAACCGGTACCCGGACCGGATTCGGTTCAGGCCCCTGAGCCCATCGCCGAAGAGGCGGACGAGCCGCCATTGACGTTAAAGGACAATGAAAAAGTCGCAGCCAAACCAGATTCTTGAAATGCGACTACAGTCTAATGCCTTCTATCGCGATGCGTCGTGTACTATCAGAAACCTCGCATTGAAGCGGTTGAGTACGATTGGATCATCCAAGCCACTCTCTGACACGGGGATCGTGGGGTTTTGCCAGAAAGACAATCGCAAAGCGCCTCGTATCCTATCAGCATATTCGCCCGGTGGTGGTTTCATTGATCTGCCCCCAAGTGACGGACTCGGGTTCAAACGCACCTGCCAATTGGGCACGGTAATTCACTGAAAAGTCGTTACCTCGTTCAAACACATTGAGCCTAAGGTGCAACGGTTCAATATCCGCGAATCCGAGAGAGACCGCCAATTCGACATGCCCGAGATATGGCACAAAATGCGGTCCAAACGCACAGCCGAACAACCGCGTCTTCATCAGTACTTGCACCCGCGTTTGCGCAGCGACGCTTCTTTTCTTAGCCGTAGATTGGAAAATATCAGGCGAAGTCGTACCGATTCGAAACTGGCCAAATTCGCCTAGGTTTGACTGATCCTCCAACCTCACGGGTCGAAACCCCGCTCGACACGGAAGCTTGGTATCGGATGATCGAACGGGCTCCAAGCTGACAACAATATAGTCGCTTTCGGTAAACTCGACGACCCAGGCGCCAAACGCCAAAGTGCGATCTGGAAACAACCCCATCAAAATCAACACCGCACCTGCCAAGGCAGCAAAACGGGTTCTCATCACAACCCCTCAACCGTGGACACTTGGACATGGACATCAATGTCAAAATCCATGGGTACTTTCACCTCTGAGCCTTGTTCAAGGAAATAGATATCTCTGAGCTTTAGCGAAGCCTTCAAATATCCGCTAACGTATTCCTCTAAAGGATCTTCGCCGGAACCCCCTAAAAATCTCGAGGTTCTACTGTATGTGATCTGCACCTGACCACTATGTTCATGCCCAACAAAGTTTCTCTCCTGTACAGTATACCTCCCAATCTCACCCGAAAACGTGTAAACAAGCCCTACGAACTCCGGGAAGCCAAGATGTTCACACAATTACAATTCGGTACGCAGATTGACGCCCTGTTCGGTATCTCGTTCGTTCTTTGAAAAAGATCTTTGCAAGATTCGCGGGTTTTCTTCGTCAGCACCTGCATTTTGTTGACCATCTCCACCTCGACTGACCTGCGGCCTTACGGAGCGCTCAGGTTGTATCTGCCCTAAGAAACGCGAAACGTCCTTACCACTTATGTCCAAGGCATGCGTCACATCGATCTTTGCCGGTCTCGAAAGACTATTGCAGGAATAAGCTCCTTGGGGGTCGAACGCCTCTAGCTGAATGTCCTTGTGACTGACCCAAAGGTCAAACATATGGCCTTCGGCGTGGGCCTGCACGCCTTGGCAAAGGAAACAAACGGATATGATAGAACCCAGTTTGCATCGTAGAACCGGGATCAGACGCCGACTACGCTTGATCTGCACGTCAGAAAACCTCAGACTCCAATATCCAAAGCCAATGCGTGAATACGCGGCACGACATCCCCCAACGCCTTGTGCACAGCCCGATGCCGCGCAACACGGGATTGACCCTCGAATGCTGCGGCGCGGATGCGGACGTTGAAATGGCTCTCGCCCCCTTCTTGAAAGCCCGCATGGCCGCGGTGGCTTTCGCTGTCGTCGATCACCTCCAACTCTTGCGGGTCAAAAGCGGCTTGCAGGCGGGCTCGGATGTCGTCGGTTATGCTCAATTTTGCGCTCAGCGGCAAAAAACTTGCCGCCCCCCTCTTCTACTTTCGGCAGCTTAGACTAAACTGCTGCCTCCGAGTCGAAAAGATGCGTTCGTGAGGATAAAGCATGGCGAAATCAGACCCCTTTGGATTCGATATGTCCGTTTCCAGCGCCAAGAAGAAGAACCCGCGCGGGCGTCGGGGCATGTCGGGTGCGTCTGAAACCTCGGTGCGAATCTGCGACCATCCCGGATGTCAGGAGCCGGGAAAGTACCGCGCGCCCAAGGCCCCGGATGTGTTGGATGATTTCTACTGGTTCTGCCAGCAACACGTGCGTGAATATAACCAGAAATGGAATTTCTTCGACGGCACCACCGAGGCCGAGTTGAATGCGCAACGCTCGAAGGACAAGGTATGGGAACGCGAAACCAAGCCTATGGGCGACCCCGAAGCCCGCGCCTGGGCCCGTTTGGGCATTGAGGACCCGCATCAGGTTCTGGGCGCAAACAGCACCCAGAACAAAGGCCGCACTTCGGGCAGCGGCGGTCGTCGCCTGCCGCCCACCGAACGTCGCGCCATTGAAATCCTTGAGGCCAATGACAGCTGGTCCAAGGCGGAAGTGCGCAAAGCCTATAAAAAGCTGATCAAGGTCCTGCACCCTGACATGAATGGCGGCGACCGGTCTCAGGAGGAACAGCTGCAAGAGGTGGTCTGGGCCTGGGATCAGATCAAGGACAGTAGGAACTTTAAGTGATGTCGTGCGCGAAAGAGCCGCGCAGGACGTCCGCTAACATCAAGGCCAGTGCAGGACTATCTCGGTTGCTACCTCTGACAACGACAGGGTCTGGAAAAACACTTTAAATCCCCGGATAGTGCTGGGGATTTGAATATTGGATTTACCGGGTCGTTTTTATGCGCACATCACTGATTGTTTTGTCACTTTCGCTGATTGGCGTAGGTGCCGCCTCATTTTGGCCGACACCAAGCAACGGGCCGTTTCTGATCGCCCTCCTCAGCGTTGCCGCCAGCCTGAGCCTGGTGGTCCGCGCCTGGCTGGGCCGCCGCAAGAGGGCAAGCAACTGGGCCATCGTGGACGGGTCCAACGTAATGCACTGGAAAGATGGCAAGCCTGATCTGGCCACCTTGAAGGAGGTTATTTCGGCCCTGACCGAAGCAGGGCTGAAACCCGGCGTCGTTTTTGATGCCAATGCCGGATACAAGATCATCGGGCACTACATGAATGATCGGGCTTTTGCGCGCGTTCTGAAACTGCCCGTCAATCGGGTGATGATTGCCCCCAAAGGCACCCCTGCCGATCCGCTGATCCTGCGCGCCGCTCGGGAGAACAGAGCCCGCATTGTGACCAACGACCAGTTTCGAGATTGGCTTGAGGACTATCCAGAATTTCGCGATCCAAGCACCGCCATTCGGGGTGGTTTCAAGCAGGGAAAGCTCTGGCTGTCCCTGAACCCCTTGTAACCTGTTGCGCTTACGCCGACCTCCAACCACAGGAAATTCACGGGACGCGCCGTAGTCCTGAACCTGTTACAAACCCTTGCTACGGCCTGTGCTCATGGGCCAAGAACCGCGCCCATATCCGAACATGACCTGTGACAACGGAATTCGATATGGAACCCCTCATTTATCACGTTCATACGATTGCTCTTTGTATCGCCCTGGGCTCGGCTCTGTTGCTGAGCGGATATCTTACGCTGAACCTGCGCCTACCGCAGCTTGGCCTGTGGCCCAGTGCCAGCGGATGGCGGCATCACACGGCCTTTGGCCTGTTTCGTCTGTTCTGCGGTGCAACGGTTGTGTTTGCGCTGTCCGAGGTCTGGGTGAACGGCTGGGGTCATTGGATCCGTTATGTGCTGGGTCTGCCGATCATGGTGATGTCCTTTGGCATAACGCTTTGGGGCTACCGGTTCCTGGGGCTCGATAACACCTATTGCGAAAGCGACGGGCTGGTGACCGGCGGCATGTATGCCTATTCGCGCAACCCGCAATACGTCACCTCGGTTCTGGCAACGATTGGCTTGGGTATCGCCAGCGGGTCGTGGCTGACCCTCGGCCTGGCCGCCATTCTGTTCGTGATCTATTTTCTGTTCGTTCTGAACGAAGAACGTTGGCTGCTGCAGGGCTATGGCCGCGCCTTCCGCGATTATATGCATCAGACCCCGCGTTTCGTCGATGAACGCAGCCTGATCCGGATGCGTGACGCCATTCTGGATTAAGCGTGGTTCTGCCCGCCATAAGGCCAGTTTGAAAGAAAGATCCTGTCAGCCATTTCAACGCGCGGCTTTCCCTTGCCCTTGTCTGCAATATGTTGCACCACACACGGGTTCAAACCCGGAGAACGGGCCAAAGGATAAGGACAAGGCGCATGGCTGACGGATCGATCGACATCAACGCAAAACCAACCGAAGAGATTTCGGTTCGTGAAGTGTTCGGCATTGATAGCGATATGGCGGTCAAAGGGTTTGCTGAAACAAGCGACCGCGTCCCTGCAATCGACCCCACCTACAAGTTCGATCCGGAAACCACGCTGGCGATCTTGGCAGGCTTCACCCATAACCGCCGCGTGATGATCCAAGGCTATCACGGCACCGGCAAATCGACCCATATCGAACAGGTCGCGGCGCGTCTGAACTGGCCCGCTGTGCGTGTGAACCTGGACAGCCATATCAGCCGGATTGACCTGATTGGTAAGGATGCGATCAAACTGCGCGACGGCAAGCAGGTCACCGAATTCCACGAAGGCATCCTGCCCTGGGCCCTGCGCAACCCGGTTGCCATCGTATTCGACGAATATGATGCGGGCCGTGCGGACGTGATGTTCGTGATTCAGCGCGTGCTGGAACATGACGGCAAGCTGACCCTGTTGGACCAGAACGAGATCATCACGCCGAACCCCAACTTCCGCCTGTTCGCCACCGCGAACACAGTTGGTCTGGGCGACACGACTGGCCTGTACCATGGTACGCAGCAGATCAACCAGGCGCAGATGGACCGCTGGTCGCTGGTCTCGACCCTGAACTACCTGAGCCATGATGCAGAAACGATGATCGTTCTGTCCAAAGCGCCGCTGTACAATACTGCCGAGGGCCGCAAGACCGTCAGCCAGATGGTTACCGTTGCCGACCTGACCCGGACCGCTTTCATGAACGGTGACCTGAGCACCGTTATGAGCCCGCGGACCGTGATCAACTGGGCCCAGAACGCCGAGATTTTCCGCGATGTCGGCTACGCCTTCCGTCTGTCCTTCCTGAACAAATGCGACGAGCTGGAGCGCCAGACCGTGGCCGAGTTCTATCAGCGCTGCTTTGACGAGGAACTGCCGGAAAGCGCGGCGAGCGCCAGCCTGGGGTGACGGTGGACCGCCATGCGTATCGGATTGATTGGCGGGATTGGTGTTGCTGCAACGGTGGTTTACTATCAGCGGCTGAGTGCGGCGATGGCGGCGCGTGGAAAGCCGATGGAATTGACCATCGTGCATGCAGATGTGCAGGAATTGATCCGCAACAATCTGACGGACAAACGGGATGCACAGGCGCGAGTCTACGCAGGGCTCATTGATCGCCTGAAGGCGGCAGGTGCGGATTGTGCAGCAATCACATCGCTGGGTGGGCATTTCTGCTATGATGAAACCGTGCCGTTGTCTTCGTTGCCCCTTATTTCGGCTGTAAAGCCTCTGGATGCGCATTTCGCCTCGCAGGGGTTTGGCACTGTTGGGCTGCTGGGAACGCGTGTTGTGATGCAGACCAAACTTTATGGTCAGCTTAGGCAAACCCGGGCGGTTGCGTTGGAAGATGAGATCGAAGTGCTGGGACAAACCTATCAGGATATGGCGGTTGCCGGGGTTTGCTCGGATCAGGATCGCGCGCTGTTTCTGGACGCAGGTCGCCGTATGGTGGATGATTTGAATGCCGACGCCATCGTTTTGGCCGGGACAGATCTGAACCTTGCCTTTGACAGGCGAGATCCCGGCTATAGAGTTGTTGATGCACTGGATGTCCACGTGGACGTGCTGGCGTGTCTGGCAAGTGATGAAATGACGCTTGAAGAAGCAGGGGCGGACAGATGAGTAAACCAAACAACAATCCTGCTGATCCGTTCAAGAAGGCTCTCGCCGAGGCCACCAAGGTGATGGCCGACGATCCCGAACTGTCGGTAAGCTATACGGTCGACCCGTCGGGCCTGTCGGGTGAGTCGATGCGACTGCCTCAGGTGTCGCGACGGATGACGCGCGAGGAGGTTCTATTGGCGCGTGGCACAGCGGATGCACTGGCCTTGCAACGCCGCTATCATGACGACGCGACCCATAACCGCTATGCCCCTCCGGGCGATATGGCGCGGGACCTCTATGAGGCGATGGAAACCGCTCGGTGCGAAGCGATGGGTGCACGGGACATGCCCGGCACCGCATCCAATATCGATGTCAAGATCGGGCATGAAGCGTTGCGGCGGGGCTATGATCAGTGCAAGCAACCGGCCGAGGCGCCGTTGTCCGTGGCGGCGGGCTATCTGATCCGTCATCTGGCGACTGGGCGCGACCTGCCCCCTGCCGCCGAGAATGTCATGAACCTGTGGCGCGGTTTCATCGAGGAACAGGCCGGTGGCGTGCTGGAGAACCTTGACGAGGTGCTCTCGGATCAGGCCGAATTCGCTAAGTTCGCGCGACAGATGATCAAGGATCTGGGCTACGGCGACCAGCTGGGCGACGACCCGGATGAGCTGGATGACGAACAGGAAGATCAGGCCGAGGAAGACGCCGAAGAACAGCCCGATCCGGACAGCACCGGGCAGGATGATCAGGACGAACAAGACGCTGACGCCACGCCTGAGCAGACGCAGGAAGAACAGCAGGACCAGTCTCAGGCACAGGTCTCGATGGACGAGATGGCCGACGAAGAGATGTCGGATGAGGCCGAGATGCCAGATGGCGAAGCCCCGCTGGAGCCCCCTGCCCCTCCACCCGCGTCCGAGGCGGACCCGGACTACAAGGTCTATCTGAACACGCATGACGAAGAGATTGCCGCCGAGGACCTGGCCGAACCGGCCGAACTGGAACGGCTGCGCGCCTATCTGGATCAACAGCTGGATCAGTTGAAAGGCGCGGTTAGCCGACTGGCCAATAAGCTGCAGCGCCGTTTGCAGGCGCAACAGAACAGATCGTGGGAGTTTGACCGCGAAGAGGGTATTCTGGATGCTGGCCGTCTGGCCCGCGTGGTTGCAAACCCCACGACCCCGCTAAGCTTCAAGGTCGAAAAGGACACTGAGTTCCGCGATACGGTTGTGACGCTGCTGCTGGACAATTCTGGTTCAATGCGCGGACGCCCGATTTCGATCGCGGCGGTCTGTGCGGATGTTTTGGCCCGGACGCTGGAACGCTGCAATGTGAAGGTCGAGATTCTGGGCTTTACCACCCGGGCATGGAAAGGCGGGCAGGCGCGCGAGGCCTGGCTGAACGATGGCCGCCCGCAGCAACCGGGCCGTCTGAACGACCTGCGCCATATCGTCTACAAAGGTGCTGATGCGCCCTGGCGGCGCGCCCGTGCCAATCTGGGCCTGATGATGAAAGAAGGTCTGCTGAAGGAAAACATCGACGGTGAGGCGCTGGAATGGGCCCATCGCCGCATGCTGGCCCGGCGCGAGCAGCGCAAGATCTTGATGGTGATCTCGGATGGTGCACCGGTCGATGATTCAACGCTCAGCGTGAACCCGGCGAATTATCTGGAGAAACACCTGCGCGATGTAATCGCCATGGTGGAAAAACGCAAGATGGTCGAATTGCTGGCCATCGGTATCGGCCATGACGTGACCCGCTACTACGACCGCGCGGTGACCATTACCGATGTCGAGCAACTGGCCGGTGCGATGACTGAACAGCTGGCGGCACTGTTTGACAGCGACCCGCGTGCCCGTGCCCGCGTCATGGGGATGAAGAAGGCCAGCTAGGTTCGCTGCGCCTGAGGCGTCCTGAGGCCTGATAGAAACCGAAGAACGGCCTGCGCGAAATGTCGGCTTGGTTTTGGAGGGCGGGCAGCGCTGTTGCGCAACCGGTAGCGTGCGGGTTGGTAGCGCAGGAGAGCTGTGTCAAAGGGCGGCATCATGTTGCGATCTCCTAATGTTGATTGTCATTTTGCCACCCAGCTAAGCTGAGCGCTTGAAGGCCGCATTGAGAAATCCCTAAGAAACCTTTGGGATTGCCTTTGGCGCTTGTGAGACCGCCCAAAACCGGATGTAGTGATCCCATGCGCTACGAATTTGCAGATTGTGTTCTGGACGTGGATCGCCACGTCCTGACCCGCCAGGGCGAGGCAGTGCCTGTTGAACCGCAGGTCTTTGATCTGCTGAAATTGTTGGCCGAACACCCCGGCAAACTGGTGGCGCGGGATGAGATCATCGAGCGGGTCTGGAACGGGCGTTTTGTATCGGAATCCACCATCAGCGCCCGTGTGGCCGCCGCGCGGCGGGCCGTTGGCGATGATGGCAAGGCACAACGGATCATCCGCACAATCGTGCGGCGCGGGCTTCAACTGGCGGCAGATGTCAGATGTGACGGCGATCCTGAGCACGCCGTTGCACAACAAGAGCATACGCAAAGACTGCGCTACGCGCATGGTAAGGACGGATTGGTTGTTCCGTATACTCTCAACGGCGAAGGGCTTCCGGTGCTTCGCATCGGCTCGGTTATCCATGATCTGGAAGCAGAGTGGCGCTTGGCCTCTGAACGGAAGCGTCTGACAGATATGGCAAGCCGTTTCCACCTGCTGCGGTACAACAAGGATCACAGCGTAAGCTCGAACGAAGATCATCGGGCAGTCTTCGACCACAGACTAAATGAAATTCTGACCGTGGCGGATGCCGTGGGTTTCGATCGTTTCTCGATCATAGGAGAGTTTGGCGGCGCTTTTCCTGCCATCCACTTTGCGACGCGTCATCCGGATCGTGTTAGCAAGCTGGTTATTGCTGGCGGATGGGCAGAAGGGCGCAATCATCGTGTAGATAGCGAAAAACCAGACTCGATCAAAACACTGATTTCCGAAGGTTGGCACACGCCAGGAGGTGGCTATGCAATCGGCTCTACGCTTAGCTATTTCCCGGATGGACCACTGGATGATGTACGCCACATGGTGACAGAGATGCAATCGCTGTACTCGCGCGAGCAAAAACTACACTACCGTGACATCGGCAACAGCATGACGGCACTAGATCTGTTGCCTCAGGTAAGATGCCCCACCCTGATTCTACACGGCCGCCACACAACTGTTCATCCCTTGTCCGAAGCGCGCAAGTTAGCAGCGGGAATACCTGATGCATCGCTCGTCATTCTGGAGACTGCTAACCAGCTTCCACTGCCCAGCAACGACGCGTACAGGGATTATATCAAGGCGATTGATGATTTTTTGACCTCAGATACCTAACAGAACTGTCCCACGCTGGACATTTCCTTCGACAGATCGCAGGTTTCAGCGCAAATCGACCGATGCAAGAGGCCCTCATGTTTCAGAGTTTTAAAGTCACTGCGCGCCCTGAACAGGGACCTCCAAGATTGGCCGCGCTGCGGGCAAAATTGGAACGGGCAGGGCTGGATGGATTTCTGATCCCGCGTGCGGATGCTCATCAAGGGGAGTACGTGGCCCCACGTGACGAACGTCTGGCCTGGTTGACAGGCTTCACAGGCTCGGCGGGGTTTTGCGTGGCATTGCGGGATGAGGCTGGTGTGTTCATCGATGGGCGATATCGCACACAGGTCAAGGCGCAGGTCGCGGATGTTTATACGCCGGTCCCCTGGCCCGATGTCAGCCTGAGTACCTGGGTCAAAAAGCAACTGCCCCAAGGCGGCAAGATTGGTTTTGATCCCTGGCTACACGCGGCGGGGCAAATCTCTGCGGCGGAAAAGGAGTTTGAGGGCAGCGGCATTGAGCTGGTGCGCACTGACAATCTGGTCGATCGGATATGGCAGGATCAGCCCGCCCCACCAATGAACCCGGTCAAAGCCCACCCGATAGAGTTTGCGGGAGAAGCAGCCAGCGACAAGATCACACGATTGGCAAAAAGCATAGAAGACGCAGGGTGTACGGCAGCGCTGATCACACTACCGGACTCGATCATGTGGCTGCTGAACATTCGCGGCTCTGACATCGGTTACAACCCTGTCGCCCATGGCTTCGCGATTTTGCACGCCACAGGTCAGGTGGATTTGTTCATGGCCGCCCGGAAACTTGTCGAGGTACGCGATCATTTGGGAGATCAGGTCTCGGTCCACGATCCTGCAGATTTTCTGAATGCGGTTCAGCAACTGGACGGGCGCGTACAGGTCGACGCGGCCACCGTGCCGCAGATCGTGGCAGATGCGCTGGGCGACAAGATGGTCGATGGTGGAGATCCCTGCGCCCTACCGAAGGCCTGCAAAAACGCCGCTGAGATTGAGGGCAGCGCCGAGGCGCATCTGCGCGATGCGGTTGCCGTCGTCGAAACCCTGTGTTGGCTGGATGCGCAACAGCCCGGCAGCGTGACCGAAACGCAAGTTGTGACCCGGTTGGAAGATAACCGGCGCAAGGACAATGCGCTCCAGGATATCTCATTCGATACGATTTCAGGCACCGGCCCGAATGGGGCCATCATGCACTACCGAGTGACCGACGAGACCGACAGTCTGCTGCAGAACGGCCACCTGCTGGTGCTAGACAGCGGTGGGCAATATCTGGACGGCACCACCGATATCACGCGGACCATCGCCATTGGTGCGGTGGGGGATGAAGAAAAAGCCTGCTTCACCCGTGTTCTGAAAGGCATGATCGGCCTTTCGATGCTGCGCTGGCCCGTTGGTTTGGCCGGGCGCGACATTGAATGTATCGCGCGCGCGCCTCTTTGGCAGGCCGGGCAGGATTTCAATCACGGAGTCGGCCATGGTGTGGGCGCATATCTCAGCGTCCACGAAGGCCCACAGCGCCTGTCTCGCGTCAGCCACGTGCCCCTGAAACCCGGCATGATCCTGTCCAACGAACCGGGATATTACCGTGAAGGAGCGTTTGGCATCCGTATCGAAAATCTGGTCGTCGTCGAAGATGCCCCAGCCCTGCCCGGTGGTGATGAGGAACGCGCGATGCTGCAGTGGCGCACTCTGACCTATGTGCCTTTTGATCGTCGGCTGATCGTGGTGGACATGCTGACCGCCGCCGAGCGCATCTGGCTAAACGCCTATCACCGCGACGTTGCGGAAAAAATCCGGCCAAGACTGGGCCCTGACGCTCAACTGTGGTTGGATGCCGCAACCGTGCCGGTCTGACACCGGACTGTTACATAAAACGGGCAGAGGAGAGCCCCACGCGACGCTGAAGGGAAGGCAAGGAATGACAGAGATCACAATCGAGAAAGCTGATGGCAAATGGAGCGTCCGCTCTGGCGGTGCCATTCTGGGTGAAACAAACACTGCTCTGGTTTTGCTGGAAGGTGATCTGGAACCCGTGATCTATTTTCCGCGTTCCGATATCGCGATGGCCTTTCTGGACCAAACCGACAAGGTCACGCATTGCCCGCATAAAGGGGATGCGACCCATTTCTCGATCGTCAACAAATCCTCGGTCACAGAAAACGCCGCCTGGAGCTATGAAAGCCCGATCCCTGGTGTGGCGCAGATCAAGGGCTACATCGCCTTCTATCCGGTTGAGTCGGTTAAGGTAGAGCAAATCTGACAGTTTAGTGCACTGTCCGACTGATCTACGCACAGATTTGATACCGGGTTAATCCGGTTCGAAGCTCAAAATATCGCCTGGCTGGCAGTCCAAATATCTGCAGATAGCCTCAAGCGTTGAGAACCTGACACCCTTGATTTTGCCGGACTTGATCAACGACAAGTTGGTCTCGGATAAGCCGATTGCCGCAGCCAACTCACGCGAGGAGACCTTGCGCTTAACAAGCATCAGGTCGAGATTTACCTGAATAGCCATGGTGCCCCCTAGAGAAAATGCTTGTTTTCGTCTTCGGCCTGCCAGGCGCGTTGTAACGTTTGGGATATCGCAAGCAACACCACACCCGTGATCGCAAAAACAATATCAAGGTCGAGCGGCGCCCAACTAAAATCAAAGCCTTCGGTTGATTCCAATCCGATTACGATCAGATGCGGCATGACGAGAGTTATTACGTTGTAGCCGATCCAAAATCCGATCAATCCCCACGCCATATGGCGCAGGTTTCGTCCAAGATCCCGAAAATCCTGTTCTGGCCCCCCGTTGAGCACAAGCCATGCACCGCGAAAGGCGCCAGCAAGGGACATCAGCGCCATCAGGGTTAAAATCAGACCGACAACCAGCGTCCAGAATGGAGGCGAAGTGTCTTGTTCGGGAAAGTCGAACATATCCCAAACCAGGCCGTGAATCCCCAACATCTCACCAATCCAGACGAATCCAAACAAAAGGAAGTAACAGCTCAGACTAAGCGCCATGGCGGCTTTTGCGAAAAAAGTCATCGATCCTCCTGCAGTAGCAAGCGTTCTTTAGCGCAAATCATCAAATCAATAAATCCTTACTTCACGTAATTTAAATAAAACATAAAATAATTGTTGATTTATTGAGATCGAAACCCTAACTCACCTTCCGAACAATTCAGACCAAACAAAAGGACGAAGACTAATGAAAATGACGAACGCATATGGGTTGATGGCACTTGGACTAACCCTAACCGCATGCGCTGATGCCAATGACTCACTGATCGTTGACGGACAACGAAACCCAAACTTCCAATCAGATCTCGCAGCTTGCGAGCAGGTGTCTTTGCAAAAAGAGAAATCCAACGACTCTGCCATCACTGGTGCCATAGTGGGCGGGCTTGTTGGTGCTGCCGAAGCTGATAGCGGCGATGCGCTTGCAGGGCTGGGGGTTGGCGCAGCTGTCGGAGGGCTGTTGGGAACGGCAGAGGACTCTAGCGAGCTAGATAGTGCGAGAAAGAGTATTGTCTTTAACTGCATGCGCGGTCGAGGACACAATGTTGTCGGCTAGTCCAAGACGCACCCGCCGCTGGCGCCTTGGAAAGTATGCTGCCGTGATGGCAGCATTGGCGGCCGTCGTGCTGTCTGGTTGTACCCAGATTTCAGTTTTGGCGTGGAACCAGGTCCCGATGACTGAGTTCCGCGTCGAAGGCACAAAACTGTTTATGCAAGGAGCGATCAACTCCAAAACGCTTAAGCAATTCGAGGAAATCTATGCCCAACACCCTGACATCGAGACCCTGGTTGAACTTGATGTGCCGGGCTCACTGGATGACGATACCATGATCGCATTGGCCTACCGAGTGCGCGAACTAGGCCTCAACACGCATCTCACATCATCCAGTCTCATCCACTCGGGTGGGGTTGATCTTTTTCTGGCAGGTGTCAGAAGAACTATGGATGACGGGGCAGAGATTGGCGTACACGCATGGTCAGATGGTGCAAAAGAAGCATCCAACTACCCGCGCGGCGCACCTGAACACGAGCAAAACCGACTTTATGTCGAACGCATGCTCGGGCATGACGCATTCTACTGGTTCACAGTCTACGCCGCCCCGGCTGACGACATTCACAAGATGTCAAAATCCGAGATCCGCAAATACGGATTGCTAACTGAGTAGTACGCTTAGAATCTCGACTTCAGGAGAGAGCACGCCCTTCGTTGGGATGCAGGGGTCGCTCCTAGATTATGCCGAATTATTCAAATGCGATGTGTTTGGATGGGGCTGCGATTCGCGAAACGAAAGGCTCACACCCCAATCACGACGCTGTTGAATGAAAGTGAGTACAACTGAAGGCATACTATGCATGTACGACCTAGGAGGATGCTATGTCAGTTTCACGCCGCAGCTTTGTTGGGGGGCTGGGTCTTAGCGCGTTGGCACCGCGCGTGCTTTGGGCACAACAGGACCCGGTGCTGGTGGCGCTGCGCAGCACGCTTTATTCCGGTCGAACCGAGTTTGAGGCGCAGATGGCCTATCTGACGCAGCGCGGGAAACCTGATGTGGTGCCTGCTTTGCTGACCGCCATGCGATACGGGGATCGGCGGCGGGATGAAATTTCAGAGGTGATGGAAACCCTCAGCGGTCAGAAGCTCGGAACGGGCTGGTTTGATTGGATGCTCTGGCAAGAGCGGAACCCACAACTGATCCCGCACCCATCGCTGATCCCCTTCAAACGTGAGGTTCTGTTGGGGATCGACCAGAATTTTGATCTGTTCCTCCGGCCCGAATACCTGGCACGCGACCGGATGAAGATCCGACTGGAAGAAATCGCCTGGGGTGGGGTCTACAAAGACGGCATCCCTTCACTGGACAATCCAACGCTTATCTCTGCCTCAGACGCCAGCTACCTCAAAGGAGATGATCTAGTCTTTGGCGTCTCGATCAACCGGGATGTACGCGCCTATCCGCTGCGGATCATGGGGTGGCATGAAATGTTCAACGAAGTGATCGGAGGTGTTCCGGTCGCACTTGCCTATTGCACCCTGTGCGGGTCTGGCATTCTGTTTGAAACGCAGGTTTCGGGGCGGCGCAAACCGTTTGTCTTTGGTTCCTCTGGCTTCCTCTACCGGTCGAACAAACTGATGTTTGACCGCGAAACACACTCGCTGTGGAATCAATATACCGGCAAACCCGTGGTCGGCCCGTTGGTCGACAGCGGGATCGAATTGAAACAGCGACCCGTTGTGATCACGACCTGGGACAATTGGAAGACTTCGCACCCTGGTACCCGCGTACTGTCGCTGGATACCGGACATCGCCGCAACTATGGGTCTGGCGTGGTCTACCGTGAGTATTTCGCCTCGCCCGAGTTGATGTTCCCCGCACAGGTCGATCAGTCCCAACACCGGCAAAAGGACTACATTTTTACGATCCGCCAGTTCGGCGCTGCGCGTGCATGGCCACTGGATGCGTTCAGCCGTACCCGTGTGATCAATGATGCAATTGCGAACCGCCCTCTGGTTCTGATCGGAAACCCGGATCGCCGGACCGTGCGGGCTTATGAGCGAGCGGGGCACAGGTTCACAGCCTCTGACGGCGGGCTAGTGGACGAAAGCGGTCGCAAATGGACCCTGTCCGAAGAGATGTTGACCGGGCCAGATGGCGCGAAGCTACCGCGCGTCGCCGGGCATATCTCTTATTGGTTTGCCTGGGATAACTATCTGGGTGACGCTGCCAGCGTTTACGATGGCTAGGAATGTTCCTCGGCCGCAGTGGCCGCCAACGCCCTGTTATAAGCCTTGAGCGCATCGACATGATAGAGCGCACCAATGGGGGTTTCTGAGCCGTCTTCTTCCAACAAGATCACCGGAATACAGGGAATGTCTTCCCGGTCAAAATAGGGCATGGCGGCTTCCAGTGTGGCGCTGGCTTTGACGCAGAGGCCCCGCGCGATCAGTTCCTGCGCCTCATCCGCGGTAATCGAGCGTGCGTCGCCGATTGGCCGCATCACTGCCCCGGTGCGTAGCATGGCAAGCAGATAGGCTTGCGGGCCAGCGGCCAGATGCACATTTCGGCGCTCCAACTGGGTCAGGAAGAAAGACCGGTCCACCAAACGAGATGCCAGTGCTGTCGACATCGAGACTGAAACCATCACGGCCAGACCGATCTGCCAGTCTCCGGTCAGTTCAAACACAATGAGTGTGGTTGAAATCGGCGCACCCAGTACCGCAGCCGCAACCGCTCCCATCCCCGCAAAAGCATAAAGCGTATGGGTCCCCGAGACATCCGGCAGCAATCCCGTTGCAATCAAACCAAAGGCCAACCCGGTCAACGCCCCGATCATCAGCGAGGGCGAAAACACCCCGCCCCCCATGCGGCCGCCCATGGTGATGGCCACCGCGATGGTCTTGACCACGGCCAGCAGGATCGCGGTGGTCAGAACCAGATCACCCGTCAACGCGCGGATCGTGGTTTCATAGCCGACGCCAATAATATGCGGAAACCAGATGGCCAAAAGGCCCAGCATCGCCCCCGACACCGCCGGGCGCAGCCATCCCGGCAAAGACAGACGGTTCTGTACATGGGTGCCGATGTCTTCGGCAAAGAAGATCGAACGCATCAATACCAAAGCGACGAGCCCGCAGATCAGGCCAAGGATCAGAAAGGCAGGCAGTTCCACATAAAACTTCAGGGACCCAGGCGTATCCAGCGCGAATTGAGTCACATCCCCATAGGCCAGCCGGTTGATCACCGTTCCCGCGACCGAGGCAATGACGATGGGCGCAAAGGCGTGAACCGCGAAATGGCGCAGCACGACCTCAAGCGCGAACAAGGCCCCCGCAATGGGCGCGTTGAAACTGGCCGAGACAGCAGCCGCAACAGCGCATCCCAACAGATCCCTGCCCGTGATCCCATCCGCGTGAATACGGTTGCTGACCCAAGTCGAGATCACCCCTGCCATATGCACAACTGGCCCTTCCCGGCCGGTCGAACCGCCAGAGCTGAGCGTGATCAGTGAGGCGAAGAAGGACGCGATACCCGCCTTCACCTCGACGCGACCATCGGTGACAGCAGACCCTTCGATCACATCCGCGACCGACCGAACACGGCCGTCATGGGTGAACCGGTTCAGGATCACGCCAACCAGTAAACCGCCCAGGATCGGGATGATCAGAACCATGTACCACGGTAGTTTCTCGGCATGGCTGTGCAGCAGCAGGATGTTATCTGTGTCGTACAGATAGGCCTGTAAAAACTGGATCGCCTTGCGGAACCCCAGGGCCATGAACCCTGCGGCAATACCGATCACCAACGCGATGAACCAGAACTGTATCTGACTGGGCCCGCGTCGGCGCATCACCCAAAAGGCATCCTTGATCGCGGCGATGGCCTGATTCAGTTGATTGCGCAGTACAGTGTAGGTTGATTGAGTCATCTGCCTTCGGGGCTCGTCGCTTACCCCTTAGTAAGCCAAGGGGCGGTCATATAAAAGTATGGCAAGGCAAAGAAAGCAGCACCGATCCATCACGCTTGCAGCAAGGCACGCGCTGCGGCCCGTGCTTCGTCGGTGATCGTATCGCCCGAAACCATCCGGGCGATTTCATCCACGCGGTCACTTTCGGCCAGCGGAACAACGGTAGACAGCGTCTGCCCGTCGCTGACCTGTTTCTGCACCCGCCAGTGATGCGCTGCCCGCGCGGCCACCTGAGGAGAATGGGTCACGACCAGCACCTGCCCCCCCTGCGCCAACGCCGCCAACCGGCGGCCAACCGCATCGGCGGTTGCGCCCCCGACACCCCGGTCAATCTCATCAAAGATCATGGTCCGCGCGCTGTCATCGCCGGATAGGCAGACCTTGAGCGCCAGCAGAAAGCGGCTGAGCTCGCCCCCCGAAGCGATCTTGTTCAACGGACCTGACGGCGCGCCGGGATTGGTCGCGACTGTAAAGGCAACCGCATCGATGCCCTCGGGGCCCGGATCCGCCGGGGTGATTTCGGTCTGGAACACGGCGCGTTCCATCTTGAGCGGCGCAAGCTCGGCCATCACCGCTGCATCCAGTTGACCAGCAGCTTTCTGACGGACTGCGCTCAGGGCTGCAGCCGCGGCATCATAGGCCGCCTGCGCGGCCTCAACCGATGCGCGCTGATCCGCCAGATCCGCATCACCCGCATCCAGACGGCCCAGACGATCCCGCAGAGTATCCGCAAAGGCCCCAAGGTCATCCGGGGCGACATCATGCTTTCTGGCTAATGCGCGGATCGCAAACAGACGTTCCTCAGCCGCTTCCAGCTCGGCCGGATTGAAATCCAGCGCTTGCAGGCAGGTGTTCACGCCATCTTGTGCTTCGCCTAGCTCGATCAGCGCGCGGCCCAATGCACCGATTGGCCCTTCCAACTGTCCGCCTGCATTGTCAGAGACACCTTCCAACCAGCGCATCGCATCCGACATCGCCCGTTCGGCGCCTTCGCCGCCCAGCAAATCAAAAGCTCGGGCAACATCATCGCGGATGCGTTCAGCCCCCTGCATCATACGACGACGGGCGTCCAATTCAGCATCCTCACCCGGTTGCGGGTCCAGCTTGTCCAGTTCGGCAACGGAGTGACGCAGAAACTCTTCCTCGGCCCGCATAGCAGCCAGCGCCGCTTCGGTTTCGGCCAGGGCTTTGCGACTGCGTGACATTTCGGACCAGGCCTGCCGCACTGCGGTCAGTTGCTCCGAAACGTTAGCGTAGTCATCAAGCAGCAGGCGATGCCCCCGCGGGTTCAACAATCCGCGATCATCATGCTGGCCGTGAAGCTCAATCAAGGTTTCAGACAAGGCGCGCAGAACCTCACCCGAACAACGCCTGTCATTGACCCAGGCGGTCTTGCGACCCTCGGCCGTGTTGACGCGGCGCAGGATCAACTCTTCCCCGCCCGGCAGTCCAGCCTCGGCCAAAACCTCGTGCGCGGGGTGATCTTCAGGCAGTTCGAATTCGGCCACGACCTCACCTTGCGCCGCGCCCTGCCGGACCAGTTCGGCACGACCGCGCCACCCCAGAACAAACCCCAACGAATCCAAAAGGATCGACTTGCCAGCCCCGGTCTCACCGGTCAACGCATTCAATCCCGGCTGGAAGGTCAATTCCAGCCGGTCGATGATCAGCATGTCACGGATATCTAAGGCGCGCAGCATCGGGTTCTAGCATCCCCTGCCCGTCACCAGCTTACAACCACTGGCCCTTGATCGTCTGACGATAAATCTGGCTGAGCCAGTTGTTGCCACGGCTCTTCAGATCCAATCCGCGCGAGGTCAGCAGCTTGTAGGCATCGTCATACCATTCTGAAGATTGGTAGTTATATCCCAGGATCGCACCAGCGGTCTGCGCCTCATCAAACAGGCCCAGAGACAAATAAGCTTCGACCAGACGATACAGGGCTTCGGCTGTATGGGACGTAGTCTGAAAATCCTCAACCACGACGCGGAATCGGTTGATGGCGGCGACATAGTGATCCTGGCGCAGATAATACCGCCCGATCTCCATTTCCTTGCCTGCGAGATGATCAAAGGCCAGATCGAACTTCAACACCGCTGAAGTGGCGTATTCGCTGTCAGGATAAACCTCAATCACGGTCCGCAGAGCTTGCAACGCCTGAAAGGTCAGACCCTGATCACGACCCACTTCGTCGATCTGATCATAGTAGCTGAGCGCCAGCAGATACTGCGCATAGGCGGCATCTTCATCCGTGGGGTAGAAATCGATATAGCGCTGTGCAGCGGCGCGGCTTTCTTCGTAGTTCTTGTCGGAATGGAACGAAAACGCCTGCATGATCAGCGCGCGTTTTGCCCAGTCGGAATAGGGATAAAGACGTTCAACTTCCGAGAAATACCAAGCCGCATCATCCGAGCGATTCTGAGACAGTTCGTATTCACCACGGGTATAGATTTGCTCGGGCGTGAAGCCTTCGAGGTTCTCATCGCGGTCTGCGCCTTTGTTGCCGCATGCCGTCAAAACTGCTGCCAGAAGAATCGCACCTGCGAACCTGACTGCCGCTTTGCTGCCAACCATACCGCCCATCCTTGTCATCTTACTTACCGGGGTTCGCCCCGAATTGAGCCTTGGTCTAGCATAGATATTTCCGGTGCAAAACGCCTTATGCACCCTCTGTCGCAAATGTCGTCAAAGGTGAGCGGCTCAGGCCACCGCCGGAATCTCTTGCTGAACCAGACCTTGACCCGGCAAGCGCGCGGCCTGCTCTGAGGTGCACAGGATCGGACGCACGGCGCCCGGCGTTTCAAACAGCTTCCGCAGCAGCGTGTTGGTCATCGAATGGCCGGATTTTTCGCCGGTGAAATGGCCCAGAATCGGCCCACCGGCCAGATACAGGTCACCCAGAGCGTCCAGCATCTTGTGACGTACCGCCTCATCAGAATGGCGGAAACCACCCGGTGTCAGCACTTCTTCGCCCTGCACCACGACAGCATTTTCAAGTGTACCACCCAAAGCCAACCCGTTTTCACGCATCGCTTCGACATCGGTCCGACGACAGAACGTACGGCTGTCACTCAGCTCGCGCACGAACGAGCCGTTGCGCATATCCAGCGTCTTGGTCTGGCTGCCGATTGCGTCATCTTCAAAGTCGATGTGGAAATCGATGATCAGGCCATCCGCCGGTGCGATTGTTGCACTTGCGCCTTCGCGGGACGCGGTCACGGGCTTGAGCACTTCGTAAGCCAGAACCGGGCTGGCCTGACGGCGCACGCCCTTAGCCATGATGCCCCGCACGAAATCAATCGACGAGCCATCCATGATTGGAACCTCGGGGCCGTCAATCTCGATCAGCGCGTTGTGAACACCACAGCCTGCCAGCGCGGCCATGATATGTTCCACTGTTGAAACCGACACGCCCGCATCGTTCACCAAGCGGGTACAGAGCGGTGTCCGCTCGACCACATCATAGATGGCAGGGATCAGCGCATTGCCCAACTCAATATCCGTCCGCTTGAACCAGATCCCATGACCTGCCGCAGCAGGTTTCAGAACCATAACGACAGGCTGACCGCCATGCAGTCCGACGCCGTTAAACGTAACCGGAGATTTGAGCGTATGTTGCAAATTGGGCCTCAGCGAGTGGTGTCCAGCCTGTGACAGCTGTGTTGGCCACTCAGTTAAGGAAGCACGGGTCTATGCTCAACTCACTCTTTGTAACTGAATGAAACATCAATGTGACAGATCGGCAAAACCCTGCTTATCCCCCCATATCCACCTGTTTACAAACGAAAAAGGGCCGCACTTGGGCGACCCTTTGCATTCATTTTGTTACCGCGATCAGTTGGCTTGACGGCGCAAGAAAGCCGGAATTTCGATCCGATCCTGATCGGGATCAGCCTCTTCATGGGCAGGTGCCGTTGCGTCAACCTGGCGCATCGCAGGCTGCTGACGGGCTGGCTGAGACGGCGTGTCTGCTGCATGTCCGGTCATCCGATCGATCAGCCGGTTGAAGCCAAAGCGCGAGCGTTCCTCGGTCTCAGCCTGCGCCTGAGGTGCGGGTTCCTGAGGCCGGGTTGCCGTCAGACGCTGCGCCGAAGAGGGTACGTTCTGAACAGCGGCCTGCAACCGTTGCAACGCTTCTGGCGAAGGTGTTCCTGCGGGTTCTGGCTGCGGCGCTACATAGCTTTCGGGGGTCTGCTCGAAATGCTCTGGCTGCGGCTCAAACTCGGCGACCCGAGGCTGATAGGCTGGCGGCGGCAGGCCATCATCCTCCTGCTGGAACCGGGCTGCCGGGTCTTCCGCGGTTTCGAACAAGGTCGGCTCGCGGTTTTCGACCATCTCAGGTGCAGGTTCCGCTACTTCAGCCGCAACAGGCGCTGCTTCCACTGCTGGTTCTTCTGCAGATACGGTACGGGTCAGCGGCTCTGACATCGAGCGGCGCGCAACCGGAACCTCTGTGGTTTTTTCGGTGGCGTCGATACCAGTCGCCACGACCGAAACGCGCATACCGCCTTCCATCGCTGTGTCTAGCGTCGAGCCGACAATGATATTGGCCTCAGGGTCCACTTCCTCGCGGATGCGGTTCGCGGCCTCGTCCAGTTCGAACAGGGTCAGGTCGTGCGAACCGGTAATGTTGATCAGTACGCCCTTGGCACCCTTCAGGCTGATTTCATCCAGCAGCGGGTTGGCAATGGCCTTCTCGGCCGCCTGGATGGCACGGTCTTCGCCTGTGGCCTCGCCTGTACCCATCATCGCCTTGCCCATCTCGTCCATCACAGCGCGGACATCGGCGAAGTCGAGGTTGATCAGGCCCGGGCGCACCATCAGGTCGGTCACACCTTTGACGCCCTGATACAGAACGTCATCAGCCATCGAGAAGGCTTCGGTGAAGGTGGTTTTTTCGTTGGCCAGACGGAACAGATTCTGGTTCGGAATGATGATCAGCGTATCGACGACCTTTTGCAGCGATTCAACGCCATCTTCAGCCTGACGCATCCGCTTGGCGCCTTCGAACTGGAAGGGCTTGGTGACAACACCAACGGTCAGTACGCCCAGTTCCCGCGCGGCCTGCGCGATGATCGGCGCGGCCCCGGTACCGGTGCCCCCGCCCATACCGGCGGTGATAAAGCACATATGCGCGCCGGCCAGATGATCAACGATCTGCTCGATGCTTTCTTCGGCAGCGGCGGCCCCTACCGTCGGACGGGCCCCAGCCCCCAGACCTTCTGTGACTTTCACACCCAGTTGCACCCGCGACGACGAATGGCTTTGCTGCAGTGCCTGGGCGTCGGTGTTGGCAACTACAAAATCAACGCCGTCCAATTGCTTTTCAATCATGTTGTTGACTGCGTTGCCACCCGCACCGCCAACACCAAATACTGTAATCCGAGGCTTCAGTTCGTCGTGCCCGGGCATCGAAAGGTTCAATGTCATGCTCTGTCCGCCTGTATTTTTGTCCCGCCAAAGCGGTGTTTTTCTTACCTATCCTTGTTCGATTCTATCGTTGTGATGCGCAAAGGTCACGCTAAAAATCGCGAATTCCCACAAAATATGGAGGAAATGAGGCACTATCCGGCGGTATTTCGCACTACCCGCGAAATCTAGCGGATTGCCTTAAGGATGCCACAAGTCAGGCGAAATTAACGCGACGCCTCTCAGCTCACGGGTGGGTCGAATTCCCAGGTTCACAGGGCGGAAAACTGCTCATGGTCCTGCCGCCGGGCCTCTGACGGGCCTTGTGGATATCTTTATGGATAAATCTCAGCGCTGCAACCGGTTTCTTTAGCTGATGGGCGCGTTGGGGCAGTTCAAACTTGTTTCAGATATGTTTCGCGTTTCCTGAATCTCACCATCCGAAAATGAGGCCAGTCGCACCATCAGACGGTCCTGATAAAGGAACGGCCACCAACAAACAGGCACCCCGTCCGCGTCATTGTCATACAGAAAACAAATCTGACCGTCGGGCGTGGTGATCTGACCATAGACGCAGCCGCGCCCTTCTTCCCGCCAGACCGAGGTTCGGTGATTCAGAAACTCTTCGGTCCCGACCAGATCGCCGCTGCGAATCTCGTAGAACATGACGGTTTTGCCAACAACGGCATCCAGAAAGGCTTCGGGCGTTATCCGGGTCTGAGCCGCGGCAGCGCCCGACCACAGCGTCAGAGCGGAAAGGCCGAGAACCTTACCAATTGTCACGGAACCACCGGACGGCGCGTTTGAACGGACGCGCGGCATAGGTGTCGACCGGAATTTCGAAATCCCACCATTCGTCCTGCGGATGGGCCGCAAACAAGCTGAGCCCCACGGCAGACGAAAAGCCCGGCCCCGTTGCCGATTGCGGCAAGCCGTGAACGCGCAGTGGGCGGCCCAGGCGCACGCGCTGACCCAGGATGCGTGTGGCCAGCCCATCCAGCCCCATGATTTGACTGCCGCCGCCAGTGAGAACGATTTGCTGGCTCGGCATATGCTCAAAGCCTGCTGCATCCAAACGCACGCGTACCTCTTCCAGGATTTCCTCTACGCGGGGGCGCATGATGCCGATCAACTCGGCCCGGCTGACAGTGCGGCGATCATGCTCCCAATCGCCAGTGTCCCCCCCGATATCGATCAGGTCCCGATCATCGGCCCCGGTCGCGTGGACACCACCATTGAAGGTTTTGATCCGCTCGGCTACGGCCGCCGGTACGCCCAGCCCCATTGAGATATCAGCGGTCACGTGATCCCCACCCATGCGTACGCAATCGGCATAAATCATGTGCTTCTTCATAAAGATCGACACGCTGGTGGTGCCACCGCCCATGTCAATACAGGCCGCACCCAGCTCCTGCTCGTCTTCAACCAATGCCGAAATACCCGACACATAGGCCGAGTTCGCAATACCGGCCAGTTCAAGATCACAGCGCTTGATACAGCGCACAATGTTCTGGATCGCGACCGCATCGACAGTCAGCATGTGCATATCAACGGCCAGGCTTTGACCCAGTTGCCCACGCGGATCGATCAGGCCCGAGCGGTTATCCAACGCAAAGTTCACAGGCTGCGCATGCAACACCTCGCGCCCTGCCCCATAATCCGGAACGTCGCAAGCGTTGAGCACGCGACCCACCTCTGCCTCGGTCACCAACTGGCCTTCCAGATCAACCTGAGCGTCCAGACCGTAAGACCGCGGATTTGCGCCCGAGAAACAGGCAATCACATGATCAACGCGAATATCGGCCATTTTCTGTGCTGCTTGCAGGGCGGTTCGGATGGCCCGCTCAGTTTCCTGCATGGCGGTGACTTCGCCGAACTGTACCCCACGCGAACGCGTCGTGGCGGCACCGATGACGCGGAACCCGGTCTGACCCGCCATGGATCCGATCGTGTTATCCTCTTGCAGGCGACCCGTTCCGTCAAAGCGCAGCACCAGGCAGGCAATCTTGGAACTGCCCACATCCAGAATGGCTATGACACCCCGCTGCATCGCTTGTCTGCGCATCTGCCGCATGGCGCGTTGGGACTGATAAAGATCGGTCATCATGGTCGTTACTGCCCGCTACTCACGTCTGTTTTTGTGTTCCACCAGTCTTCGCTGGCGGCTTTGGTCATTCTGACCGTGGGACGCTGCCCAAGGCGCATGTCGACGGTGGCGACATCGCGCTCCAAAAGGTCTTGCACTTCATTGACTGCCAATACCCGCTCAAGCGCGCGCACCGGACGCTCGGTCGGCAGCATGATGCGCTGGCCGCGATCCAGAACCAGATCCCAGCGCCGTTCGCCCATGCGCACAAGCCCGCGCACCCGCGTGCCAAGACTGCGCGCGGTCCGGAAAAGTTCCAACGCTTCGGCAACGTGCAGGTCCGCGCCCTCGCCCGCGATCAGCGGCAGATCAACATGATCCTTGCGCGAGGCGATCTGATCGACATGAACCCCGGCTTCATCCAGCAGTTCAATGCCGTTCCGGGTGCGCCAGACAATGACGGGATGACGTTCGATCACATCGACCTGCAATATGCCGCCGGGCCGGATGCGCACGGTGGCCGTTTTCACCGGGTCCAACCCTATGATCGTGTCGCGCATCTGCTCGACATCCAGATCCCAAGAACTGATCGGGAAATCCAACGGCACGACCTCGCGGATATCCTCAGCAAGGCTTGATCCTGCACCATCGATGGCCATCAGGTTGACCATAAATTCCGGACGTTCCTGAATCGAAGTGCGAATGTCGGCGATGTAGGTACTGACCGCCTCTCGCCGATCGGCAGAGGCAAAGTAAAGTCCCACACCCGCAACGGCCGCACAAATTGGTAACCCAAGTTTAACACCCAACCGAATGCCCGGCGTCAGCATCCACCGCTGGAACCGATAGCTTAGCCGCGAAGGCGCCGGGTCAGAGCCGCGCGGTTTACGCCCAAACAGCCGCGCCCCGCGCAGACGCAAGACGGGGTCCACTTCATGCGTTTCTGTATCTGCAGAGTCGAAATCCGCATCCGGCCCTGCAACGGCCTTGGTCCGGTGGATCACCGGCGCGCGGGTGGCGCTCAGCGGTCGCATGAGGCGTCCTCCACCATCCAGACGCACAGCTGGCCGAATGTCATGCCGCAATACTCACCCTGTTCAGGGACCAGCGAGGTGGGCGTCATCCCAGGCTGAGTATTGGTTTCCAGCAATGCCAGACCATCAGCGCCTTTGACGTCATCCCAACGGAAATCGGTCCGACTCACGCCTTTGCAACCAAGAATATTGTGGGCGCGCAGGGCATAGTCCATGCACAGGTCGAAAATCTCAGCCGGGATCTCAGCCGGCAAAACGTGCCACGAGCCGCCGGGCTTATACTTGGCGTCGTAATCATACCAGCCATCAGTCATGATCTCGGTCACAGTCAGGGCGCGGTCGCCCATGACGGTCACGGTCAGCTCTCGACCGGCCACATATTGCTCGACCATCACCTCATCTGGCATGTCGTCGGATAGCTGTGGCGGGCCGTTTGCGTCCTCGTGCACCAGATAGATGCCGACGCTTGAGCCTTCATTGTTGGGCTTGACCACATAAGGCGGCGCCATCACATGATCGGCCATCACATCGCGCTTGGGCGCGATAATGCTGTCTGCAATGGGTAGGCCGTTTATGCGAAACGCCTCTTTGCTGCGCTGCTTGTCCATTGCAAGGGCCGAGGCCAAAACGCCGGAATGCGTGTATGGGATTTGCATCCACTCCAACAGACCTTGCACACAGCCATCTTCACCCCAACGGCCGTGCAGGGCGTTGAACACCACATCCGGCTTAATCTCCATCAGGCGCGCATAGAGGTCCGGACCTGCGTCCAGTTCGACCACGTCAATGCCTTCTCCCACAAGGGCGGCCGCGCATTCGCGCCCAGAGCTGAGAGACACCTCGCGTTCAGCCGAGGGGCCACCCATCAATACCGCCACTTTGGGGTTTGTCCTGCTCGACATACCCAATGTGCGCCTCAATGTCCCCGGACCTTATGTGGTGGTCCGTAATGTGTTTATGCCTTTGTTCCGTCGCCTGAATTTGCCTGTTTTGGTCTGACGGTTGGGGCTTTATTCTGTCAGCGGATCACCGACCCGCATGATTTCCCACTCTAGCGTGATGCCACTTGTTTCGTAAACCTTTTTTCGTACCTCCTCGCCCAGACCTTCAAGGTCAGCCGCAGTGGCGGTTCCGGTATTGATCATGAAATTCGAGTGTTTGGGACTCATCTGCGCACCACCTTTGGTCGCGCCACGCATCCCGGCATCATCGATCACCTTCCACGCTTTCAGGTCGTGCACGTCATCCTCTCTTCCAGTCGAGGAGAACCCGGCAGGATTGCGGAACGTGGACCCGGCGCTGCGATCTTTAGTGGGCTGCGTTTCATCACGCTTTTGCAATTGCGCCGCCATTCTTGCATGCAGGTCTTCTGGATCGCCGGTCGGCCCCTCAAAAGTGGCCGAGATCAGAACCGCGCCCTCGGGCAGATCGGACTGGCGATAGCGGAAGTTCAGGTCGTCCGGGGTCAGATCAACAAGCTCACCCTGCCGGGTTACGACCGTCGCCTTGCGCAGAACATCCGCTGTGTAACTGCCATAGCAGCCCGCGTTCATCCGTACTGCTCCACCTATGGAACCAGGGATAGTTCGCAGAAACGTCAAATCAACACCCTCGTCCGCCGCTTTGCGCGCAACATGCGCATCCAGCGCAGCTGCACCTGCGGTGACCGTGTGGCCCTCAACTGAAATCCCATTGAACCCGCGCCCCAGCCGGATCACGACGGCCCGCAAGCCACCGTCACGCACGATCAGGTTGGAGCCGACGCCCATAGGGAAGACCGGCACATCTTCGGGTAGCTCACGCAGGAATGCCTGCAAATCCTCAAGATCGGCAGGTTGAAACAAGAAATCGGCCGGACCGCCAACACGCAGCCAAGTCAAATCGTTCAGGTAGCGGTTTTCGGTGAGTTTGCCGCGCAGCGTGAGTGAAGAAAGTGTCATTCGCATCTTCTATAGCTGGCACAGGTAGATGTCATCCATCGTAAGACGCTAAATTCAACGTTTTCTGTTTGTCCACTTGATTGCGCCAAACAGGCCGCCAAGAACTGCGCCAAAAAGCGCCGGCGCAAACAGCGTAAACAGTAGAACGAAGCGTCGATAATCGTCTTTTTGCGGCGCGCCGGAACTGTCGTAGGTAAACAAATACGCGACACTCAAAGCCAGTACTACGATCAAACACACTGCAAGCCAAAGCAGACCGTTCTTTGAAAGGAAGTGCATTGACGCTGTAGCAACAAGAAAGGACAAAACGGCAATTAGACCGAAAGCAATTAATACTGCATTCACTGCGGATTACGTCCCAAACGACGCACCCACCGCCCCAAATAGATCACCGGCCAGCGTAGCATGGACATGCCCGCAGCCAAAACCAACAACCCAATCCATGGGCCGTTCTCATAGGTAACATAGCCTAGGATCGGAATGCCCACTGCGATCAGGATATAGGCGCGCGTCCAATGGTTGTCCTTGCTGGGGATCATGGCCAACAGGTTGGCGGCAATGCCCCACAAGGCGGCCAGGGCAAGCGACCAGCTCATTCCCTCACCTCCCGCCCTGACCATTTGCGCCAGAAATGGCGGATGGGATTGCGAAACATCGAAACAAAGCCGCCAAAGGCGAAAACCGACCAGAACCAACCATGATCATAGCCCAGCCAGACAATCAGGATCGGTGCGCAGATCAGCAGGGTGACACCCGGAGGGAATTGCAGCCGCATAGGCAACAACGCCACAAGAGTGGCGCAGATCACCCAGATCGCTGCAAAGATCATTGAATAGTCCATGCGCCCCCTCCGAGGACTCGCGGTAACTGAGGTTATTGTATCACACTTTCAGGTTGTGCTGCAAATGAGGATTGACGTCAAACCGTTTGTTTTCTTTGCAATCTCTCAGGCAACCCATTCGCCCAGGCGCTGATCGTACCGGCGCCAAGACAGACGACCATGTCCCCAGGCCGCGCCTGTTCGCGCACAAGGCGTTCAAGATCGTCCTCGTCCAACAAGGCCCGGGCGTGTCGATGCCCGTGGCGGATCAGCCCCTGCACCAGATCATCGCGGGATGCCCCTTCGATCGGGTCTTCTCCAGCCGCGAAGATATCAGCGATCGCCACCACATCCGCGTCATTGAAGCAGGTGCAAAAATCATCGAACAGATTGGAGAGGCGCGAGTAGCGATGCGGCTGGTGCACGGCAATCACGCGTCCCTCAGTCGCCTGACGCGCAGCTTTCAGCACTGCGGCGATTTCGACCGGGTGGTGGCCATAGTCGTCGATGATGGTGACGCCATCAATCTCTCCGACCTTGGTGAAACGCCGGTTCACGCCGCCGAAATTGGCCAGCGCCTCGCGGATTTCAGAGGTTTTCATACCCAGATGGCGGGCAACAGCCACTGCAGACAGCGCGTTCGAGACGTTGTGGTCGCCCGGCATAGGCAAAGTGCAACCTTCGATCACCTTGTCTTCGTATTGTAGGTGAATATCAAAATGCGCGACGCCGCCTTTGTAGGTCAGGTTCAATGCCCGCACATCGGCCTGAGCGTTGAACCCATAGGTGCGCACGCGGCGATCTGTGATGCGCCCAACCAAAGCCTGAACCTCGGCATGATCCGTGCAGCACACAGCCAGTCCGTAGAACGGCAGGTTCGAGACGAATTCATAGAACCCATCGCGCAGCGTGTCGAAATCGCCCCAATGCTCCATATGTTCGGGGTCGATATTGGTGACGATGGCGATAGTAGCAGGTAGGCGGTTGAACGAACCGTCGGATTCGTCCGCCTCGACCACCATCCATTCGCCCTGCCCCATCCGGGCGTTCGAGCCATAGGCGTGGATGATGCCGCCATTAATCACGGTCGGGTCAAACTCTCCGGCCACCATTAGCTCAGCCATCATTGTGGTCGTAGTCGTCTTACCGTGCGTCCCGGCAATGGCTATGTTCGACCGCAGCCGCATCAGTTCCGCCAGCATGTCAGCGCGACGGACAACCGGCAGACCCTGCGCGCGCGCCTCATCCAGTTCCGGATTTCCCGGCTTGATCGCGGTTGAGGTGACAACCACGGCAGCGTCTTTCAGGTTTTCGGCCTTTTGACCCACGAATATCTCGGCCCCCAGCGAAGCCAACCTTTCGGTGATCTTCGACGCCTTCAGGTCAGAACCCTGCACCTGATACCCGAGGTTCAGCAACACCTCGGCGATGCCCGACATCCCGATCCCGCCGATCCCAACGAAATGGATCGGCCCGACATCCTGCGGCAGTTTGGTTGCTGGGGTCATGTGGTCTCCTTCTGCGCCAATTGCTCGACCAGGGCGACCAGACGCTCGGTGGCGTCGGGGGTTCCGACCGACAAGGCGGCATGGGCCATTTTCTGTGCGGCTTCAGGGTTCGTCAAAACCGTGCTCATTTGCTCGGTCAGCGCGGCAACGTCAAGTGCCTTTTCGGGGATCATGATCGCCCCGCCCGCCTGTACCAACCCTCGGGCATTGGCGGTCTGGTGATCTCCTGCGGCGGCGGCAAACGGGATCAGGATCGACGGGCGGCCGATGACCGAGATATCGGCCACGCTGGATGCGCCCGAACGGCTGATCACCAGTTGCGCATCTGACATACGACGTGGCACGTCATCAAAAAACGGCTGAACATCCGCACGAATGCCGTGCTCGTTGTAAAAGGCCGTGACGCGTGCACCGTCTTCATCCCGCGCCTGATGTGAGACGCGGATATGAGCACGGATGTCTTCGGGTAGCGCCGCAATGGATTCTGGCACCACGTCACTGAGAATTCGGGCACCTTGCGAGCCACCCATGACAAGGATCGACATCGGGTAATCGCCGGGGGGAATATACCCCGCTGCGGCGCGATCCAATACGGCCGCTCTGACGGGGTTTCCGGTGTGAACGCCATGTGCGCCTTCGGGCAGGTCCGTGGGCCAGACACCGCAGGCCACTTGTGAAACGCGCGTGGCAAACAGCTGGTTCACTCGGCCCAGCACCCCGTTTTGCTCATGGATCATGCGTGGTAGTTTCAGCATCACCGCCGCACCCAGCGCCGGGATCGAAGGGTAACCGCCGAAGCCCACGACCACATCCGGTTTGTCCCGCATCATCTGAAACGTCATGCTGGCGACGCCACCAGCAATCTTAGGGCCGACCAGTGCCTTAGCCGCCAAACCGCCTCGCGCGAAAGTGGCCGACGAGGATTCGACAATCTCGGTTGTGTGCGGGAAGCCGCCGATATAGCGGGCACCACGAGCATCCGTAGACAGGCGTACCCGCCAACCTTTGTGCAACATCGCCTCCGCCAGGGCTTGCGCCGGGAACATATGCCCCCCGGTGCCGCCCGCCGCGATCAGTAGGTAGGGTTTGCCCATCAGCTTCGTCCGCGCAGAATATCGCCAAGTTCGCCCTGCGGGCGGGTTCGGGTGAAGGCCAGCAACATGCCAATAGCGATGCCGCCTGCAATCAGGGAAGAGCCGCCGTAGCTTACGAAGGGAAGCGTCATGCCCTTGGCGGGCAACAGGCGTACCGCGACACCCATGTTGATCATCGCCTGAACGCCAAACATGCAGGCCAGGCCGGTCCCGGCCAAACGGATGAACATATCCCGCTCGCGCATCAGCCTAAGCAGCGAGCGCACGACGATGATCGAATAGAGCGCGATGATAATTAACACCAGGATCAGGCCGTACTCCTCAGCCGCGACGGCGATGATGAAATCCGTATGCGCGTCGGGCAGAGACCACTTCACCTGCCCCTCGCCTACGCCGACGCCGAACAAACCGCCCTCGCGAATGGCATTGGTGGCATAGCCAAGCTGAGTGGTCGGATCGACCTCTTGATTCAAAAATCCGTCAATACGTCGCGCGAAATGGTCCGAGTTGGAATAAGCGAACATCCCCGCCAGAATGACCACACCTGCCATGCCAACCAGCAGCAGCATGGGGGCGCCTGCCACGAAGTACATAACGCCCCAACCAAACAGGATCAGACAGGCCTGCCCGAAATCAGGCTGCATCACCAGCATCCCAACAATCGCCATACACAGGGCAAAAGACCATAACCGCCCCGGCGGACCGTTGATTTCCTGCGATGCCGCCAGCAACCACGCGGCAACAACCACAAATCCGGGCTTGAGAAACTCGGACGGTTGCAGTGAGGCAAAGCCGAGCGAATACCAACGCACCGCCCCTTTACCGAAATCCGTGCCGAAGATTGGCAAGAAAGCGAGCGCGACAAAGGCCCCCAGAAAGCCCAACACTGCCAGACGGCGTACCAGGGTCGGCGACATCATCGAGGTCAGCAACATCGCAATCAGCGCCAGCCCACCGAACAGCACCTGCCGTTCGACATAGTGAAACGGATCGAATCCGTTGCGCCCTGCCAGTGGCGGCGAAGATGCCAGCCCCAACAATAGCCCGATGACAAACAGGATCAGAACGCAGGACATCGTCCAGCGATCAATCGTGCGCCACCACTTTGGTAGAATCGGTTCGCCGCGCTGGTCCTGGACCGCGCCATACACCATCTCAGTCATGAGATACCGCCACTTACTGCCTCGTTAACGCCCCGTTTTCGGGGTCTGGGTCTAAGTGTACAGAGATTTTGGGGATTGGGCTAGGGAAATGAGGTTTCAAATGAAATGAACTTGAGCGACAACCGAGCCGGAGCTTCTCCCGAGTTTGGATACCAGTGTAACATACCGATATGAAACACAACCTGTTGCACAGCATAGCACATAACTTCACTGACTCATTGGCCGGAGGCCTTAGTTTCGTTGTGCCCCACCATGTGATTTCGACCTCAGTGTTCGCTGAGGCCGCCAGCACGAATGATGGGTATTTCGTAGCGGATTTTCTTACCGGACGAGTTCACGACACGTTGCTGGATGACGAAATGGCGACCATTATTCCGCTCTACAAGGGCGCGTTTCCGGGTTTCTGCGAGAAGCACCAAGTGAACTACTCTGACTATACGGCATTTCTCGTGCGCTTTATCTCTCAAACAAGCGGAAACAAATACGTGGTCACAATCGAAGACCGCAACGGACGTAGGTCATCCAGAGAGTATTCAGGCTACAACGGGAAACGCGCGGAAGTACACGACGATCTAGGGCGGCGCAGACCTAAGTTGCTTCCGACTCCTCTGGATTAACAGCAATTAGCCGACTTAGTCTTGAACCTATTCATTTTCTCGACTTCGTATCGCGGGGCATAGGTGCTTGCTTTCTGGTCAAAAGCCCGCCATCCCCCGCCCATGACCTACGACACGATCATACTGGGAGCTGGAGCGGCTGGCATGATGTGCGCAACCGAGTGCGGTGGCCACGTTCTGGTGATCGATCACGCGAAAGCGCCGGGTGAGAAAATCCGCATTTCGGGCGGCGGGCGCTGCAATTTCACTAATATGCATGCGGGGGCGGGAAACTTCCTGTCCAAGAACCCACATTTCTGCAAATCCGCCCTGGCGCGATATACGCAATGGGATTTCGTCGAACTGGTCGGACGCCACAATATCGCTTGGCATGAGAAAACACTGGGGCAACTGTTCTGCGATGGGTCCTCCAAACAGATCATACAGATGCTTCTGGATGAGATGACGCGTGCGAGAGCAGAGCTGTGGGTGCGGGCAGAGCTGAAGGACCTGCGCAAGACTGAAAGTGGCTTCACGCTGGAGGTCGAGCGCGAAGGACAGCGCCGAAGCCTGACATGCTTTAATCTGGTTTTGGCCACGGGCGGCAAATCGATCCCGAAGATGGGGGCAACCGGACTGGCCTTTGATATCGCGCTGCAATTCGGGTTACGAATGACTGAAACCCGCGCAGCGCTGGTCCCGTTCACGTTTTCAGACGGGAGGTTCAAAGACCTCTCAGGCGTCTCGCTGCCCGCGCGACTGTCAAACGAGCGCACCAGTTTTGACGAAGCGCTACTGTTCACCCATCGTGGCCTAAGCGGGCCATCGGTTTTGCAACTCTCGTCCTATTGGCGCGAGGGTGAGGCAATCCGCGTGAACCTGATCCCCGATCTGCCGCTGTTCGATCTGCTGCGTGATCAACGCCAAAGCGCTGGGCGCAAGGATTTGACCACGGAACTGGCGCGTCACTTGCCGAGCAGGCTGGTCGACTATCTTAGTCAGCAGATACCAATGCAAGGCAATCTCGCCGATCAGTCTGATGCAGCGCTCAGCGATCTGAGCTCTGCCCTGTCCAACTGGCAACTGACCCCATCGGGCACCGAAGGATACCGCACGGCCGAGGTCACGCTGGGCGGGATCGATACAGATGACCTGTCTTCAAAAACGATGGAGGCCAGGGATGTCCCCGGCCTCTATGCGATTGGTGAAGCGGTGGATGTCACCGGGTGGTTGGGTGGGTACAACTTCCAATGGGCGTGGTCCTCGGGCCACGCCGCCGGAACCGCTATCGCGAGCCGCTCGTTTTGACGATCAGCCCTTAGCCGACGACGTTGTATCCACGCCCGCGCATGCAGTTGCGCACGATAACCTCTTGATTTTGAGTATTCTGCAACGCGCTTGCGCCTGCGCCAATCAGGGCACCGGCAACAGCAGCACGACCCAGATCGCTGGCACTGTCATCGATGATCGCTTTTGTACCAGCAGCGCCTGCAGCACCAATCGCCGCGGCACCCGCTGTTCTGCCATCAACGGTTGGCTGTGTTCGGGCCAGAGCCTGACACTGCGCCAGATCCGCGTTGTAGTTGGGGCCGATATTGCCATCGATAATCGGCGTGTAGTTCGCGCCCGAGCTGGCACAAGCTCCGACCAGCAGCACCGCTGGCAACACCATAAATTTCTTTCGGTTGGACATATCCGTAACCTCGTTTTCTAACGTCCTGCCAAGGCAAGACCAAATCCACTGGGGCGTCAAGTCGATAGCCCATTTGCACTGATGAACATGCGATCCATCGCAATCGTTCTATTCCGCCAGTCTTTGCAGGACATTTTCCGCAAAATCCTCACCGCGTTTCTCAAAACTATCATACTGGTCAAAACTTGCAGCAGCAGGCGCAAGCAAAATAGTATCACCCGCTTCGGCATCTGCCATTGCCTGTTCAACCGCAGCAGACATTGTTGTGCAAACCAGTGCGTCAACGTTCAATTGCATTGCAAAATTCGCAGCCTCGCGCCCAATGATGTAAGCCTTCAACACATCGGCGATTGCCTCGTTCAGAGGCGCCAACCCGCCCTCTTTCTCCAAGCCGCCACAGATCCAGCGTATGCGTTTGAACGCCCCCAGTGCCTTGACTGCACTGTCTATATTGGTGGCTTTGGAGTCGTTCACATAGGTCACGCCCTGCGCCTCAGCAATGATCTGGCTGCGATGCGGCAGGCCCGGATAGCTATGCAGCGCGTCCTCGATCAGCCGAGGGGCCAAGCCCAGTGAACGGCAGGCGGCATAGGCCGCACAGGCATTCTGGTGGTTATGGGTCCCCGGCAAGCCCTTGATGGCGCGCAGGTCAATTGAACCCGCCTGCCGCCCCTTGCGGTACTCCGACAAGAACCCTTTGCGGGCAAAGACCTGCCAGCCAGGACCGGTGAGCTTACGATCGACCGAAACACGGATAACCCGGTCATCCGCTGGCCCCTCGGCCATCTGCCCGGCCAGAAACGCGCCCTCGGCTTCATCCACGCCAATGACAGCGCGATCGGGTCCACCTTCGGCAAACAGGCGTCTCTTGGCCGCGAAGTAACCGCCCATGCCGCCATGGCGGTCCAGATGATCCGGCGAAAGATTGGTGAATACGGCCACATCCGGCGTCAGCGACCGGGCCAGTTCAGTCTGATAGCTGCTGAGTTCTAGCACCACGACCGAACCATCCGTACCAGGATCAATATCCAGCACGCCCCGACCGATATTCCCGGCCAATTCGGCTGATCGTCCAGCTTCGGTCAGGATGTGATGGATCAAGGCTGCGGTGGTTGACTTCCCATTCGACCCGGTGACGGCGATCACGCGCGGTGGAGTATCAAAGTTGTTCCATTCCGGCCCTGAGAAGGAGCGAAAGAACAGGCCGATATCATTGTCCACCTGAACGCCTGCCTCCAAGGCGGCCGCAACGATAGGGTTTGGCGAGGGGTAAAGATGCGGAATACCCGGTGAGACGATCAGAGACGCGATGCCCTCGAACGCCCCATTCCGATGCAGATCGGTACAGTCGAACCCCTCGGCTTGCGCCTTCTCCCGCGCGTCCGGGTTGTCATCCCAACACATCGGCTGAGCCCCCCCCGCACGCAATGCCCGCGCAGTGGTCAGCCCGGACCGCCCCAGCCCCAGAACCGCAACTTTCTGTCCTGAAAACCCTTTGACCGGGATCATGTCGTTTGCCCTTTGTTTAGCTGTGCCTCAAACCAATCTGCCTGGGCTGCAACTGGCTTTTTCGGAACAAGCGCAGTTTGAAACCCGAGCGTTGGTAAGCGGTCGCACAAAGCCCCATACTCTTCAAGTGCGTCGGACAAGTCATGTCTTCGCTGTTCGTCTTTTACATAGATTTCGGGCCACGGCGGGAACAGATAAACGCAGTGATCGTATCCTATGCTCAGTATCTTATCCCGAATTGAACTTTCCAGATTGGCACCGGTTCGATCAAACCAAATCAAGGCGTCCAGCGCGGAACGGTCGAATAAGACCAAACCATCGGGAGCCTCGGTCACACCATCGAAAGATGTTTGGATCACTTTACGGCAAAAGGACTCGGGATTGATCCAGGGCAAACCAACTCCGCCCTGCTCTTGCTCGGCCTCGATCACCCGACGGCCCGGTTCCGCAACCGTCGCATAGCCGCGCTGCGCCATTTCCCCCAGTAAGGTGGACTTGCCACTGCCCGAACAGCCGGACAGTACAACCCGACGGTTCTTCAACGTACCTTCAACGTCGCCAGACCAATCATCGCCAGGATCAGCGAGATGATCCAGAAGCGGATCACAATTGTTGGCTCGGCCCAGCCCTTTTTCTCATAGTGGTGATGGATCGGGGCCATCAGGAACACGCGCTTGCCAGTGCGTTTGAAATAGAGGACCTGAATGATCACGCTCAGCGCCTCGACCACGAACAGACCGCCGACGACGGCCAGAACCAGCTCGTGTTTGGTGGCCACCGCGATGGCCCCCAGCGCGCCACCCAATGCCAATGATCCGGTATCACCCATGAACACGGCAGCCGGCGGGGCGTTGTACCACAGGAACCCAAGCCCCGCGCCGAACAGGGCGGAGGTGAAGATGAAGATCTCACCGGTGCCGGGCACGTAGTGCACATCCAGATATTCGGTAAAGTCGACCCGGCCCACTGCATAGGCAATGATCCCAAGCGTCGAGGCCGCGATCATAGCGGGCATGATGGCCAAGCCGTCCAATCCGTCGGTCAGGTTCACCGCATTCGCGGCCCCCACGATCACGACGATAGCGAACGGGATATAGAAGATCCCAAGGTTGACCAGAGTATCCTTGAAAACTGGCACGGCAAGCTGGTTCTGCAGCATCTCTGGGTGATGCAAAGTGGCCCAAAACGACGCAAGCACGGCGATGATGACACCCAAGGCCAGCCGCATCCTACCCGAAACGCCCTTGGTATTCTGCTTTGAAACCTTTGCGTAGTCATCGGCAAAACCAATGGCCGCATAAGCCAAAGTCACGAACAGCACCATCCAGACATAAGGGTTGTCCCATCGTGCCCAAACGAGGGTCGAAGTGACCAGAGCACCAACGATGAGCAACCCGCCCATGGTGGGCGTTCCGGCCTTGGAAAAATGCCCCTCGGGCCCGTCATCACGGATCGGTTGGCCTTTGCCCTGCTTGCGACGCAGCACGTTGATCAAGGGTTTGCCGAAGATGAAGCCAAAGATCAGCGCCGTTAGAAAGGCGCCGCCTGCGCGGAAGGTGATGTAGCGGAAGAGGTTCCAGAAATCCCCTCCGTCCGACAAGGCGGTCAACCAATACAGCATTACAAAACCCTTCTCACACGAGGCTTATGGGTATGTTTACCCGTTAAGCGCGCCCCCTTGCCCCATTTTGCGCAGACCGTCAACAATCCGCGCAAGCGCCATGCTCAGCGAGCCCTTGGCCAGCACGGTATCGCCGGTTTGGATCAGATCAGGCAGGTGCTTGGCCATTTCGGCGCTGGTTTCAAACCACATCCCACGCTTGTCGCCGGGCAGAGCCTCATGCAGCGCCTGCATCAGCGGGCCGATGCAATGCACCTGATCCACGCGCGCCATCGCATCGACCTGAGCCATCGCGGCGTGCATAGCCTGTTCCTGCGGCCCCAGCTCTTTCATGTCGCCCAGAAAGGCAATCTTGCGCGCACCTCGGGATGCCGCCAGTACATCCAAAGCCGCCTCCATCGAGGTCGGGTTGGCGTTGTAGCTGTCATCCAGCAGTTCGATCTGCCCACTACTTGCCAATGGCAAAGTCTCGCGCACACCGCGGCCTTTAACTGGAGACCATTGGCGCAGCCCTTCGATGGCCTGTTCCAGATCGACGCCCAGTTCGACACAGGCCGCCAAGGCCCCCAACGCATTCATTGCAAAATGCGTACCAGCTGATTGGATATCGAAGGTGAATTGAGTGTCACCAACGGTGGCCGTAGCCTGTATCGTGTCTGGCCCGGCAACGACTTCGTTCATTTGGTAATCCGCAGCCTTGCGGCCAAATTCGACCACACCAGCACCTTGTCCAAACGCGGTTTGGCGCAGAATATCCGCGTGTTCGATATCGGCATTCACAATAGCCGCGCCGCCCGGCTCCAGCCCCTCGAAGATCGTGGCCTTTTCATGGGCGATCCCCTCGACCGATTCGAAGGCTTCGAGATGAACCGCCGCCACGGTTGTCACCAGCGCCACATGTGGGCGGGCCTGGCGGGCCAGCGGAGCGATTTCGCCGGGGTGGTTCATCCCGATCTCGATCACTGCAAATTCGGCATCCTGTGGCATCCGCGCCAGCGTCAGGGGCACGCCCCAATGGTTGTTGTAACTGGCCACGCTGGCATGGGTCCTGCCCTGTCTTTCCAGAATGGTCGCCAGCATTTCCTTGGTCGAGGTTTTGCCGACACTGCCAGTCACCCCGACGATACGTGCTTCAGTGCGCGCACGCGCGGCTTGGCCCAGTGCCTCCAAACCGGCCTGAACATCCTCGACAATCAACAGCGGCGCATCTGCGGGCACGCCCTCGGGAACGTGCGAGACCAAGGCTGCGCTCGCGCCTTTCTCAAGCGCTTGAGCCACAAAATCATGCCCGTCGCGCGCAGCCTTCAACGCAACAAACAGGTCACCCGGCTGCAAGGTGCGCGTGTCAATCGACACACCGTTAGCCGTCCATTCAGTCGTCGCACGACCACCGGTTGCGCTTGCAGCCTCTGCCGCTGTCCAGAGCGTCATGCTACCCTCCCATCCAGAGCGGCCACGGAGATGCTGGCTTGTTCGACATCGTCAAAGGGCAAAACCTGATCGCCGACGATCTGGCCGGTTTCGTGTCCTTTGCCTGCTATCAGCAGCGCATCGCCCGGTTGCAAGGCATCAATGCCCCGCAGGATGGCTTCGGCACGGTCGCCCACTTCGGTTGCACCGGGCGCGCCCTCCATCACGGCGGTGCGGATGGCGGCCGGGTCCTCGCTGCGCGGGTTGTCATCGGTGATGAAGACGATATCGGCGTTGTTGGTTGCGGCCTTGCCCATCAGCGGGCGTTTGGTGGCATCACGGTCTCCACCCGCACCGACAATGGCGATCAGACGACCCATCACATGCGGGCGCAGCGCTTTCAAAGCTGTCGCAACAGCGTCGGGCGTGTGGGCATAGTCTACAAATACCGCCGCGCCATTGTCGCGGGTTGCGGCCAGTTGCATGCGGCCTCGGACCGTTGTCAGATGCGGTAGGGTTTCAAACACCCGCTCAGGCTCTTCGCCTGCTGCGATGACCAGCCCACAGGCCAGCAGGATGTTTTCAGCCTGGAACCCTCCGATAAGGTTCAGGCGCGTTTGGAAGGTCTTGCCTTGCCAGGAGAACCGCAAATCCTGCCCGGTCGAGTCAAACCTTTGGTTCATCAAACACAGGTCGGCCTCACCCAGCCCAACGGTCAGCACCGACTGTCCCCGCGCTTCGGCGATCTTGCGCACCTGAGCCCCCTTGGGGTCGCTGAGATTTACGACTGCGGTACCGTCCTGAGGCAGAACCCGATCAAAAAGCCCCATCTTGGCAGCAAAGTAAGCCTCGAAGGTTTCGTGGTAGTCCAGATGATCCTGCGTGAAGTTCGAAAACCCGGCAGCGGTCAGTTGAACGCCATCCAGCCGACGCTGTTCTAGCCCATGCGATGACGCCTCCATCGCAGCATGCGTTACGCCATTCTCCGCCGCCTCGAATAGGCAACGATGCAATGTGATCGGTTCTGGGGTGGTATGGGCCAGTGGAGCAGTCCAGGCACCTTCAACACCTGTCGTGCCAAGATTGACGGCGGAATGACCTAGCTCGGTCCAGATTTGGCGTACAAAGCTGGCAACCGAAGTCTTACCGTTGGTGCCGGTGACCGCCACGATCGTTTGCGGCTGCTGTCCAAACCACAGCGCCGCCGATCCGGCCAGTGCCTGACGGGGGTCTTCGACAACGATCAATGCAGCATCAGACGCGGCCAGTTCTGCCGAAGCGATCTGCGCGCCTTCGGCATCGGTTAAAACCGCAGCGGCCCCCATTCGCAGGGCGTATTGAATGAATTCACCGCCATGAACTCGCGTGCCGGGAAGGGCAGCAAACAGGAACCCCTCTTTGACCTCGCGGCTGTCAACGGCCTGCCCGGTGATATCCGGGTTAACGCCTCCGCGCGCGGTCAGGGCCAGTTGGCTGAGTTTCTTTGTTCTTGCGCCCATGACCCACCTGTTCCCTGGCACTCTAATTCGAGGTCAGGGTTATAGCAGCGCCCGCCTCAGGCTCAAGCCGGGGACGTAAGCCCAAAAGCGGCGCCACACGTCCAATCAGTTCAGCCGCGACAGGAACAGCCGTCCAACCCGCCGTGCGACGCTTTTCGCCATAGGCCACAATCGAGGGTTCATCCAGCGTAACAATCAGCACGTATTCTGGATCGTAGGCCGGAAAGATCGTGGCGAAGGTCGCGATAACCTTATCATCATAGTAGCCGCCACGTGGCTTTGGCTTGTCTGCCGTTCCGGTTTTACCCGCCACATCGTAGCCTTTGACATCACCAAAGCTAGCTGTGCCGTCGGTCACAACCTTGCGCAGCATCTGCTGCGCCTGCGACGCAGCGCTATCTGTCAGAACACGCGGGCCGTATTGCGGGCCGTTTTTCTTCAGGATCGTCGGGCTGACATAGTGCCCACCATTGGCAATCGCCGCATATCCCGCCGCCAGATGCATCGGGCTGGTCGACAAACCGTGGCCATAAGAAATGGTCACCGTACTCAGCTCACCCCATTTCTTGGGTTTGAGTGGCGCGCCGCCAGAGGCTTCGACAATCTCAAATGGCGTGACGTCGAACATGCCCAGTGTTGCCAGAAATTCCTGCTGTCGTTTGGCCCCAATCTGCAAGGCCAGCCGCCCTGTTCCCCGGTTCGAACTGTGGACGATCACATCGGCCACGCTGATCTTGCCGTAGTTCTTGCCGTTAAACTCACCAATCGGAAAACGACCGATCTTCATCGGGCCGGAGGTATCGATGATAGTCTCAGAATTCACCAACCCAAGCTGCACCGCCTGTGCTGCGGTGAATATCTTGAACACCGAACCCAGCTCGTACACGCCCTGCACATAGCGGTTGAACAACGGGCTATCGGAGGGATCAAAACCCGAAGTTGGCGGGCGCGGGCGATCATTGGGATCGAACGATGGCAGAGACGCAGCCGAGATCACCTCACCCGTATGGGCATTCATCAGAACTGCCGAGGCCCCTTTAGCATTCATAATCTTCATGCCGCCATACAAGACCTGCTCAACTGCGGCCTGAATGGTCAGGTCCAGCGAAAGTTGTAGCGGTTTGTTACCGTTGGCCGGGTCGCGCAGATAGTCATCAAACTTCTTTTCGACGCCAGCGACGCCGATCACTTCGGCGGCACTTACGCCCTCACGTCCAAAACCGGACCCTCCCAGAATATGCGCGGCCAGTTTGCCATTGGGGTACAGGCGCATTTCACGTGGGCCGAACAAGATGCCCGGATCGCCGATGTCATGCACGGCCTGTTTCTGCTCGGGCGAGATGCGTTTCTTGATCCACAGGAACTTGCGGTTGCCAGTGAAGTCCTTGACCAGACGTTCCTTTTCCAGATCAGGAAAGATCGCCACCAGTTGATCCGCCGCAGCAATCGGATCAATCATCAGCGGGGGTTGGGCATAGACCGAGTAGGTATCCAGATTGGTCGCTAGAATACGGCCTTCACGATCAACAATGTTGGCCCGCTGCATCGCAATTGACGCACCAGGGGCGCTTGCCAAAGGTTCCTGTGCCTCGGACGTCGCCAGCATGCCCATGCGGGCACCAACAACCGAAAACGCGCAGAAAAAGAACAGGCCGAGCACCAGCAAGCGCCCCTCGGCGCGGGCGCGGGCGCGATCTTTCATCTGCTCGTGGCGTTGCCGGATATTCTCGCGCTCGATGACCTTGGGGTTTTCCCCTTTTGCGCGCGCTTCAAGAACACGGGCCAGAGGACGAAGTGGGGTACGTGTCATGGCAACTGAACCTCGCCCAGCGCCTGCAGATCCGTTATGGCCTGCAATTCAATCGGATCAACAATTGGCAGATCAGGATCCTCGGCATAGGCGATCTGATCCGCACGCCCGAACTGTTCAGCCCGCAAGGGCAGCAGGCCCAGACGTTCGAAGTTCAAATCGGCCAGTTCACGCAGACGATCCGGGCGGTTGAGATAAGCCCATTCGGCATTTAGAACCGCCAGCCGCACCTGCGCCGTTCCAATCTGACGCTGCAATGACTGGGTTTCTTTCAACACCTGCTGGGTGCGGTAGTTCTCTTGATACGCCCAAAGCGCCAAACCAAATACGGACATGGCAGTCAACACATACAGAATACTCTTCATCTTGCCCTCTCCCCCAGCTGCGGCATGCCAATGGCACGCGCATCGATTTCCCCTGCCGGAGCCTCTGTCCGAACCGCAACGCGCAGCTTGGCAGAACGCGCGCGTGGATTTTCCTGCAATTCCTGGTCATCCGGCCCCACGGCCTTGCGGGTCTTCAGGGTAAATTGCGGCAGTTCCTGTTCGATTTCGGGCGCATAACGATTGGCCCGACCGATCTTGCCGGCGCGTGATTGCAAGAACCGCTTGACCATCCGATCCTCGATGGAATGAAAGGTCACAACGGCCAGTTGCCCGCCCGGCTTCAGTGCCCGCTCAGCCGCCATAAGCCCCTGAAACAGCTCTTCATATTCAGCGTTCACCGCGATCCGCAGCCCCTGAAAACTACGTGTCGCCGGATGCGATTGGCCCGGTTTCGGACGCGGCAGGCAAGATTCGATGATCTCAGTCAGACGCAGGGTCGTTGTGATCGGTGCCTCAGTCCGTGCCTTGATGATCGCCTTGGCGATACGCCGGCTGGCCCGTTCTTCGCCAAAATGGAACAGAATATCGGCCAGTTGAGCTTCGGTCGCGCCGTTCACCAGATCAGCGGCGCTTTCGCCCTCTTGGCTCATCCGCATATCCAGCGGCCCATCTTTCATGAACGAAAACCCGCGCTCGGCCTGATCCAATTGCATCGAAGACACGCCAAGGTCCAAAACGATTCCGTCCAGATCCTGCGCATATTCATCCAACCGCGAAAACACACCCGGCTGCATCACCAGCCGGTCGCCGTAGTCGCCCGCCCAGCCGGAGGCCATCTCAAACGCCAGCGGATCGCGATCCACGCCGATCACCTTGTCGGCGCCGGCCTCAAGCAAGCCCCGCGCATAACCGCCGGCACCAAACGTCCCGTCTAACCAAATGCCCGACACCGGAGACACCGCCCCCAGTAAAGGACGCAGCAGGACAGGAACATGTGGGTTCGTGGAAGAGGAGACAACGCCGGACATGCCGCTACGCGTCCCCAACGCCATCAAGGTAGACCATCGGGTCGAAATCATCCGGCAGATCGTCTATCCACTCTTCGGTCTTGGCCAGTTCCTCGACCTCATAGGTCTCGGGCTTCCAGATCTGGAAAGTATCACCGGCGGCAATAAAGAATGCCTCATTTTCAAGGTCGATCTTATTGCGCAGCTTGGCAGGCAGGACCAAACGCCCTGTCTCGTCTACAGTTGTCGGGAACGACTGACCATGGAACATACGCTGTAGCATCCGCCGCTCCATCGAGCCGCGCGGCAATGCATCGATCTTGTCGTCGACCTCATCAATCGCCTGCATCGTGTAGCATTCAAGATATTTGCGACGGTGGTCGCCATAGACAATCACAAGCTCTGGAGTGTCACCGGGCTGCCAGTTGGGATCAGACGCTTCAAGCACACGGCGAAACGAGGCTGGGATCGAGACCCTGCCCTTCGTGTCCACCTTATGGTGGCTTTCACCTCTAAACCTGCGCGCCAAGACGACTGTCCCTTCCGCTTGCGCCCCACCTCAAAATTCACGCCCCCGGATTAAAAACGGCGGGTTGATCTGCTGCCACTGATCAACCCGCCGCATTGACCCGCTGTGCGGGATGTCCAGCTGCGCGCGCCACCTGGGGGGATGTCTGCTCGCTCGCGCGCCGGATCTTCAGAGTGATGAAAGCGAAGCGCCTGTATGAAACCTGTTTGTTATTTGGTTTGGGGTCGTTTGGTGCCCCTGCTGCCTCGTCCTCATCGGATGCATATAGGGATGCCATGGGAATTCATGGAAATCAATAGGAAATTTGGGCCAGACGCAGGATCAGCGGCCGAATGACGACCCTCAAGCCTCTCCGTGGAAAACCCAAGGTACCCCTTGTAGTTGTTGCCGCCAAACAAGCCACTATATATATGAAAAGCTGGCCAACTCAATTGGTCCCATGATTTCCCATATATTCTCAGACTTTTTCAAAGAACCGGGCGTTTTCGTCGATTTTCTTGCTCGTAAAGTCGAATCACCTCTCAAAAAAATTCATAGATATCGCCAGAGTTCACCGCATCCCACGAATTCCCAGTAAGGTCACACGACGCCTCGAAAAGACCCCAACACCGTTCGATATTCGATCCGCGAACGCCTAAAATTTGTGATTTGCCGCTCAAACATTGCGCACTCAGATCGTGCATCAACTTTTTTCAATGTAACGATTTTGCAAATGATCTGCCCAGAACTCATGTTTTTAGGGGCAATCAAGGTGCAGAGCATCAAGTTTTTGATATCTATGCATTTGCTGCATAGCAGCATTGTTATCGCTACCTATTGTGCAATTGCAGCATTGGCTTATCTTCACTCTCAAGCAAACGCTGGAAATGACCAGCACTGAGATATGAAAGCGAGTGAGCAAATGGCAGTCGCAACCAACACCTCCGCGCTAAAAGGCGCATACAGCAACGGTCTGAACGCATGGGTCGAAGCCGCCAAAACTCGCTTCACCCGCTACCGGATGTACCGCCAGACAGTCAATGAGCTGTCCAGCTTGTCGGATCGGGAACTGGCCGATCTTGGCCTGCATCGGTCGATGATCCGCCGTCTGGCCAAGCAAGCCGCCGATGAGCACACAGCGCGCTAAGCGCCCAGAACAACCGAGATCAGGCCCTTCCTCCTCCCTTTAGGGTCTGTAATCAGCGGCAGCATCTACCTCCTCCCTGATGCTGCCGCGCCTTGTACCGGCCCAAATAGCCGGAAACTGATACATCAGGGCTCTCCTCCTCCCTGCTCTGATGTTGAAAGCGCGCGGTGACGTCTACCTCCTCCCTGACGTCGCCGCGTCTTCCTCATACCGGGTTCAAACCCGGGTGCTGATACATCAGGGCTCTCCTCCTCCCTGCTCTGATGTTGCAAAGAGCGGCGGTTCCCTCTCCTCCTCCCTGGGAATCGCCGTTTTTCTTTTGCAAACAGCAAAAAAGGGGCGCGAACGCCCCCACCTTCTTCTGTTCAAAAATACCTCGGAGCGCGAGGCAGAGCCTCGCAAAAGATCAAAACGGCACGTCGTCCTTGGTCGTCAGAAACCGAGAGACAACTTTCTTGGTCCCCGCCTTGTCGAATTCGACCTCAACCTTGTCACCCTCGATACCAACCACACCGCCATAGCCGAATTTCTGATGAAAGACGCGCTCACCCAAGGTGAAACTGGCCACTGCCGTTACATCGATCACCGTATTCCGGCTTTCCTTGGGTTGCGACATCCCATACTGCCCCTGCCGTGCCTGCATCCGCTTCCAGCCCGGCGAGTTGTACACATTCGCCTCGGCTGCGCGGGTTTCAATACCCGCCGAGACCTGCCCGCCGCCATACAACCCCGGAGGTGTCAGCACCTCAACATGATCCTCGGGCAATTCGTCAATGAATCGCGAAGGCATGGAGTTCTGCCACTGCCCAAACACCCGCCGATTGGCCGCAAAGGATATCGTGCAGACCTCTTCCGCACGGGTGATACCCACGTAAGCCAAGCGCCGTTCTTCTTCGAGTCCCTTAAGCCCGGATTCGTCCATCGACCGTTGTGAGGGGAACAGACCATCCTCCCACCCCGGCAGGAACACGGCTGGGAACTCCAATCCCTTTGCCGCGTGCAGGGTCATGATCGAGACCTTGGCGCCATCCGAATCCTGCTCATTGTCCATGACCAGGCTGACATGTTCCAAAAACCCTTGCAGGTTCTCGAAATTGTCCAGCTGGTTCACCAGTTCCTTGAGGTTTTCTAGCCGCCCCGGCGCTTCGGGTGTTTTGTCGTTCTGCCAGTGACCGGTATAGCCGGACTCGTCCAAGATGATCTGCGCCAGCTCGATATGCGTATGCTCGGGCGCGCCATAGCGGATCGGCGACACGCCATCGTCGATGACCGAGTCATCATCGACCTCAATCCGCGGGCCCCGTGTCATCGCATTCCAGCGCGCCAGACCGTCGATCAACTCGCGCAGCGCCGTGCCGCCCTTGCCTTTGATCAGGCCATTTTCGACCGCAAGCCGCGCGCCTTCGACCAGAGACACCCCGTTCTCACGCGCCGCCACCTGAATCGTCTGCTGTGCCTTGTCTCCCAAACCGCGCTTGGGTGTGTTCACGATCCGCTCAAACGCCAGGTCATCCTCGGGGCTGACCACCAGCCGGAAATAGGCCATGGCATCGCGAATCTCCATCCGCTCATAGAAGCGCGGGCCGCCGATCACCTTATAGGGTAGACCGATAGTCAGGAACCGATCCTCGAACGCCCGCATCTGATGCGAGGCGCGTACGAGGATCGCGATCTCATCAAGGTTCATCGGCCGCACGCCGCGCGTACCTCCCTGCGTCGCATCGATTTCCTCGCCGATCCAACGCGCCTCTTCCTCGCCATCCCAATGGCCGATCAGGCGAACCTTTTCTCCGTCTTCGCGATCAGTCCACAACTCCTTGCCCAACCGGCCTTCATTTCCCCGAATGACATTCGATGCGGCCGCCAGAATATGCGGGGTCGAGCGGTAGTTCTGCTCCAACCGCACCACAAACGCGCCGGGGAAATCCTTTTCGAACCGTAGGATGTTGCCCACTTCGGCCCCGCGCCATCCGTAGATCGACTGGTCATCATCGCCCACGCAGCAAATGTTCTTGTGCCCCCCAGCCAACAGACGCAGCCAGAGGTATTGGGCGACGTTGGTATCCTGATACTCATCCACAAGGATGTAGCGGAACCAGCGTTGATATTGTTCCAGCACCTCCGAATGGGTCTGGAAGATCGTGACCATGTGCAAAAGCAGGTCGCCGAAATCCACAGCGTTCAGCTCGCGCAATCGGGTCTGGTATTGAGCATAAAGCTCAATGCCCTTGTTATTATACGCCCCCGCATCCGCAGCGGGCACTTTGTCAGGTGTTAGCGCACGGTTCTTCCAGTCATCGATGATGCCGGCGAGCATACGCGCGGGCCAGCGCTTGTCGTCGATATTGGCCGCCTGCACCAACTGTTTGAGCAAACGCAACTGATCGTCACTGTCCAGAATGGTGAAGTTCGATTTCAGATCGGCAAGCTCTGCGTGACGCCGCAAAAGCTTGACGCAGATCGCGTGGAAGGTGCCAAGCCACGGCATCCCCTCGGCGGGCCGACCCAGCATACGCCCAACACGCTCTTTCATCTCGCGCGCAGCCTTGTTGGTAAAGGTCACCGCCAGTATTTCGTTTTCGCGTACCCTGTGGGTTCTGAGCAAATGGGTGATCCGCGCCGTCAGAGCCTTGGTTTTGCCCGTTCCAGCCCCGGCCAACATCAAAACCGGCCCATCCAGATGCTCGACCGCTTCTCGCTGCGCGGGGTTGAGATCATTAAGATACTCTGCCGAGGCTGCAGGCATCGCCCGCGCCGAAAGCGATGCGCCTTCGAAGGCGTCCATTTCGTCGTAACTGCTCATCCCTCTAAACTACGCGGGTTGCTTGTCGAGGGGAAGAGTTTGTTCACGGCTTGTTCACTCATTTTTTGGGACCAAATACCCACAAATCACGAACGAACCTCACCCCACTGTAGGCGCAGACCAGGAAAACAACCTCAGATGCTTGCCGAATCGCAAAGCAGAACGGATCAATCCGCATGGACTTGCACAGCACTTATCCCGGCATCCCGGACCTGAAGCACCGCGCGAGGCGGCGGTTGCCGCGCTTTGTCTGGGACTACGTAGAAAGCGGAACAGGGATGGAAACCGCCCTGCAGCGCAACCGGGATGCTCTGGACCGAGTACAGCTTTATCCCGCAATCCTGCGAGGTGAGAGAGATTTTGACACCCGCACGCGGTTTTTGGGCCAGAACTACCCGATGCCGTTTGGTATTGCCCCGATCGGCATGTCCGGACTGGTCTGGCCGGATGCCGAAGGTCTGTTGGCCCGCGCCGCCGCCAAGGCCCGCCTGCCCTACACGCTCTCAACGGTCGCGGCACAAAGCCCCGAAGATCTGGCACCCAGTATTGGCGGCAATGCATGGTTCCAACTCTATCCGCCCAAAGACCCTGGGATACGCGCCGATTTGCTATCGCGCGCACGAAACGCGGGGTTTACGACTCTGGTGCTGACCGTTGATGTTCCAGTGGCCTCGCGGCGTGAGCGTCAGACACGCTCGGGCCTTACCCAACCCCCAAGGCTGACGCCACGACTGTTGGCACAGATCGCGATGCGACCCGCCTGGGCGTTAGGGATGTTGCGGCAGGGGTCGCCCAGAATGCGCACGCTGGACAAGTATATCGACAGCGGACAGAACCTGCCGCCAACCGCCCATGTGGGGTACCTGCTGCGCACTTCGCCAGACATGGACTATGTTAATTGGCTGCGCGATCACTGGGACGGGCCATTGATCATCAAAGGTGTGATGCGCGCCGAAGACGCCGAGCCTTTGGAGCGCGCGGGCGTTGATGCGCTGTGGGTGTCAAACCACGGCGGGCGCCAGTTCGATGCGGCCCCCGCCAGTATCGACGTCTTGCCAGAGCTGCGTTCGGCAACCAACCTGCCGCTGATCTTTGACAGTGGCATCGAAGGTGGCCTGGACATCCTGCGCGCGCTGGCCTGTGGGGCGGATTTTGTCATGCTGGGGCGGGCTTTTTTGTACGGGATGGCAGCCTTGGGACCGCTAGGTCCGGCCCATGTGATCGAGATTCTGAAACAGGATATGCTGTCCAACATGGGACAGATGGGCGCCTTTTCTTTGGATCAGCTGACCCAAAGTAAATTAAAGAATTGATGCTGCATCGCAGCGACGTTAAGAAAAGCGCATAAACAAAAGGCGTTTGCGAGCGTTAACATGCCGGTTCTACCCAGAAAGACTGATGTATCTGCGCGTAGTGTCCGGCTAAGAACACGCCCAAACCATCAACACCGGGACCCGCTATGACTGACTTCAAAAAGATCCTCATCGCCAACCGCGGCGAGATTGCCATTCGCGTGATGCGCGCCGCCAATGAGATGGGCAAACGCACAGTCGCCGTCTATGCAGAAGAGGATAAGTTGGGTCTGCATCGCTTTAAGGCGGATGAAGCCTATCGCATTGGCGAGGGAATGGGCCCGGTTGCCGCTTATCTGTCGATTGATGAGATCATTCGCGTCGCCAAGGAATGCGGTGCGGATGCGATCCACCCCGGTTATGGCTTGTTGTCGGAAAACCCCAGCTTTGTGGATGCCTGTGTGAAGAACGGAATCACGTTCATCGGACCCAAAGCGGAAACCATGCGCGCCTTGGGGGACAAGGCCAGCGCGCGACGGGTCGCCATCGAAGCAGGTGTGCCCGTGATCCCGGCAACCGAGGTTCTGGGCGATGACATGGATGCGATCCGGGCCGAGGCCAAGGAAATCGGCTATCCCCTGATGCTCAAGGCCTCCTGGGGTGGTGGCGGGCGCGGCATGCGCCCGATCGAATCCGAGGACGAGTTGGAAGAGAAGGTTCTGGAAGGTCGCCGCGAGGCAGAAGCCGCCTTTGGCAATGGCGAGGGGTATCTAGAGAAGATGATCACCCGCGCCCGCCATGTCGAGGTGCAGATTCTGGGCGACAAACATGGTGAGATCTATCACCTTTATGAACGCGACTGCTCGGTCCAGCGCCGCAACCAGAAAGTGGTTGAACGCGCCCCTGCCCCGTATCTGTCCGAAGACCAACGCGCCGAGATTTGTGAACTTGGCCGCAAAATCTGCGCACACGTGAACTATGAATGCGCGGGCACTGTCGAATTCCTGATGGATATGGAAACCGGCAAGTTCTACTTCATCGAAGTGAACCCTCGTGTGCAGGTTGAACATACCGTCACAGAAGAGGTCACCGGTATCGACATCGTTCAAGCTCAGATCCTGATCGCTGAAGGCAAGACCTTGGCCGAAGCCACCGGTGCAGCCAGCCAGGCCGACGTGCATCTGACCGGCCACGCGCTGCAAACCCGGATCACCACCGAAGACCCGCAGAACAACTTCATCCCCGATTATGGCCGCATCACAGCCTATCGCTCGGCCACTGGTATGGGCATTCGTCTGGATGGCGGCACAGCCTATGCGGGCGGGGTGATCACACGATACTATGACTCGCTGCTCACTAAAGTGACGGCGAAAGCTCCAACACCCCAGGCCGCAATTGCCCGGATGGATCGCGCACTGCGTGAATTCCGGATTCGCGGGGTCAGCACCAATATCGACTTTGTCATCAACCTGCTGAAACACCCGACCTTCCTGTCGAACGAATACACCACCAAGTTCATCGACACGACACCGGACCTGTTTGCCTTTAAACGCCGCCGCGACCGGGGCACCAAAGTGCTGACCTATATCGCGGATATCACCGTGAACGGGCATCCCGAGACCAAGGATCGCCCGGAACCGCGCTCCGATCTGAAAGAGGCCAAGGCGCCCGCGCTCAAGGCTGAGCCGCAGATGGGCACCCGCAATCTGTTGGAACAGAAAGGTCCACAGGCGGTTGCAGATTGGATGAAGGCCCAGCGACAATTGCTGATCACCGACACCACTATGCGCGACGGGCACCAGTCACTTCTGGCCACCCGGATGCGCTCGATTGACATGATCAAGGTTGCGCCCAGCTATGCGGCGAACCTGCCACAGCTGTTCTCGGTCGAGTGCTGGGGCGGTGCAACCTTCGATGTGGCTTACCGGTTCCTGCAGGAATGCCCCTGGCAGCGTCTGCGCGACCTGCGCGAAGCGATGCCGAACCTGATGACCCAGATGCTGCTGCGGGGCGCGAACGGGGTTGGCTATACCAACTACCCCGACAACGTGGTTCAGGAATTCGTTCGCCAGGCTTCACAGAATATCGACGTGTTCCGCGTATTCGACTCGTTGAACTGGGTCGAAAACATGCGCGTCGCCATGGATGCGGTGGTCGAGAACGGCAAGATCTGCGAGGGCACCGTGTGCTACACCGGTGATATCCTTGACCCGGATCGCGCCAAATATGACCTGAAATACTATGTCGGCATGGCGAAAGAGCTGCGCGATGCTGGGGCCCATATTCTTGGCCTGAAGGACATGGCCGGTCTGCTGAAACCGGCCTCGGCCAAGATCCTGATCCGCGCTTTGAAGGAAGAGGTCGGCTTGCCGATCCACTTCCACACCCATGACACCGCCGGTATCGCCAGCGCCACCATTCTGGCTGCCTCCGAGGCGGGCGTGGATGCTGTGGATTGCGCGATGGACAGTTTCTCGGGCAACACCAGTCAGGCAACACTGGGTACGGTGGTCGAGGCGCTGCGCCATACCGACCGCGACACCGGGCTGGACATCAAGGCCATCCGTGAAATCAGCGATTACTTCGAGGCTGTGCGTGGCCAGTATGCGGCCTTCGAATCCAGCCTTCAGGCCCCGGCGTCCGAAGTTTACCTGCACGAGATGCCGGGCGGTCAGTTCACCAACCTCAAGGCACAGGCGCGCAGCCTGGGTCTGGAAGAGCGCTGGCACGAAGTGGCACAGATGTATGCCGACGTGAACCAGATGTTCGGTGACATCGTCAAGGTCACGCCGTCTTCCAAGGTCGTTGGCGACATGGCGTTGATGATGGTCAGCCAGAACTTGACCCGTGAACAGGTCGAGGATCCGAATACCGATGTGGCCTTCCCCGATTCGGTCGTGGATATGATGCGCGGCAATCTGGGTCAGCCTCCGGGCGGGTTCCCTGACACCATCATCCAGAAAGTGCTGAAGGACGAAGCGCCGAACACGCAGCGCCCCGGAAAGGACGTGCCTCCGGTTGATCTGGAAGCCACCCGCGCCGAGCTGTCCAAGCAACTGGAAGGCAAGGAGGTTGATGACGAGGACCTCAATGGCTACCTGATGTATCCTAAGGTGTTCCTCGACTATATGGGCCGTCACCGGACCTATGGCCCCGTTCGCACGCTGCCGACCCGCACCTTCTTTTATGGAATGGAACCCGGGGACGAGATCACCGCCGAGATCGACCCGGGCAAGACGCTGGAAATCCGCTGTCAGGCCATCGGGGAGACCGATGAAAAGGGCGAGGTCAAAGTCTTTTTTGAACTCAACGGGCAACCTCGGGTGATCCGGGTGCCGAACCGTATGGTCACCTCGTCCACGCAGGCGCGACCCAAAGCTGAGGCGGGCAACGCCAACCATATTGGCGCCCCGATGCCGGGCGTTGTGGCAACGGTAGCGGCCAGTGTCGGACAACAGGTCAAAGAAGGTGACCTGCTGCTGACCATCGAAGCCATGAAGATGGAAACCGGCATCCACGCCGAACGCGATGCACTGGTCAAAGCGGTTCATGTTCAGCCTGGCGGGCAGATTGACGCCAAGGACCTGCTGGTGGAACTGGAATAAGCTGTAAAATCAGCTAAGCTTTGAATGGCCGCGCGGGCAACTGCGCGGCCATTTTGCATGACCCTGACGGAGGCCCCAAGAATGCTGACCATTACCCCGATCTATGCCGCATTGATCGCAATTCTTTACGTCTGGCTCAGTGCAAAGGTCATCTCGGCGCGCCGCAGCGGGAAGGTCTCGGTCGGGGATGGGGATGACAAAGCGCTGATCAAAGCGATGCGAACTCACGCAAATTGCGCGGAATATGCACCTTTTGCGCTGCTCTTGATTGCAATGGTCGAATTGCAGGGCGCGCCAGCTCTGTTAGTGAATCTGTTGGGTTTGTTGATCCTCGCCGGACGGCTGATGCATGCCTATGGCTTTGGCCACAACCCGCAGGTTATTGTTCTGCGCCAGATCGGTATGGTTATGACCTTTGCCGCCATTCTGTTCAGCGCCATCGCCAATCTTATTCTGGCTTTGTAGGTCCCTCGACCGGGCTTACCCCGGCATCACGCTGACCTCGGCCAAGGACCACGCCATGCCCACTGGATATGCATGGCTTACCTGATCCGGCTCGGCTTTGATGATCCAAAATCCCATCACAATCATCACCGCAAGCGCCGCCAATTTAAGGTCTGCAATCTGTACCATCTTTCCACCTCCGCCATTTTCGGTCTCAGTTGCTCTGGTTCTTCAACGCACCAGACACCGGTTTCCGTCGAAAGATTTTTCCGGAATTTTGTGTTTTTCCGCTTGCAGCCTCGCGTGGGACTTTATACATCCCTCCTCACTCAACGGCGCGGGCGTAGCTCAGGGGTAGAGCATAACCTTGCCAAGGTTAGGGTCGGGCGTTCGAATCGCCTCGCCCGCTCCATTGAGAGGTCTTTGGACCATACAAGTATCTGATGCGGGCGTAGCTCAGGGGTAGAGCATAACCTTGCCAAGGTTAGGGTCGGGCGTTCGAATCGCCTCGCCCGCTCCAGATACTAACCTTTCCCGAACATGCTGGTCCTTTGCGAAGCGTTGCCCCATTCTGGCGACACTGCGCATTACAGGATCATTGAATATGTCTGACTACGTCATCCGACCCCTTACAGCAGCCGAACTGCAGCACGCCGTTGAATGGGCCGGGCGCGAAGGGTGGAATCCTGGTCAGAACGATGCCGCGTGTTTTCGCCCTACTGACCCGCATGGCTTTCTGGGCGGATTTCTGGATGGAGAGATGATCGCGTCAGTGTCCGCTGTGAACTACGACGACGCGTTTTCATTTCTAGGTTTCTACATCGTCCGCCCCGAATTTCGTGGATCGGGCCATGGGCTGGAGATCGCCCAGCACGCGCTGGCCCATTGCAAAGGGCGCAATATGGGTCTGGATGGTGTGGTCGAGCAACAGGACAACTATCGCAAATCCGGCTTTACCTTTGCCTATAACAACTATCGCTTTAGCGGAACAAAAACCGGGATATTGGCAGCGCTTGGATCGCAGTCGACTGCGAACATATCCGTTCTGACTGAGATATCAGAGGATTTGCTGGCCTATGATCGGGCCCTGTTCCCTGCCCCGCGTGACGTTTTCCTGCGTGAATGGCTGCGCGCACCCAGCCATACCTCGCGCACCTTTGTTGAAAACGGGGTGATCAAAGGTTACGTGACCCTGCGCCCCTGCCAGACCGGATACAAGATCGGGCCATTGTTTGCAGATAGCACTGAGATTGCGCAGGCGCTGCTGGCCTCGGTTCTGAGCAATATACCCGAGGATCATACGACGCATGAGGTGTTTATCGACATGCCCCAACCCAACGCCGCCGCCTTTGCGCTGGCCGATGCGTTGGAGCTAGAGAAGGTCTTTGAGACCGCCCGGATGTATTCGAACCATGAACCCGATATCGACCTGAACCGGATTTTCGGCGTGACGACGTTTGAGTTGGGCTAGAAGGCCTTGAACGTCATCGTCGTCAGTGATCGTTCGATACCGGGAATCACCAGCAGGTTTTCATTGATGAAATGGCCCACATCTTCGGATTCTGGAATATAGAGCTTCAGCATCAGGTCATATTCACCGCTGGTAGAATAGAGCTCGGAGTGGATTTCGCGCAGCGCGATCTCTTCCGCCACTTTGTAAGTGGTGCCGGGTTTACAGCGGATCTGGATGAAAACGCAGGTGGACATGGGCCGGGCCTTGTTGGTTCGTGTTGCACGCAGGCTGGCACGGGCCGCGCCTGTGTGCAATCCCCTGCAACAGTTTGCAGCGAAGGCATCAAGCGGTCTGGATAGGCAGCCCGTCCGCGTCTATAAGCGCCCCTGTAGCAAAAGGAATTCGCCCATGCGCAGCGCTAAGATCAGCCGTCAGACTGCCGAGACCGAGATCTCGGTCGAGGTCAATCTGGATGGGACCGGTCGATATGACAACCAGACCGGTGTTGGCTTTTTTGATCATATGCTTGACCAGTTGGCGCGTCATTCGCTGATCGACATGACGATCCGGGCCAAGGGCGATTATCACATCGACGACCACCACACGGTCGAGGATACCGGGATCGCGCTGGGCCAGGCGCTGACTCAGGCATTGGGCGATAAAAAGGGGATTCGCCGCTATGGTGAATGCCACCTGCCTATGGACGACGCGCAGGTACGCTGTGCGCTTGATCTGTCTGGCCGCCCGTTCCTAATCTGGAACATCGACTTGCCGACACCCAAGATCGGTACCTTTGACACCGAGTTGGTGCGTGAGTTCTTCCAGGCGCTCAGCACCCATGGTGGCATCACCTTGCATATCGATCAGCTGCATGGCTTTAACAGTCATCACATTGCCGAAGCCGCCTTCAAAGCGGTTGCACGGGCGCTGCGCGATGCGGTCGAAACCGACCCGCGCAAGGCGGATGCGATTCCGTCGACGAAAGGTGCCTTGTAGATGCTGACTGCCATCATCGACTACGAGAGCGGCAACCTGCACTCGGCCGAGAAGGCATTTCAACGCATGGCACAGGAACTGAACGCAGGCGAGGTCGTGGTGACCTCGGACGCGGATGTTGTTGCACGCGCTGATCGGCTGGTGTTGCCCGGTGATGGAGCCTTTCCCGCCTGCGCGGCAGAGCTGCGGGGGCATAAGGGCATCTACGATGCCATGGTCGAAGCGGTCGAACAGAAAGGCCGCCCGTTTCTGGGTATCTGCGTCGGGATGCAGCTGATGGCCACGAAGGGCCATGAATACAGCGAGACCGATGGTTTGGGTTGGGTGGCTGGCGATGTGGTGCGGATTGAACCGTCAGACGCTGCGCTAAAAGTTCCGCATATGGGTTGGAACGATCTGGTTCTGGAAAGCGATCACCCCGTGTTCAACGGTGTCGCATCCGGTGATCATACCTACTTCGTCCACTCCTACCACTTCCGTGTCACAGACCCGGCGCAGCGCTTGGCATATGTTGACTATGGGCAAAAGGTCACGGCCGTGATCGGCCGCGACACGATGGTGGGCATGCAGTTTCACCCTGAAAAAAGCCAGGATGTGGGCCTGCGCATGATCGGAAATTTTCTGACCTGGGCCCCTTAAAAGCCTATTGAACGCGCGTCCAGTCCTGCCCGCGGCAGACTAGGCCGCCCGCAACACAGCCTTTGACGGTCAGCTTGTTCTGGCTGTCCAAGGTCATTTTCGAGCTGTAAGTCTTATCTCGGTCCGGCGCCCAAATCTTGCCACCGCTATAGGAGCCCCCGCCATCGGGCGCCATGTCCCAGATGATCTGCTTGCCAAGGTTTTCGTATTCCAGCTGCTCATTTCCATCTTTGTCAAACGCAGTATCGATGGTCCCGCAAATCGCGCTGCCGCATTCAGCGATTGAGACATGCAGATAGCCCCCGGTGTCACCCGGTTGTGTTTTCCAAAGCCCATCAACGGGGTCCGCCGCCATTGCGCCGGTCGCCAAGGTTGCAAAGACAACGGATGTTGCAAATTTCATCATAGTAACCTCCCTGATTTGGTGTCAGTCTGGCGTGCCATTGGGCATCGGACAAGATTGACTTTGCGTCGCGTTGCATCCCCGGCCCGCCTTGTGCGATATGCCGCCCATGTAACATTCAGATAAGGCCGCCCGACATGATCCTCTACCCCGCCATCGACCTTAAAGACGGCAACGCCGTGCGCCTGCTGCGCGGAGAGATGGATAAAGCCACCGTTTTCAATGAGGACCCGACCGCGCAGGCCCGTGCTTTTGTCGAGGCCGGGTGCGAGTGGTTGCACCTTGTCGATTTGAACGGCGCCTTCGCGGGTGAGCCGGTGAATGCCGCCCCGGTCGAGGCGATCCTGAAGGCCTGCAACGTGCCCGCGCAGTTGGGCGGTGGCATCCGCGACATGGCAACCATCGAGACCTGGATCGACAAAGGTCTGGCCCGCGTCATTCTGGGAACAGTCGCCGTTGAAAACCCCGATCTGGTGCGCGAAGCGGCCAAAACCTTCCCCGGCAAGGTCGCCGTTGGGATCGATGCACGCAACGGCCTGGTCGCAACCAAAGGCTGGGCTGAAGAAACGAACGTTCAGGTCACCGATTTGGCGCGCAGTTTTGAGGACGCAGGCGTTGCGGCGATCATCTACACCGACATCAACCGGGACGGGGCGATGCAAGGCCCAAATATCGACGCAACCGCCGCGCTGGCGAAAGCGGTTTCCATCCCTGTGATCGCTTCGGGCGGCGTTTCTTCGATTGAGGATCTACTTGCCCTGCGCGATTGTGGCGCAGCCTTGAACGGTGCCATTTCCGGACGCGCCCTTTATGATGGGGCGATCGATCTGAAAGAGGCTCTGACAACTCTCAGAGAATAGCGCGATGTTCCATTCCGCTGTCAAACGCTCGGCACTATCAGCCCGAAGCTTGCTTCATAAACGACTCAAACAGGGTGATTTCCTGGACTGTTTCAGCGTCGCGTCGGATTTATCACCACGCCAGGCAGCAGAAATCATCACCAGCTTTCCGGCATGGGCCATGGCGCTTGTTCGATTGCGCGGGTTATTGGTGGCGCCGTTCGGACTCAGCACCACTGGGCCGAGCGCAATGGATAAAGTTGGGATATTTCCAGTTGAACACGATGATGAGACCGAGGTGATCGCAGGCTTCAACGACCGCCATCTGGATTTTCGTGTTTCTGTCTTGTCTGAGAACGGCCGCATCTCGCTGGCGACCTGGGTTCACCGGCACAATCTGGGCGGACGCTTGTACCTGGCCGCAATCCTGCCCTTCCACATCCTGATCGCCAGAAACGCGCTTGCACGCGTCAGTCGCGCAAGCGCCTAGGGCTTAACCAGCCGCCGCCGCAGTCAGTTTGGCCAGCGCCCCGCGCATTTTCTCGACAACGGGCGCGTTTTCGACGTCGTCCAACTCGTCCATCGTTTCTTTCGGGTCCTCATAGGCCAACCAGACCTGACCCTCTGCATCTTGATAGGCCTGAACCTTCAATGGCAGGAACAGTCCAGCACGAGGATCGATCTGCATCGCGGGTGTGCCCAGAGCGGGGTTCCCGAAAATCAACACTTGGTTGGGTGGGATCGGCGTGCCCACCTTCTCGGCCCCTGCCGCGTGGTCAATCCGCGCAAAAACGGTTGCGCCCGCATTGCCCACGGCGGCTTCCAGTGCATCCAGCGCTTCGGCCACGGATTTTTCGGTTTGAATCTTGATAATATCGTCAGCCATGGCGGTCAGAGCGCCTCCGATTGTGAAAACTGATGCCAGAAGAAGATGTCTCATCGCAGTCGTCCTTTTGCTGAATTTCACACCTAATTTCCATGGCTTCGCCGCAGATCACAATCACAAGTCTGGCATCGGCGGGGCTTTGCCGGTAGAGGTGCGCCAAACAAAGGAAGGTTCATGCTCAAGACCCGCATCATACCCTGTCTGGATGTTGCCGATGGCCGTGTGGTCAAAGGCGTGAATTTCGTGGGCCTGCGCGATGCGGGCGATCCGGTGGAATCGGCCAAAGCCTATGACGCCGCAGGCGCGGACGAGATCTGTTTTCTGGACATCCACGCGACGCATGAAAACCGCGGCACGATGTTCGATGTGGTCCGGCGCACTGCCGAACAATGCTTCGTACCCCTGACCGTGGGTGGAGGCGTGCGCACCAAGGACGACGTGCGCGCCCTGCTGCTGGCGGGAGCTGATAAAGTCAGCTTCAACTCGGCCGCCGTCGCCAACCCGGATGTGATCGCAGAGGCCGCGGACCAGTTTGGTAGTCAGTGCATCGTCTGTGCCATCGACGCCAAAACCGTAAGCCCGGGGAAATGGGAGATTTTCACCCATGGCGGACGCAAACCTACCGGGATCGATGCGGTCGAGTTCGCCAAGACGGTTGTAGCCAAAGGTGCAGGGGAAATCCTGCTGACGTCTATGGACCGTGATGGCACCAAGGCCGGATTCAACCTGCCCCTGACCCGAGCGATCAGTGACGCGGTGGACGTGCCGGTGATCGCCAGCGGCGGTGTTGGTAATCTCGACCATCTGGTCGAAGGCGTGACCGAGGGTGGTGCAAGCGCGGTTCTGGCGGCCTCGATCTTCCATTTCGGCGAATACACCATCCGCGAGGCCAAAGAACATATGGCCGCTGCGGGTATTCCGATGAGGTTGATATAGTGCAGTGGGAAGACATCAGTGTCGTTGAACTGGAAACCGAACGAACACATTGCGATTGCTGCCGGCAGGCCTCAACCCGAGCCGTCGGGGAACTGATTTGGAAAGAAGAGTTTATCGGGTGGTTTTCGGTAGACTTTTCGGAAGTCTCGTCCAATCATCCTTCACACATCAAGGTTTATGTAGGCGATTGGTCGGACGGAGCACAAAGCGATTCACGTTGGGGAGTTTGGATTTACTGGCATTCGGAAGGGTTCTCATTGCAGGATTGGGATGATGAATATTGCAAAAACAACGATCTGTTTACCTGCCTCAACCGCGAGGACGTTTTAGGCTCAAGTTTTTCGGATGAGTTGTGGGCAATGGTCGATGCCATGGTAATGAAAGACAGCAGGCTCAAGGAATTGCACTCATCATGACGTTATTCGATCTTGAGAAGACAATTGCAGCCCGAAAGGACGCAGACCCGGACAGCAGCTGGACCGCCAAACTGCTGGCCAAGGGCCCGGAGAAATGCGCCGAGAAATTCGGGGAAGAAGCCGTTGAGGCGATCATCGAAGCCGTCAAAGGCGACAAGGATCGGCTAACCTCCGAAGCGGCAGATGTACTATACCACCTGTTGGTGATGCTGGCCGCGCGCGATGTTGCGCTGGATGATGTGCTCGCTGAACTCGAACGGCGACAAGGCACCAGCGGCATCGCAGAAAAGGCCGCCCGCTAAGCAGGGTTCCGATCTGCGCACCCCCGGCTTATGATCCTTCGGAAGGCTCAATAGGGGAACTCGGAATGATCAGAGCTTTGGCCTTTGTTCTGGCCCTTGTGAATTTGGCGGCTTGTGCCACCCCTCCCCCGGAGACCGGCGATGAGGTTCAGCGCCTTGCGACCGAAATCCGGGCATTAGGCCCCGACATTGACCCGGAAGAGGCCAACCGCGCCGCCCGGATCGCCTATTCCTACACCGCGCAACTGGTGCAGGAATATCAGATCACCGACCCCCCGCTGATCCACAATACAAAGGTCAATCAGGGGCTGCGCCCACGCGGGCTGTGTTGGCATTGGGCCGAAGATATCGAGCGCCGGTTAAAGCAGGAAAACTTCGAAACGCTTGCGTTGCACCGCGCCATCGCCAATGCCGACAACCCTTTCCGCATCGACCACAGCACGGCGATCATCAGCCGCGCCGGAGGCTCGATGTACGAAGGTGTTGTGCTGGATCCCTGGCGCTATGGCGGGGTTTTGTTCTGGTCACCGCTGTCAGACGACAGCCGATATGACTGGGTTCCGCGCGATGTTGTTCTGGAAAAACGGCGTCAGGCGCAGGTGGCACGGCTGAAACCCTATGTTGCAAACTAGGCTTACAGCTTGGATGAGATGATACCGGTGCTGAACCCACCCATGCGCAGTTCGCCAAACAGGCGCTGATATTCGATCTTCGGGCATCGATTCATCACCACATCCACACCACGGGCCTGCGCCGTTTCAGCGGCCTGAGGATGCTTGACCCCGATCTGCATCCAGATGGTCCGAAGCTTGGGGAATACCTCCAGCGCTTCGTCGACGATGGGCGGAACAGCCTCGGAACGTCGGAAGATATCAACCATATCGACAGGTTCAGAAATCTCGGACAGGGCGCTACGCACCGTTTGACCGAACAAGTCCTTGCCAGCATGGCCCGGGTTGACGGGGATCACAGTATATCCCTTCAAGGAAAGATACCGCGCCACATAATAGCTGGGCCGCACCGGGTTCATCGACACCCCAACTACCGCGATGGTTTTGGTGCGTTGCAGGATGGTTTTCAGATGCGCGTCAGAGTAGTTTGCCATGGTTGCATCCTAATCATAGCCGCAAAAAAGAAAAAAGCGCCCAAGAAGCCTTGGGCGCCAGTTGTTGGAACGAGGGACAGTGAAATGACCCGCGGCAGTTCCGTTCCGCGGTCACTGTGACATTTAGGCATGATCTGGTAAAAAAAAAGACCATGCGCTCATTTTTGTGATGACTTTTCACAAAATACGGACAATCGGCTAGTCTTCGTACAGAATGACGGGCCAATTTTCCTCGGCCAGATGAATATTCGCCGCTCTGTCCTGTTCCCACATCCGTTCAACTGCTGGGGAATGAGTGAGATACAAACGCCCATCCACGACCTGCCATGCCATGGGGTCAGTGCTTTTTAGAACCCCATTTGCCATCGCATAGGAACAATAGCCCCCGAACTGAGGTGCAAAGGCGCGCGGGTTACTTTCAAACCGCTCGCGATTTTCCTGTGACGCAAAATGCCACTGGGCCCCTTTCCACATGACAGCAATGCTCGGCTCACCCCGAACCGGTGCAGCACTGTCGAAATAGGACACCGGATCATACCCCGCCATCGCGGCCCCTTCGGTCGCATAATAGACAGGCTTGTCCTGCGCCCAAGCGACGGGCGCAAGGGCGATGGCTGTCAGTATACCGAATAGGAAACGGCGGTTTTGCATCTGGGTCCCGTGACAAAGAATCGAGCGACTAAGATGCAACTTTTGGGCGGCTGTGAAACCCCAGTTGACGTGGATGTGAACATCCTTGCGAGTGCGGAGCAGCCCTTAGTCAAAGATGTCTTCTATGACATCCCAGGCCTCATCCAGAACACGATAAAGCGTGCTCTTTTTCTTCTTCTTTTTTCGCGATTTCGGAGACGCCGCATGACTTATCGCGACCTGGTCAGGCCTTGATTTCTGAACCTTGTGCTTCGGCAGTTTCTTAAGATCGTGCAGCGGTGCGCCGCAGTTGGAACAACTCAGCTCATGCCGGTTCTGTCCTGTCAGAACCAGGGCAGCCCGTGTACCGCAGTAGCAGCAGGTGGCGATTTTGGACGGTCCGGAAATAGTACTCTCCTCGCTAATGGTGCCGAGAGGCATATAGGGCGATTGCAGCAGCATTTGAGACGTTCAGTGATCCAAATCCCCCCGATGCGTCAATTTTCACCAATTGGTCGACGGTTTCCTTGGTTTTTTGCCGCAATCCTGGCCCTTCAGCACCCAATACCAGTGCCACAGGTCGATCCCTTTGATCCCCAAGGGCAATTTCAATAGTTTCATCCGCTTCGCCATCCAGACCGAGCACCAGAAACCCCATCGACTGAAGCTCGGTTATGGCATCGGCCAGATTGCGCACCCTCAGATAAGGCTGGCGTTCCAATGCGCCGCTGGCGGTTTTTGCCAGTGCCCCGGTTTCAGGGGCAGAATGATGCCGGGTTCCGATCACCGCGCTTGCACCCAGCACTTCGGCTGACCGCAGAATCGCACCTACGTTATGCGGGTCCGTTACACGGTCCAGCAGGATCACGCGGGGGTGTTCCCGTCCGATGCAGTTCTCGGCCAAACCGCCCCACTCCAGGGGCTTAACTTCAAGTGCCGCGCCCTGATGCACAGAACCCGCGTCAATTGGGGCATTGAATTTTCGCGGGTCAACCATCTCGGCCTCAATCCCCGCAAATTCAATGGCTTCAACCAGTTTGTCCTGCGCATTTCGCGTTACAATCAGGCGCAGTTTTTGGCGTTTGGGGTTCATCAAGGCGTCGCGCACGGCGTGCAAACCAAACAGCCAAACCGTCTCGGCGGCCGCCGCTTTTCGCGCCTGTTCCTTTTCGACAACCCACTTGGGTTTTTTCATTCTGAGGGCCTCCGGGCCGTGAATTCGCTTTCCTGCGTCAAAGCCGTATTTTCCTGTTGACGCTCCTTTGGTGCGCTAGTAATCACGCCTCCACGTCAGGTGCAACGCCTGACAGTGGGCGACAGGCCGCAAGGTGTGGCAGGGGACTGTAACTCCCTCGCGGAGACGCACGCCTGGTTCGATTCCAGGGTCGCCCACCACTCTCACAAAGCTTCCAGATACCAGAGCAAAACGCACCCGCCAATGGCCCGTGTCTGCTGTTATGAATGGCAGTCTAGTTATTCGTCAAACATTTGGTTCAGTGAAGTGATCGCTGTCAAACCTTTCGAAAGCCGCAGGCTAAGCCCTGACATGCCGCCCAACGACCGCCACAGGTCGTTTTTCTGCACCCGGCGTTGCGGTTGTCGGCGACACGCTTGACAAGCACCGTATCAGTGCCGCATGTCCGATCCGTTGGTGTCCTCGTAAGAGGATGAAAAGGGAATGCGTCAACGGGTTTACCGCCAAACGCAGCCGCCCCCGCGACCGTGACCGGAGAGGGTGCCCAAAGCCACTGGCCAAAGGCTGGGAAGGCGGGACATCCGACAGGGTATACACCCTGACATCCGCAAGCCGGGAGACCTGCCAGCGCCCGAAGATGAAACCGGACGGGGTGTTCCGGTGTGGGGCTTGGATCGGCCCACATGAAACCCCGTCCCCCAGATTTGACTAAGGGGGATGAGAGAGATGAATAAAGCCGCACCAGTTGAACTGCTGGTCTGCACGACATGCCGCCGTGGCCTGGCGATCGAAGACGACACCCAGCGCCCTGGTGCCTTGCTGCACAAGGCGCTGGAACAGGCCGGCGTGCCAGACGGGATCGACCTAAAGCCTGTGGAATGCCTGTCAAATTGCGATCAGGGCTGTTCCATCGTGCTGCGTGGGGGACCCGCGCGTTGGACTTTTGTCTACGAAAACCTCAACGAAACCGACCATGTCGAAACGATCATCGAAGGTGTGACCAAGTATTTGGCCACTGACGATGGTTTGGTCAAATGGCGCGAACGTCCTGAACATTTCCGCAAAAACTGTGCGGCCCGTATTCCCCCGATTGGAGCTTGACCCATGTCTACTCTCGAAAAACTTCCCGTCACTGTCATCACCGGCTTTCTGGGCTCGGGCAAAACCACGCTGGTCAAGCATCTGATGCAGAACCCGCAGGGCAAACGCCTGGCCGTTGTGGTCAATGAATTCGGTGATGTCGGTGTCGATGGCGATATCCTGAAATCCTGCGCCATCCCGGATTGCCCGGCAGAGAACATCATGGAGCTGGCGAACGGCTGCATCTGCTGCACCGTGGCTGACGATTTTATCCCGACCATCGAGGCGCTGATGGCGCTAGAGCCGCGCCCTGAACATATTCTGATCGAAACCAGCGGTCTGGCCCTGCCCAAACCACTGCTGAAAGCGTTTGATTGGCCAGATATCCGGTCTAAAATCACGGTGGATGGCGTAATCGCTCTAGCGGATGCCGAGGCTGTCGCCGCTGGTCGCTTTGCGCCGAATGTCGAGGCCGTGGATGCCCAGCGCTTGGCGGATGACTCGATTGACCATGAAACCCCGCTGTCAGAAGTATTCGAGGATCAGATATCCTGCGCCGATATAATCCTGCTGACCAAACCGGATCTGGCCGGTCCCGAAGGCGTGGCAAAGGCCAAAGCAATCATCGCCGCCGAAGCGCCGCGCCCGCTGCCTGTGGTCGAAGTCGCCGAAGGTGTCGTGGATGTGCGCGTTGTGCTGGGCCTGGAGGCCGCTGCCGAGGATGACATGGATGCGCGACCCTCGCATCACGACGGCCATCATGACCACGAACATGACGATTTCGAAAGCATCATTGTCGAGTTGCCCGAACAGTCTGATCCACTTGATCTGGTCACCAAGATCGAACGTCTGGCGACAGAGTTGAACATCCTGCGCGTCAAAGGCTATGCCGCTGTTCTGGGCAAACCCATGCGCCTGCTGGTGCAAGCCGTCGGCGCGCGTGTTCGCCATCAATATGACCGTCCGTGGGAACCCGGCGAAGACCGCCGCTCGCGCATGGTGGTTATTGCCGAGCATGATGACATCAAAGAGGCCGCGATCCGCGATATTCTTGTGGGCGTGACCGAGGCTGCCGAGTAAGCCACATGCACGTTGTCTTCCGCGAAAGCCACGGGTTAGAGGAATCCGAGACCCCATTCGATCTGGGCCAAAGCCCGGCCGATCTGGTGGTGTTGTCGTTTTCCGATAGCGACCTTGGCGCTTTCGCGGCAGGCTGGCATCGCGGTGGTGGGCCCGAGGGTCGGATGCCGACCCTGCGGCTGGCAAACCTGACTGCGCTAAAGCATCCGCTGTCTGTCGATACCTATGTCGAACAGACGCTTGAAGGTGCAAAGGGCATCCTGATCCGCCTGATCGGCGGGGTACCCTATTGGTCCTATGGGGTGCAGCAGGTTCTGGCGTTGGCACAGACCAAGGGAATCGCAGTGGCCGTTTTGCCCGCAGACGGGCGCGAAGACACACGGTTGGATGACTATTCCACCCTGCCCGTCTCAACCCTGCGCCGCTTGGCGCATCTTTGCGATACAGGCGGTGAGGTCGCGGCGCAGGCTGCGCTGGCACAGATGGCATTGGCGGCGGGGCTTTATGCCGGGCCGGTGATGGGTGCAAAGACAATTCCCGAATGCGGTGCATGGTGCCCGGATCGTGGCGTAATCCCGGTGGATACCGCGTTCGAAGGCGATGCCAAACGCATCCTCGTGACGTTCTATCGCGCCTATCTGACCTCAGCCGACACCGCCCCTGTCGCGGCCCTGATCCGCAGCATCCGCGCGCGAGGCTTTGAGGCGGTGGGCCTGTTCGCCCCTTCGCTCAAGGCTCCGGCTGCCGCCGACTGGCTGCGTGAACAAGTGGTTGCCTTGGCCCCGTCCGCTATCATCAACGCGACATCTTTCTCGGGCAAAGGTGCATCGGGCAGCTCGCCGCTCGACGTTGCGAATGTCCCGGTGTTTCAAGTGGCGCTGGCCACCTCACGCCGCAAAGCCTGGGCCGAGGCGGAACGTGGCCTATCGCCTGCCGACCTCGCCATGCATGTGGTGCTGCCCGAGGTGGATGGGAGGATTTCCGCGGGCATTGCCTCGTTCAAGGAACCGGGCAGGCGCGATCCGCATCTTGAATACTCGCGCTTTGCCCACCGAGCTGAACCTGAGCGGATCGAAGCGATTATCGACCGCGTCTCAGGTTGGCTGAACCTGCATGGCACACCCAAAACCGATCAGACGCCTGCGCTGGTGCTGTCTACCTACCCTGGCAAGGATTGGCAGATGGCGCATGCAGTGGGTTTGGATGCGCTGGCTTCAGCCGAGGCAATGTTGTCAGACCTGCAAGACGAAGGATATGATACCGCCCCTGCCGAGCCGATTGCAGCAACGCTGCTGAACGCTCGGATGTCATGGCCACTGCAGGACTACCTGGCAGCATTGGCCGAACTGCCCGAGAACCTACAAACCGACCTTCAAACGGTCTGGGGCAAGCCAGAGGACGACCCGACCTTTACCGATGGCGCCTTCAATTTCACCGCCTTGCGGCGGGGCAAGGTGTTGGTCGCGCTGCAACCTGAACGCGGCACGCCCGAGCTGCGCGATGACGATTATCACAACCTGTCGCGCACCCCGCGCCACAGCTACGTCGCGTTTTATTTGTGGCTGCGCAAAGGGCTAGGCGCGGATGCCCTGATCCATATCGGGGCCCATGGCACGCTGGAATGGCTGCCCGGCAAGTCGGTCGCCCTGTCTGGCGAGTGCTGGCCCGAGGCGCTGATCCGTGATCTGCCCGTAATCTACCCCTTCATCGTCAACGACCCGGGCGAGGCTGCACAGGCCAAACGCCGGATCGGGGCTGTCACGCTGGGCCATATCCCGCCCCCAATGAAAGAGAGTGGCACACCGGATCGGATGGTCCGGCTGGAATCGCTGCTTGATGAGTTCTCAAACGCCGACGGGCTGGACCCCAAGCGCCGAGACCGGTTGCAAGAAGATATCCGCGACGAAGCGCAGGCCATCGGACTTGAAAGCGACCTTGGTCTCGATCAAGCCACCTGTACGGCAGAAGCGATCACCCGTATCGACCGGTTCGTCTGCGACATCAAGGAAAGCCAGTTCGGCGACGGGCTGCATATCTATGGCCGCGCGCCCAAGGTAACGGGCAACTTCGATCCCGCGCCCTCGGCCCGCGCAGAACGCAACGCCTTGCTGGATGCGCTGGCTGGCAAACGGATCGAGGCCGGGCCGTCCGGTTCCCCTTATCGCGGACGTTCCGACGTTCTGCCGACAGGGCGGAACCTCTTCACCACTGACCCGCGCTCGGTGCCGACCCGCGCGGCCTATACACAGGGTGTGAAACTGGCAGAGGAACTGGTGCGGCGCCATTTGCAAGAGGAAGGCGACTACCCCAAAGGTTTGATCATTGACCTCTGGGGTTCGGCCACCATGCGCACCGCCGGGGAAGAATTTGCCATGGCGTTGCACCTGCTGGGCGTCAAACCGGTCTGGGACAAGGGGTCCGAACGTGTTTCGGGCATCGAAGTACTGCCAATCACCGATCTTAGCCGCCCGCGTCTGGACGTCACGCTACGCGTGTCGGGCCTGTTTCGTGATGTATTCCCAACGCTTTCGGCGTTGTATGGTCAAGCTGTTCGCGCGTTGTCAGACCGCGATGAGGCACAGGACTGGAACCCCTATGCCGGGCAGCCCGTAGCGGCACGTGTTTTTGGCCCCGCCCCTGGTAGCTATGGTGTTAACATGACCGAGCTGTCTGAGATTTACACAGATGAAGCCCGCGCTCAGGCTGGCGAGGCGTGGTTGCAGGCCAGCTCTTTTGCGCTGGAAGGCGAGCATATCGCTCAGGACAAAGACGGCATCCTGCAGCGCGTGGCCAACGCCGACAGTTTCGTGCACCTGCAGGACCTGACAGAGACAGACCTGCTTCTGGCCAACGACTACGCCACGCATGAGGCGGGGTTCGCCGCCGCCAAGAAAGTGACCGGTGGCAAAGCGCAGCTTTATCATCTGGACAACACCAACCCGGACAAGCCGCATGCACGCACATTGCCTGAGGAAATCAGCCGCGTCGTTCATGCCCGTGCCGCCAATCCGAGTTGGATCGCAGGCATGCAACGGCATGGGTTCCGGGGCGCGGCCGAAATCGCCGCGACGCTGGATCACATGGCGTCATTTGCGCATCTATCCGGTACGGTCGCGCCACACCTATTCGACCTCTATCATGATGCCACGCTGGGCGACGCAGATGTGAATGCCTTTCTACAACAGGCCAATCCGCAGGCCCATCAGGCCATGCAAGACCGGTTCCGCGCGCTGTTGGAGGCGGGGCTTTGGGACACCCGTCGGAATTCGATCCGCGCGGATCTGGAGGGGCTGGGGTGAGCGCCCCGGTCGTGCAGGGTTGGTGTCCCGGTGCGCATCGCCCGATGATGTCCGGCGACGGGCTGGTGGTGCGGGTGCGGCCCCGACTGGCGCGTCTAGAACAAGATCAGATCTTGGGCCTGTGTGACCTGTCCGAACACTACGGAAACGGTACAATCGACTTGACCAACCGCGCCAACCTTCAGTTGCGCGGGGTGGCGGAGGCCGATCACCAAAAGCTGCTGCACGGGCTTGCTGCTTTGGACCTGCTGGATGCGGAACCCGGGATCGAAGTGCGCCGCAATATTCTAGTCTCGCCCCTATATCAGGCAGGCGATCTGACCGCACGGCTGACACAAGAACTGATGGACCGGCTGGGGGAATTGCCCTCACTGCCTGCGAAGTTCGGCTTTGCGATCGACACCGGCCCCTCCCGATTGCTGGCGGCGGATTCCGCCGATATTCGGCTGGAGACAAGCCCCAGTGGCCTGATCCTGCGCGCGAATGGCAGTGAAAGCGGCCGCCCCGTGACCGAAACGGATGCCATCAACCATCTGATCGCGCTGGCAGAATGGTTTGCCGAAAACCATAGCCTCGGCACCCGCCGCATGGCGCGGCTGATCACCGAAACGGACCTGCCAAAGGATTGGAGCGGCACCACCCCGGGAGCCGTCGGCGAGGCGATCCAGCCTGGCAGCTGCGACCTCGGATCCGTCTACGGCGCGGCGTTTGGACAATTGCCCGCACGCGCGCTTGCCGATTTGATCATCACCTCAGGTGCGGCGGCCCTGCGCGTTACCCCGTGGCGGTTGTTCCTGTTGGAAGGCGGGGCGGCGATACCCGCCCCAGAGTTTGTGACAGACGGCACCGACCCGCTGAGGACCACCGACGCCTGCCCCGGCGCGCCATACTGCCCGCAAGCGCAGGTGGAAACCCGAGACATCGCCCGCGCCTTGGCCCCCCGCATTCCCGGCAGCTTACATGTGTCTGGCTGTGCCAAAGGGTGCGCTCGGATGGCCTCTGCCGACATCACGTTGGTCGGCAACACCGGACGATTTGATCTTGTCAAACACGGCTGCGCGGGGGATGAGCCTTTCCAGCACGGCCTGACCGAAGAAACTCTTACCACCATGGACTTCACCTGATGCCCTATGAATACGAAACCAATGGCGCGGCAATCTACAAACAAAGCTTTGCCACCATCCGGTCCGAAGCCGATCTGGCCCGGTTTGACGCTGACGAGGAACAGGTCGCCGTCCGCATGATCCATGCCGCCGGTATGGTTGGGCTGGAAGAGTTCGTGCATTTCTCTCCCGGTTTTGTAGCCGCCGCGCGCACCGCGCTGGAAGCTGGTGCGCCGATCCTGTGCGATGCGCGTATGGTCAGCGAGGGCGTGACCCGTTTCCGCCTGCCCGCCGAGAATGAGGTGATCTGTACCCTACATGACGACCGCGTTCGCCCTTTGGCTGCGGAGATGAGCAACACGCGCTCTGCCGCTGCGCTGGAACTCTGGCGCCCACATCTGGAAGGTGCGCTGGTCGCGATCGGCAATGCCCCAACGGCATTGTTTCACATACTGAACATGCTGGAAGACCCCGATTGCCCTCGGCCCGCCGCCATCATCGGCTGCCCCGTGGGCTTTGTCGGCGCAGTGGAATCGAAAGATGCCCTGTGGGAAGCGCAGCCTGTGCCGTCCTGCATCGTCAAAGGTCGGCTGGGCGGCAGCGCGATTACTGTTGCGGCGATCAACGCGATTGCGAGCCGGGCGGAATGAGCGCAGGCACGATATATGGCGTGGGCCTCGGCCCCGGCGATCCGGATCTGATGAGCGTCCGGGCTGACCGCCTGTTGCGCAACGCGCGCCACGTGGCGTTCTTTCGCAAGCCGGGCCGCAACGGTCAGGCGCGCAAGATCGTGGACGGGATGATCCCCGGCAACGCGACGGAGTTTCCGATGGAATACCCCGTCACCACGGAGATTCCGCTGTCTGATCCGCGCTACAATGCCCTGCTTGCTGCGTTTTACGAGGATTGCGCCGCGCATCTGAAAAGCCTGGCAGACACAGGCGAAGATGTCGTAGTTCTGTGTGAGGGTGATCCGTTTTTCTACGGCTCTTTCATGCATCTTTACAGCCGCTTGCGCGGTGAGGCTCAAGTTGATGTCGTGCCCGCCATCACTGGCATGTCCGGGGCCTGGACCGCAACGGGCGACCCGATCACCTGGGGCGATGACGTCCTGACTGTTCTGATGGGAACATTGCCCGAAGATGATCTGGCCCGTCGTATGGAGCAAACCGACGCGTTGGTCGTTATGAAGATCGGGCGCAATATCGAAAAGGTCAAACGCGCCTTGAAAACCGCAGGCCTGTACGACCGCGCCTGGATCGTGGAATACGCCCAGATGCCCAATCAGCGGGTCTGCAAACTTTCCGATGATTGTGAAGAGATCACGCCCTATTTCTCGATCATCATCGTTCATGGTCAGGGACGGCGGCCATGAGCGGTTGGGTCAAGATCGCCGGGCTCGGACCCGGGGATGAAGCGCTAGTGACGCCCGAGGTTACTGCAGCCCTGGCCGAGGCCACGGATGTAGTCGGTTACATCCCTTATGTTGCCCGTGTGGCAGAGCGTGCAGGACTAACCCTGCATGCCAGCGACAATCGCGTTGAAATCGACCGCTCTCAGCATGCGCTCCAAATGGCATCCGACGGAAAACGGGTTGTTGTGGTCTCGTCCGGAGACCCCGGCGTATTTGCCATGGCCGCCGCCGTGTTCGAGGCGATGGAAAACGGCCCCGTTGAGTGGCGCGACATTCCTGTCGACGTGTTGCCGGGCATTACGGCCATGTTGGCCGCTTCGGCCCGCGCCGGTGCTCCGCTGGGGCATGATTTTTGCGCCATCAACCTGAGTGATAACCTTAAACCTTGGTCGCTGATCGAAAAGCGGCTACGTCTGGCTGCGCAAGGCGATTTCGCCATGGCGTTCTATAACCCCCGCTCGAAGTCTCGCCCGGAAGGGTTTGTAAAGACGCTGGAAATCCTGCGCGAGGAATGTGAGCCAAAACGGTTGATCCTGTTCGCCCGCGCCGTGTCTCGCGCAGATGAGGCAATCCAGATTTCGACATTGGCCGAAGCGATCCCTGAAATGGCCGATATGCAGACGGTTGTGATCGTCGGTTCATCCTTGACCCGCGTGATCGAGCGGGACGGATCGCCGATTGTCTACACACCAAGGTTCACTTTGGCCGAGGGTCAGGGATGATCAAGCCAGTCCAAAACCTGGTCCACCGAAACCAGCCCCCGCCGAGGCGGAAGGCTGGGACGGTCAATCATCAGGACCTGTACGCCCAGCGCCCGCGCAGCATCCAGCTTGGCGCGTGCACCCGTGCCGCCCGCGTTCTTGGAAACAACCAGTTCGATGCCGTGGCGCTTCATCAATGCAAGGTCGCCCTCAACGGTGAACGGCCCGCGCGAGACCACAATTTCGGCGTTGGGCAGCGGCACAGTTTCCGGTTCATCGACCAATCGCAACAAATAGTGATGTTGGGGTTGGGCCGCGAAATCCTGCAAATGCATTCGACCCACAGCCAGAAACACACGCCGAACGGGGCCGTCAAGCGCCGCAACAGCTGCCGGGATATCCGGCACATGTTGCCAGCGATCGCCCTCTTGCGGGCTCCAGGCAGGTCGGGTCAAAGTGGCAAGCGGAACATCCGCCACTTTGCACGCAGCGATGGCGTTGGTGCTCATCTTCGCTGCGAAGGGGTGCGTTGCGTCCACAACATGCGTGATCGCGGTGTCGCGGATGTATCCGGTCAGCCCATCAACACCGCCGAACCCACCCACGCGAACCGGCAGCGGCTGCTGACGCGGATTGTCCACGCGCCCGGCATAAGAGTAGATTGCATTCGTCCCCCGTTCGGCAAGGCTGCGGGCCAGCGCGTTGGCCTCTGTTGTGCCGCCAAGAAGCAGGAGTTTGGGCATGCATGAAGCTCCGTGGCTGACCATTTTGGGATTGGGTGAGAATGGACTGGATGGCCTGTCGCCTGCAAGTCGTCAAGCCCTGGATCGGGCCGAAATCGTCATGGGCCCGCCCCGTCATCTGTCGCTGATCCCGGAAACTCAGGCCAAGCGGATCGAATGGCCCACGCCGTTTGCCGACGGAATACCCGTGCTAACCGACCTGCGCGGGCGACCCACGGTTGTACTGGCCTCAGGCGATCCGTTCTGGTTCGGGGCCGGTTCGGTCATTGCCCGGACCTTTGACGCGGGCGAATGGACCGCCCTGCCCGGTCAATCCACCTTTTCACTGGCCGCTGCCCGATTGGGTTGGCCGTTGGAAACCACACTGACCTTTGGGCTGCATGCCGCGCCCCTGACCCGGTTGCGCCCTCATCTGGCGCCGGGGCTGCGCGCGATCCTGCTGCTGCGCGACGGTAAGGCAGTGGCCGAACTGGCGACCTATCTGACAGAGACCGGTTTTGCCGACAGCGCACTGCACGTGATGCAAGCCCTTGGCGGACCGCGCGAAAACACGCAGACGGTTTCGCTGACCCAAGCCCTGCTGGGCACCTTCGATCATCCCGTCTGCGTCGGGCTTGAGGTTACCGGCCCCGGCCTGTCCTTCCCCAAAGCCTCCGGCAAGCCGGACGACATTTTTGAAACCGATGGTCAGATCACCAAACGTCCCATCCGCGCTTTGACTTTGTCCGCGCTGGCACCGCAAAGGGGCGAGCACCTGTGGGATATCGGTGGCGGCACCGGTTCCATCAGCATCGAATGGCTGATGTGCGACCCGACGCTGACCGCAACTTCGATTGAGCCGCTGGCAGAGCGCGCGGACCGCATTCGTCGCAATGCGGATACATTGGGGCAGGATCGTCTGGATGTCATTCATGGCACCGCACCTGAGGCGTTGTCAGGCTTGGCTGATCCAGACGTTGTATTCATCGGCGGCGGCTTGTCCGAGGCCTTGCTGATCTGGTTGCGCGACCACCTGAAAGCGGGCACGCGGCTTGTCGCCAATGCCGTGACGCTGGAAAGCGAGGCCTTGTTGGCGCAGTGGCACGAAACCCTTGGCGGGGATTTGCTGCGGATAGAATTAGCGCAGGCGGGCCCGCTGGGACCCCGACGCGGATGGAAATCTGCCTATCCGGTGGTGCAGTGGAGTGCGACCCTATGATCATCGCCGGTCTTGGGTTTTCCAGCGCCGCCACAGTGGACAGCTTAACGGCGGCCTATGATCTGGCGGCCTCTGGCCACATGGTGGACGCGTTGGCCACGGTCGCTGACAAAGATGGCCATGCCGCTTTGGCGGGGTTTGCTGCAACCATCGGTTTGCCGTTGCACCTGGTTGCCCCTGCGAACCTGGCCGATCAACGCACCCTGACATGTTCACCCCGCAGCCGTGCCAGCTATGGCACCGGCAGCGTGGCAGAAGCATCCGCATTGGCCGCTGCCGGATACGGCGCGCGGCTGCTTACACCCAGACAGATATCAGACGACCGGCTGGCCACCTGTGCCATCGCCATCGGAGGACAGATATGACCGTTCATTTCATTGGCGCCGGACCGGGTGCCGCCGACCTGTTGACCCTGCGCGGGCGCGATATCATCGCCTCTTGCCCCGTTTGCCTTTATGCGGGCTCGCTGGTGCCTGAAGAGATCCTGACCTATTGCCCCGAAGGCGCGAAGATCGTGAACACCGCGCCGATGGACCTGGATCAGATCATGGCCGAGATTGATGCCGCTCATCAGGCAGGTCAGGACGTGGCCCGTTTGCATTCCGGCGACCTGTCGGTCTGGTCGGCTATGGGGGAACAGATCCGCCGCTTGAAGGAGATGGGCATTCCGATAAGCGTCACCCCCGGCGTTCCGTCTTTTGCCGCAGCTGCCGCGGCTTTGGGGACCGAACTAACCCTGCCCGGCCTGGCACAATCAGTGGTTCTGACGCGGACGCCGGGGCGGGCTTCGTCAATGCCCGAAGGTGAGACGCTGAGTAACTTCGCGCGTACCGGCGCCACGCTGGCCATTCACTTGTCGATCGGCAATTTGGACAAGGTCATCGCGGATTTGACCCCAGCCTATGGTGCCGATTGCCCCGTGGCCGTTGTCTATCGCGCCAGTTGGCCGGACGAGCGGATCATCCGCGCGACGTTGGACACCCTGAAGGATGCGCTGGACGAAAGCATTTCGCGCACCGCTCTGATCATGGTCGGACCCGCGTTGGCAGGCGAAGGGTTTGACGAAAGCTGTCTATATTCAAAGACTTATGACCGTCGATATCGCCCACAAAGTGCGGATAGCCCATGGTCCAGCTGGGAGCACGGCGATGACTAATCCTCCGGGCATACTGATCTCGGCCCCGTCTTCGGGAACCGGGAAGACCACTGTCATGCTTGGCCTGTTGCGGGCATTGGCCGAGGATGGGTTGACCGTACAGCCATTCAAAAGCGGCCCCGACTACATCGACCCGGCCTTTCACCGGGCAGCGGCGGGGCGGGCCTCGTTCAACCTCGACAGTTGGGCGATGGGTGATCCGCTGCTGAATGCGATCTCTGCTCAGGCGGACGGGGCGGATATTGTCGTCGCCGAAGGTTCGATGGGCTTGTTTGACGGCGTGGCCAAGTCTGGAGAAACGGGGCATGGGTCAAGTGCCGAGACGGCGCAGCGAATGGGTTGGCCGGTGGTTCTGGTACTGGATGTCGGCGGTCAGGCGCAATCGGCCGCAGCCACTGCCCTTGGTTTCAAGATGTACAATCCCGATCTGCCCTTTGCAGGCGTGATCCTGAACCGCTGCGCCAGCCCCCGGCATGAGCGATTGACGCGACTGGGGATGGAACGCGCAGGTCTGCCGGTTTTAGGCGTGTTGCCGCGACGCGGTGATCTGGCCCTGCCCGAACGGCATCTGGGTTTGATCCAAGCTGTTGAGCATCCCGATCTGGAAAGCGCCATTGTGGGCTATGCAGCATTCCTGCGTGAGCATGTGGATTTGGAGGCGATCAAGCGGGCGGCCTCCTCAGGCCCGGCTGGGCCATCGTCAGCCGCGCTGCCGCGCCCCCCAGCCCAGCGGATTGCATTGGCCCAGGACGCGGCATTTTCCTTTACCTACCCACATTTGCTGGAGGGCTGGCGGGCGGCTGGGGCCGAGGTGCTGCCGTTCTCTCCTTTGGCAGATGAGGCCCCGGCCGCGGATGCCGATCTGGTCTGGTTGCCGGGCGGATACCCCGAGCTGCATGCGGGCAAGTTGGCTGCTGCTGACAGGTTTCTAACCGGATTGCGCCGCCACGCCGAAACCAAACCGGTTCACGGCGAATGCGGCGGGTACATGGCTTTGGGCGAAGGATTGATCGACAAGGACGGCACACGGCACAGGATGGCCGGGCTGCTTGGGCTGGTCACCTCCTATGAGAAGCGCAAGTTCAATCTGGGTTATCGCCGGGCCGAATTGCTAGCGCCGATGCCCGGGCTAGCCACAGGCACCGCCCTGCGCGGGCATGAATTCCACTATTCCTCGATCGTCGACCAACCCGATGCTCCGCTGGCGCGCGTCTTTGATGCCGAAGGCACGGAAGGCCCTCAAACCGGATCGGTGCGCGGCAATGTCACCGGCACGTTCTTTCACTTGATCGCCGAGGCTTCGGCATGAGTGGTTTTGTCTCGTTCATCGGCTCCGGTCCCGGTGATCCGGAACTGCTGACACTCAAGGCCGTAGACCGGCTACAGAAGGCCGATGCTGTGTTGTTTGATGACCTGAGCAGCGGCCCGATCCTGAGCCATGCGCGCGAAGATGCAGATTTGGTTGGGGTCGGAAAGCGCGCTGGTCGCCCATCGCCCAAGCAGAACCATGTCAGCCGCTTGCTGGTCGAATATGCCCAGACAGGGCAGCGTGTTGTGCGACTGAAATCCGGGGATGGCGGGTTGTTTGGTCGGTTGGAAGAAGAACTGGTGGCGTTGCGCGAGGCCGGGATCGATTATGAGATCATACCGGGCATCCCCTCTGCTGTTGCAGCGGCTGCCTCGGCCGGTATTCCCCTGACCCGCCGCCTGACTGCACGCCGGGTGCAGTTTGTTACCGGCCACGATGTAAGCGGGCAGTTGCCCGAGGACCTGAACCTGCCTGCCCTGGCCGATGGGCTGGCCACAACGGTTGTATTCATGGGCAAGCGCACCTTTCCCTTGCTGGTCGACGCGCTGCATGCTCATGGTTTGCCGTTGGAGACGCCTGCGTTGCTTGCGGAATCCGTTTCGACCCCGGATCAGGTCCTTCATCGCTCGACCATCGGCGCATTGGCCGACAAGCTGAAATCCGAGGTCGGAACGGCCCCGGCGCTGATCCTCTATGGCCCGTTGGCGGAGTTCGAGGATGCTTGAATTGACGCTGATCGGTATCGGCACCGGCAACCCCGATCATGTGACCCTGCAGGGTATGCAAGCGATGCGAGAGGCCGATCTGATACTGATCCCACGCAAAGGCGACAACAAGGCCGATCTGGCCGGGGTGCGGGAAGAGATCATCGCAAAGGCTTGTGAAACGCCGCCTCAAATCGCCTATTTCGACATCCCCAAGCGCCGCTCGGATGAGGGATATCTGCAAGGTGTCGACGACTGGCATGACGCCATTGCATTGCGCTGGCAGGCAGCCATAGCAGAGTACCCGGATGCAACCAAAGTGGCGCTGCTGATCTGGGGCGACCCATCGCTCTATGACAGTTCTCTGCGCATCGCAGCCCGATTGCACCCGCAGCCCCGCAAACGAGTCATCCCGGGGATCACCGCTCTACAAGCCCTGACCGCCGCGCATGCGATCCCGATCAATGATATTGGCACACCTTATGTGGTCACAACCGGCCGGCGCTTGCGTGATGAAGGCTGGCCTGCGGATGCTTCAAAAGTTGCCGTGATGTTGGATGGGGAATGCTCATTCCAAAGCCTTGAAATGGCGGATTTTGACATCTGGTGGGGCGCTTATGTCGGGATGAAAGAGGAAATCCTGATCCATGGTCCGCTGATCGACGTTGCCCAACAGATATTGGACACTCGCGCCAAGGCCCGCGCCAATCACGGCTGGATCATGGACATCTATCTGCTGCAAAAAATCCACACGGTAATGTGAGTGCACGCCTCCTCGAAGTCTGGCATCAAGAACGAACCAACTGTCGGAGGTCTTTGATATGAAAGCCCTGTTCGTAGCCCTGTGCCTGTTTGCTTCGTCTGCCCTGGCCGATCAGGCACTGCCCGGCTGGGCAGTGTATAAGACCGATAAGACCTATGAGGCCCTAGTCGCGGACACCAAGACCGCGGTCAAAGCAAACGGGCTGATCGTGGTGACTCAGGCTGGACCAACCAAGGCGGCAGCAGCGCGCGGCATCACCATCCCCGGCAATCGGGTGATCGGCGTGTTCAACAATGACTATGCCGTGCGGGTTCTGGAAACTTCAACCGAGGCGATGATCGAAGCCCCGATCCGGTTCTATGTCACCGAGAATGAAGACGGAACTGCGACCCTGTCCTACAAAACACCCAGCTTTGTCTTCGCCCCATATGCCGACCAAGGTGGCGTGGCCTTGTCCGACATCGCGGTAGAACTGGACGCAAAATTTCAATCCATCGCGGAATCGGCGCTCAAATAGTCACACTGGCGTGATCCGGCTTGCCTCTTGCACGAAGGTCAGACATCTGCTTGGCAAAGAAAATTCCGGAGCTGATTGATGCACGACCTGTCCCCACGCGCGGCTGATTTGCTGGCACAACGCTTGTATGAGGCCGGATGCCGTCATGCTTTTGGCATGCCCGGCGGCGAGGTTCTGACGCTGGTCGACGCATTAGAACAGGCAGGGATCACCTTTCATCTGGCCAAACATGAAAACGCGGCCGGATTCATGGCCGAGGCCGTGCATCACCGCGACGGCGCGCCCGCCATTCTGGTTGCCACCATTGGTCCGGGCGCGATGAACGGGATCAACGTTGTTGCCAACGCGTTTCAGGATCGGGTGCCGATGATTGTCCTGACAGGCTGCGTCGATCCCGATGAGGCGTTGACCTATACGCATCAAGTGATGGATCACAGTCAGGTCTATCGCTCGATCACCAAGGCCACCTTTGTGATGACCTCGGAAGGCGCTGATATCATTGCGGATAAGGCCGTATCCCTGGCCAACCAACCCCGACCCGGCCCGGTACATATCGATGTACCAATCTCGGTTGCCGATACGCGCGTGTCTTCGACCAAGCGTCGGCGTTTGGCCAAGGTCGCAGCCGTGGCCCCGGAAGGCGATTGCCTCGACAAGGCGCGTCGTTGGGTGGCCGAGGCTGAGCGCCCCGTGGCGATCATTGGGCTGGACGTTCTTTACGATGACTCGTGCAGCGTGGTGCAGGCGTTTCTGGAACATTTCAACATCCCCTTTGTGACAACCTACAAGGCCAAGGGTGTCGTCCCCGAAGATCACCCGCTTTGTCTGGGTGGTGCAGGGCTGTCGCCTTTGGCTGATAAGCATTTGATCCCGCTGATCGAACAATCCGATCTGGTTCTGTGCTTGGGCTATGACCCGATCGAGATGCGCCCCGGCTGGCGTGAAATCTGGGATCCGGACCAAAAGCGCGTCATCGATATCTCGGCTGTGGTCAATGATCACTACATGCATCAGGCCGGGCTGAACCTGGTGGCCGATACAGGCGAAACCCTTGAAGCCATGGCCAAAGGCACACCCGCCCGCGCCACCTGGCCCGGTGGTGAACCCGCTCAGGTCAAGGCAGCGCTGGCGCAAGCCTTCCCGCAAGACGACGACTGGGGGCCTGCCGCAATCATCGCCGAGACACGCGCAACCCTTCCTAAAAACACTCTTGCTACAGCAGACAGTGGGGCGCACCGCATTCTTCTAAGCCAGATGTGGGATTGTCACGAGCCGCGCGGGCTGATCCAGTCTTCGGCGCTTTGCACGATGGGATGTGCGCTGCCCATGGCCATCGGTTTGAAACTGGCCGAACCGGATCGACCAGTCATCAGCTTCTCGGGCGATGCCGGGTTTCTAATGGTGGCCGGAGAGCTGTCGACCGCCGCCGAGCTGGGCGGCAATCCAATCTTTCTGGTCTTTGTCGATGCAAGTCTTGCGCTGATCGAGCTGAAACAGCGCCAGCGCCAGATGGGCAATCGGGGTGTTGATTTCGACCGCCACGACTTTGCAGCCATCGGGCGCGCCTTCGGAGGCTATGGACATACTGTTCGCAACCGCGCAGAACTGCGGTCGGCGTTGCAAGAGGCGGTCAAGGCCGACCGCTTCACTGTGATCGCCGCCGAGATCGAGCGTGGAGGATATGATGGCCGCATCTGACGGGCCGCTGAAAGGCGTCAAAGTACTGGACCTGTCTCGCATTCTGGCCGGACCGACCTGCACACAATTGCTGGGCGATCTGGGCGCAAGCGTCATCAAGGTTGAAAACCCGGCCTCGGGCGGGGATGACACGCGGCAATGGGGCCCGCCATATGTGACGGATGCCGAAGGCAACCGCTCGGACCTGAGCGCCTATTACATGTCGGCCAATCGAAACAAGAAATCCGTCGCCGTCGACATTGCAACGCCCGAGGGGCAGGCCGAAATCAAGCGTCTGGCCTCGCATGCTGATATCCTGATCGAGAATTTCAAACCCGGCGGATTGGCGAAATACGGGCTGGATTACAACAGCTTATCGCAGGATCTTCCCGGCCTCGTCTATTGTTCGATTTCCGGCTACGGCCAAACCGGACCCAATTCCAGCAAGCCCGGATATGACCTGATGGCGCAAGGCTATGGTGGGATCATGTCACTGACCGGCGACCCCGACGGCGCGCCTATGAAAGTAGGCGTAGGCATCTCTGATGTCATGTGCGGAATGTACGCCGCTGTCGGCATTCTGGCCGCCCTGCGCCACCGCGATCTGACCGGTGAAGGGCAGCAGGTCGATCTGGCGCTGGTGGATTCGCAGGTGGCCTGGCTGATCAACGAAGGCGTCAACTATCTGACCTCGGGCGATGTTCCTCAGCGACGTGGCAATGGACATCCCAATATCGTGCCATATGAGGTCTATCAGACCGCCGATGGCCACGTGATTTTGGCTGTTGGCAATGACAGCCAGTTCCGCCGTTTTTGCGATTTCATCGGCCATCCCGACCTAGCCGATGACCCGCGTTTCGCCACCAACCCGGTCAGGCTGGAGCATCGCGAAGCACTGAATGCTATCCTGCGGCCTGCGCTCCAGTCACACAGTACGCAAACCGTGATCACCGAACTCGAACTTCGAAAAGTCCCTGTTGGTCCGGTACAGACATTGGATCAGGTGTTCGACACCGATCAGGTGGATGCGCGCGAGATGCAGATCACCATGCAAGCCGAACCGGGTGAGGTGAATCTGATCGGGAATCCGCTGAAACTGTCCCGCACGCCTGTAACATACCGGCACGCCCCGCCGCTGTTCGGTGCAGACACTGATGACATTTTAGGCGCTGAAAACCCCTTTGAAGACTGAAACACTTGCCCATTTCGGCGGCAAGTTGCTGAAACATGCCCTTGAATCGGCGGTTTTTTTCAATTTTCGCACACACGGGTTTTCACCAATTCGAGAGCAGGGTCGATACTGTTACGACGCGCCCGCACACTCTGATAAATCAAACAGTGTCGAATATCTCAGTCGGATTGGACCCAAGTATGAAACAAGACGTTTTTGGACAGATAAACACTTTGACCCACTCGGCCAGCGCCGAAGCGTGGGACGGTGTTCTGCTTGGGTTCATGGCGCATGCAGCAATCACCCCTCAGCATTTGGGTAAGGTGCTTGAGCTGGAACCGGATTTTGCCCTTGGCCATGCGATCAAGGGCCTGTTCATGGTTCTGCTGGGGCGGCGCGAAATGCTGCCCGTTGCGACCGAAGCGCTGACTGCGGCCACCACTGCGATGGAACGCCAACCCGTATCAGCCCGCGAACGGCTGTATGTTGAGGCCCTGTCGCTTTATCTGTCCGACCTACCCACGCAGGCGATCCAGAAGTTCGAAGAGATTCTGCGCGCCCATCCAACTGATACGCTGGCGATGAAACTCAGCCATGCGACCCGGTTTGTTCTGGGGGATGCCGAGGGGATGCGGCGGTCGATCGAACGCATCTTGCCCGCCTATGAGCCCGATCATGCCGGGCGCGGCTACCTGCTGGGTTGCCACTCCTTTGCGCTGGAAGAAACCGGCGCCTACCAGAAGGCCGAGATTGCCGGGCGCCAGGCGCTTTGGATGGTGTCGGACGATGCCTGGGGCCTGCATGCGGTGGCCCATGTGCATGAGATGACGGGCAATGCCCAGTTGGGCCTAGATTGGCTGGCCGGGCGCGAAGACGCCTGGGCGCACTGCAACAATTTCCGCTATCACGTCTGGTGGCACAAGGCATTGATGCATCTGGATCTGGGTCAGGTCGATCAGGTGATGGCGCTTTATGACCAACATATCCGTAAGGACAAGACGGATGATTACCGCGACATCTCGAACGCCACATCGCTGCTGTCTCGGTTGGAGCTCGAGGGCGTCGATGTCGGCAACCGCTGGGAAGAACTGGCCGATCTCAGCGCCGCCCGAACCGAAGATGGCTGTCTGATCTTTGCCGACCTGCACTATCTGCTGGCTCTGACCGGTGACAATCGCGGAGATGCGACCGGCAAAATGCTGCAGCGTATCCAGAAAGATGCGCAGCGCAATCAGGGCGACACCCCGATCCGCATGTCTGATCCGGGCATCGCAGCCGCCAAGGGGCTTGAGGCGTTTGGCGACGGGCTCTACGGCGCAGCCTTTGATTTCCTGTCAACCGCTCGGGCCGGTATGCAACTGGCTGGTGGCAGCCACGCACAGCGTGATGTATTCGAGCGCATCACAATTGATTCCGGCCTACGCGCTGGTCGTCTGGATGCGGTCGAGCGCATTCTGGATGATCGCCGCGCGAAACGCGCCGGGGGTGAGGACAATTACGCACTAGCGCGCCGTGCATTGATCGAAGCGGCCCGCGACAGCGGAGACGCACAAAGCGTCCCGGCTGAATAACCAAAAGACCAAGAAGGACAGAAAACGTATGGCGACTGTTTCGCCCGCTTCTGATTTTGCGCCTGCGGCGGCCCAATCGGCTGCCCCGGCCACCATACGCGATCCGCGACTGGATTTTTACCGCGGAATTGCGATGTTCATTATTCTGGTGGCCCATATCCCGGGCAATCCCTGGACAAGTTGGATTCCAGCCCGGTTCGGGTTTTCTGATGCGACCGAGATTTTTGTGTTCTGTTCCGGCATGGCTTCGGCCATCGCCTTTGGCGGTGCGTTTCTGCGCAAGGGTTGGTGGATGGGTACGGCTCGCGTGGCGTTCCGCATCTGGCAAGTCTATTGGGCCCATATCTGTCTGTTCTTCTTTGTCGCCATGACCATGGCCGCACTGGACCAGACCGGTGCGTTTGAAAAGACTTACATCTCATCCCTGAACCTTCAGCATTTCTTTAAGGACCCGGCCTCTCAAATGGTGGGGATTTTCACGCTGACCTATGTGCCGAACTACTTTGACATCCTGCCGATGTATCTGGTGGTTCTGGCGATGATGCCGCTTTACATGGCGCTGTATCGGGTCAACTTCTGGCTGATGGTCGCCGTTTCCGTGGCGATCTGGTTTATCGCGCAAACCGGCGCACTGGCGCTTCCGGCCGAGCCGTGGTCGGATCGTCAATGGTTCTTCAACCCGTTTGGCTGGCAATTGCTGTTCTTCACCGGCTTTGCCTTCATGCGTGGCTGGATCCCGGCCCCTCCGGTCTCAAAAACGCTGATCTGGGCAGCGATTGCCTTTCTGGTTCTGTCCGCGCCGATTGGGTCGTGGAAGGTATTTCTGTGGGTACAATCCGCGGCCCCGGGCCTGGCCGAGCAAATCCGCGACATCTGGCCCCTGACCAAGGAACTGCGCGGCAAGACCGAGTTCGGCCTGTTCCGCTATATCCACTTCCTGTCACTGGCCTATCTGGGTTGGGTCGTCGCCGGTGAACATGGACACCGCCTGATCGCTTCGGGGCACAGCCTTGGTGCGCGCATCTGGCAGGTGGTGTTGAAACTGATCACCAAAGTGGGTCAGCAGTCACTCGCCGTCTTCGTCTTTTCGATGGCTGCAGCGCGCCTGATCGGCGTTGCTTTGGATCAGGCTGGGCGGGATTTTGCCACCGTCTTCGCCGCCAACACGATTGGCTTTGCCATGATCATCGCGGTGGCCTATCTGGCGGCTTGGTTCAAATCACAGCCTTGGAAATCAAAGAGATGACCCTGACGCGCCGCGCATTTCTGGCTTCTACTTCAGCGCTATTGCTGGCGCCGGCCACCTTTGCCTCTGGCGGTGCAGTGCCGTTTGACCGCAACCATGTGATCGAGTTGGCCCGCGAACTGGCCAGCCGCCCCTTTGCCGAGCGTGAGATGGTACCGCAGGAATGGCAGGACCTGACCTATCAACAATACCGCTCGATCAGGTTCCGGCTGGACCGCGCGCTCTGGTACGAGACCGAGACACCTTTCAACGTCGATTTCTTCACGCCCGGCCTGTATTTCCCGCGCACGATTCAGGTCTCGACCGTCGAGAACGGGATGGCCAAGCCGGTCGCTTTCGATCTTGAGATGTTCGACAAGGCCGAAGAGGTCCCGACCCTTCCCATCGACGAAACCCTGGGTTTCTCTGGCCTGCGTCTGCGCACCGAAATGCACCGCCCAGGTGAAACCGATGAGTTCTGCGTCTGGCAAGGGGCCAGCTATTTCCGCGCCATCGGTCTGCACGAGGTTTACGGCCTGTCCGCACGCGGTCTGGCGCTGAAAACCGGCGACCCGGATGGCGAGGAATTCCCCGAATTCATTCGCTTCTGGCTGGAACGCCCGGAACCGGGCCAACGCAACATGGTGGTTCACGCCCTGATGGACAGCCCCAGTGTGACCGGGGCTTACCGGTTCAACGTGACCGCAGGGGCCGATTGCATCATGGATGTCGAGGCCACCTTGTTCCCACGTACCGAACTGGATCATGTCGGCATTGCGCCCGGAACCTCGATGTTCCTGTTCGATCAAACCAACCACAGCCGCTTTGATGATTTCCGCCCCGCCGTCCATGACAGCGACGGGCTGCTGATCCGCAACGGCGCGGGAGAGGTGATCTGGCGGCCTTTGGCCAACCCGACCCGCCTGCAAATTTCGTCCTTCGTGGATACCAACCCCCAAGGGTTCGGTCTGATGCAGCGCAAGCGCGCATTTTCAGACTATGCAGATCTTGAGGCGAACTATCACAAGCGCCCCAGTCTATGGGTCGAGCCCGGCTCTGATTGGGGCAAAGGCACGGTAACACTGGTTGAGATTCCCGCCGATCAGGAGATCTACGACAACATCGTTGCCTATTGGCGTCCGGCAGAACCCTATGCTGCTGGTAGCCAAGTTGATCTGACCTATCGTCTGATTTGGGGTGAAGAACCGCAGCGCACCCCAATGCCGCGTGTGATCAACACCGCGATGGGTGAAAACACCTTTGGCGAAGGCCGTCTGGCCGTGATCGATTTCGAACCCAGTGAGCTGTTTGATGATCTGGACGCGGTTACCATCTTTGCCAACTCGCCTCATGCGGAAACCTCGGACGGTGTGTTGCAACGCAACCCCGATACTGGCGGTGTGCGTCTGGCGTTTTCCTTCCAACCCGGTGAACGTGACCACGTCGAACTGCGTGCACAACTGCTGGTCAACAAACGCCCGGCCTCCGAAGTGTGGCTGTATCGTTGGACCGCATGAACAGCGATTTGCATATCATGCCACCCGAGGCGCCGCTGGCCATGCCCGCGCAGGATTTCAGCGCCGGGTTCCGCGATGCCGAGGTGCCATTAAGCAAACATCGCTCAGCCGGGTTCTGGCGCGCGCTGGCTTTCTCACCGGCCATGGCGGCCACACTTGGCCTGCTATGGGTGATGACCGACTGGTTCGGGGCCGAAGGTATCAACCTGGTCGAAGGCATTCTGCTGGCGCTGATCTCATTCAACTTCTTCTGGATCTCGTTCACGGTCTGCACCGTCCTGCTGGGCATGATCTCGCTTTCGCGGCAAGAACGCCCGGTCGCTCAGGTTCGCGCGCAGCCGCTGCGTGTCGCCTTGTTAATGCCGATCTACAACGAAGTGCCATGGTTTGTACTGGGCAATGCTCGCACCATGCTAGAACAGCTGCGCGCACGCGGCGGACGGCACGAATACGCCATGTTCATCCTGTCGGATACACGCGACCCCGAAATCGCCGCACAGGAACAAGCCAGTATCGAGGCGCTGCGCACCACGCTGGCCCCCGATCTGAAACTCTACTATCGCCGCCGCGGACAGAACACGGACCGCAAAGTGGGCAACATCGCCGATTGGGTCAGCCGCTGGGGTGGCGATTGGGATGCGATGTTGGTGCTGGATGCGGACAGTCTGATGACCGGACGCGCCATCGCCCGCCTGACGGATTCTCTGGCCCGTGACCCCAGTGCGGGGCTGATCCAAAGCTATCCGCAACTGATCGGCGCGCAGTCGGTCTTTGCGCGGATGCAGCAATTCGCCAATGGCGTCTATGGTATTGCCTTTGCCGAAGGTCTGGCCCGTTGGTGCGGACAAGAAGGCAATTACTGGGGTCATAACGCCATCATCCGCACCAAAGCTTTTGCTACTTGTGCGGGCTTGCCCAAGCTGCGTTCGTTCAACGGGCAAGACACGCTGATCATGAGCCACGACTTCGTCGAAGCTGGTCTGCTGCGGCGTGCTGGGTGGGGAGTGCGCTTCCTGCCGCGCATCCGCGGATCATACGAAGAAACACCACCCACCCTCATCGACCACGCCATGCGGGATCGCCGCTGGTGTCAGGGGAACCTGCAACATCTGAAACTGCTTGGCTCGCGCGGGTTCCGCTCGGTCTCGCGGTTTCACATGTTCCATGGTGCGGTCGGCTATCTCATGTCACCGCTATGGTTTGCGCTGCTTCTCATGTGGGCGCTGATCGGTCAAGGCGAAGAAGCGTCGGTTTTGCACTATTTCAGCCCCGACAACCCTTTGTTCCCGCAATGGCCCGAGATGAGCGAAACCCGCCACGTGCTGATCATTCTGGTGATGTATGCCATGCTGCTGGCCCCCAAAGTCTTGGGCGTGGCCGCCCTGCCGCTGAGCGGTGTCCGCTATTCAGATTTCGGTGGCTGGCGGCGGTTCTTTACCTCGTTCCTGTTCGAGGTCATCCTATCGATCCTCTACGCGCCGATCCTGATGGTGCAGCAGATGATTGCCGTGTTCCGCACCGCCTTGGGCCTGCAAAAAGGTTGGTCCCCGCAGGCGCGTAACGGAGGCAGCTATAGTCTGCGCACATTGATCTTCTGCCATGCATTGGAAACCGTTAGCGGCGTCGCGCTCAGTGTAGGGATTATGGCCGGACTGGTTTCGGTTTGGCTGGCCCCGATTGCGATCAGCTTGGCATTTGCGATCCCGCTCTCAGCACTTAGCGGTGTCTCTGCAGGGGCTGCACGCCAGATGGTCGGAATGCGCGAGGACTTTGCCGAGCCGGATATCACCCGCTCAGCACGTCGTCATCGCGATGAGCTGAAACGTCTGATCGAAGGCAAGGGCAGCATGACACCGGCAGAGTAATCAACCGCCGGGCAGACCTTCGTACCAATCCACCATCATGTCCGCCCAACCATTGGGAACGGTATGGCCGCCCGGGAACAGAGCAAATTCGAGCGCACTGCCATCAGCGCAGCCGCTCCAATACCGGCGCATGAACGGACCGGTCGTGGAGAACCCGCTGGGCTTGGTGTCAACGCATCCGTTGGCAATACGCCAGATTTCAAGCCCGGCAAAGATATCACCCTGATGAAAACGACCACCCCCAAGCAGCCGTCCTTCGAGCGGCACAACATTGTCTATCCAGCCATGGGTATGGAACAGGCGCACCGGCCCATTGCAGGCTTCTGGATGTGGTCGCCAGAACCCGCCGGAAACCGGCACATAGGCCGAGAAGGTCTCGGGCGCGTCGCAGGCCAGGTAGTTCACCATGAACCCTCCGGCTGAAAACCCGCCCAGAACGGCGCGATCGCTATCGATGCCGAACCGCTCTGCCGCATCGCTTACAACTTCGCTTAGAAAGACAGTCTCATCCCGTTCGCCGAAGCCCGGGTAAAAGTTCCAGCTTTTGGTGCCGCCGCGATCCGGTCGCTCCAGCCCCTCGGGGGCCATGACGGCGTATCCACGGGCCAATAAGGGCTCGACCATGCTGCGGTTGTTCATGGTGCCGGACCCGCTGCCGCCATAGCCATGCAAGAACACCAGCAAAGGCGGGTTTTCGGCACTGGGCAGTTCGATGTGATATTCGCCCAAGGCGGTCTTGCACGTGCCTTCATCCGGGCCACAATCGGCATATGCGGACTGGGCCGCAACGGCCAAACAGGCAGACAACCAGTACTTCATCTTGCTCAGGTCCCCTCAGAATACGTCTCGACCGGTAATCCGGACCGAACCCAACCCGGCCCTGCCGCTGATCCCAGCATACCTTCCGGCACGTCGATTATATTGGTAAATCCCGCCTCGGTCAGTTGATTGCTCAGCCGCGCTGACCGCACGCCGCGCGCACAGATCAGGGCAATCGGTCCGGCTTGATCCCCTCCGGTCAATTGCAGCAACGTTGGCACGAAATCATCCCGGCGCATATCCAGCGGCTGCGCGCCTTGCGCGATGCCTGTCGCCTTCCATTCGCGCGGGGTGCGAATATCAACCAGCAGGATGTCACCTGAGACCGCACTTTGATGCGCCCGCGCGACATCAAGCTGACCGCCCGAATAATTCTGTGGGATCAAACGGTATTCGCGGATTGCAAAGCCAGCGACCAGCGCCGCGCCGCCCCCCAGCAAAACCCACCTTCGGGCGCGGTTTGTATTCTCAGCCATGCGGCACCCTTTTGCGTTGACCGCCTTGTTGTAACACATCAAAGACGAAGACGCTTTGGTCAAGAATGGCCACCGCGATCAAGTTCGCGTCATTATCACGCAGCAGGGTTCCGCCCGAAATACGTCCTTTAGTCCTTGTCGAAACCTTGCAATTTCCCGGCAGCCAATAAATTATCCTTCAGAATTCAGTCATATCGACCGCCCACACCGGAGTATCGCACTTGTCCCTATTCCTTATCGCGGCCCTTCCCTTTCTCGGAGCTGTTTTTCCAGCCCTTTTGATCCGGGCAGGACGAAACGCAGCCGCATCTGCCGCTGGGTTGACCACCTTCCTTGCCCTAATGGGATTGCTGATCCACATCCCGGCCGTAATGCGTGGCGAGGTCGTGACGGCGCGATTTGATTGGATTCCAAACCTCGGTCTGAACGCGAATTTCATGCTGGATGGGCTGGGCTTTCTGTTTGCCCTGCTGATTTTGGGTATCGGCCTACTGATCATCCTCTATGCGCGGTTCTACCTGTCGCGCGAAGATCCGATGGGACAATTTTACACCTATCTCTTGCTGTTCCAGGGCGCGATGGTCGGCATTGTACTATCCGATAACATCCTGCTTTTGCTGATTTTCTGGGAACTCACCTCACTCAGTTCCTTCCTGCTGATCGGCTATTGGAAACACCTGCCTGAAGGTCGACAGGGCGCGCGGATGGCACTTGCAGTCACAGGCGGCGGCGGGCTGGCGATGATCGCCGGGATGCTGATCCTGGGCAATATCGTGGGGTCCTACGACCTCAGCGTCATTCTGCAGAACAAAGAGCTGATACAGGCCTCACCCTACTACCTGCCCGCGCTGATCCTGATCTTGCTGGGCTGCTTCACCAAATCGGCGCAGTTCCCGTTCCATTTCTGGCTGCCGCACGCGATGGCGGCGCCGACGCCGGTATCGGCCTACCTGCACTCGGCCACGATGGTGAAGGCAGGTCTATTTTTGATGGCGCGGATGTGGCCGGTTCTGTCAGGCACCGATGCGTGGTTCTATATCGTGGCCACGACAGGTCTGGTGACCATGCTGATCGGCGCGGTGATTGCGCTGTTCAAGGACGACCTGAAGGCTCTGCTTGCGTTTTCGACCGTCTCACATCTGGGACTTATCACCATGCTGCTTGGGTTTGGCACCAAGTTCGCCGCAGTGGCAGCCGTCTTCCACATCATCAACCACGCGACCTTCAAAGCAGCCCTGTTCATGACCGCCGGGATCATCGATCATGAAACCGGTACGCGGGATATCAAACGGCTCGGTGGGCTGCGTCACCTTATGCCAGTCACCTTCACAATCGGCACGATTGCAGCACTTTCGATGGCCGGTCTGCCACCGCTGAACGGCTTCCTATCGAAAGAAATGATGTTGGAAGAAACCGTGCATACCACCTGGTTGCACTTGCATTATCTTGTGCCGGGTCTGGCCCTGGTGGCGGCGCTGTTTTCGGCGGCCTATTCGTTCCGATTTGTCGGTCACGTGTTTCTTGGCCGTGAGCGCAGCGACTACCCTGCCCACCCCCATGACCCTCCGGTTGGGTTGTGGATCGCGCCGGCCTTCCTTGTGGTGCTGGTGATCCTGATCGGCCTGAACTCAGCAACAATCGTCGGTCCCTTGGTTGCCGTAGTTTCAAGCGCTGTTATCGGCGGCGAGAAACTGCCCTATTACTCACTCAAACTCTGGCATGGATTCACACCTGCCCTATTCATGTCCGTCGTCGCGACGCTGGGGGGCCTGTTCCTGCTGGGGCTGCACAAGCATTGCGAACGGTTCTGGAACGCTCTGCCCCGCCCCGAGGCCAAGTTGATCTTCGAGGCGCTGATCAACCGCTTCACACAGCTAAGCCGCTGGATCACGGATGAGCTCCATAACGGTGTGCTCAGTCGCTATGCTATCATCTTTGTCGCTTTCACAGTTGGGCTAGGCTACTACGCCTACACGACCGGCACGGTTGGTGTTGAGACCCGCATTCCGTTGCCTGCGCAATTCATCCCGATCATCGGCTGGATTTGCCTGGTCGGCTCAACCCTGGGGATCATGTGGTTCCATCGCAACCGCTTGCTATCACTGGTTCTGATCGGCGTTGTTGGCCTGATCGTTTCGGTTGCCTTCAACTATCTGTCGGCCCCGGATCTGGCGCTGACCCAAATCTCGGTCGAAGTGGTGACGATGATCCTGCTGTTGTTGTCACTGAACTTTTTGCCCACCGAGACACCGTGGGACAGCAGTGCGGCGCGGCGTTGGCGGGATGCTGCAATTTCCGTTGTCGCCGGCCTGGGGACCGGAGCCCTGATCTATGCGATCATGATGCGCGACTTTGCCTTTCCCACGATTTCCGAGTTCCATCTGGCGAATTCGTACAAAGGCGGCGGCGGTACCAATGTGGTAAACGTCATTCTGGTCGACTTCCGGGGTTTTGATACTTTTGGTGAGATCATCGTGCTGGGCATCGCGGCGCTGATCATCTTTGCCCTGACCGAGGCTGTACTGGGCACAAATGTGCGTGGTTACCTGCTGAACCGCAAACCGCATTGGCCGCAATCGGGGGACTCGCATCCGCTGATGATGGTTGTCGCAACCCGTGTGATGATGCCGATTGCCTTGATGGTGGGCGCCTACATATTCTTCCGCGGTCATAACCAGCCCGGGGGTGGTTTCATCGCTGGCCTGATCGTGGCGATTGCGTTCCTCATGCAATACATGGCCAGCGGCTACACCTGGGCCATCGAACGACAAAGGTTCTATTATCACGGCACCATCGGTTGGGGTGTATTGATCGCTGCGGCCACCGGTTTGGGCGCGTGGTTCAATGAACGCCCCTTCCTGACCAGCGATTTCGGCTATATCAACTGGCCGCCACTGGAAGAGTTCGAATGGGCCACCGCCATGTTGTTCGACACGGGCGTGTTCCTGGCAGTTCTTGGCGCCGTGATGCTGGCGCTCGATAGCCTGTCGCGCTTTGCGTGGCGGCCGGGCATGGCGCAGGAATTCCCGATGGATATCAACCCGCTACGGGATGATCCACCAGAACAAGACGAAGAGAAGGAGCAGGCCTGATGGAAGCGCTGGTTGCCTCTGCCGTAGGCATTCTGACCGCCGCCGGGATTTTCCTGATCCTACGCCGACGGACATTCCCGGTCATTCTTGGCCTGTCCCTGATCACTTATGCGGTGAACGTGTTCCTGTTTGCCACCGGGCGTCTGGCGTTGAACGCGCCTGCCGTTCTGAACAAATACAAGGATGTCCCCTATACCGACCCACTGCCGCAGGCGCTGGTGCTGACGGCCATCGTGATTTCGTTCGGGATGACCGCTGTGATCGTGATGATCGCACTGTCGGCCTACCTATCGTCAAAAGATGACCATATCGATATGAGCCCGCATGACAGCGTGGACGCGCCAGGAGAAGACGCATGAACCACTGGATCGTTGCGCCGATCGTCCTTCCTGCGATCCTGGCTCCATTTATCATCATGGTCCTGCGCTATCATCTGGACCTGCAGCGTATTTTCTCGGTCGCGGGTGTTGTCGCCTTACTGGGTATCGCACTGACCATCACCGCGCAGGCGTCAGGCGGGGATATTCAGGTCTATGAGCTAGGTGATTGGCCGGCCCCTTTTGGCATTGTCATGGTGTTGGACAGGCTATCGGCCATGATGGTACTGCTGACCGCATTGCTGGCCCTGCCCATTGTGCTCTATGCCATCGCCTCGGGCTGGGATGATCGAGGGAAACATTTCCACGCACTGCTCCATTTCCAGCTTATGGGCGTATGCGGGGCCTTCCTGACCGGCGACGCCTTTAACCTGTTTGTGTTCTTCGAGGTCCTCCTTATTGCCTCCTACGGTCTGATGACCCACGGGGGCGGCTCTGTTCGCCTGAAAGCAGGCGTGCAGTATGTCGCATACAACCTTCTGGGCTCGACCCTGTTCCTGTTTGCCTTGGGCACGCTTTATGGTGTGACAGGCACGCTGAACATGGCCGACATTGCCCTTCGTGTAGCTGAGATGCCAGCTGAAGATACCGCCCTGTTGCGGGTGGGCGCGGTGCTGCTGCTGCTGGTTTTCTGTATCAAGGCCGCCGTTCTGCCGCTACATTTCTGGCTGCCAGCCAGCTATGCCAATGCGCCACTGCCTGTGGCCGCCCTGTTTGCGATAATGACCAAGGTTGGCGCTTATTCGATCATTCGGATGTACACACTCGCCTTTGGGCCCGAGGTCGAAGCGACCCAGGGGCTGGCGGGCGACTGGTTGCAACCGGCGGCTCTGGTCACCCTTGCCGTCGGAGCCATAGGTATTCTGGGCTCACAACACATTGCACGGATGGTTGCGTTCTGTGCGATCGCCTCAATGGGAACGCTGTTGATTGCAATCTCGCTGTTTACGCCGCAAGCCAGCGCAGCCGCGCTGTACTATGTGTTCCATTCGACTTTGGCGACGGCACTCATGTTCTTGATCGCCGATCTGGTTATGGAACGGCGTGGCGGGGCCATCACCCCGATGACACCCATGGCGCAGACCGGGTTGATCTCAGGGCTGTTCTTCGTGGGGGCCATCGCCATGGCCGGTATGCCGCCCCTCTCGGGTTTTATCGGCAAGCTGCTGGTACTGGATGCCGCACGCGATGCGCCGGTTTCAACATCGGTATGGGCGGTTGTTCTGATCGGGTCTTTCGTGACAATCGTCGGACTGGCGCGGGCCGGGTCTTTGATTTTCTGGAAAAGCCACGATGCCGAACATATCAGCCCCGAAGAAGCGCCGGAGGAGGAGGCCACCCCCCTGCCCGCACCTGAACCGCAACCGGGTCTGGCCTTTACGTCAGTCTTTGGTCTGGTGGCCGGGCTGATCCTGCTGACCATCTTTGCCGGACCCGCACTGGACTATACAAGCCAAACCGCTGAACAATTGTTCACGCCCGAGCACTACATCTCGGCTGTGTTGGGAGGGGAAGAATGATCAAGCTGCTGCGTCGCGTATTCCCGCATCCACATCTGACATTTTTGCTGACAGTTGTGTGGGTCCTGCTGGCCAATAACGGGTCTTTGAACTCGCTGGTCTTCGGCCTCATCCTAGGGATCATCATCCCCTTTATCACACAACCCTACTGGCCGGATCGTCCAAAACTGCATAACTGGCCAATGGTAGTGGAGTATATTCTGGTGGTCCTGTGGGACATCGTGATGGCCAACATTACCGTCGCCCGGATTATCCTGTTCAAGCGAGATGCGGATCGCCAACCGAACTGGATCTGCGTCCCGCTAGAATTGCGCACACCCGAAGCGATCACAGTGCTGGCGGGCACCATCACTATGACCCCTGGCACGGTCAGTTGCGATCTGTCGGCACAAGGGCACAATCTGCTGGTCCACTGCCTGGACGCCCCTGACCCCGAGGCTGTTCGGGACCAGATCAAACAACGCTATGAACGCCGCCTGAAGGAGATTTTCGAATGATCGAATACGCCATCTACTTCGCCTTCACCTGTTTCGGAGCGGCAATCCTGATGTGCCTGTGGCGGATCATCACCGCAGATGGGGTCGGCACCCGCGTTCTGGCACTGGACACGATGGTCATTAACACCATCGCGCTGATGATCCTCTACGGGCTTGATCAGGGCACCGAAATCTTCTTCGAGGCCGCCATGATCATCGCCATGCTGGGCTTTGTCTCAACCGTGGCCTACGCGCGCTTCATGCTGCGCGGCAATATTATCGAGTGAGGGCAGGATGACGTTTTTCTTCGAACTTCTGATCACCGTCTTTCTGATCGTATCGGGCATCTTTGGCTTTGTCGGATCCTTCGGAATGATCAAGCTGAAAGACCCTATGTCGCGTCTGCATGCCCCCACCAAAGCGACAACCTTGGGGGTTGGCGGCGTGCTTCTGGCCTCAATCTGCCATTCGGTTCTGCTGGAAGGCAAATTGTCGCTGCACGAACTGCTGATCACGCTATTTTTGTTCCTCACGGCCCCGATCACGGCCCTGTTCATTGCAAAATGGCATGTTCACCGCCATGAAAAGCCGAGCGATCTGCCGGATGCGGGCGAGGACGAGCTTTGGGCCACCCACGCGGTCGAGCAGGTCGAAGACGTCCCGGACCACAGCACGAACTGAGCCTTATGCATAATCCTCCGCTGCCCCTGACCCGCGATCTGGTTCTCATTGGCGGTGGGCACACGCATGCGTTGCTGCTGCGCAAATGGGGGATGAACCCACTGCCCGGTGCGCGAGTGACGGTGATCAACCCCGGCCCGACCGCGCCTTATTCCGGAATGTTGCCGGGTTATGTTGCAGGGCACTACGCGCGGTCTGAACTGGACATTGATCTGGTGAAACTGGCGCGTTTTGCGGATGCGCGGATTGTTCTGGGGTCGGTCGACGCAATCGACACCGATCAGCAACTGATCCATATCCCCGGTCGAATGCCGGTTGCGTTCGATGTCGCTTCGGTCAATGTCGGGATCACATCGGATATGCCCGGCATGCCGGGGTTTGCGGAACACGCCGTACCTGCCAAACCCCTTGGCCCCTTCGCCAGCCGCTGGGCCGCGTATCTGGGCAAGCCCGGCCCCGCAGCCGTGGTTGTGATCGGGGGAGGTGTCGCCGGGGTTGAACTGGCCATGGCAATGGCCCACGCGTTGAAAGCCCGACAACGTCCCGCGCGGGTGACGCTGATCGACAATGCGGCGGCCCTGTCTGCGACCGAACCCAAAGCCGCAGCTACAATCCGCCGGGCGATGGATGATCTTGGTGTCAACGTTCTGGAGCAGTCCGCCATCGCACATATCGCGCCCGACCATATCGAATTGGAAGATGGACGGCAGATCGAGGCCGACTTTGTCACCGGGGCCGCTGGCGCCCGGCCTTATGACTGGATCGCCCGCACAGGTCTGGACCTGAACGAGGGCTTTATCCGTGTGAACGGGCATCTTCAGTCTAGTGATCCCGCCATCTTCGCCGCCGGTGATTGCGCCCACCTAAGCGACAACCCGCGCCCCAAGGCAGGTGTGTTCGCGGTGCGTGAGGCTCCGGTTCTGTTCCACAACCTACGTGCTGCGCTGGGGGCTGGGAGGATGCGGCGCTATGTGCCGCAGAAGGACTATCTGAAACTGATCTCTCTGGGCCAAAAATCCGCTTTGGGAGAACGTCTGGGCCGGTCCTTCAGCGGCCCCATGATGTGGCGTTGGAAAAATCGCATCGACCAGAGTTTCATGGACAAGTTCCGCGATCTGCCCCACATGCCCCCCCCTGCACTACCGCGCGACCGCGCTGACGGGATGTCTGAGGCATTGGGAGACAAGCCCATGTGCGGCGGCTGTGGGGCCAAAGTGGGTCGAGGGGCCTTGCAACGCGTATTACACGCTCTGCCGAAACCCGTCCGCTCGGATGTGACATCCTTACCCGGTGACGATGCCGCCCTGCTAACAACGGGCAAGGCGCAACAATTAATGACAACGGATCATCTGCGCAGCCTGATTTCTGATCCCGTTCTGATGACGCGCATCACCGCTGTCCATGCGCTTGGTGATATCTGGGCGATGGGGGCCCAACCCCAAGCCGCAACCGCCACCATCATTTTGCCGCGCATGTCCGCCATATTGCAGGAACGCACCCTGTCCGAGATCATGACCGCTGCCAATGAGATCATACAGGACGCCGGGGCCGAGATCGTGGGCGGCCATAGCTCGATGGGGGACGAAATGACCCTGGGCTTCACCATCACCGGTTTGTGCCCTGAACCGCCGATCACATTGGCCGGGGGGCGGCCAGGCGATGTTCTGATCCTGACCAAACCCATCGGAAGCGGCGTTTTAATGGCCGCAGAAATGGCAGGAGAGGCAAATGGAGCCGATGTCGCAGAAGCTTACAAGCTGATGACCCAATCGCAAGGCCGGGCGGCGAAGATATTGTCGCGGGCCCGGGCGATGACGGATGTCACAGGGTTCGGGCTTGCCGGGCATCTGCAAGGCATATGCGACGCCTCAACCTGTGGCGCCGTACTGTATTTGGACGCGGTTCCGGTGATGCCTGGAGCGATTGACCTGAGCAACGGCGGTGTTCATTCGACACTGTTTTCTGACAACCGATCCATCGCACCCGGGCTTCCCTCGGATGGCAAGGCGGCCCTGCTATTTGACCCTCAAACTGCAGGCGGCTTGCTGGCCGCAGTCGCACGAGACGACGCAGACGCCATGTTAGACGCGCTGCAGACGGCGGGCTATCCGGCGGTCAGGATCGGTCACCTGACCGACACGCCCGGGCTGCGCCTTCAAAGCTGATCCAGCGCGGTTTCTATCTCTGCTGCCGCGTGCCTCAGGCCGCTGCCGTCCAGCTTTTGCACCTCGACCCGCGCAACGGGGTCTACGGGATGAGCACGGCGCGACTTGGCATAGGCCGGGTCATAGTGCTGTTCGATCAATGCACGGGTCAACGCGCGCTTGTCGCCCGCATCGATCAATGCCAGCCATGCATCCACCACCTCATGCCCACGGTGAACCCGCAACGGGGATAGGCGATCGCGCAAACGCGCACTATCGGACAGGATATCATCATAAGCCTGCATCAAATACGCGGCCCGTGCCGCAACCGGCGCAACGATCTGAATGCGCGGAGCGGCACACATCGCCGTCCACAAGCTGGGTGGCAGGATTCGCTCGCCAATCTTCGAGGATTCCGCCTCAACCACAACCGGGCGTGCCGGATCAAGCGCGCAGAAAGCAGCGGAAAGCGCTGACTCGAACGCTTTCTGGCTGGGCTGTCCACCAGGCATCTCACCCAACAACGAGCCCCGGTGATTGGCCAACCGCTCCAGGTCGACGACCTGAACACCACGCCGCTGCAAATGATGCAGCAACTCGGTTTTGGCCGTGCCGGTATAGCCATCCAGTGCGATCAGTCGAAACGGCAATGAATGTTCATACAAATAAGCGTTTACCAGACGCCGATAGGTTCGATACCCGCCTTCAATGACCTCGGCTCGCCAACCGATCTGTTGCAACGTCCACGCAAACGACCCGGACCGCTGCCCACCGCGCCAGCAATAGACCAGTGGCCGCCAGTCGCCCTCATGATGGCTAAGGCTGTGTTCGATATGATTGGCCGCATTTCGAAACACCAAAGCCGCCCCAAGTTTGCGGGCCAGAAACGGGCTTTGTTGCTTGTAGATCGTTCCGACCCGGGCGCGTTCGGCATTGTCCAGAACCGGCAGGTTGATCGCACCGGGCAGATGATCCTCTGCAAACTCAGCCGGGCTCCGGACATCGATCACGGTGTCGAAAGCATGGGCATATAGCTGTGGTAAGTCAGAGAATTTCAATGCCATGCCAGCGGTTTAGTTGCCCGAGCCATCTAAGAAAACCTTGTCTAGTCGCTTGTTTGAGTAAAATGAATCACGAACGGCAACTCGAAAGCTAAAGCTACAGAAGCCGCATCACGAGGATGCGGCTTTTTGATCTTTTGCAGGGCGTTACTTCTGCTTGATGCGTCCGTCTACATACGGTTGATAGGGCGCGTTTTCGGCCAGGTATTCAGCGGTTACATCCGCCAGATCGGGTCCGAAGTCATAGGCGTTCTTATCGTCGCCTTCGAACATCTTGTAACCGTCACCGCCGTTGCGCACGTAGTTGTTGGTCACGACAAGATAGGTCGCTGCCGGATCGATGGGCACAAAGCCGTCACCCTCGGCCACCATCACTTCGGTGATGCGTCCTTCGTTCGGGGCAACCGATGGATCCCAAGTAAAGCTCAGCCCGGCAACTTGAGGGAAGCGGCCTTTGACTTCTTCGACTTGGCTGACACCGTTCTCCAGCGCATCAATCACACCCTGACCGCTGATTTCAAAGGTCGAGAGGGTGTTCTGGAATGGCAGAACCGTTAAAACCTCGCCCATGGTGACTTCACCTTCGTCAATTGACGCGCGCAGGCCGCCCGAGTTTGCGATTGCGATCTGAGCACCTTGGTCGGCAACACGTGCCAGCATTGCGTCGGCAACCAGATTGCCCATCTCGCATTCCTGCACCCGACAGATATCGCGCGACCCTTCGACGGCAGCGCCGGTTTCAGCAACCACGCGCTGTTTCATCTCTTCAATCGGCGCGCCCATTTCGGCGACACGTGCAGCGATGCCTGCATCCGGAGTGACCGAGGCATCCAGCAGGATCGGCTCACCCTCTGCCGAAATCAGATTGCCATCATCATCAAAGGTCAGTGTGACCTCACCCAGATATTTCGAATAGGCATAGGCTTGCACAACGGGGACATCGCCCACCATCATCGGGTACGGGCCCGCCGCGTCTTCATTGGTGTTCGATAGCAGCGTGTGCGAGTGACCACCAACCACCAAATCCAACCCCGGCACTTGCGCGGCAATCTCCAGGTCTTTGGCCAGACCCACGTGGTTCAGTGCGATGATGATGTTGACACCCTCATCCTGCAAAGCCGCGACATCGGCCTTCAAGCTTTCGATCTCATCCTGAAACACCACATCCTTGCCAGGGCTCGAGGTGTCGACTGTGTCGGTTGCCAGCGCTGAGATGATGCCGATCTTCTGGCCGCCAACCTCAAGAACCACGTGATTTTCCACCTTGTCCTTGAGTTCAGCAGAAGTCGACAAATCCAGGTTACCCGAAATCACAGGGAAGCTGACCGTATCAATGAACGCAGCAAGGCCTTCGGGACCGTCGTCAAATTCGTGGTTGCCGACGGCCATCACGTCATAGCCGATGGCCTCCATAAACTCGGCCTCTGCCGCACCTTTATAGGTGGTGTAGAACAGCGAACCTTGGAACGGATCACCTGCGTCCAGAACCAAAACGTTCTCATCCGCCATATCTGCACGCTTGGCGTCCAGAATGGTTTTCAATCGTGCAACGCCGCCAAAGCATTTCCCTTCGGCTTCGCCTTCTGCGTCACAGGTCGAATCGTATTTGTTGATCGATTCAATGCGGCTGTGAATGTCGTTTGTGTGCAAAATCGTCAGTTTGTAGTCAGCAGCCGCGATCCCGGCGGTCAGCCCCAATACGGCAACAGAGGCCATGAAACGGGTCAACATACAAATACTCCCTATCGTTGTTCGACCAGATCGTGCGCCGATGTCGGGGAAGAGTCAAAGGGGCAAATCTGACTTGATTCCCCGTTCCGTGCGGGGCATCACCCGTGTCATGCTGATTTACAAAATTTTCCGGGCCGATGAATGGGCTCAGTTGCAGGCCGAGGGCGCCTCAGACGGTGCGCCGATCGATGTGGCGGATGGGTTCGTGCATTTCTCGACGGCAGAGCAGGCTGCCGAAACGGCGGCCAAGCATTTTGCTGCTATCGACGGGCTGACCTTGCTGGCGTGTGACGGGGATGCGATGGGGGATGACCTGAAATGGGAGGTTTCGCGCGGCGGGGCGCTGTTTCCGCACCTATACCGCCAGATCAAGATGAGTGATGTGATTTGGTCGCGGCCCCTGCCCTTTGATGGCCAAACCCATCAGTTCCCCGAGGAGATGGCATGACCGCTTACATCGATCCCGAACGTGAGCAGTTCGACACTTTCAAGGCGCTAGATCGGGATCAGCCGATTGAGATGCTGAACCTTGTCAAGTTTCGCCCCATGGCTGCTTACCCTGCGGATCATGATCTGGCCGATGCCGGGCTAACCGGGGCGCGGGCCTATCGCAATTACGGAGCCGAAACGGCCCCGATCATCGCCAGATTAGGAGTGTCGATCCTGTGGCGCGGTGCGTTTCAGAGCACATTAATAGGGCCGCAGGATGAGGCATGGGACGAAATGTTCATCGCGCGCTACCCCACTGCCCACGCATTTTTGGAAATGGTGACCGACCCGAGCTATCAAAAGGCTGTGGTACATCGCCAGGCCGCCGTAGAGACCTCACGACTGATCCGATGCGGCGCAGCCGAGGGTGGAGCTGCATTCGGATGAAACTGACCGAAAAACTTGGCCTGGCCGCACTGCACCAGTTTGATCCGGAAACAGCGCATGGCCTGTCAATCAAAGCACTAAAAGCCGGGCTGGCACCGATGCCGGGGCCGGTAACGTCTACGCGGCTGGCAACCGAAGTTGCCGGGCTGCACCTGCCCAACCCTGTGGGTCTGGCCGCCGGTTTCGACAAGAACGGAGAGGTCCTAACCCCGCTGTCCCGCGCCGGGTTTGGATTTATCGAAGTGGGCGCCGTGACCCCGCGCCCGCAACCTGGAAACCCCAAACCGCGCCTGTTCCGTCTGACCGAAGACAAGGCCGCCATCAATCGCTTTGGTTTCAACAATGACGGGATGGAGGTCATGGCCCAACGCCTAGCCAACCGCCCCAAAGATGCGGTGATTGGCCTGAATCTGGGGGCAAACAAAGACAGCGACGACCGGCCCGGTGACTTTGCCAAAGTACTGGATCATTGCGCCGCATATCTGGATTTTGCCACTGTGAATGTATCCTCCCCCAACACCGAAAAGCTGCGGGATCTTCAGGGAAAAGCGGCCCTTGGCGCGTTGCTGGGTGGCGTGATTGAAACGCGCAACGCTCTGCCCCGCCCGCTGCCGGTCTTTCTGAAGATCGCACCAGACCTGACAGAGACCGAGTTGCAGGACATCGCAGAGGTCGCCGTTGAGACGGGTGTGGACGCTGTGATCGCCACCAATACCACGCTGTCGCGCGATGGCCTGCGCAGCGCACACAAGGCCGAGCAAGGTGGCCTGTCCGGCGCACCGTTGTTCGAGAAATCTACACGTGTTCTGGCAAAGCTCAGCCAACTGACCGAAGGCAATCTTCCCTTGATTGGCGTCGGCGGGGTCAGCACGGCGGAACAGGCTTATGCCAAGATTTGCGCCGGGGCGTCAGCCGTACAGTTCTATACGGCTATGGTCTATAGCGGCCTGTCTCTGGCTGCCGAGATTGCGCAGGGCCTGGATACTTTATTGGCACGCGACGGGTTTGACACCGTGGCGCAGGCCGTGGGCCGCAAACGAGAGGATTGGCTGTGATTGAATATTGGCATAACCCACGCTGTTCGAAATCCCGCATGGGTCTGGCTCTGCTGGAGGAACGCGGTGCAGAGGTTCTGGTTCATAAATACCTTGAGGATGCGCCCTCATTAGACACGCTGCGCAAGGCGCAGGCTCTGCTGGGGGTGCCCGCCATTCAGATGATGCGCACAGGCGAGAAGCTGTTCAAGGAACTGGGCCTGTCAGAAGACACGCCAGATACGGATTTGATCCAGGCCATGGCAGATCATCCGATCCTGATCGAACGCCCTCTGGCCATCACCGAGAGCAAAGCCGCCCTCGGTCGTCCGCCGGAAAACCTGCTGGGTCTGCTCTAGGTCACCTGCGCCTCAAGCCGGGGATAGCGCCAGCCCATGGTCACACCGCGCGCAAGGTTCAGCACCATCAGCGCGGCCCAAAGCCCATGATTGCCGAACGCAGGGACCAGAGCGAACAGGGCGACAATATAAATCGCCACAGATTGCAGCATCGCGCTGCGCATCGCCCGGGTCCAGGTCGCACCAATGTAGATGCCATCAAACATCCAACTGGCGACGCCGATCACTGGGGCAAGAGCAGCCCAGAACAGGAACTCGCGCCCTGCTTGGCGCACCTCGGGCGAGGTGGACATCAGGTCGATCAAGGCAGGGCCAGCCAGAAAAAACACCGCGCCCAGCAAAACCGCCCCCCCAACGCCCCATTGCGATGCCATGACCGAGGCCCGCCGCACCTGATACCGATCCCGTGCACCTACAGCGCTGCCAACCAGCGCCTCGGCTGAAAAGGCAAAGCCGTCCAGTGCAAAGGCGGTGATTTCCAGAAACTGCAGAAGCACCTGATTGGCGGCCAGATTGACGTCCCCCAAATCCGAGCCCACAAACAGAAAGGTCGTGAACGAACCGGTGAGCAGGATCGAGCGGATCATGATATCGCTGTTCACCTGCAGCATCCTGCGCAAACGCGCGGTATCAAAGATGCGGGGCCAGTCCTGCCAGATACGGTCTCGAAATCCATCGCGGCACAACCACAGGCCCAGCGCCAGCCCGGTCCATTCCGCGATCAAAGTGGCAATCGCCACACCTTCGACACCCCAGTCCAACCCCAGAACAAACCACAGATCCAAGACGATATTGAGGCCATTCATCCAGATTTGCAGAACAAAAACGCCCCGCGTACGCTCGACCGCGATCAGCCAGCCTGTAACCGCAAAAAGGGCAATTGTCGCAGGTGCGCCCCAGATTCGGATCTCAAGATAGGTGCGCGCAAGGGTTTCGACCTCGGGGCTGGCTGGCGACAGCAGGAACGCGCCGCTGAAAATGGCGACCTGCGCCAGAATGAAAACGAGCCCCGCAGCCCCGCCCAGCATCAACCCGCGGATCAGCAGCGCGCGCATCTCGTCGCTGTCCCCTGCCCCACGTGCCTGTGCCGCAAGGCCTGTCGTGCCCATGCGCAGGAAACCGAAAATCCAGTAGATCGCAGACAGGATCACCGCACCGATGCCCACGGCTCCGATCGGGGCCGCCGCGCCCATCTGCCCCACCACGCCGGTATCCACCGCACCTAGAATCGGCACAGTGGCGTTGGACAGAACGATGGGAATGGCGATTTTCAGCACCCGCCCATGTGTTATGGGCGCCGAAGCATCTGTCATGATCAGCCCTTGCCCCTGGCTGGCTGCGGCATCAGGAAATGCCCGGTGGCCTGCGCAAACAGTTTGGCGTGATTATCCTGCCACGCCTCAACCCGAACCGAGGCATAACGTCGACCCGCCCGATTCACGAAGGCACGCGCATAGGCATCCCGTGGCAGGCCTGACCGCAGATAGTCGACCGTGAAATCGATGGTCTTTGGAAAGCGGATCGTTTCATCGGTCATGATAGATTCGGCATTGATTTCCCCACTTTCGATATCGGAAAACAAGTGTTCCCAACTCAGCGTGATCACGGCCGTGACCTCTAAAAACGCGGCCGTTACGCCGCCATGGATAGCTGGAAGGAACGGGTTTCCAATCAGTTTCTCATCGAAGTTCAGAACGCCAGTCAGTTCATCACCTCTACGGTCAAAACTGATGTTGAGAAATCGGATGTAGGGAACGCCGTCGACCAAAGCGCGCAAGGCACCGTCGCGGCGATGCTTAACCACCTGCATCGGTTCAGGGCGGGTTCTGGCCATGTTACTTTCCCTCCACCGTGAACGAGCCCGAAGCGGTTGCTACAGGCCGATCGTGATCATCATCCATGGCCGTTGCACGCACAAACGCCACATTGCGGGTGATGTGATAGCAGCTGGCCCGCGCGGTGATCGTCTGGCCCGGTGTCGCTGCGCGCATATAGTCGATCCTCAGGTTGATCGTCGCGGTCCCACCGGGTGAGGACGGATGGCTCATGACAGCCGCACCGCAACAGGTGTCCAAAATGGTCGAAATCGCCCCCCCGTGAATCACCCCTGTTCTGGGATCGCCGATCAGATCTGCATTATAGGGCATTGTGATTTCTGCCTCGCCCTCGCCAATCTGGGTCAGGTGCAAACCGATAGCGCGCGCATGGGGAATCGCTTCGATAAACTGGCGGGCTAGACGTGTCTTATCGACCATTTGCTGACTTCCTATCGTGACGCCCCTTTATGATCTGTAGAAATTGCAAAGGGCAAGCCCACCTGTTGCGCTTGACGTGGCAAGGACGTAGGTTGCCGTGGAGGAGACCAGGAATGTCCGACAACCGTTTGTCATTCAAAGAAATGTGCGCCGAATTCGACGTGACGCCGCGCACCTTGCGTTACTACGAGTATATCGAGCTGTTGCAGCCCGATCGCGAAGGGCGATCCCGGTTTTACGGCCCGCGCGAATGCGCCCGGATGACGCTTATCATGCGCGGTCGCAAGTTCGGTTTCCCTTTGGAAGAAATTCGCCAGTGGCTGCTGATCTATGAAGATCAGGGCAATCAGGCGCAGATGGCAGCCTTTGTTGAAATGGCTGACCGACAGATGGATGAGCTGCGTCAACAGCGCAAACAACTGGACGAAGCAATGGATGCGCTCAAGCAGTTGCGCGATCAAACTGCGAATTCCATTTCCTGAATTTCACCACCCTTGAATCGAACTGTTTCGCCTTAGGACGTGGCCTGCATGTCAGGATCACATTCGGTTTTTCGGGCCCATCGGTCCGATTCCAGCCTGACGTCACGGAAATAAAATTGCGATCCGGCGGCTTTACGTGTTTGGATGTTACGTCAACTTTGAAATGACGCAGCGTCGGGATTACGTAAACGTCATTCTCGTGTTGTAAAGCAGGCAACGACTACGCAACTCGTGTCGCATGACACCAGTGACGAGAGTATGACGAATGACCGAAGATCTTATGACCATCCGCGAGATGTGCGGGACCTATGATGTCACACCACGTACTTTGCGGTTCTACGAAGCCAAGGAACTGCTGTTCCCGATCCGCGAGGGTCAGAAACGCTTGTTCACCAAACGCGACCGCGCGCGGCTGAAGTTAATCCTGCGTGGAAAACGGTTCGGCTTTAGCCTGGAAGAAATTCGGCAACTTCTGGATTTGTACCATGTGGGGGATCAACAGCTGACCCAGATGTCGCGCACCTACGAGATTGCGTGCGAACGTCTGGCCGACATGGAATCACGCCGCGAAGAGCTGACGCAGGCGATTGACGATCTGAAAGAACAATTGCGTTGGGGAGAGAAAGTCATCTCTTCAATGAAACAAGACAAGAAGGCGGCCGAATAACATCGACCGCCTATCACCCGGACATCTGAATTAAGGGAGCTTCACATGCCCGTTTACAACGCGCCAACCAAAGACACGCAGTTCATCCTGCACGACGTTCTGAAAGTCTCGCAGTCGGATATCCCCGGCTATGACGAACTGGAAGCAGAGTTTACCAGCGCCGTTCTGGAAGAAGCCGGCAAGGTCGCCACCAATGTTCTGCATCCGTTGAACGTGGTGGGTGACACCGAAGGATGCCGCTTGGAAAACGGGATTGTGTACACGCCCACCGGGTTCAAAGACGCCTTCGAGCAGGTGAAGGAAGGTGGCTGGACTGGCCTTGACATGCCGGAAGAGTATGGCGGCCAGAACATGCCTTATGTCATCGGCACCGCAGTAGGTGAGATGTTCTCGGGCGCGAACCAAGCGTTTGTGATGTATCAGGGCCTGACCCATGGCGCGGCCTCGGCTATTCTGGCCCATGGGTCGGAAGAGCAGAAAAATACCTATTTGCCCAACATGGTCAGCTGCGAATGGACCGGCACCATGAACCTGACGGAACCGCATTGCGGCACCGACCTGGGCCTGATGCGGACCAAGGCGGAACCACAGGGCGACGGCAGCTATAAGATTTCCGGCCAGAAGATCTTTATCTCGGCGGGTGATCACGACATGGCCAACAACGTCATCCATCTGGTCTTGGCCAAAATCCCCGGTGGCCCCGAGGGGATCAAGGGCGTATCGCTGTTCATCGTGCCGAAATTCATCGTCAACGAAGACGGCACTCCGGGTGAACGCAACGGTGTTTCGGTCGGCAAGATCGAAGAAAAGATGGGCATCCACGGAAACTCAACCTGCGTCATGAACTATGACGAGGCCACTGGCTGGCTGCTGGGCGAAGAGCACAAAGGCATGCGCGCCATGTTCACCATGATGAACGAAGCGCGTCTGGGTGTGGGTATGCAAGGCCTGTCGCAGGCCGAGGCCGCGTATCAGAACGCTGTTGAATACGCCAAGGATCGTCTGCAAGGTCGCGATGTAACCGGTGTGAAGAACCCGGACGGCCCCGCCGATCCGTTGATCGTTCACCCCGACATCCGCCGCAACCTGATGGATCAGAAAAGCTTCACCGAAGGTGCGCGTGCGTTCATCCTGTGGGGCGCAACCATGATCGACAAGGCGCACCGTTCGGGTGACAAGGATGCGGACGGACTGATCTCGCTGCTGACACCGGTCATCAAGGGCTTCCTGACGGACGAAGGCTACGACATGACCGTTCAGGCGCAGCAGGTCTATGGCGGCCATGGCTACATCGAAGAATGGGGCATGTCGCAATACACCCGCGATGCCCGTATCGCGATGATCTACGAAGGCGCAAACGGCGTTCAGGCGTTGGACCTTGTGGGCCGCAAGCTGGCGCAGGACGGCGGCAAGCACGTCATGGCGTTCTTCGATATGGTCAAAACCTTCTGCAAAGAAAATGCAGGCCAGAACGAAGCTTATGACAAAGCCTTCATCGAACCGCTGAAAGCTGCGTCCAAAGATCTGCAGGCCGCTGGCATGTATTTCATGCAGGAAGGCATGAAGAACCCGAACAACGCGCTGTCCGGGTCCTATGACTTCATGCACATGTTCGGTCATGTCTGCCTGGGCCTGATGTGGGCACAGATGGCAAAGGCTGCTCAAGATGCGCTGGACGGTGGTGCCTCGGACAAAGAGTTCTACGAGACCAAGATCAACACCGGCCGTTTCTACATGGCCCGCCGCCTGCCCGCGACTGCCATGCATCTGGCCCGCATCCAGACCGGTGCCGACACTGTGATGGCACTGGACGCGGTGAACTTCTGATCTCAATCTGGTCCTTGGGCTCTGACCCGAGGACCAGATGACCCCGAGGTCCGTAGGATTTCTCGGGGAACCAATCAGGACAACGTGCAACATGCCTTGGGAGGGGCGCTCGCATGACCATAAAACTGCACTGTTTCGGCGAGAGCGGCAATTCGTACAAGGCCGCTTTGGCGTTAGAAATGTCCGGCCTTGAGTGGGAACCAATCTTTGTCGATTTCTTCAAAGGCGTCACCCGCAGCCCCGAGTTCCGTTCGGACGTCAATGTAATGGGTGAAGCACCTTTCCTGATCGACGGTGATTTCAAAACCTCCCAGTCAGGTGCCATTCAGGCTTATGTCACCGAAAAATCCGGCAAGTTCGGCGGCAAGACACGTGAAGAGAACTACGACATCCTGCGTTGGGTGCTGTGGGACAACCACAAGCTCAGCTCGATGGCAGGCGTGACACGCTTTCTGATAAACTTCCTCCCCGAAGAACACCGTAACGCCGATGTGATTGCCTTTAACCAAGGCCGTCTGAAAGCAGCCTACGATGTTCTGAATACCCATCTAGAAGGCCGCGACTGGATTGTTGGGGACGGCGTGACCAACGCCGATCTCAGCTGCTGTGGCTATCTCTACTATCCCGAACCATTCGGCTTTGACCGCGCCGACTGGCCCAATATCGATGCCTGGCTAACTCGCCTATCCGAGCAGCCCGGCTGGAAACACCCCTATGACCTGATGCCCGGCAACCCGTCGGATCGAGCTTAAGGAGAAGACCCATGACCGAAGCTTACATTTATGACGCCCTGCGCACACCGCGCGGCAAGGGCCGTAAGGATGGCAGCCTGCACGAGGTAACCTCTGTGCGCCTGTCCGCTCTGACCCTGAACGCGATGAAGGAACGCAACAACCTGGAAGGTCACGCCGTCGAGGACGTGATCTGGGGCAACGTCACGCAGGTGATGGAGCAAGGCGGCTGTCTGGCACGCTCAGCGGTTCTGGCTTCTGACCTCGACCAGTCGATCCCCGGTTTGGCGATCAACCGCTTCTGCGCCTCGGGCATGGAAGCCGTGAACCTGGCCGCGAACCAGGTCAAAGGCGGCGCGGGCGAAGCCTACATCGCGGGCGGCGTCGAGATGATGGGTCGCGTAGCCATGGGCAGCGACGGAGCGGCGATTGCCGTAGACCCCTCGCTGGCCATGGATACATATTTTGTACCGCAGGGCATCTCGGCCGATATCATCGCAACCGAGTATGGGTTCAGCCGCGACGACGCGGACGCGTTGGCGGTTGAATCGCAGAAACGCGCGGCTGCGGCTTGGGAAGACAACCGGTTTGAGAAGTCGGTCATCACCATCAAGGACCAGAACGGCCTGACCATTCTGGATCGCGACGAATACATGCGCCCCGGCACCGACATGCAAAGCCTCGGCGCGTTGAAACCATCCTTCCAGATGATGGGTGAGCAGATGCCCGGCTTCGACAAGGTCGCGATGCTGAAGTACCCGCATCTGGAGCGGATCAACCACATCCACCACGCGGGCAACAGCTCGGGCATCGTGGACGGCTCGGCCGCTGTTCTGATCGGCAACAAGGAATTCGGTGAGAAATACGGCCTCAAGCCACGCGCCCGCATCAAGGCGACCGCGAAGATCGGCACCGACCCGACCATCATGCTGACCGGCCCGGTTCCGGTGACCGAGAAAATCCTTGCCGACAACGGCATGCAGATCAGCGATCTGGACCTGTTCGAAGTGAACGAAGCTTTCGCCTCGGTCGTGTTGCGGTTCCAGCAGGCGTTCGACGTCGATCCTGCGCTGGTGAACGTGAACGGCGGCTCGATCGCGATGGGTCACCCTCTGGGCGCAACCGGTGCGATGATCATCGGTACACTGCTGGATGAACTGGAGCGTCAGGACAAGGAAACCGGCCTGGCCACGCTCTGCATCGCGTCCGGCATGGGTGCGGCAACCATTATCGAGCGGGTCTGATGCCCAAGCTGGACCTTTCTCAAATCCCGTTTCGGGGTGGTTCGGGTTATCCCGGCAAGCTGGCAAAGGTAGGCGATGGACGCTTTGTCCAGCCTGTCGGGGATGCCGGAGGACTGTCCCAATATGGCGTCAACATCGTGCGGCTTGAGCCGCAGGGCCTCTCGTCACTGCGCCATTACCATATGGAGCAGGATGAGTTTGCCATCATGCTCAGCGGCGAATGCGTGCTGATCGATGATGATGGCGAACACCAGATGCTGCCCGGTGACTGCGCCGCCTGGCCTGCAGGTGAGGCCAACGGCCATCACCTTGTGAACAAAACCGATGCGCCCGCGACCTTTCTGGTGGTGGGCACACGGACCCCGACCGAGACCGGCTATTACAGCGACATAGACATGATGGTGAAGTTTGATGCCGACGGCTTTCACTTTACCCGCAAAGATGGCAGCCCGCTGACGGCTGACCAGATTGGAGATGACAATGACTGATTTCACTCTGACCAAAGACGCAGACGGCGTCGCCATGATCACCTGGGATGTGCCCGGAAAGACTATGAACGTTATGTCCTTTAACGGGCTGGCGCAGCTGAACGATTGTATCGATCAGGCACTTGCGGACGATGAGGTCAAAGGCATTATCGTCACCTCTGGCAAAGACGGGTCGTTTGCGGGCGGCATGGACCTGAACCTGCTGGCTGTTATGAAGGAAGAAGCGGGCGACAATCCCGCCAAGGGCCTATTTGATGGCACGATGCGGATGCACGCCCTGCTGCGCAAGATCGAGATGGCAGGCATGGACCCCAAAACCAAGAAAGGCGGCAAGCCGATTGCCACCGTTCTACCCGGCACCGCTGCGGGCATTGGTATGGAATTACCCCTGTCCACGCACCGCATCTTCGCGGCTGAGAACCCCAAGGCCAAATACGGCCTGCCCGAGATCATGGTCGGCATCTTCCCCGGCGCGGGCGGCACCACGCGGATGGTCCGTAAGGTCGGCGCGATCGCGGCTGCACCGCTGCTGCTGGAAGGCAAGATGCTGGACGTCAAGAAAGCCAAGGGCGCAGGTTACATTGACGAGATCGCCGCCGACCCGATGGCCGCAGCCAAGGAATGGGTGCTGAACGCCAAGGACGCCGATCTGGTCAAGCCTTGGGATGCCAAAGGTTACAAGATGCCCGGCGGCGCGCCCTACCATCCCGCAGGCTTCATGAATTTCGTCGGCGCTTCGGCGATGGTGAACGGTAAGACCCAAGGCGCATTCCCGGCAGCAAAGGCTTTGCTAAGTGCAGTTTATGAAGGTGCTCTGGTCGATTTCGACACCGCCTTGAAGATCGAAGCGCGCTGGTTCACCAATGTCCTGATGAACCCCTCGTCCTCGGCCATGATCCGGTCGCTGTTCCTGAACAAGGAAGCGCTGGAGAAAGGTGCAGTACGTCCGAAGGATGTGCCAGATCAGCGCGTTAAGAAAATCGGCGTTCTGGGTGCAGGCATGATGGGTGCCGGGATCGCGCTGGTGTCGGCGCAGGCCGGGATGGAGGTTGTGCTGATCGACCGTGATCAGGGGGCCGCGGACAAGGGCAAAGCCTATACCGAGACCTATCTGGACAAGGGTATCAAACGCGGCAAGGTCACGGCGGAGAAGAAAGAGGCCATGCTGGGCCTGATCACCGCGACCCCGGATCTGGATCACCTGAAAGGCTGTGATCTGATCATCGAGGCCGTATTTGAAGACCCCGGCGTGAAGGCTGAGATGACCAAGAAGGTCGAGGCAATCATCCCCGAGGATTGCATCTTTGCCTCGAACACCTCTACCCTGCCGATCACCGATCTGGCGAAGGCCTCCGTTCGGCCCGAGCAATTCATTGGCATCCACTTCTTCTCTCCGGTGGAGAAGATGTTCCTGGTTGAAATCATCAAAGGCAAGGAAACTGGCGATCGCGCAGTTGCCAAGGCGCTGGACTATGTCCGCCAGATTCGCAAGACGCCCATCGTGGTCAACGATGCGCGCTTCTTCTACGCCAACCGATGCATCATTCCCTATATCAACGAAGGTCTGCGCATGATCACCGAGGGCGTCAGCCCCGTTCTGATCGACAATGCCGCACGTCAGTTGGGCTTTCCAGTGGGGCCGATCCAGTTGAACGACGAGACCTCGATTGATCTGGGGGCCAAGATCGCGCGTGCCACCAAGGCTGCGATGGGCGATGCCTACCCGGAAAACCCCGGCGACGATCTGATCTTTTGGATGGAAGAACAGGGCCGTCTGGGTCGCAAGGCAAACGCGGGCTTCTTCGACTATGACGAAAAAGGCAAACGGGTCGAATACTGGAAGGGTCTGGCCGAGAAGTACCCGCATGCCGAAGATCAGCCCGACCTGATCGAAGTGCAGGAACGTCTGATGTTCGCACAGGTTCTGGAGGCAGTTCGTGCGCTGGAAGAAGGCGTTCTGGAAGACATCCGCGAAGGCGATGTTGGCGCGATCCTGGCCTGGGGCTTTGCGCCCTGGTCGGGCGGCCCGCTCAGCTGGCTGGACATCATCGGCACGCCCTATGCAGCCGAGCGCTGCGACCAGTTGAGCAAAGCCTATGGCGAGCGCTTTGCCTGCCCGCCTTTGCTGCGTGAAATGGCGGAAAAAGGTCAGAGCTTCTATGCCCGCTTCAACCCTGAAGCAAAAGCAGCTTAACCAATAAAGATACAGGCGCGGACATCCGCGCCTGTATCTGACTTAGTGCTAAATTAAATCCGCCATTCAGACCGCAAGAACAGAACCGGTGAATTCGGTCGACCTGGGCGTCCCGGACGCCGCAATCCCGCGGGCGGGCGGATTGGGAATATCGGGTCCTGCGGGATCGGCGCGGGCAAAGCCCCCAATGGGTTGGCCAGAACCGAAACATCTCCTTTGACGGCGATCGAAGCGATCAGCGCCGCAGCCGCTGCATCATCAGCGACCTGATAGGGCGCTTGATCTCGCTTTGCCCCCATCCCGAAGCGACCCGCCGGGCAAAAGGCCTGCAGCCCGCCTTCGACAAAGATCACCTCATCCGTGTCAAAGAACAGCGTGGTCACCTGAAACGATGACCCCGGCACCTGTGACGACATCCGGCAGGAACCATTCAACAGTCGTGCAGGAATGACCGATACCCCATCCGCCTCTGGATCAAGCTTGCCAAGATCAACGGCCATACCCTGTTCGGGCATCAACCAGACAGGCCGACCGTTATAGGCTGCACGCGCAGGGACAAAGATCGGCATGTAATCGGCGCGGGTTTCATCGGCTGGAATGACGACGCAACAGGTCGAAACCCGACGCACTTCTCGAAATCCGTTATCCAGCGTTCGGACCAAATCGCCTACAGCGATGCGTTCGATCAGTTTCCAACCGCTTGTGGTCGCAACCTTGGTGCCATGCAACAGCCCCCCACGGCGGGCGTTTACGGCCTGATCAAGGTTGTTGTGATCAGCGTCAACAGGCTGATCCGAAAACTCAGAAAAACTCACTACTTCTAACACGTGCCCTACCCCCTTTGGCACAAACCAACACTGCATCATGGGTAGCACGGAAAATGTCGGAGTGACTTATTCCTGACATATTTGCGCCCAATTTGGGCCATTTAAGGCGAATTCCGCGCGGATTCCTTACACAAAAATATCCTGACCATTGTCTTTGGTTCAAATTTGGAAACTCGAGCTATGCAGGGCCGTCGAACAGATATCCGAATCTCTGAATATCTTCTGCGCAGGCCCGTGCAACCGCTTCGCGTGTCTTCGCCGCATAATACTGGCGGTAATCGCGGTCCCGTTCAGACCTGTTGAGATGTGGCAACGCCAAATCGAACCCAAGGTGATCGACCAAGTGTTTCGAATCTTCCCTGAAATGCTCAAGGCGGATGAAGGCGTCACATTTCTCGATCCCGTTGGACATGGTCACATACGTGCGGGCCGGGTTGTGTTGAAAGGTTCTTAGTGTGGCAGGGTGCAACACGAACCCCTCAAAATCCTGCTCTTGCGCGCGAGCCACATCCGCATGCTCAAAGTGCTGTGTCCGCAGCCAGTGATAGTAACTGACAATCCGATCCCACGGATTGCGGACCAAGGTGAAGACAAACATGTCCTCGATAGCCTGCGTCGACAAAACCCCGTCGATATCGGCCAAAGTCGAATGCTTCCACAACCGCCCCCGCGCGTTTAGTGACCTCGCCCGATGTCTGCGTTTGATTGCCTTGGGTGTATCCCCAAGCAGGATATCGTCCTTCATCGCCCGCTGCTCCAATGCTAGCGCAAGAGAGGTTCCCCCAGTCTTGGGCATATGCACAAATACATATCGGCGCCCGGTCGAGATAATCATGCGATCTCCTGCTCGGCCTGCGGACGACTGGATCGCCACCCCAACAGAACCCCTGCTGACGCAATCAACCCGATCCCGACGACCTGCATTGCGCCGATGGATTGGCCCAATGCGACCCAGGCAAACAGCGGACCGAACACCATCACCGAGTATTCAAACACCGCTACAAAGGACGGCTCGCCCACCTGATAGGCTTTGATCAGCATGAACACGGCAACAGTCGACCCTATAGCCTGCACCAACAACCATGGGATGGCAGGCTGGAACTCTCTGACAGCGCCGCGGGTGACGAACCCTTCGGCACCTTCAGGTGTGGCAACCGGAAAGGCCGTCAAGAACGCCATGCCGATGGCGCCCGCCAGCCCCAGCGTGATCACCATATTGGCCAGCAATGCCAAGGTGCTTTCTTCGGAGCACAATTGCCGCGTGGTGATCGAGCTGAGCGCATAAAGCAACCCACCCAGAATGGGCAGCAGGGTCCTTACGTCAAAATCCGTCGGGCTGGGCTGGAGCACACACAGGATACCGACAAAACCGATCGACACAGCCCCGATGCGCCAAGGTCCGATGGGTTGCTTCAATCCCAGCGCCGTTATCAGCAGCACAAATATCGGGGCGCTGAAAAGCCCGGCCAGGGCTTGGGCGATTGGCATCAATGCCAGAGAACCAAAATAAAACAACATGGCAAATGTGATCAGGACGCTGCGCAATATGACAGGCCCCCAGCGCTTGGGCCTAAGCGTGCCAAACCCGATCAGGGACAAGCCCGCAATCAGCGGCAGCATCAAAAGAGCGCGGCTTAGGTGAAACTGCCACAGGCCGATTGTGTCGGCCAACAGGATCACCACATTGTCGATGACCCCGATGATCGCCATCGCCCCCAGCATGAGGGCAGCGGCCAGTACCGGTGCGTTTCTTTTCCCTGCCTGCATATTTTTGACGATCCCGTTCCATGCCCCGCCATCCAGCACAATTGAACGTGCAGGCGCAACACGTTTGCGCCGTGCCTTCGCCGCGTGTTATGCTGTGGCAAAACAAATTTCGAGCAGACCCAACCCAGATGACGGCCCTGAAACAGTACCAGCGGATCGAAGCCACCGGTCTGTGGCGCCCTTCGCCCGATGAGCAGCGGCGCGAAGTTGTCGTGTCGATCGGAGAGGCGACGCTGACGATCTCGGATTTCAATGATCGCGCCTTGACCCATTGGTCATTGGCGGCATTGGAGCGGCAGAACCCTGGGACATATCCGGCGATATTCAACCCTGATGGCGACCCGGATGAAACGCTGGAACTAGCCGAGAGCGAAAAAACGATGCTTGAAGCCATCGACCGGCTGCAACGCGCCATCGACCGGGCCCGCCCGCATCCTGGGCGGTTGCGTTGGCTGAGCGTTGGTGGGGTTGTTGCGGCCGTTCTTGCGGTAATGTTGCTTTGGTTGCCAGGCGCGTTGCAAAGCCATGTTGTCTCGGTCGTGCCCGAGGTCAAACGGCAAGAGATCGGCGAGACGATCCTGAAACGGATCGAACGCGTTTCGGGCCGTGCTTGTGCCTCACGCGATGCACAGGACTCGCTGGACCGTCTGGCCCAACGAACCGGAGTGCGCCAGATCATCATTCTGCCTGCCGGTGTTCAGGACAGCCTGAGCCTGCCGGGCGGCACCGTTCTGCTGAACCGGTCCCTGGTCGAAGATCATGAGGATCCTGCCGTGGCCGCTGGATATATCATCGCTGAACGTACCCGTTCAGCGCAGCAGGACCCTCTGGATGATCTGTTGGACCGCACCGGTGCAACCTCGGCCTTTCGTCTTCTGACGACCGGAGGTCTGACATCTCAGATTATCGATACTTATACCGAACAGGTTCTGTCCGAACCGCGTCCTTCGGTGACGGACCAGGATTTGTTGGCGATGTTCGCACAGGCCGCCCTGCCCTCGACCCCCTACGCTTATGCGCGCGACATTACCGGCGAAACGGTGCTGGGGCTGATCGAGGCGGACCCGATGGCAGGGCGGACATTGGAACAGGTGTTGCCGGACCGTGATTGGGTCCAGCTTCAAAACATCTGCGGCGGATAAGCGGGGCTATTTCGTCCCGAACATCCGGTCCCCGGCGTCCCCAAGTCCAGGCATGATATAGCCCTTGGAATTCAGCTCACGATCCAGCGCGGCGGTCACGATATGCACGTCGGGATGTGCTTCTTTCATGCGTGCAACGCCTTCAGGGGCAGCCAGCAAGCAAAGGAACAGAATGTCGGTCGCGCCCGCCTCTTTCAGCAGATCAATTGCCGCGGCAGAGCTGTTGCCCGTGGCCAGCATCGGGTCCACCGCGATGACCAGACGGTCCTTCAGGCCTTCAGGTGCTTTGAAGTAATATTGCACCGGCTTCAACGTCTCTTCATCCCGGTAGAGGCCCACAAACCCCACGCGCGCTGATGGGATCAGTTCTAGAACCCCATCCAACATCCCGTTGCCCGCACGCAGGATCGAGACCAGCGCCAGCTTCTTTCCGGCCAGAATGGGGGCGTCCATCTCCTCCATCGGGGTTTCGATATGGCGGGTGGTCAGCTTTAGCTCGCGCGTGACCTCATAGGCCAGCAACAAGGTGATTTCGCGCAGCAACTGCCGGAACTCAGCGGTCGAAGTGCCCTTGTCCCGCATGAGCGTCAGTTTGTGTTGCACCAATGGGTGGTCAACGATGGTCAGGTGATCGCTCATGTGGTCTCCAGTCTTTTCTTGACCCGCGCGCGGGTGTCCTCATCGCAAAACGCGGCGTTCAGGGCGGTTTCATTCAAGGCGGCGAAGTCTTCGGCCTGCCAACCAAACGCTGCATTCAGCATCTCATATTCGCGCCGCATGGTCGTGTGAAAAAACGGCGGGTCATCCGTAGATATGGTGACGTTCACGCCCGCATCCCGCAAGCGCGCAATCGGATGAGCAGCGAAATCCGGGAACAGGCCCAGTACCACATTCGATCCAGGGCAGACCTCAAGCGTGGTGCCTCGATCCGCCAATTCATGAACCAGATCAGGGTCTTCGATGGCGCGCACACCATGGCCTATACGCTCAACACCAAGTTCCCGCACCGCATCGCGGACGCTCTCGGGGCCGCCAAACTCACCCGCATGGGTGGTCAAGCGCAGACCCGCCTCACGCGCACAATCAAAGGCCCATTTGAAATCGCCCTGAGTGCCTACGGATTCGTTTCCACCCATTCCAAAGCCGGTGATCCAATCGCCAGCGGTTTCCGCTGCGCAATGGGCGCTTAGCTTGGACTGCTCGGGTCCGAAATGGCGCACACATGTGACAACCCCACGCAGGGTGATGCCAAACCTGCGCTCGGCCTCTTCTGCTGCGTCTTGGATGGCCGTCAGATAGTCGCGCCAGGCGTGTAGATCACCACCACCACAAAAATCCGGGCTGAGAAAGGTTTCTGAATAAACCACCCCATTTGCCGCGCTTTCTTCAAGGATCGCCAGCGTCAGGCGGCGAAAATCCTCGGGCGTTTTCAGGACCTCACAGGCCGCTTCATAAACGCTTAGGAAATGGGCGAAATCCCGGAAATCATAGCTGCCATCGGGTTTGAAAATTCCGCTCAGATCGATGCGTTTTTCATGCGCCAACTGACGGATAAAGGCCGGCGGGGCGGCACCTTCATGGTGCAGGTGCAATTCAATCTTGGGCAGGTCGGCAACGGTCATAGAAAGCTCTTTCCCGGCCCTTGCGCCGGTATGTTCAGGTGGTGGGCGATGCTGGCGGCGACGTCTGCGAAATTGATCTGGCCGATCTGGCCCGCACCTGTCCCGGCGACCAGCACTGGAACCTGCTCCCGAGTGTGATCCGTGCCGGTCCAACTTGGATCATTGCCGTGATCCGCGGTCAACAGAAGAAGGTCGCCGGGGCGCAGCTTTTGCAGAATCGTCCCAATCTCGCGGTCGAACCATTCCAACGCCCTTGCATAGCCACTGATGTCGCGGCGGTGACCGTAAAGGCTGTCGAACTCCACAAAATTGACGAAGGTCAGACTACCCTCCTCGGCCTCGTCCACCAGATCCGACAAATACCGCATCAACTCGGCATCCGAACCTTTGTGCAGCGTATCGATCCCCTGCATGGAAAAGATGTCACCGATTTTGCCAACGGCATGCACGCGACAACCGGCATCCTGCACCCAATTGGTCAAAACCGGTGCAGGCGGCAGGATGGCAAAATCCTTGCGATTTGTGGTGCGTGTGAACCCATCTTCCGGTGAACCAACAAACGGACGCGCAATGACACGACCTACCTTCATTTCATGCAGGTGCGGCGCCAGCGTTTTGCACATGTCCAACAGGCGCTCCAGGCCAAAGCTTTCCTCATGCGCGGCGATCTGGAACACGCTATCGGCCGAGGTATAGCAGATCGGCCAGCCGGTCCGCATATGCTCGGCCCCCAATTCCGCAATGATCGCGGTGCCTGAGGCATGGCAATCGCCCAGAATACCCTCGGTCCCCGCGGCCTCGGCAGCAGCCCGACTTAGCTCGGCGGGAAAGGCCGGTTGCGTATCCGGGAAGAAATGCCAATCCCAAGGGACTGGCAGTCCGGCGAGTTCCCAATGGCCTGAGGGTGTATCCTTGCCCGGTGAAAGCTCGCGCGCGCATCCCCACAGGCCGGTCGGGTGCGCATCCAGCCCCGGTGTCGCATCGCCCGAGGCCAGACGCACCGCTGCCCCCAATCCCAGCGCATTCAGATTTGGCACATACAATGGCCCGGTTCGCCCGTCTTCAGCCAGACCTTGCGCACAAGCCTGGGCGATATGCGCCACCGTGTTGGCACCGGTATCCGGTATGTCGCCATTGAAGAACTGCCCAGCATCCGGAGCACCACCAATGCCAACTGAATCCATAACCACCAGAAAGGCCCGGCTCATGCACTGATCCTTTCATGCACAAGATCGGGTGAAGCGATTGGCGCGCCGTCAATCTGGATGGCTGCCAGCACACGCTCGGCAGCTTGTTGCGCTGCATCCTCTCGGGCCGCATGAATGGCGGCAAGCGGGGTGCCTTTCGTCACTTTTTCGCCCAAGCGCACCATGTTCGACAGGCCCACGGCGGGATCGATCACATCGCTTTCGACCTGACGGCCACCGCCCAGAGCGACAACTGCAAGGCCCAAAGTCTCGCCATCAATGGCTGAGATATATCCGTCCTTCGGCGCCGGGACTTCGCGGATAACGCTGGCTTCGGGCAGGAAACGCTGCCAAGTGTCCACGAATTGCACAGGGCCACCTACTGCTGCGATCATCCGTCCGAACCGCTCAGCCGCGCGACCATCGCGGATGATATCGGCGATCTTATCCCGGCCCTGTTCGGCGGTTTTGCACATCCCCGCATCGGCCAGCAATACACCGCCAAGTTCCGCGGAAATCTCGGCCAACGGCGAAGAGGCATAACCCGTTAGGACCTTCATCACCTCAGCCACTTCAAGCGCATTACCCAATGACGGGGCCAAGGGCTGGTTCATGTCCGTAATCACGGCAGAGGTCCGACACCCTGCCGCGTTTGCAGTTTCGGTCAGGGCAGTGGCCAGTGAGCGGGCCTCTTCGAATGTTTTCATAAACGCACCGCTGCCAACCTTGACGTCCAGCACCAACGCATCCGGGCTGGCCGCCAATTTCTTGGACAGGATCGAAGCGGTGATCAGATCAAGGCTTTCTACCGTCGCAGTCACATCACGGATGGCATAAAGTCGTTTATCCGCAGGCGCGATCTGCCCCGTCGCACCGACAATTGCGGCACCAGTGTTTTTCAAAATCTGAGCTAGGCGGTCCTGCCCAATCTGCGTGGTAACGCCGGGTATCGCCTCAAGCTTGTCCAGCGTGCCGCCCGTGTGACCCAAACCGCGCCCCGAGATCATCGGGACATAAGCCCCGCATTCCGCCAATGCCGGTGCAAGCACCAGGCTGACGCAATCGCCCACGCCACCGGTTGAGTGTTTGTCGATCACCGGACCATCAACATCCCAGCTGAGCACATCGCCGCTGTCCCGCATTGCTACGGTCAGATCAGCGCGACCCCGGGCACCCAGACCGCCCATGCAGACGGCCATCGCAAAGGCACCCGCCTGCGCGTCGCTAACAGCACCATCGGCGAGGCCTTGCGCGAACCAGTTCAGCTCCTGAGCCGATGGAACCTCGGTCCGACGCAGCTTGGCGATGATCGAGCGGGCATCCATCTGGTCAGACGTCCTGCATATGAGAAGCGTCGAACGCGCCGGGCAGAAGGTCTCCGATGGTTGTTTCAAACTCGACGCCATCCGTGGTTGCCAAGGTTACCTTGACGCTGCGCGCACCAAACTCGGCCAGCTTTTGGCGGCACCCGCCGCAGGGCGGCACCGGCTGCGGGCTTTGGGCCACCACATAGACTTCGGCCAGTTCGGTCTCACCTGCGGCAACCATCGCGGCAATTGCCCCAGCCTCGGCACAGGTGCCTTCGGGATAGGCCACATTCTCAACATTGCAGCCGACATAGAGCGCGCCCGAGCCAGACAGGACCGCCGCGCCCACCTTAAAATTCGAATATGGCGCATGGGCGTTTTCGCGAACTTTCAGGGCGGCATCTTTGAGCGACATGGCGATTCCCTATTTTTGATCAACCGGTCAGAAAAACATACCTTACTGAAAAACTCCGGGGAAGTTGAACCCCTGAGCGTTTGTTTTTTGACTAATCCAGTGTCGTATTGAACGTTCCCGGCAAGGTGACCTCAAGCAATTCGATATTGTCGGACGGATCAGACAATCGGTTCCGCATTCCCGGCGGGATCACGAAGGCATCACCTTGCTCCAGCCTATAGGGTTCGCGACCTTCCCCTTCCAATGTGACCTCTCCATCCATCACGAAGGCAAAGTGAATATCGGTGTCGTGACGCGCCCAGACGGGCTGACCGTGCCCTCGACGCACGACCTGCACGCCGGCCACGCCTTTGGTGTTCTCGGCAATCGTCGTGTCGCGGCAGATATAACCCGGAAGGCGGAACGGCACCCATTCCGCATCCAGCGCCTTGTTATACACAAAGCGCTGGCCCTGCCATTCCCGTTCCGGGCGCAAATGCGGGGTCGGAAGCGTCATTTCATGATCAATCTCGGTCACATGTTCGGCCGGGACGCCAATCTCGATCACCTGCACATTATCTGAGGCTTCCAGCACGCGGTGGCGGATTTCCGGTGGCTGGATAAAACAATCGCCGGCGTTCAGGCGCATCTTGTCGCCCTGATCCTCATAAACAACATCGACCCAGCCATGGATGCAAAAGATCAGCTGGAACCCAACCTTGTGGAAATGCACCATATCCGGCACGGGACCACCATCGGGAATGCGGATATGACTGGCGATGATCGACCCCCCCAAGCGATCCGGCACCAAATCGCGATAGTGCATCCCAGCCCGACCAATGATCCATGGGGCCTGATCCTTGAGTCTGCGAACCACAAAAGAATGCACCGTTTCTGGCATCACAAGAGGCGGATCAAGCTCTTCGATTTCAATGCGTGTGCCATTTGGCGCGACCAGCGCGCGCTTGCCTTCGGCAAAGCCATCGGGATCGTCCGTCAGAATACGCAAGGTGCCTGCTGGTTCCGGCGCATCCTTTTCAATCCGCAGCCGCAACCCATGCCCGGAAAACACCCCGACCCGAGGGTCATCGGCTGGATAGATCATATCCATCTTCATCCCCAACACTTTGGTGTAGAACGGGATATCCTCTCGCAACTCCTGCGTGGGCAGGCGGATTTCAGCGCGGATCGGCGAAGGAGTTACAGTTTGGCTCATCTTTGGTCTCTTCGGTCAGCAGTTTCGGCTATCCGATCAGAACCGAAGCCAAAATGCCAATCGAAAAGAACATTCCCGGCGCCAATCCGCAGTCAAATACGGCCAAATCTGGCTGCAACACCGTCGCAAACGGACCACAACGGGATCGCAGAAATCCGACCAGGCAGAGAAAAGACGTGATACTGATGTAGGAAGGTGACGCAGCGTAGCCAAGTCAAAACAAATAGTTTAACACTAAACCAAATCTCAAAACGGAGCCGTACCGCTGATGTCAGACTCAAGCAGCCAAAGACAAGCCGCACTCGACTATCACGCCTATCCGAAACCCGGAAAGCTTGAGATCAGGGCAACGAAACCCATGGCCAATGGCCGCGATCTGGCGCGTGCCTATTCTCCGGGGGTGGCCGACGCCAGCCTTGAAATTAAAGCCGACCCCTCAAATGCCGAGCACTATACGGCGCGCGGCAATCTGGTGGGTGTCGTCTCAAATGGCACGGCTGTTCTGGGGCTGGGCAATATCGGCGCACTGGCCTCCAAACCGGTGATGGAGGGCAAAGCGGTTCTGTTTAAGAAATTCGCCGGGATCGATTGTTTCGATATCGAACTGGACCAGCCCGACCCGGAAAAGCTGGCCAATATCGTCTGCGCGCTGGAACCAACCTTTGGAGCGATTAATCTGGAGGATATCAAGGCCCCGGATTGCTTTATTGTCGAAAAGCTGTGCCGCGAGCGTATGAATATCCCCGTGTTCCACGACGACCAGCACGGGACGGCGATTGTGGTCGGAGCGGCTGCCAAGAATGCGCTGCACGTTGCCGGTAAATCTTTTGAAGATATCAAGATCGTCTCGACCGGTGGCGGGGCCGCCGGGATCGCCTGCCTCAGCATGCTGGTCAAACTCGGTGTGAAGCGTGAAAACATCTGGCTGTGCGATATACACGGGCTGGTCTATGAAGGCCGCGAAGAGGATATGAACCCGCACAAGGATCAGTTCGCGCAAAAGACCGATCTGCGCACGCTGGATGACGTGATCGACGGCGCGGATCTGTTCCTGGGCCTCAGCGGTCCCAATGTGCTGAAGCCCGAGATGGTCAGCAGGATGGCCAAACAGCCGATTATCTTTGCTCTGGCCAACCCTACGCCTGAAATCCTGCCACAAGCGGCGCGCGAAGTGGCCCCTGACGCGATCATCGCAACGGGCCGCAGTGATTTTCCCAATCAGGTCAACAATGTCCTGTGTTTCCCATTCATCTTCCGGGGCGCGCTGGACGTTGGCGCGACCGAAATCAATGATGAGATGCAAATCGCCTGTGTGGATGGGATCGCCGAAATGGCCCGCGCCACCACAAGCGCCGAGGCTGCAGCGGCCTATAAGGGCGAACAGCTGACATTTGGGCCCGACTACCTGATCCCCAAGCCCTTTGACCCGCGCTTGGTGGGCGTTGTGTCATCCTCGGTCGCCAAGGCCGCGATGGACAGCGGGGTGGCAAAGCGCCCGATTGAGGATCTGGATGCCTATAAGGAAAAGCTGAACCAGACTGTCTTCAAATCCGCCTTGCTTATGCGACCCGTGTTCGAAGCCGCCGCTGCTGCCTCGCGCCGGATCGTGTTTGCCGAGGGCGAGGATGAGCGTGTCCTGCGCGCCGCTCAGGCTATTTTGGAAGAAACCACTGAAACGCCGATCCTGATCGGTCGCCCTGAAGTGATCGAGGCACGCTGTGAGCGGCTGGGCCTTACGATCCGACCCGGCACAGACTGCCAGATCGTAAACCCTGAAAATGATCCGCGGTATTATGACTATTGGAATTCCTACCATAAAATCATGCAACGCCAGGGTGTGACGCCCGATCTGGCCAAGGCCATCATGCGCACTAACACCACCGCCATCGGCGCGATCATGGTGCACAGGGGTGAAGCTGACAGTATGATTTGCGGCACGTTTGGTGAATACCGCTGGCACTTGAACTACGTCGAGCAGGTTTTGAACACAGCTGCTCTACACCCTCACGGTGCGTTGTCTCTGATGATCCTTGAAGATGGCCCGCTATTCATCGCGGATACTCATGTGCGTCAGTTGCCCTCGCCCGAGGAACTGGCCGAAGCAACCATCGGAGCAGCCCGGCATGTGCGCCGCTTTGGTATTGAACCCAAGATCGCCTTTTGCTCACAATCGCAGTTCGGCAATCAGGCGGAAGGGTCCGGCAAGCGCCTGCGCGCGGCCATCGAGATACTGGACCAGAAACCAAGGGATTTCATCTATGAGGGTGAGATGAACTTGGATACAGCGCTGGACCCGGATTTGCGGTCCCGCATATTCCCCGACTCGCGCCTGGATGGTGTCGCCAATGTGCTGATTTTTGCACATGCGGATGCTGCAAGTGGGGTTCGGAATGTTCTGAAAATGAAGGCAAACGGCATCGAGGTCGGACCAATACTTATGGGCATGGGCAACAAAGCTCATATCGTCACCCCGGCTATCACTGCCCGCGGATTGCTGAACATGGCCGCCATCGCCGGTACTCCGGTCGCGCAGTATGGTTGAACTGGGCGCAAACTGGGCCGGCAAGATTAAAGACCGAGTCGGCCCTTTGCAGCAGCAAGTTAGCAAATTTGCAATTTCAGACTTTCCTAAACTCAGACCATAAGTTTTCAATGAGTTTGCAAAAATTTGCAGCCAATTCTGAACATTCCTGCAAATGTTTTGCGATAAACTGACGCGCCGTCACTTGCGCAGCTTGTCTGAAATGCAGACGGTCCCTAACAACAAGCGCATTGCTTTGGGAGGACGATGAATTGGCATATCAGGATGTTTACGACAGCTGGAAAAACAACCCCGAGGCGTTCTGGATGGACGCTGCAAAAGGGATCGACTGGGTTCAACCTCCGACAAAGGCTTTGTTTGACGACGACGCCCCTCTTTACGAATGGTTCAGCGATGCGCAGGTCAACACTTGCTGGAACGCTGTTGACCGCCATGTCGAAAACGGGCGCGGCGAACAGGCCGCGATTATCTATGACAGCCCGATCACGCATACCAAGCGCGAGATCTCGTATGTCGAACTGCGCAACCGTGTTGCCACACTGGCCGGAGCTCTGCGCGCCAAAGGCGTCGAGAAGGGCGACCGGGTCATCATCTACATGCCCATGATCCCAGAGGCGCTTGAGGCGATGCTGGCCTGCGCGCGCCTAGGTGCTGTTCACTCGGTTGTTTTTGGTGGGTTTGCCAGCAACGAACTGGCGGTTCGGATCGATGACGCGAAACCCAAGGCGATTATTGCCGCCTCTTGCGGGTTGGAACCGGGCCGTGTTGTACACTACAAACCGTTGTTGGACGGGGCCATCGAACTGTCCGAACACAAGCCCGAATTCTGTGTGATTTTTCAGCGTGAACAAGAGGTTGCACAGCTGATCGAAGGGCGCGATTTCAACTGGCATGGCTTCCAGTACGGCGTTGAACCCGCCGAATGTGTTCCCGTGGCGGGCAATGATCCGGCCTATATCCTTTACACTTCCGGTACCACAGGCGCGCCGAAAGGCGTTGTGCGCCCAACAGCCGGGCATCTGGTGGCGCTCAACTGGTCGATGAAGAACATCTATAAAGTCGATCCCGGCGATGTGTTCTGGGCGGCCTCTGATGTGGGCTGGGTCGTTGGGCATTCCTACATCTGCTACGCCCCGCTGATCCACGGGAACACCACCATTGTGTTCGAGGGCAAACCTGTCGGCACACCAGATGCAGGCACCTTCTGGCGCGTGATTTCGGAACATAATGTGCGCAGCTTTTTTACCGCGCCGACTGCGATCCGCGCAGTCAAACGCGAAGACCCAAAGGGCGAGCTGCTTTCGACATACGATCTATCCTGTCTGCGGGCGCTCTATCTGGCGGGTGAGCGGGCCGATCCCGATACAATCATTTGGGCGCAAGACGCGCTTAAGGTTCCAGTGATCGATCACTGGTGGCAGACGGAAACCGGCTGGACCATCGCAGGCAACCCGCTGGGAATTGAGGAACTTCCAATTAAGCTAGGCTCTCCGGCCAAGCCGATGCCCGGTTATGATGTGCAAATCCTTGATGAAGGCGGCCATCCGATGAAACCGGGCGAATTGGGGGCGATTGCAGTAAAGCTGCCCCTGCCTCCCGGTACGCTGCCGACATTGTGGAATGCCGAAGCGCGATTCAAGAAATCCTATCTTGAACATTTCCCCGGCTATTATGAGACCGGCGACGCAGGCATGATCGACGAGGATGGATATCTTTACATCATGGCGCGCACCGATGATGTGATCAACGTGGCCGGTCATCGCCTGTCGACGGGCGGCATGGAAGAAGTTCTGGCCGCCCACCCCGATGTTGCCGAATGCGCGGTGATCGGTGTTTCGGATCAGTTGAAAGGCCAGATGCCGGTGGGTTTCCTGTGCCTGAATGCAGGCGCAACACGTGATCACGGCGATGTGGTTCAGGAGGTCGTCAAGATGGTTCGCGACAAGATCGGACCGGTCGCAGCCTTCAAATTGGCGGTTGTAGTGGATCGTTTGCCGAAGACGCGTTCGGGTAAGATCCTGCGCGGTACGATGGTTTCAATCGCAGATGGGCAGGACTACAAGATGCCCGCAACCATAGACGATCCGGTCATTTTGGATGAGATCAGAACGGCCCTGCAGACCATCGGCTACGCACAATAGAAAGGGGGCGGTTCGCACCGTCTCCTCTTGCAACCTGAAACAGGCCCCCTACTGTCGCTGGTAGACAGAGAGGGCCCATGACAAAAAGTGATATCTGGCGTCTCAGCGCGGCTGAGCTGACCGATCTGACCCATCGCGGTGATCTAAGTGCCGAAACCTCGGTTCAGGCGGCGATTGATCGGATGAATGCCGTAAATCCTGATCTTAATGCGGTGGTCGAATATCTGAGCACCGAGGCGTTGGAACGCGCCCGAGGGTTGGATCAGTTAAGGGCCAAAGGCGAAAACCCCGGCCCGCTTTATGGAGTGCCAGTCACGATCAAAGTGAATGTCGATCAAAAGGGCCACGCCACCACAAACGGCGTGGTCGCGTTGAAGGACGTGATCGCGCCAGATGACGCGCCGGTTGTGTCGAACCTGCAAAAGGCAGGTGCAATTGTGATCGGGCGCACGAACACACCTGAATTCTCGTTTCGCGCAGATACCGAGAACCCGCTTTATGGCCGCACACACAACCCCTGGGGCCGTCATATCTCGGCCGGGGGATCCTCGGGGGGTGCGGGCGCTGCGGTGATGGCAGGCATCGGCGCGCTGGCGCATGGCAACGATATCGGCGGCAGCCTGCGGTTTCCGGCCGCTGCAAACGGGGCAGTCACGGTGAAACCCGGCCTGGGCCGTGTTCCCGCCTGGAACCCCAGCCAAAAGGCCGAGCGCGGGTTACTGGCACAATCCATGTCTGTTCAGGGGTTGCTCACCCGGTCTGCGGCGGATCTGCATCTATCGATGCCTAGTCTGATTGCCGCGGACCCACGGGACCCCTTCCACGTACCAATGTCCTGGCGCGGAGCGGCATTGGAAGGTCCGATCAAAGTGGCCTTTACCAAAAACACCTTTGGCTATGCCCTGCATGCAGAGGTCGAAAAGGCGCTGGACACGGCCAAAGACGCCTTGCTGGATGCAGGCTATAGGGTGGTTGAGATCGATCCGCCCGATGTGTTTGAGTGCGGACGCATCGGGTATCGCACCCTGATGGGAGAAGTTCTGACGCTTATGAAATCGGATGTTGAAGCGGCAGGATCACAAACCATCCGGGACATCTTTGATGTCTATTTTCAGGAATTCCCGCCCATCGTCGAAACCGAGCTGCTGCAGATGCTGGCCAAACGCAGCCACTATGCGCGCGAATGGTCCCTGTTCTTGCAGGACTATCCTCTGGTCTTGTCGCCCTTCCTGCCCCAGCCGTTTTTTAAACCAGACCGCGACACCGAAGGGGCCGGAGGTGTGCATGAGGTTCTGGGCTGCGCCGTTTATTCCTATGCGATGAACTTTTTGGGCCTGCCCGCCGCTTGTGTTCCAGCCCGGCTGGCAGATCTGCCCAATGGGCCACAGCCCATCAACATACAAATTGCGGCGCGTCGCTGGCGTGAAGATCTGGCCGTAGATGCTGCCGCAGCGATTGAGACGCGGGTCGGGCAGATGTGTTTGCCACTTTGGGACCAGATGGAAAGCAGCACTTAAGCCTTTGAAAAGAAATAGACCCCGGGGTATTTTGCCCGGGGTCCAGCTGCTTAAATGTGCCCGGATATCTGATGACGAGCGTAGCACCACCCACCCTCGCCAGCGCGAAATTTGCGCAATCATTCGAAAACGCCGTTTGGTGGCCACTCACTCCCACCATAGCGTGATCTCCGAGCCTGTTCAGATTAGCCAAACGTTAAAAAATCGAGTGTGAACTTCTTCACACAACGCAAAAAAAATCTCAAAAATTCGCGATCTAAGTGAATTGCTCCGAGATCAAACGCTCTTCAAGACCATGGCCGGGATCAAACAAAATACGGTGTTTGATGGCAGGCTCGGATCTGATCTCGACCCAATCGATATCTGGAAACGAGACGGAATCCGCATCCGCCATCACGGGGCGTTTATCCGCATCCAACACGTCAAATCGCACCTTTGCAATCTTGGGCAAAAGCGCCCCGCGCCAGCGGCGGGGCCGAAATGCAGCGATGGGCGTCAGAGCCAGAACGTCCGCTCCAATCGGCAGAATCGGCCCGTGGGCCGAGTAGTTATAGGCCGTTGATCCCGCAGGCGTGGATAGAAGCGCCCCATCGCACATCAACTCTGTCATGCGTTCGCGCCCATCAACGCTGATCTTCAATCGCGCGGCCTGAGGCCCTGCCCGCAGCAATGAAACCTCGTTAATCGCCAGCGCCTGATGCAGCTTGCCAGATTGATCCATTGCGCGCATGGCCAACGGATTGATGACCTCTTCCTGCGCATCTTCAAGACGGGCCAGCAGATCATCTTCGTGATAGGTGTTCATCAGAAAGCCGATGGTGCCCCGGTTCATACCGTAAACGGGTGTATCGAGATGCTGCAGGTTCTTCACCGTCCGCAACATAAAGCCATCGCCGCCCAAAGCGACGACAACATCTGCATCGCGCGGAGCTGCGTTTCCATAGGTCTGGATCAGGCGATCACGGGCGTCCTGAGCCATTTGGGCATCGCTGGCAAGAAAAGCGATTCTCTTTTTCATAACGTCCGGTTTCCAGTGCTGCACATTTGGTTCCGAAACAAACATACCTTTCCTCAATAGGCCAGACTTGACGCCGCAGCTGGCCAAATCGTCGCTTTATTGCTTTTGCCTCAAGGTGGTTTCCTATAGGAAATCCGCAGCTAACTACCCCAGTTCTATGGAGCGCAAATGAACGCCAACATTCGTGATACGGGTTTTTTCACCCAATCCCTTGCTGATCGTGACCCCGAACTGTTCGGCTCGATCACATCCGAGCTGGGCCGCCAGCGCGACGAGATCGAGCTGATCGCGTCCGAGAACATCGTCTCTGCCGCCGTGATGCAGGCACAGGGCTCGGTGATGACCAACAAATACGCCGAAGGCTATCCGGGCCGTCGCTACTATGGCGGGTGTCAATTCGTCGACATCGCCGAGAATCTGGCGATTGACCGCGCGAAAGAGCTGTTTGGTTGCGACTTTGCCAACGTGCAGCCGAATTCTGGATCTCAGGCGAACCAGGGTGTGTTTCAGGCACTGATCAAACCGGGCGACACCATTCTGGGCATGAGCCTGGATGCGGGCGGTCACCTGACCCACGGCGCGGCTCCCAACCAGTCGGGCAAATGGTTCAACGCCGTGCATTACGGTGTGCGTAAACAGGACAACCTGATCGACTATGATGAGATCGAAGCGCTGGCGAAAGAGCATCAGCCCAAACTGATCATCGCGGGCGGCTCGGCCATTCCCCGCGTTATCGACTTTGCTCGCATGCGCGAGATCGCCGACATGGTAGGTGCCTATCTGCACGTCGACATGGCCCATATTGCTGGCCTGATCGCAGCAGGTGAACATCCCAGCCCCTTCCCCCATGCGCATGTGGCCACAACGACCACGCACAAGACCCTGCGCGGCCCGCGCGGCGGCATGATCCTGACCAATGACGAAGCGATCGCCAAGAAAGTGAACTCGGCCATCTTCCCCGGCATTCAAGGCGGCCCGCTGATGCATGTGATCGCAGCCAAGGCGGTGGCTTTCGGCGAGGCGCTGCGCCCCGAATTCAAAGGCTATATTCAGCAGGTCATCACCAATGCGCAGGCGTTGTCGGATCAACTGATCAAGGGCGGTCTGGACACGGTGACCCACGGCACCGACACCCATGTGGTGTTGGTCGACCTGCGCCCTAAAGGCGTCAAGGGCAACGCGACCGAGAAGGCGCTTGGTCGTGCCCATATCACCTGCAAC